>JAXMBS010000033.1:0-62229 GCA_046349775.1 Planctomycetaceae bacterium | reverse complement strand
TTCAGTTCCGAGCCGGCGGCGAAAAACGTGTACAACCCCTGGTAATCGACCTGCAGGTAGTCATCGATCAGCGGATGATCGTGGCACTGCGAGCACTGAATGTCGCGGCCGAAGAAGATGCGGCCGACGTCGCGGGTGATCAGATTCGGTTCCGAGCCGCGATCGAGCAGGAATCGGGCGGCGGCGCGGGGATCGTCATCGGTGCCGTCCGCCGTCAGCAGTTCCTTCGCGTACTGATTCCACGGCTTGTTCGCCCGTGCCGACTGCACGAGGTAGGCCATCCACTCGTCCTGTGGAATGACGGTGTTCGCCCGCCGCTCCATCAGGGTGATGTCGAGGAACTCGGCCATCCGCCGCGCGTGCTGCGGCGTCGCCAGCATTCGGTCGATGAGGGCCGCCCGCTTCTCCGGGTGCTGATCGGCCAGGAAGTCCCGTGCTTCGGCCGGCGTCGGCGGCATGCCGGTCAGATGCAGCGATACCCGTCGCAGGAACTCTGCGTCTCCCGCCGGGACGATGGGGACGGCCCCCGAATCGGCTGCCACGAGTTCATCGATCCGTGTGTGGAGCGGCGTCTCCTGACCGGCAGCCGGCACAGCGGCGGCCGTCAGCAGCAACGCGAGCAATCCTTGCACTGGTCGCATTGAGCGACATCGGCTCATCATGGCCTCGTGCGGGTCGAAGTTAGGTGGGACCGAATTCGGAGCCTGTCAGAGTTCTCCAGATTCGGCGTTGTGACGCGAGTCGGTCAGCCTGTTGATGCGTCCCGCGTCGGGGGGAGGGCGAACGCATCACCGCATATCTATATGATAGGTCGTCGGCGCGCGACGGGTCAATGTCCCCAGTCGTTTTCCTCGGCTTTTCCCGCAGAGTTGAGATTTCCACGGCCAGCCCCTTGCATTCGGCGCGACCCGCTTGCGGCGCGCTGGTAAGTTCGTCCCTCCCCGCAGGTTGCGCGCATTGTGGATCATTGTCCGCCGGACGTCCTTGTGCGACGATGACCGGCCATTTGCCACCCATCCACTCGTCGCTCCGCATGTTCGCACGCCTCGTTGCACTCGCAGTCGCGTTCCTGTTTCCGGCCCTCGCGATGGCGGCAGAACCGCTGCCGCCAATCAACGCAGACATCCAGGCCGCGATGCAGGCGTTCGTTGACCGCGGCGAGCTGTCCGGCGCCGTCACGCTGGTCGCTGACGCCAACCGGATTCGGCACCTCGGCGCGGTCGGCCTGGCCGACCTCAGTTCCAAACGGGAGATGACGCCAGACAACCTGTTCTGGATCGCCTCACTGACGAAGCCGATCGCCGCCACCGCGGTGATGATCCTGCAGGACGACGGGAAACTCTCGATCGACGACCCGGTCGCGAAGTACCTCGACGACTTCTCAAAACTGACGGTCGGCAAGGACAGGCAACTGGCGCAGACGGTGCTCACGATCCGACACCTGCTGACGCATACCAGCGGCGTGGCGGGCACCCCCTGGCCCAAAGGAGGGGACACGCGCTCGCTGGACGTGCAGGCGTACGAGCTGGCGTCGCTGCCGTTGCAGTTTGAGCCTGGCTCGCTCTGGAGATACGGCAATGGGCTGAACGTCGCCGGGCGGATCGTCGAGGTGGTTTCCGGATTACCATTCGCCGAGTTCGTGCGCGATCGAATTACCGCGCCGCTTGGAATGCGCGACACGACGTTCCTGCTGACGCCGGAGCAATACGAGCGATTCGCCCGCAACTACAAGCTGAGCTACGACCGGACGGCGCTGGTCCCGGCGGCGCACCGGCTCGTGACGCCCGATCCGGAACTGGGGCAGACGATTACGCCGTCTCCGTCGGGCGGACTGTTTTCGACGGCCGGGGATCTGTCGCGGTTTTATCGGATGATGCTGAACGGCGGCGAGTTGGACGGCGTCCGCATCCTGAAAACCGAAACCGCTCGCGCGATGACCACGATTCAGACCGGCAATCTTGTGACCGGCTTCACCCCCGGCAACGGGTGGGGACTCGGCTTTTGCGTCGTGCGTGAACCGCAGGGGGTGACGCGGATGCTGTCCCCCGGCACATTCGGCCACGGCGGCGCGTACGGCACGCAGGCGTGGGCCGATCCGGCGACGGGTTTGATCTATCTCCTGATGATTCAGCGACCGGACCTGGGCAACAGTGATATGTCCCCGATGCGGGATGCGTTCCAGTCCGCCGCGGTCGCGGCATTCGCCAAGTAAGAAGAAGGAACCGCTCATGAACGCTAATCGACGCTAATGAAAAACAGACGATAAACGCGGGGCTTCGAGTCAATTGAGTTGGAAAGTAAGGCTTCATTTGCCTAATTGCATCAAAGATCAGCCGGCATGCCAGAATCCTGGAAGATCATTTGACGCGTCCAATTGATCTCGCCTGATTAGTGTTCATCAGCGTTCATTAGCGGTTCTTTACTTTTCTTGATCCTCCCATGTCCGACAAGGTCTCTCGGGAAATCGAACGGCTCCGTCGCGAGATCGAGCGACACAACCGGCTGTATTTTGTCGAATCTCAGCCTGAGATCAGCGATCTCGAGTTCGACAAGCTGGTCAAGCAACTCGAAAAGCTGGAAGCCGAGCATCCCGAGTATGATTCGCCGGACAGCCCGACGCACAAGGTGGGGGGCGAGCCGATCGAGGGATTCGAGTCGGTCGCGCACCGGCTGCCGATGCTGTCGATCGATAACGTCTACGACGTCGCGGACGTCCGCGAGTTCGACGGCCGCGTCCGCAAGCTGCTCGGAGCGAGCGAGGTCGAGTACACCGTCGAGTACAAGATCGACGGTGTGGCGGTCTCGCTGATCTACGAGCGGGGCCGGTTCGTCCAGGCGCTCACGCGCGGCGACGGCCGGCAGGGGGACGACATCACCGCCAACGCGAAGACGATCGGCGGCATTCCGCTGCGGCTGGAGGCGAAGCAGCCGCCAGACGTCCTCGAAATCCGCGGCGAAGCATACATCTCGAACACCGATTTCGCGCATCTGCGAGCACAGCAGGCGGAACAGGGCGAGGAACTGTTCGCCAATCCGCGCAACACTGCGGCCGGGGGACTCAAGCTGCTCGATCCCAAGCTGGCCCGCGCGCGGCGGATGCGGTTCATTGCGCACGGGGTGGGCTACGTTGAGGGGGCTACCTATGCGTCGCACGTGGATTTTTTGACAGCCATTCGCGAGATGGGGGTTCCCGCGACGCCGGACGTCAAGGCCTGCCGCTGCATTGAGGCCACAATCGAGCGCGGCCAACAGCTCATCGACCAGATGGACACGCTGGATGTCGAGATCGACGGCCTGGTCATCAAGGTGAACGAGTTCGCACTTCGCGACCGGCTCGGCGCCACGTCGAAAAGTCCGCGCTGGCTGATCGCCTGGAAGTGGGAGAAATACGAAGCCGTCACGCAGGTGCTGGAAATCGCCGAAAGCGTCGGCCGCACGGGCGTCTTGACGCCGTTCGTGGTCCTGCAGCCCGTAGAGATCGCCGGCACGACGGTGTCTCGCGCCACGCTGCACAACCGCGACCAGGTCCAGAAACTCGGCGTCAAGATCGGTGACTACGTGGTCGTCGAAAAGGCGGGGAAGATCATCCCGCACGTGCTCCGCGTGGAAGAGCACCGACGGACCGGCAATGAAAAGCCGTACCACTTCCACCGCAAGTGCCCGGAGTGCCACGGCGAGTTGATCAAGGACGAGGGGGGAGTGTTCGTCCGTTGCGTGAACCCGAGCTGTCCGGCCCAGCTGCGGGAGAGCCTGCAACACTTCGCGTCACGTGGGGCAATGGACGTCGAAGGGCTGGGAGAGAAGCTGGTCGAGCAGCTCGTCGACAGCGGACTTGTTCAGAGCTTCGGCGACCTGTACCGGCTCAAGGACCGCCGCGACGAGCTGCTGGCGCTCGAGCGGATGGGGGAGAAATCGGCCGACAACCTGCTGGCCGGGATCGAGGCCTCGCGGAACCGCCCGCTGTGGCGACTCTTGAACGCGATCAATATCCGGCACGTCGGCGCGACGACGGCGCGACAGCTGGCAGATCACTTCGGCACGCTGGATGCGATTGCAGAACAGACCGAAGAGACACTGAGCGAAGTCGAAGAGGTCGGCCCGGTGATCGCGAAGACGATCGCCGCGTTCTTTCACTCAGACGCCGGCCGACGGCTGGTGGCAGAGCTGCATGCCGCGGGACTCAATTTCGGCTCGCCGGTCGAGCGAAAAAAACCGGCCGCTGGTCCGCTGACCGGCAAGACGGTCGTGGTCACCGGCACGCTGACGAGGTTCACACGGGACGAGATCAAGGAGTTCATCGTGGCGCACGGCGGCAAGGCAGCCGGCAGCGTGTCGAAGAAGACCGATTATGTCGTCGCGGGGGACGAAGCGGGGAGCAAGCTCGACAAGGCGCGAGAACTCGGCGTCAAAGTGCTGACGGAGGAGGAGTTTCTGGGGCTGACGGGGGAGCAGAATTGAGGCGAAGCGCGTAGCGAAACCACAGGCGACGGTTGAGAGCAGTTCAGTAAAGTGCAAGCACCCCGGCTACTGCGGAGCAGCCGGGGTGCTTTTTTCCTACCCGCTACCAACCACCCACTGCCTACTTCTTCACAGCCCAGATATTCCGATACCGCACCGGGTTGCCGTGGTCCTGCAGAAACACCGGGCCGGGGTCTTTGGTTTCGTCTTTCAGGACGCCCCCCGGCGTGAGGACGAGGTCGCGGTCGTGGATCAGGACGCCATTGTGTCGGACCTTCGCATGGGCCGGGGCAGTCTGCTTGCCGGCGTCGTCGTACTTGGCCGCGGTGAAATCAACGTCGTACGTCTGCCACGCCAGTGGCGGGTAGCACATGTTGACGTCGGGCTTCGCCACCTTGTAGATGCCGCCGCACTCGTTATCGAGTCCTTCCAGGCCGAATGAATCCAGCATTTGCACCTCATAGCGGCCCTGCATATAGAAGCCGCTGTTGCCGCGTCCCTGCCCGCGAGCTTCGGGCATGTAGGGGAGGCGGAACTCGAGATGGATCGTGAAGTCGCCGAACAGTTCGGTGCTGGTTTCCCCCTGCACCAGCAAGTGGTCAGTATCGACGCGGCCGGTCGCTCCCCAGTGTTTGTCGAGCGACTGCACGGTGCCGTCGAACAGCGCGAGCGCCCCTTCCGGCGGTTTGGCGCCCAGGGTTTCGCTCTTGCGTTCGACCTTTTTCAGGCCGCCGTCTTCCAGCCCCTTCTGCGTCGCGGCGGTGTCCTGCTCGTCGACCTTCGGAGAGGAGCTGTCCCAGCCGGCGCCGGGGAGGCCTCCCTTGTACGTCACAACACGGAATTGCCCCTTCCCGAGGGCCACGACCTGCACTCCCTCGCCGTCCTTCGTGTATTCACCCTGCACGGCGAAATCCGGATCCTTCGCCGCTTCCTCCGGCGTGGCATACGTCGGGCCGGCGTCCCCCGCGGCAAAGGACAGCGATGACATCGTCAAAATCGAAGCAACAACAAGCGTTCGCAACATGGTGTGTTCTCCCGTGAGTCAGCGAGACAAGGCGCACGCCGGTCCGCGTGCCGCGCGGATTGTACCCGCGTGAAATCCGAGATGCGAACCGTGAGCGAAGCGGGAATGCAGGAGGAACCGCGGAAAGCACTGATGTCTTCCGCTACTTCCGTGTATTCCGTGGTTCCCCTGTCACGCCAGCACGTCGCGGACGACGTTGCCGTGGATGTCGGTCAGGCGGAAGTCGCGGCCGCCGTAGCGGTAGGTGAGCCGCGCATGGTCGATTCCCATCAGGTGCAGGATCGTGGCATGCAGGTCGTGCACGTGCACGCGGCCTTCGACGCCGTAGGCGCCGAACTCGTCGGTCGTGCCGTGGATGTGTCCGGCCTTGGCGCCGCCACCGGCCAGCCACATGCAGAACGCCGCCGTGCTGTGATCGCGGCCGTCGGCCCCTTCTGAATTGGGCGTGCGTCCGAACTCGCCCCCCCAGATCACAAGCGTGTCGTCGAGCAACCCCCGCTGCTTGAGATCCGTCAGGAGGCCGGCAATCGGCCGATCGGTTTCGCGGGCGTTTTTCGTGTGTCCTTCGACAAGCTTGCTGTGCTGATCCCAGTCGACGTGATTGACGACCACGCACCGCACGCCGCGTTCCACCAGCCGCCGCGCCAACAGGCACTTGCGGCCATAGTCCCCCGTCGGCTCCACGTCGGCGCCGTAGAGGGACTGCGTGGCCGCCGTTTCCTGCGAGAGGTCGAACGCTTCCGTCGCCACGGTCTGCATGCGGAACGCCAGCTCGAACGACTCGATCCGCGCGTTCAGTGCCGACGTTTCGGTTCGCGTGCGCCGATGCCGCTCGTTGAACACACGCAGTGCATCCAGTTCGGCGCGCTGCTCGTCGGCGGACAGCGCAGGCTTCAGGTTCGGGATCGGTTCTTCCAGATTGCCCGGCAGATACGTCGACTGGAATTCCGCCGGCAGGAACGCGGCGCCGAACACCTTCGTCGGATCGAAATTCCCTTTGGTCTTCCCCAGGACGACGAACCCCGGCAGGTTGCGGTTCTCGTTCCCCAGGCCGTACAGCATCCACGACCCCATGCTGGGCCGCAGGAACAGCCCGCTGCCGGTCATCATCTCCAGCGCGCCCTGCGCGTGGAAAAAGCTGTCGCAGGCGACGGTACGGATCAGGCACAGGTCATCGACGCGGCGGGCAACATGCGGAAACAGTTCGCTGACGTCCATCCCGCACTCGCCGTACCTGGCGAACTTCCAGGGAGAGGGAAACGCGTTGCCCAGCGGTCGCGGTTTGCCGAGCAGCTTGTTCGTGTTCTGATCGAGGATCGGCAGCCGCTGGCCGGCCCATTTCGCGAGTTCGGGCTTGGGGTCGAAAGTGTCGACCTGCGACGGCCCGCCGTTCATGAACAGGAAGATGACCCGCTTGGCCCGCGCGGTGTGATGCAGGCCGAGCGTGGCTGCGTGTCCCGCGCCGGCCGTTTCCTGCAAAAGTGCGGCCAGTCCGACGGTCCCGAACCCGCCCGCGAGCCGGCCGAGCATGGCACGGCGGTCGAGGGTCGCGGCGTTCGAGCATTGGCGTTGCGAGCAGCTATTCATCCCGTGCACCCTGTTCACCACGGCCTTCGCGATTCGCGAAGGGCGTGCCACTCAACACACAGAACCGTAGGGTGGGCTTTGCCCACCAATCGATGCCAGCGGACGCTCTCTTCATTGATGGTGCGCACAGCCCACCCCGCTAATCGACGTACACCAGTTCGTTTGTGGACAGCAACACATGGACGAGTCGCTCCCAGGAGTGCCGGCCGACGAAGCTGCGGGCTTCGTCCAGTTCTTCCGTTGCCGGCGGGCGTCCGAACAGTGTCAGCCAGAGTTGATTGTATCGACTTTCGTCGCTGTCGAGCTGTGAATTGCCGGCCAGTCCATCCGCGACAGCCTTTGCCGAATGAGCGGCGAGTCCATTGTTCAACAGAAACAGCGCCTGCGGCGCGGTCGTCGTTTCCGCGCGGATCGGCACGATCGCCTTCGGGTCCGGCGCGTCGAACATGGCGGCCGTCACGTTGGTCTGGCGGCGATCGACGGGTTCGTAGATTGTCCGCACCGATTCGTCAGCCAGCCCCACGGTCGAACTCTGCGTCCCGGATGCCAGCCGACCGGCGACGAAACTCAGGGCGTCGCGCAACTCTTCATACGTCAGCCGCCGGCGGTTCATGTGCCCCAGCAGTCGGTTATCGGGATCAGCGTGCGCGACGTCCGGCGACACGATACTCGACTGGCGATACGTTGCGCTCAGGGCGATCGCCCGCACCAGTTGCTTCACCGACCAACCCGACGACACGAACCGATGGGCGAGATGGTCCAGCAATTCCGGATGCGTCGGCGGTTCGCCGAGGCGGCCGAAATTGTCGGGCGTGCGGACGAGTCCCTGACCGAACAAATGCTGCCAGATGCGGTTGACCATCACCCGTGGCGTCAGCGGATGATCGGGGGAGGTGATCCACTCCGCCAGTTCGCGCCGCCCGCTGGCCGTCGTGCGCTGGCCGATGGGGATCTGCTGGTCGCCGGCGAGAATGATGGGAAAGCGGCGGGGCACGATCGGTCCGGGATGCTGGTACTCGCCCCGCAAGTACACCGGCGCGTCGCCGATCTGCTGGCGGTTGCTGCCGGGGACACCCCCTTCCAGGACCGCGACTGCTTTGACAGCCGTTGGCTTCGATGCCTGCAGCTTCTTCATCTGATCGCGAATCCGACCCGCCTCGATGAGTTCCGGCGGATTCGTCTCCCAGCCGACGGATTTCTGATCAGCCACCAGCTCGGTCTGTTCCGCCTTCAACTTGTCCGCTTGCTCGACAAGCTTCTCCTTCGTCGCCGCAGACGTCGATTTCTCGATCTGCGACGCAAGTTCGGGCAGTTGTCGCCCGATCGCCGCCAGCCGCGCCGCGTTTGGCACTGCGCGATCCAGCGACGCGATCCGCTGTGTCAGCACGCCGACGTCGGCATCGATGCCGCGGCTGACGGACTCGGCGCGCTCGGTCAGCAGCGGGACTGCGATCAGTTCATTCCCCAGGCGGTCGTCGTTCACCAGTTTGCCAGTGACGATATGACTGCTGAAAAAGATACCCGCCAGTCCGTAATAGTCCTCGATCGCAATCGGGTCGAACTTGTGGTCGTGGCAGCGGACGCAGGACAGCGTCAGCCCCAGCAACTGCCGGCCGACGACGTCGATCTGGCTGTCGACGATCTCGGCGACGGCCAGATCGCGGCCGACGATCTCCCAGGCCGCGAGCGAGAGCATGCCGGTCGCGATGATGCCGTCGAGCGAGGCGCCGCTGGCATGGACGCGATCCGGCTCGACACCGTGGGCTGGCAACAGGTCTCCGGCAATCTGCAGCCGGACGAACTCGTCGTAGGGCAGGTCGGCGTTAAAAGCGCGAATGACCCATTTCCGATACTCACCGGACGCGTCGACGCTGTCGGCATACCGCACGCCATCGAGCCAGTGCCGAGCCCAGTGGACGCCGAACTCCGGCGACGCCAGCAACCGGTCGACGACGCCGGCGAAGGCCGCGTCACGCTCATCGGCGATGAACGCCTGCACCTCGGCGGGCGTCGGCGGCAGACCGGTCAGCGCGAACGTCGTCCGCCGCAGCAGAGAGTACTTGTCGGCCTCGTCATTGGGGCGGCGGCCGGAGGATTCCAGTTTGGCCAGGATGAACCGGTCGATGTCGTCGCAGACCCAACTCGTATTCTGGACGCTCGGCAGCGGCGAATTGGACAACGGCTGAAACGCCCAATGCGCCCGGTCCTCCGGCGAGATCGAGAATGCCGCACGCCGCGGTGTCGGCGCCGTGGAGCCGCCGTCGCGCGGATCGGGCGCGCCCATGGCGATCCACTTCGCAAACTTGTCGATGACGGCGTCGGGCAGCCGACCGGACGGCGGCATCTGGTCCTGCTCGCGGCGTAGTGCCGCAAGCAACAGGCTGTTCTCCGGATCCCCCGGCAGGACGGCCGGCCCGGCGTCCCCCCCGGTCAGCATCCCCTGCTTCGTGTCGAGCCGCAGTCCGGCTTCCAGGTTTCCCTTCGCTTCCGCGTCCGCGGAGTGACATTCGTAGCAGTGCTGCACAAGCACTGGACGGATCGCCGACTCGAAGACGGCCAGCCCGGGATCGTCGCCCAGGCAGGTGGCAGCCGCAACCAGGACGATGCCGCCCGCAAGGCCACGTCGAGCGGCACCGAGGCAGCGGGCGATCGTCAGACGAAAACTGTGCGGAAACATGCGGCCAGCCACGACGGCGGTGATCCGAACACGGGGTGTGCGGCAATTCTACCGCGCCGCTGGACGCCGGTCAGCCGTGGTTTGATTGGCACCAAGACTCGAAATCAGGGTGCCACTGGCTCCGCCAGTGCCAAATGCAAATTGGCGTCAAATGAGGTTGCACGGGCAAAGCCCGTGGCACCCACCGCGGCACTTCCGAGCCAGAGTCTGCCGTCAGCAGTCCTCTGTTACCACAATTTCATGCGCAGGAGTTGAAGCACCTCGCTCTTTTCGAAGTCGAGCAGCGACGACGCGGGCTCGCCGCGGTCCCGGGCCCGCCGGAGCATCGCCCCGATCTGGGCCACCGGGTAGACAATGGCGATTTCGTTCAGGGCGACGGCCGCGATCGGAATTGCCTTGCCGAACTTGCTCTTCGCCAGCTTGTCGTCGTCTTCCGCCCGCTCGGCGTCGGTCTTCGAGGCCCGCACGACGACGTCTTCCAGAAAGTCCGAGAAATCCCGGACGGTCGGCCGGGCCTTCTCTTTCGACTGCGACAGGTCGAGCAGCCGGACGTTGAGCAGCACGCACAGATCGGTCATGCCCTCGTTGGTCGCCGAGTTGTAGTGGCCGTAGCACGCATAGCCTGTCTTCAGGAGAAATGCGACGGGGAGATACTCGGCCTTGCCGGACTTGGCACCGATGAGGCGACTCAGTTCTTTGACGTCCATCCGCTGGTCCTTGATCGACAGTGAGAGAGGGAATTGAGGAAAGAGAGGCGAGAGGAATTTTGCAGCTTGTCGCAGCAAATCGCAATCCCGGACCGTCCGCGGCCGGGAGTCCGGGCGTTCGTGGAGCGTGCTCAGCGGAGGTCGCCGGGCGCACTCGTGCAATCCGGCGGATGATCTGCTATCCCAGCCGCATGCTCCCACTCGTTTCGACGGCTTCCAACAGCACTCGCAGCGTGCCAGGCTCGGCCGCCCGGCGATTGACCGTCGTTGCGCTGCTTGCTGGATGGGCCATGACGTCCGGGTGCGGCAGTAACCCGCAGGAAAAGCCGGCGAGGTCAGCGAACGTCGATCCGCCGGTGCCGACGTCGACGCACGTAACTCCCCCCACCGGACCGACCGTCGCTGAACTGCGGAAATCGCTCGGTATCGGCGATGCGGGAGAGTTCCAGAAGCGGGGCGGCCAGATCGTCATGGCGGAAATCGCCGATCGGCGGCTGAAGGACCTGGCGCCGCTCAAGGGGCTGCCGCTGACTGTCCTGGATATTTCGGGGAGCAGCGTGACCGACCTGTCGCCGCTGCGGGGGATGCCGCTCGACACGCTCGTGCTGGTGAAAACGCCGGTGGCCGACCTGTCCCCCGTGTCCGAGGCGCCGCTGGAGCGGCTGTCAATCTCCGAAACGGGGATCACGGATCTTCGTCCGCTGTCGGGCCGGCCGTTGATCACGCTTGATGCCAGATCCTGCAAGGTGGCCGATCTGACTCCGCTGCACGGGATGCCGTTGCGCGAACTGGTCCTCATCGAATCACCGGTGAGCGACATTTCGCCGCTGGCCGGTCTGCCGCTGACGATGCTTGATCTGTCCAAAACGCAAGTCAGCGATCTCACGCCGCTTAAAGGAGCGCAGCTGTCGGAACTGTATCTCGAGGGAGCGCAAGTGGCGGACGTGTCAGCGCTCGCCGGAATGCCGCTGAAGAAGCTGTGGCTCAAGGACTGCCCGGTGGCGGATATCTCTCCGTTGTCCGGCATGCAGTTCGAGGAACTCAGCCTGATGAACACGAAAATCACGTCGCTCGACGCCTGCCGGACGATGCCCACGATCGGCATCCTGTGGGTGCGCGGAACGCAGGTTTCCGACCTGTCGCCGCTCAAGGATGTTGCCATTTCCAGCCTCGACGTGCAGGGAACGCCGGTCTCGGACCTGTCGCCGCTGTCGAGCAAATTCGCACTCAAGCGCCTGAACATCGCAGAATCGGCCGTGTCTGACCTGCGACCGCTGGCGGGACTGTCGCTCACGCGGCTGATCTTCACGCCGTCGAAGATCAAGGAAGGGCTGGATGTCGCGCGAAATATGAAATCGCTGGAAGCTCTCGATGTCGAATTTGAAGACGCGAACGCCGTCCTGTCGCCCGCAGAGTTCTGGGCGAAATACGATGCCGGCGATTTCGCCGCCGAAGGTGAAAAACCGAAATCTGAATGACGAAATCCGAAAACTGACAACCGAAGACCGACAACCTCATGGCCCGCATCAACGACAATTATCTCAAGCTCAAGGCCGGCTACCTGTTTCCCGAAATCGGCCGCCGTGTGAAGGCCTTTGCCGACGCGCATCCGCAGGCGAAAGTCATCCGGCTCGGAATCGGCGACGTGACCGAGCCATTGCCCCCCGCCTGTGTCCGCGCGATGCATGCTGCCGTGGATGACATGGCCAAGCGCGAGACGTTTCGCGGCTACGGGCCAGAGCAGGGGTACGACTTTCTGCGCGAAGCGATCGCGGAGCACGACTACCGCGCACGAGGCGTGGACGTGGCGGCCGACGAAGTGTTTGTCTCGGACGGCTCGAAGTGCGACACCGGCAACATCCTCGACATCTTCGGCTCAGACAACCGGATCGCCGTGCAGGATCCCGTGTACCCGGTCTATGTCGATACGAACGTCATGGCCGGCCATACGGGTCCGGCAGACGACCAGGGGCGGTTCGCGAAGCTCGTGTATCTGCCATGCACGGCGGAGAACCACTTCACGCCGGAGCTGCCCCGCGAAAAGTGCGACATCATCTACCTTTGCTATCCGAACAATCCGACCGGCGCAGTGGCCACGCGCGAGACACTTACGCGGTGGGTGGAATACGCCAAGTCGCACGATGCGATCCTGTTCTTCGATGCGGCCTATGAGGCATACATCACCGACCCGGCCATTCCGCACACAATTTACGAGATTCCCGGCGCCCGGGACGTGGCCATCGAATTCCGCAGCTTCAGCAAGAACGCCGGATTTACCGGGACGCGGTGCGCCTTCACCGTCGTGCCGAAGTCGCTGGCCGGGACGACGGCCAGCGGCGAGCGGAAGGAAATCTATCCGCTGTGGATGCGACGGCACACGACGAAGTTCAACGGCGTGTCGTACATCGTGCAGCGCGGGGCCGAAGCGGTGTATTCGCCTGACGGGCAACGGCAGACGCGGGAATTGATCGACTTCTACCTGACCAACGCGAAGCTGCTGCGCGAGGGTCTGCAGTCGGTCGGGCTGAGCGTCTACGGCGGCGTCAATGCGCCATACATCTGGCTGAAGACTCCAGGCGGGCTCAAGAGCTGGGAGTTCTTCGACCAGCTTCTCGATCGGGCGAACCTGGTCGGGACGCCGGGCAGCGGCTTCGGCGCCAGCGGAGAGGGATATTTCCGGCTGAGCGCATTCAACAGCCGGGCGAATATCGAAGAAGCGGTGCAGCGGCTGAAGCAGGTGGTCGGGTGAGTAGCGGAGGTCGGACGTCGGAAGTCAGAGGAAAACCGAAGTTGGTTTATGGTTGATCGTTGATGGTTTATCGATACGGCCAAGGCTGGAGGGTCACGGGTCAGAGGGACGAAAACGGTGACGCTCGATTCACTTCGATCAGCCGTAAACCATAAACCTTCCGTCACCGCTGCACGCGGCCGCTGCCGCCGCCGGATATCAGGGCTTCGATCTCGGCACGCGTGGAATAGTTGAAGTCGCCGATGATCGTGTGTTTGAGGCAGCTTGCGGCGACGGCATAGCGCAGGGCAGTTTCGGGGGCCGACAGTTCCGGCGTGGTCAGGGCGAAAATCAGGCCGCCGGAGAACGAATCCCCTGCGCCGACGCGGTCGACGATGTTGCGGATCTCGTACGGTTCGTACTGGCCGTCGGCACCCAGCGGGGCGAGCCAGACGCGGTCGAGCGACTTGTCGTAGAGCAATGCGCCCCAGTTGTTGTGGCTGGCTGAGATACTTTCCCGCAGCGTGATTGCCGCTCGTGAGACGTTCGGAAACTGCTGCACGATGGTGCGGGCGACGTCGCCGTAACCTTCGACGTGCAGGTGGCCGCCGGCGACGTCGGTATTCTTCGCGGCGATCCCCAGCGACAGGTCGGCGTCTTCTTCATTGGCAATTACGACGTCGACGTACGGCATCATCGAGCGCATCGTCTCTCGTGCGAGGTCGACCGGCTTGGTCCCGGAGCGCCAACGCCAGAGCTTCTTACGGAAGTTCAGGTCGCAGGAGACGGTGATTCCGCGCTGCTTCGCCTGCCGGACCGATTCCAGGGCCGCCAGCGCGGTCCGTTCGCACAGCGCCGGAGTGATGCCCGTAATGTGGAACCAGCCGGCATCGGCGAACACCCGGTTCCAGTCGTACTGCTCAGGGCCGCAGTGAGTGATGGACGCCCCCTCACGATCGTAAGTCACCGTGCCGCCGCGCTGATTCGCTCCGGTCTCGACGAAGTAGATCCCGAACCGCCCCTGCTTGTGCCGCAGCAGCAGGTCCGCATCGACCCCCAGCTTGCCGAGTTCCTGCTGCAATGCGTCGGTGACGACGTTGTCCGGCACGGCGGTGAGGAAAGCCGAGCGGCCTCCCTGCAGTGCGACCGACACGGCGACGTTGAGCTCCCCTCCGCCGAACGTCGCATCGAGCGAACCGGGCAGCACCTGCCGCAGTCGGTAATTCCCGGAAGGGGCGAGCCGCAGCATCACTTCGCCAAAGGTGACAACGCGCTTGGGAGGAAGGGGGGGTGGCGGGTGGTCTGGTGGCTGGTGACCGGTCACACCAGGCACCAAGCATTTCATTCGCGACGCATCAACGCGCGCATTGTTGAACCAGAAATCATCCGGCCAACGGTTGCCGATCGGGCCGGAATGCGGGATGTTATGACAACGCAGACGGACGGAGAACTGTCGGCATGGCCGAATTGACACATTTTGACGCGGCAGGCGCCAGCCGGATGGTGGATGTCAGCACCAAGCCGGTCACCTGGCGGCTGGCGCGGGCGGAAGCGCTCGTCACGATGCGGCCGGAGACACTGGCACTGATCCGCGATCGGAAAGTCGCGAAAGGGGACGTGTTTGAAGTCGCGCGGCTGGCGGGCATCATGGCGACAAAGCGCACTCCCGACCTGATCCCGCTGTGCCATTCGCTGGGACTGGAGAGCGCGGAAGTCGAATTTGAGATTGTGGATGCGACGACCGTCCGGATTGAGGCCGTGGTCAGCGTGCATGGACGGACGGGGGTGGAAATGGAAGCGCTGACCGCCGTATCGGTCGCGGGACTGACCATTTACGACATGTGCAAATCCGTCGATCGGGAGATGACCATCGGGCCGATTCGCCTGCTGGAAAAGGCTGGCGGCAAAAGCGGGCATTTCGTCCGTGAAGGGTGACGCCGGGCCTCGGTTCGTGTACAAGCCAACATCCTGCGCGATCGCAAGGAATGCCAACTGGAGTTGAACACCGCGCGCAGCGGAGAGGTATCAGGTTCCATGCAGCACGTGATTGAAGAGCGGTCGATCCTGTCGCGCGTCGAGTCGCTGATCGGCCCGGCTCTGCTGGCCGCCGAGCGGACCTTCGACCGGGAGTTGGCGTCCGCGAACCCCTATCTGGCCGACATCCTGTCGCACACGCGCCGATTTCGCGGCAAGCGGTTGCGGCCGCTGCTGTTGTTGCTCTCCGCCGAAGCGACCGGCGGCATCCGGGACGAGCACGTCACGCTGGCGGCGGTCATCGAAATGATCCATACCGCGACGCTGGTGCACGACGACGTCCTCGACGACGCCGACCTGCGGCGGCACGTGGCAACCGTCAACTCGCGGTGGAACAACTCCACCAGCGTCCTGTTCGGCGATTATCTGTTCACACATGCGTTTCATCTGGCCGCCAGCGTCGGCACAACCGACGCCTGCCGGATGATCGGCCGGGCGACGAACATCGTTTGTGAGGGGGAACTGACGCAGGTCCGCCAGGGAGGCAACCTGGACCTGACCGAAGAGGAATACCTGAAGATCATCGAGGCCAAGACGGGCGAGTTGTGCGCCGTCGCGTGCCGGCTCGGGGCGCGGTTCTCCAATGCGGGGGAAGCCGTGGCCTCGGCGATGGACCGCTACGGCCGGCAACTGGGCATCGCGTTTCAGATTGCAGACGACGTGCTCGACCTCGCCGGGACCGAGCGCGAGACTGGCAAGACGCTGGGATCGGACCTCGCGCAGCGTAAATTGACGCTGCCGCTGATCCGGCTGTTGTCCTCGACCGCTAATGGCACTGCGACGCATGCCCGCGAACTGATCGCCTCCGGCGACGCGAGCACAGCAGCCGAACTCCACCGATTGCTCGTCAGCAGCGGCGCACTGGCATCCGCCCGTCAAACGGCGCTGGAGTACGCCGAGGGAGCGCGCAGCGGGCTGCGTCTGTTGCCGAATTCGGACGGCCGCCAATTGCTGGAGGAAGTGGCGGAGTTCGCGGTGCGACGCGAGTTCTAGGGGTTGTCGGCGGCAATCCCGCTCAACACGATGCGCCCATCCCCCGCAATACGCGTTGAATTCAGCTTGAGTTGCATTCGGGGGAGAGGGCCGGGGTGAGGGGTCAACGTGGCCTTTTCACGAATTGCGAACCAATCCGCGTCCTGCGTTCTCGTCCCCCTCATCCGGCCTTCGGCCACCTTCTCCCCACTCGGTTGCTCAAGTCGCTCATCCACAGCCCATAGTGGGGAGAAGGGGTGAGTGTCGCATCACGGTTCAACAACCACCGTTCTTTTGTCCCAAAGTTGCAGCCGGACGCGGCCCGCCCTAGCAGTCGCCGCTGTGAAAAACTCCTGGGGAGTCTGCACCGCGTCGGTCTCGACGGACGCGATGAAATCGCCGATCTTGAGACCGGCGGCGAAGGCTGCGCTGCCTTCTGCCACGTGCGTGACCACGACGGCCCGCCGGTACTGCTCGAGCCGGTCGCTGGAGAGAAATCGCTGCCGAGCCGTGGGATAGTCGACAGTGAGTCCCCTCCATGCCGGATGACGCTCACGTGTGCTCAACACGTCACGGTCATCGTAGACCGGCCATTTGCCGAGTCGCGACTGGATCGTCTGCGGCGCCGCCTCCCGGCCGTGCTGCACCAGGAGTTCCGCCGTCACGCCGGGGCCCAACAGGCCGATGATCCGCATCAGGTCCGAGACGTCATGCACGGCCTGGCCATTGATCTGCAGGATCAAATCCTGTGGACGCAGCTCGGCTTGAGCCGCCGGAGAATCCACAGCAACGTGCGCGGCGCGAACCGCGGCAATGGACTGGTCGGGGTCGGCCGCCCAACGGTACGGTTCCGGCGATATCCCCAGGAAGCCATACTCCGCTTCGTAGC
This sequence comes from Planctomycetaceae bacterium, assembly GCA_046349775.1. Classification (GTDB taxonomy): domain Bacteria; phylum Planctomycetota; class Planctomycetia; order Planctomycetales; family Planctomycetaceae; genus JAEUIG01. Next base: position 45,153 of record JAXMBS010000033.1, on the reverse strand, counting down.
CGCGCAGCAGTTCGCCAATAATCCGCCGCGTGCCGGCATCGAACGGAATCGCGTAACCGGCCGATTTCTCGTATCCCTGAATGGCTGCCAGCGCGGTCGTGATCCCGATCAGCTCGCCGTCCAGATTGAGCAATGCCCCGCCGCTGGCGCCGAGTTGCAGCCGCGTGTCGACGGTCAGCAGTGTGCCGTATTCGTGGATGGACGGGCTGTCGCGGACCATCGCGGCGTCTCGCAGCGGCACAAACGGGCGACGGGAAATGTTGCTGACGATGCCGATCGACGCGCTGGTCGAACCGTCGCGAGCCATCGCATACGGGTTGCCGAGCGCAATCACGAACCGCCCTTTGCGGATATCGGCGGCATCCCCGATGGCGAGTGTCGGGACCGATGCCGCATCCAGCCGCGCTCCGTCGAGGTCCAGCCGCAAGACGGCCAGGTCGATGCGCCGGTCGGCCGCCACCGGGCGGCCGCGGAGCGTGATCGAACCCCGCTGCGGATGCCGGAGGGTCACGCGGAACGTACGATCGACCGCGGGGTGTTCGTCGCCGAATGCAACTTGGCAGGTTGTCAGGACGAAGCGCGCGGCGGGTTCCTCGGGCGCCGCGACAACGACCCCCGACCCGAACTTCAACGGAAAGTCGGCCTGGCCGGCGTCGCTGGTCAGCGGCAGCCGCGCCCGACCGAGCGGGTCAAACGGGTCAGCCGACTGCGTCAGCGGCGCAACATCGTCCGGCGTGACGGCGACGACGGCGCCTTCCGCCCGGGCGATGGCTTCCACAAGCACAGACTCCAGCATGCGCACGGTGCCTAACGCATCTGGAGGTTGGGCGATCACCTGCTGCGCGCTGCAGGCGCACGTGGCGACAACAACGGCGAGCCGCGCGGCGGAGACTGATCGTTGAACGCGGCGAGGCATGCTGGGGCTCCGCAAGCGGACTATCCTCTACCACGATACTGCGCGAACAGCGGGGTGGACAGGACCACCCGACACCCCCACCAGCGCGGTCGGCAGCGGCTCCCGGAGAAACGGCCCGTTCCAGGCGTGCGGAGCGCTGAGGTTGACGTGGACGACTCTATTCCGCCATCGGGTTCCATTGGCCCCACAGCGACCCCTGGCCGACGCCATTCTCCGTGATCTGCCGCTCAGAGCCGTCGTCGAGCATCCGCACGAACAATTGCCGCACGCCGCCGCGCTTCGACCCGTACAGCAGGCACTTACCATCAGGCGACGGCGTCGGGTGGTAGTGCGTCGTCCCGGCCGGTGAGTTTGTCAGCCGCGTGACGACGCCGTCGAGCGTCGCCTGCTGCAGCTCCACCGCCTCTTCGACCAGCGCCGTGAAGTACACGGTGCGGCCATCGGTTGACCAGACCGGCACGTCGCTGCTGCCGCCGTGAAAATCGGGGACGTCAAGAAACTCGGTGACACCACGATAGCCGCCGCGGTCCGCCAGTTTCCGCAGGCCGGTGCCGTCCGCCCGCACGATGCAGGGATGGCAGTTGTAATGTTCGCCGGAGACGAACAGCACCCATTTTCCGTCAGGCGACCAGCTGGGAGCAAAGTTGAAATCGTGGCCCGTTTCGACGCGCTGGGCATGCGAGCCGTCGCCGTCGGCAAGATAGATCTGGTAGTTCTTGTGGTAGGCGATCCGTTGTCCGTCCGGCGCGCTGCTGAACCCGTAAGTGAACTCGTCCTTGCCGGTCGACAGATCGACCTTGTGCCGGCCGTCGCGGTCCATCTTGAAGGGATGCGAGTTGCCTTCGATCAGCGCCGTAAACCCCAGGTGCTGCGGATCATTCGGCCAGAAAAACAGTCCGCCGTTGTAGTCGCTGACCCGCTCCACCTCCGTGACGTTGAACGTCGTCCCTGCTGCAAAGTCGATCAGATACGAGTCGAGCTTCCAGTTGCCGGGGGTCATTCGAAACGTCTTATGCTCCTCCTCCCAGGCGGCGTTGTCGGGATTCTGCCAGCCGCAACCGACGACGGCCGTCTTACCATCCGGCGACCAGCCCACAAACTGCGTCCACGTGTCCGGTTCCACGGCCAGCTCCGACGCAACCGGCCGCCGGTCCGCGCCGTTGGCCCGCACCGCAGTGGCCCGCATGGTTCGCACGTTCGCATGCCGTCCGCCTGGCAGGTTCGTCTGCAACTGCGTGTAGCCGATCCAGCGTTCGGCCGGATCCGCCGCCCGCGCTGATGCGACAACTTGCAAGACGAGCAGTAGACCGAAACCGGGAAGGCGCAGCATAAGGCACGCAGATGTCGCAGATTTCAGGGATTTACGCAGATTCGGACAATTGCCATGTGTGCCTCGCGCGGGCACACTTCGCGATTCAGCAGAGTAAACGAAAACGCCGCCGGGATGTACCCGACGGCGTCTCATTTTCTGATTGAAAGCACGCAGTTCTCGCAGATCAATCGATTCGCGTCACTGTCACAGCGACGTCCGCTTTCTCTGCGTCGATCTCTGGAATCAGCGTCCTCTGCGTCCCTGCTGATCTCACGACTATCCCAGGTTCTCCTTGGCGAACTTGGCGATGACGTCGCCGATCGCCTTCAGGATGCCGGACTCCAGCGTTCCGTTTCCTTCCAGGTGGTCCTCGACGCGCTTGATATCCATGTGCAGCCGGTCCGCCTTGGGGTCGAGCGCCTCGATCGCGGCGTCGCGCCACTCGAAATCCTTCAGCATCTGAGCGGTGCTGGGCTCGGAAGAACCATCCTTTTTGTCTGCGGTGGACGCCGCGGCTTCTTCGGCCGGCGGATCGAGCAATCCCCGGTTTTTGAGCGTGCCCATCAGGTCGAAATCGCCGTCCTTTCGCAATTGCCCCATCAACTTCAGGACCGGCAACAGGTCCATGTCGAGCGTCGCCACGGTCGGGTCAACGTTGCCGGTCGGTGCGTTCGCCGCCGCCGTCACGGCCGCTTTCAGTGCCTCGACGGCGCCGTCGCCGAGGCTCAACCAGACCGTGTCCGGCCCCGCGCCGATAAAGAGCTCTCCCGATTCACTGAAGAAGTCCTTCAGTGCGTTCGGGTATTTCTCGGTGACCGTCAGTTTGTGAATCTTCACGTCGCCGGCCGTGTCGACATTGAGTTCCGCCTTGTAGCCGTCGGCAGTCCGCGGCAACAGTTCCACGATCTTGTCGACCGGGGCGCCGTCCTTGACGCACAGGCCGAGCACGCCGGTATGCTTACCGGAGGCCGCCGTCGTGATCTGCACCATGCCGTCCCATTTCCCCAGATCAAGGCTCGTCGTCAGCATGTTTAGAACGATGCCCACGAGTTCCTTGCGAGCGGACTTCTGATCGTCGGTCAGGCCTTCGGTCTTGTCGACTCGTTGCTCCAGCGGCTTCTGCATGAGCTTGTACAGCTCTCCGGATTGCTGCGTTCCGAGGCTGTCGAGCGCATAGTTCATCCGACCGGTCAGGACCGGGTCGGCCGGCTGTGCGACGCCGGCGAACCGGCTGTGCTTCTGTCCCTGCAGCTTGAGCGCACCGGCAAGCGCCGTGTCCTGGTTCGCCGCGAGCACGATCTTGCCGGTTCCGAGGTTCTCCTTCGAATTGATTTCCACGCCGACGATCACGTTCGACGCTTCCACAAACAGTCGCTCGAATGTATCGAGCGACTGCTCGCTGCTCTTCTTGCGCAGCTCGAAAGCTTCCTTGGTCTCGTCCGGCTTCTTCTGGATGCCGGCGAGCGTGTTTTCGCGGAAGGAGGAGAAGGCGGCCTTCCGCTGTTCGGGCGTGGACTTGCTGTTGTCGAGCTGGGCCGCGACGTCGTAGCCGGCGTCCAGCAGTTTCTGGTGCGTTTCCGACGGCGGCGCGATCTTCTCGGGGACATCCTCCTTATGCTCCTTGCGAGCAAAATACGCATAGTCATGCACGTAGCGCATGAAACCCGGGTAGCCGTCGCCCTTCAACTCATACAGGCTCTTATCCTTCCGGTCCGGCTTGGCGATGATGTCGATCGGGTCCAGATCGTCTGTGATGAAGAGCTTCAAATCTGCAACCGGGACGATCATCTGCTCGCGGCGGCCCTCTTTCCCGCCGACGATCTGGTCGTAGCGCACGGGCTTCGTCTTATCTACGCCGAACAGAAAAATGTCGATGTTCGGGAAGACATTGTTTTGCCACTCCTTCTTCTTCCCGGCGAGGTCGCCGATGATGTGCTCCAGGTCTTTCAGGAGGTCATCCACGCTCTTGAGGACCATCACGGCGCGCGGCGGCGCATCTTCGGCGCGCGCCAAGCCGGTCAACAGTAAACACGACAGGGCCAGCGCGGCCCGGAACGCTGATAAAGAGCGTGGATTCACGTAGGACTCCTCAAATTGGAAAGGCATCCGGCGGGGTGGGATGGGCGCAACCGAGACATCGCCACAAATTCATCGGCTGGCGCGTCGCGACAGGCGTCGAGAATTCGACAAACCAGAACGCGTGCTCCCTTCCCAAAAACCATCCGCAGGCGTTGTCCGACAGGGGCTGCCCGTCCGGCAAAGCGAAATGGGGATTGTTGTTACACCGGCTGATCTGTGAGTCGGCGCAACCCGGTCCGGGTGCGAAAACAAACCATGCGGGGAGGATAGGCAACAACGAGGGTTCCGGCAAGAGGGATGTCGCCGCGTAGCGAACCCTTACAGTTTCTGATGGGTATACAACGTGAAGCAGCCCGGCTGCTCACAGCACCCGGGCTGCCGTAATTCGCCCCGGTGCTACGCACTGTGTCCCAGGGCGGCCTGCTCGACCAGCGGTTGCACCGCCTTCAGATTCGCTGCGCTCCAGCGCTTCCACTGTGCCAACGCGGCACTACGTTGCTCCTGCGACTCGAAACCAACCGTTGTCGCGGCATAGATCGTCGAATCGTGCGGTCGCAAGCCGGTGAACCCATAGGAGCGCGGATCCTGGCCGGTCAGATGCAGCAGGCCCACAAGCGCCACGTCCTGGACGCGCGACGAAAACGTGGTTGTGCTCCCCTGAGCGCCCGTATTCTGCCGCCGCGCCTGCAGGTCGGTCACGTCATCCAGCAGCAATTCCAGATCGTGCAGGTACGAGGGGTTCCCGGTTTTCGCCAGGTACATCACCGCGTACGACAACTGTGGCCCGGGCGCCCGCTGTGCCACGATCTGCCGTGCCACCTCGACCCCTTCGACGAGATCGAACTTCGCCGCCAGCCGCAGCCGCTCCTGCGGATTCGAGGACTGCGCATCCGCCAGCCAGACTCCCACCAGCCGTTCGAGCGGCGCCGGCCGGTTCGGACGTTCCATCACTTCGACGAATGTCCCCTCCTGAATGCACTTCAACAGGCAATTGCTGGCCAGCGGACTGGGGTAGCAGTCTGGCTGTCGCGCGGCCAGCAGCAGCGCCGCGACCGTTGCGACCGAGCGTTGCGCCTGCTGGCGCTGCAACTGCTGCACGAAGACGTCGGCACAGCGGCGCTCGAAGCTCACTCGCAGGTCTTCCCGCGACCCGGTCAGCGCGTTGACCAGCCACGGCTCGTCCCGGACCATTTCAGCAAACAGGTCGCGAGCGGCCTGATCGTCGCCGGTCAGTCGCTCGCAGGCATTCCACGCGGCGACCAGTCGCGGATCATCCGGCAGTTTGCCGCTGCGAAACGTGGTCAGCGCCTGCGCGCGCCGCGAGACTTCGAGCGTTTCGATGATCCGCGTCAGGCGATGCCGGGCTTCGAGGTCGGCATCGGGGAGCATGCGGCGCAACGTCGGCAGGGCGGACGGACCGAGGGACAGCAGCTCCGCCTCGGCCTGTTCGCGGCGCGAAAAATCGGCGGCCCCCAGCCGATGTGAAAGCAGGGCGATGCGTTCGGCATTGGCCGGCCCGCCATCGGCCGCCGGCGCTGCGAGCGGCGCCGCGAGGATCGCGGCGAGCAAGATTTCCCCCGTTCGGCGCCGGCCGCTCATCCACGCACCCTTCTGCATTTCGAGCACACTGTCATACTATCGCACGGTTGAAGTGGGCGTCTACCGGTGTTTTGGCGGTGGCTGTTGGTGATCGGTTGTTGGTGAAGGGAATAAGAAAGTTTGTCATGAGCCGGCCACTCGCTCCGTTGTTTGCAGCTGCGCTGTCGGCGATGCTGGCGCTGGATACGCATGCAGCCGACACGCCCCCCAGCGTGCTGATGATCGCCGTGGACGATCTCAACGACTGGGTCGGCTGTCTCGGCGGGCATCCGCAGGCGCAGACGCCGGCGATCGACGGCCTCGCCGCGCGTGGCGTGCTGTTCGCCAATGCTCATTGCCAGGCCCCGTTGTGCAATCCGTCCCGCGCCAGCCTGCTGACCGGTCTGCGCCCGTCGACAACCGGCATCTACGCGTTACAGCCCGGAATCCGCCAGGTCCCCGCGCTGCGCGATTGCGTCACGCTGCCGCAATACTTCAAGGACTCCGGCTACTTCACGTTCCTGTGCGGCAAGGTGTTTCATGACGGTTCCCTCGCGCCGCCGTATCGAGCCGAGGTTGCCGACGAATGGCGCGACGGTCCTGGAATGCCCCGTCCCCCCGTGAAGTTCGTCCACCCGCCGGGAGACCATCCGCTGATGGATTGGGGCCCATTTCCGGAGGACGACCGCCAGCAGGCGGACTGGAAAATCGCCGATATGGCGATCGAGCAGCTTACGGCTGCGCCCCGCAACCGTCCGTTCTTTGGCGCCGTCGGCTTCCGGCTGCCGCATGTTCCGTGCTACGCCTCACAGCGCTGGTTCGATCTCTATCCGGCCGATTCTCTCCAGCTGCCACTGGTCCGCGACAATGATCGCGACGACATTCCCGATTTCGCCTGGTATCTGCATTGGGAACTGCCGGAGCCGCGGCTTTCCTGGCTGCGCAGCGCAGATCAATGGGCGCCATTGGTCCGCGCCTATCTCGCATCGATCAGCTTCGTCGATCGCCAGATCGGCCGTGTGCTCGACGCCCTGCATGATTCCGGCCATGCCGACAGCACCGTCATCGTGCTCTGGTCCGACCATGGCTTCCACCTTGGCGAAAAGCTGATCACCGGGAAGAACTCGCTGTGGGAACGCTCGACGCGTGTCCCGCTGATTTTCGCCGGACCCGGCATCATGTCCGGAGGCCACTGCACTCAGCCGGCTGAATTGCTCGACATCTATCCGACGCTCGTTGACCTCTGCCGCCTCGAGCCGCGCGGCGGACTTGAGGGGCACAGCCTCGCGCCGCAACTCGCCGACCCCGGCCAGCCGCGCCCCTGGCCCGCAGTGACCACTCACAACCGGTTCAACCATGCCGTTCGCACCGCGCACCATCGCTATATTCGTTATGCGAACGGCGCCGAGGAGTTCTACGACCTGGAGACCGACCCCCACGAATGGACCAACCGGGCCGCCGACGCGGAATGTCGCGAGCTGATTGCAGCGCATCGCCGCTGGCTGCCGGCCGTCAACGCCGAGCCGGTCCCCGGCAGCGCCGTGCGCCTGCTGGTGGAGGAAGACGGAGTCTGGAAATGGGAGGGGAAGCCGATCAATCCGGCCGATTTGCAGCGCTGACCTCCGTGGAGTCGGTTCGTTTTCCAAGGGCGCCCGGCGGCCGGTGAATACGCGACGGATTGCGTCCGGCAAACCGAACAGTTGTCCCAGTCCCGGATTTTAAGCGCAGACGGACCGTTGAGCCGGCCGGCGCCGGTCCTGCCGAAAAAAATCCGCGGCTCAAATCGGTGGCAGAGCGTCGCCGCGCTCGATATAACACTGCCATAGAGAACGCGCTCTTGGGAAAGCCACCCCAATGGAGTCTGCGAGGGCGAATCGGTCCCTCACGCGTCAGTTCCTGTGCTCCCGTCACCCGCGCCGAGTTCCTGGCGGCGGCTGAGTCGTGCTGATCGCTGTTCCGACGGCGGTTTCGCGCGCGAACGCCGTCCAGCGGTGCGAAGCCCCCATCCGAAAGGCACTGTCATGCGCCTGTAATCCCCCCTTGGCCAGCGCCGCGGCCCGCCACACCTCCGTCGCGATGATTCCGCCACAAGTCATGAACCCATGGTGAAACCCGAACGGTCCCGTCGATTCAGTCAGCTACGAACCTGGGGATTAAAAAGCAGCGTCATCGCCGCGCTCACAGCGATCGGCTGGTGGGGGCATACCCAGCACTGGCAGTTGCCTGCGCTCTCGAGCACAGACGCATCTCACGCGCCCGCGTCCAATGCACCGCCAAGCGGGGAAGACGAGGCCATCACCGCGAAGCGCGAGTTCCCGGAACAGCTTCCCAAGATTGAGTTCAGCTCGCCGGATGCCGCCCGCAATTGCGGAATCGAGACGGCTCTCGCCGAAGAGCGGTCGATGATCCCGGCCATCGTGGCGACCGGGACCGTCGGATACGACCAGACGCACTGTGCCGAAGTTTCCGTGCGCGTCCCCGGCATCGTCTGGCGCGTGGAGAAGCGCCTCGGCGACGAAGTGCAGGCCGGCGAGACGCTGATGATCGTCGACGCGGCGGAGATCGGAGACGCCAAGTCGGCGCTCCTCGAGGCGGCGGTCGACCACCGGCTGCATAGCGAGCATCTCAAGCGGCTGGAATCGATTCGGGGTGTCGTGGCCCAGACCGAAATCAGCCGCGTGGCGGCCGACGCGGAGGTGTCGCACGCCAAGCGTTTCAACGCGGTGCAGAAGCTGGCGAACCTCGGCTTTGCAATCCGTCTGGACGACGTGTCGCAGCTGACGGTCGATGAGCTCTCGGAGTATCTCGTGCGATTGGGACTGCCCGATTCCGTCGCCGCGGAAACGTCCTCGGCCAATCTGATTCCAGTGCGGTCGCCCCTGCACGGGATCGTGACGACGAGCGACGTCGTGCAAGGAGAACGCGTCGATCCTTCTGAGCCGCAATACGTCATTGCCGACACGCGTCACATGTGGATCAATCTCAATGTGCGGCAGGAAGATGCCGTGAAGCTGCATGTCGGCAATGGCGTGTCGTTCGACTGGAACGGTGGCGCGCAGCCGATCGACGGCGTGCTGACGTGGATCGGCACCGAGATGGATCAGAAGACACGCACCGTGCGAGCCAGGGCCGACGTGGAGAACCCGTCGATCGATTCCGCCGACAATCAGTTGTGCGGCCGGCGGCTGCTGCAGGCTAACGTCTTCGGAACCGTCCGCATCGAAACCGGACAACCGGCCCGGGCCGTCGTCGTCCCGAACGATGCCCTGCACTGGCAGTGGGAGATCGGCCAGGAAGTCATCTTCGTTGCCGCGAACGACCGATCGCACTTTGAGCCGCGAATCGTGACCAAAGGCCGGGTCCTGGGGGAACTGGCCGAAGTCATCACCGGGCTGCGGGCGGGCGAATGCGTTGTAACCGACGGCAGCCGGATTCTGTCGTCGGAATTGTCGGACCACCTGCAGTTGCATGTCGGCGATAACGCCGCCGCCGTTCGACAGTTCGATCACGTTTCCGAAGTCGCCGCGACCAATCCCTGATCGGTCCCGGCCCCGGAGCGTGAACATGCTGAAGAACATCATTACCTGGTCGCTGCATCATCAGTTGATGGTGGCGGCGGCCACGCTGCTGCTGATCGTCGTGGGGGGGCTGTCGCTCGCGTCCCTGAAGATCGACGCGTTTCCCGATTCCACGCCCGTGCAGGTGCAGGTCACGACAGACGTGCCGGGACTCGTCGCGGAGGAAGTCGAGCGGCTGGTCACGTTCCCGATTGAGCTGCAGATGGGAGGCCTGCCGGGACTCGTGGAAATCCGGTCGGTCTCGCAGTTTGGAATCTCGAAAGTCACGCTGACGTTCGAAGACCGGATCGACCTGTATCTCGTCCGGCAATTGGTCTCGCAGCGACTCACAACTCTCGAGATGCCCCCTGGATCGGGGAGGCCAGCTCTCGGGCCGATCACGACGGGGCTGGGTGAAGTCCTGCATTACATCCTGACTGGGACCGGCGACGAACCGCTGGACAGTTCCTCCATCCGCACTTTGCAGGACTGGGAATTGCGGCCGGAGCTGCGCACGGTCCCCGGCACTGCGGAGATCAACACCTGGGGGGGCCTCAAGAAACAGTACCAGGTTCGGATCGATCCAGCGCGGCTGCTGGAATACGAGCTGACGTTCCAGGAAGTCACGGCGGCGCTGCAGTCGAACAATCTGAATGTCGGCGGCGGTTACATGGATCGCAAGGGAGACATGCTACTCGTGCATGGCGTCGCGCGGACGCAGGGGACCGAGCAGATCGGCAGCATCCAGGTAGCCGTACATCACGGCGTGCCGATTTACATGCGGGACATCGCCGAGATCGTCGTCGGCCACGAGCTGCGTCGCGGTGTGGTGACAGCCGATGGCAAGGGGGAGGTGTTGCTCGGCCTGGGTTTCATGCGGATCGGAGAAAACAGTTACGCCGTCACGGAGGAACTCTCCCGGAAATTCGCAGAACTGCAGCGGACGCTGCCGGAGGGCGTGAAGGCCGAAGTGCTCTATGAACGCACCGACCTCGTAAAAGAGGTGATCGCCACCGTTCGCAACAACCTGTGCGAGGGGGCGCTGCTCGTCGTCGCGATTCTGTATTTCTTTCTCGGCAACCTGCGCGCCGGGTTGATCGCGGCCGCCGGCATTCCCCTGTGCATGCTGTTCGCATTCATGGGCATGAACCGCCTGGGGATCGCCGGCACGCTGTTGAGCCTGGGCGCCATCGACTTCGGGATCGTGGTCGACAGCTCCGTTGTCGTGATCGAGAGCATCGTCCGGCATCTGTCCCACCATGGCGAAGTCACCGATCGCCAGGAGCGGCTGCAGATCATCGACAAAGCGGTCAGCGAGGTCCGCAAGCCGGCGGTGTTCGGCCAGTGCATCATCCTCATCGTCTACCTGCCGATCCTCACGCTGCAGGGGGTCGAGGGGAAGATGTTTCGGCCGATGGCGCTGACCGTCATGCTGGTGCTGATCGCGTCGCTGATCCTTTCGCTGACCGTCACACCGGTGCTGGCGAGCGCGTTCTTGCCGAAGAAGATCGAAGAGGAGGACGTGCTGCTCGTCCGCATCGCCAAGGCGATCTACCGACCAGTGCTGGCGCTGTTCCTGCGGATGAAGTTCGCCGTCTGTGCCGCGTCGGCCGTCTGTTTGGTGGTTGCCGGAGCGATGGCCGCACGCCTCGGCACGGAATTCATTCCGCAGCTCGCAGAAGGCGCGGTCGTTATCGGCGTCCGTTATCCCGCAGGAACCAGTTATGTCGAGTCGGGCCGGAACAATACGCTGATCGAGCGGATGCTGATCCGCGAGTTCCCTGACGAAGTCGCCCATGTCTGGAGCCGGGTCGGCGAGCCGGATGTCAACACGGACGCCGGCATTCCAGGGACCACGGACATGTTCGTCACGCTGCATCCGCGCAGCCACTGGTCCCGCGCGAAAACGCAGACGGAGCTCGTCGGACTGATGGGCCAGGAACTGACTGAGTTTCGCGGCCGGACAATCTGGTTCACGCAGCCGATCGAAATGCGGCTCAACGAAATGCTGACCGGCGTGCGCGCCGACCTGGCGATCAAGCTGTTCGGCGACGACCTGGAAAAGCTGATCGGCACGTCCGCCCGGATTGCCGATGTGCTCAAAGGGATTCCCGGCTGTGCCGATCTGGCGGTGGATGAAATCGCCGGCCAGCCGATTCTGCAGGTGAAACTCGATCGCAGTGAAGCGGCCCGCTACGGCGTTTCCGCCGAATCGGTGATGGACGTCATTGAAGCGGTCTCCGGCAAGGCGGTCGGCCAGGTGATCGAGGGACAGTTGCGGTTCCCGCTCGCGGTCGTCCTGCCGGCGGCGTACCAGAGCAATCCCACCAACCTGGCGAACCTGATGCTGACGACGCAGGCCGGGGCCAGCATTCCGCTGACCCGGATTGCGGACGTGCGAGAAATTCGCGGCGCGAACTACATCAATCGCGAATGGAGCAAGCGGCGGATCACGGTGCAGTGCAACGTCCGCGGCCGGGACATCGGCAGCTTCGTATCGGAGGCCCAGGCGAAGATCGGCGCCGCAGTCGAACTGCCGCGCGGCTACCGGCTGCAGTGGGGCGGCCAATTCGAAAACATGCGTCGTGCGCAGATTCGCCTGATGATCGTCGTGCCGATGGCGCTCGCCATGATCGTTTGCCTGTTGTACCTGACGTTCCGCAACGTCCTCGACACCATCATTATCTTTGCGAGCGTGCCGTTCGCCTGCGTCGGCGGCGTGGCGGCCCTGTCGCTGCGGGGTATGCCGCTGTCCATTTCGGCCGCGGTCGGCTTCATCACGCTGTCTGGCGTCTCCGTGCTGAGCAGCATCGTGCTGGTGACCGCGCTGCGCCGCAAGCTGCAATCGGGGCTGCTGCCCAAGCAAGCCGTACTGGAGTGCTCGATTGAAAATCTCCGCACGATTCTGATGACATCGGTGATCGCCAGCATCGGGTTCTTCCCCATGGCGACCTCGACCGGAATGGGGGCAGAGGTCCAGCGTCCGCTCGCCACCGTGGTCATCGGCGGCGTGATGACCAGCATGGTGATGACGCTGCTGATCGTCCCGGTCCTGTACGTCGCCATCCTCAAACGTCGACCCGACGGAGACATGGCTGACAATCCCGCCTCGATCCCCCAAACCACCAGGCAGCCGGTCCACCAGCTCTCCAGGCACCCTGTTCCACAATCCTGACTTCTGGCCGCGGTCGGCGTCCCGCTATGATGAACGCCATGACTCCCGCTGCGACCATCACCGTCACCGACGGTCCGGACGCGGGGCGCGCGTTCCCGCTCAGCGAGGACCTGGTTCACATCGGCCGCGGCGCCGACAACCAGGTTGTCCTGAGCGACGGTGCGCTCGCCGAACATCAGGCGAGCATCGTGCGCCGTCAGGGACGGTTCGCGATTTACTCCCCTGCCGCCGGCGCGGTGCAGGTCGAAGGGAACGACATTCCCGCCGAACGCTGGGTCTGGCTGCCAAGAACAGCCGTGATCCAGCTTGGCGTCGAGACCATCCTCCGGCTGGACTGCCATGAAACTCCCGCGCCCGGTGCGGCCGACTCCACGCCGACTCCGCTGACCGGCCGCTCCCGCAGCTCCCCGCGTAAGTCCGATCCTGAGCGGGCGCGGCGCCGCGGCCGCAACGGCGAGCACCGCCCGCAGGTCGCGCGGTTCATCAATGACCGCACCGGCGAGCCGCTGGTCAAGCTCGGCGAGGACGGCCAGTTGCCGGCTCTCGAACTCGCGGAACTCGCCGAAGAGCAGCCGCGCGAACGCCGCGAGGCGCGCAGCACAAGTCCGCTGCTGCTGTACGGCGTCCTCGCCGGCAGCCTGGTGCTGTCGCTGCTGATGCTCGTCGTCGATCCGCAGTCGCAGTCGGCGGCCCAGCGCAGTGACTACGCGCAGGCGCGGGCCACGCTGCAGCAATTCTACGGCGATCCGCAACGCGAACTGCTGCCGTATCAGCAACTGCTGCGCCAGGCGCTCGTCGCTGCGTCGCAAGGTGACGCGGCCGCCGAACAGGATGCCTACCGGCAGGTGCTGCGAATGCTGAACTCGTCCGACATCCGCGATCCCCGAAACGTGAACGGCCTGACTGGCCGGCAGACGAACCGCGGCCGTGCCAGTGACGACGACCTCCGCGAGGCGCTCCTCACGTTGTTGTCGAAGTAGCACGGACGGCGCAGTTCCCAACGCCTTCACCCGATTCGCAGGCATCCCGCATGGTTTCAATGACCAACGCCCGGTCGCAGCAGGTCGGCAAATGGGCGATCATTCTCGGCAGCCTCGTCGTGCTGGCCGCCGTGGCATTTGCCGTGCGATCAAACATGCCGCAGAATTCGTCGCCTCATGCCGACTCGACCGGTGCGGCGACTCCGTCTCCGACCCGCTGACGAAGATCGATGCCGCCGGCAGTGGGCGGCATCAGGAATGGTCCGAACAAGGCCCCGATTTGCGGCCTCAGGCGCCCTTCCAGAACGCGATCTCTGCCGGGATACCCGTCGTCTCGTCGCTCATGAAGGCCGCACGGTCGGGATAAATCGTCAACGTCCCCTGCGTCAGACGCGCGGACTGGTGGCCGACGATGAGCGCTTCCTTGACGTCATGCGTGACGAAGATCGACGAGAGCGCGTACCGGCGGCTGAGGTCGGCAAACAGGGACTGCATCTGGCTGCGCGTGCGGGCGTCGAGATTCGAGAAGGGTTCGTCGAGGAGGAGCAGCTGCGGCCTGGCCAGAATGGCGCGGGCGAATGCCACACGCTGTTTCTGACCTCCGGAGAGTTCCGATTCGCGCTTGTGCTCCTGACCAGGCAGATCGATCGCGGCCAGCATGTCCTGGACTTCGCGATCGACATCCGCCGCCGATGTCCCACGCAAACGCAGCGCGAAGCCGATATTTTCCGCCACCGACAGATGCTCGAACAACAGCGGCTCTTGATCGAGGTAAACGATCCCGCGCTGCCCGGGGGGCAGCTCTTCAACCCTTCGCCCGCCGAGTTCGATCTGGCCTCCCAGGATCGGGATCAGTCCGGCGACCGCCTTCAGCAACGTGGTCTTGCCGCAGCCGGAATCGCCGAGAATCACGAGTGTGGTGCCGGCTTCGGCGCTGAATGAGACGTTGTGAACGACGGGCTGCGCCCCGTAGCCGGCGGACAGGTCGTGGACTTGCAGCGCGCGTCGCGGGGCCGCGCCGGCCGGCAGGGCCGCGCCCGCGTGGGCACCGAGTCGGGTAGGGGAGGCGGGATCCATCAATCGGGCGGGGGTGGCGTTCCGGACAGACAATGTGCGGCGGCGAGTGCCACGGGCTATGCCCGTGCTTTCAACTGGAAACAGGTCTTTGACAAGCACTGGCAGAGCCAGTGGCACCCGACGTGGCACTCTTTGTGCCATAGAACGCTGCCAACAGGGCGACGGCGGCCAGCGGTAGTACGAGGAGAATCAGACCCGACAGGGCGGCCTGGTTCACGCTCGCCTCGCGAATGCAGGCAAACACCCGGACCGTGACGGTCGACACGCGCCCGCCGCCCAGCACCGACGCCAGGCCGAAATCGACCCACGAATACAGCGCCGCCTGCACAAAGCAGATCAGGATCAAACCCGACATCTGGGAAAGGATCGCATGCCGCCAGACGTCCCACGGCCCGCCCCCCAGCTGTCGGACGAGCGACTCCAGCCGGTCGGTCCGATCACTCCACATTTCGCTGAAGAATACGGCGGCAAATGACAGGCCGATGATCGACTGTGCCAGGACGACGCCCGTCGCAGTGCCTGCGAGGTGGCAGCGCACGAACAGATCATACAGGCAAATGCCGACAATGACCGGCGACACCACGAACGGCACATACATCAGATACCGATAGACCGGGCGCCCCACGCATCGGACGGCGCGACCAATCAGCAGCCCTCCCACTGTCGAGACCGCACCGACGATGACGCTCATCAACAATGATGTCCCCACCGCGCGCAGCAGGCCGTCGCGATCGGACAGCAGCCGCCTCCACGGAGCCAGGTCGAGGCGATCCGGGAGCAGATTCGGAAAAGTCCACCCGCTGCCGAGTGACAGCAGCGCCAAGAGTCCATACGGCGCGAGAACTGCAACAGCGACAAGCAGCGTCGCCACACGCTGCGGCCAGACGCGAGGAGTACGCGCGACATCACTTGCGGTCAGCATCGCGCCTCCTCCGCAGGTACAGCCACAGTCCGGCGCCGGCCAGCAGCAGGTAGGCGACGGAGAGCGCAAACGCCTCCGGTCGCTGGTGCAGGTCGAACTGGCCGAAATGGCGCTGCGTCAGGACGGAGAACATCTGCGGCGACTGGCGGCCGAGCAGCAGCGGCACCTCGTATGCTCCGAGCTGCCAGAGAAAAACGAGCATCATCAGCGGTGCTCCGCGGCGCAGGAGCATCGGCAGGGCGACTCGTAGTCGCGCCTGCTGCGGCGTGGCGCCGAGCGATTCCGCGAGCCGGCAATATCGGTCGAGGTGGGCTGCCTTCCACGCACCCCGGAAGAACAGCGTCATCAACGGCGCCGCTGTCAGAGTCTGCGTGACGATGATGCCGACGGCCCAGCGGTCGTTGACCAGCGGGACCAATTCCGACGGTGACTCGATTGTGCCGACGTGAAACGCCAGCCGGCCGAGCAGTCCGCCGGGACTCAGTATCTGATAGCCCAACAGCGCGGCGAGGGCGGACGGAGTCGCCAGCGGCAAGCAGAGCAGGGGTCAGCCATCGCGAGTGGCGTCCAGGCGGCGCCGAGCAGCGTCACGGTCAGCGCCCCGCACGAGGCCAACGACGTGGTGACGGCTGCAACGGCGAGGCTCAGTCCCGCGGCGGCGGCCAGGTTGCCGGACGCCAGAGCGGAGTGCCAGTGTTTGAGCGTCCAGCCGTCGCTCAGGAGTCCGATGCCGCCCAGGCTGTAGAGCAGGGAGTATCCGAGCGCCCAGGCCATCGGCGCCACAATCGCGACCAGCAGCAATGCCAGCCCGCTCCGGCGCGCGAGGCGCTCGTCGGGCGATTCGAGATCAGGCCGCGTGTTCAATGATCCGGCTCCGAAAGTCGGCGTGCAGACGGACCATGACTTCCGCGGCAGGCTCCGGCAGCGCCTTCACTTCCAGTTCCGCTCGGGGCGCGATGCGCGTCCGTCCTGAGATGTTCGCAAACCGCGGGCGGAATTCGGCCGGCAGCCGGTCGAGCGACAGCACCGTGCCGTCCCCCCAGACGGCAGGGTTCGCCTTCTGCAACTGGGCGTCCGGCGAGATCAGGAAATTCGCGGCCACCAGCGCGCCGGACCGGTTCGGAGCGTTCACCGGGATTCCGAGGTAGTGCGAATTGCGAATGGTGCCGGTGTCGAGCACGTACGCGCGGCTGGACTCCGGCAACACCCCCTGCAGCACCTTGTTGTCCACTTCGCCATCGTTGTTGCTCATGGTGAAGTCCACTTCGCGATTGGCGAAGAGCTGGTGCAGTTGCGTGACGCTCTCCGGGAACGTCTCCCCCCGCCGCCACAAAAACGGCAGCAGGCCGCCGAGCCAGTCCCAGAGCCGGGCCGACGCGACGGCGTACTGCGCGGCATCGTAGGGACCGTCCAGCGATGTCGGTCCGCCGGCGAACTCGTACAGCAGACTCTTAAGGAACGTCATCCCCGTAAAGCTGTTGTCGATCGTGAATCGTCCCGGATGCGCGCACACCCACGCCGCCAGCGCCGGCATGTCACGCGGCGGCTCGGGAACGGCTTCGCTGTTGTAGATAATCGCCAACTGCACGCTGCCCCACGGGCATTCGTAGCCGGCGACCGGCTGCTGAAAGTCCTTGCCGATGAACGGACTGTTCCAGTCTACAAACCTGTTGTTGGGCAGGCGCTGCGTGAACGGCCCATACAGCCCGTTGATCTTGCGAAGCTGATAGAACGTCTCGCCGTTGATCCAGACCAGGTCGAGATCACCAGTGCGGCGTCCCCCTTCGAGATCGACGAGCAGGCGGCTGACGATGGCGTTCCCCTGTCCGCCGGTCAGCTCCAGGTCGATCCCGTGATCGTCGCGCAAGTGGGGCGTGACGTAGTCGCGCATGTAGGCGTTAATCAGCGGATCACCGTCCCACATCGACAGCCGCACCGTCGAGCCGCGTGCGAGTTCCAGGATCTCGTCCCAGTTGGTGGAGTCGGTCAACTCGGCAGGGGCGGGGGGACGGCCGCAACCGCCAAACAGCCAGGCCGCGGTGCCGCCGAGACAGGACTGTACCAACATCCGCCGGCGGTCCAGGCGGGAATACTGACGTGAGCGGCTTGCAGCCGTTCATGGCGCCGCCTCGTGTGCCGATGGTCGTGCCGCAGGTGCGCCTTCGCGGACGCCGTACTGCCGCTCCGGCGGCCGAAATGCCGCAACGCCGGCGGTAATCCGTACCGCAACGGTCAGCCAGCAGAGCGCCCCGAAGATCCAGGCCAGCGTCGCAAAGTGCTGCGGGAACAGACAGAAGAGCGTGAAGAACAGAACTGTCTCTGTCCCCTCCATCAATCCGGCGTGATAGAAAAATGACTTGCCGCCAAGCCGATCGGACGTCACGCCGCGCCGGGCGTCAATGACCGCGAACGCCAGAAACGACCCGGTGGTCCCCAGGAAGCTCCAGACCAGGAAGCCGGCCGGCAGCAGCGCCTCAGGCTGCGCGACGGCGAACGCGAACGGCACGCCGCCGTAAAAAATGAGATCAAGGACGATATCCAGGAACCCGCCGACATCGGTCGCCCGTGAGCATCGGGCAACGCAGCCGTCGAGTCCGTCGGCGAGCCGGTTTGCCAGAATCAGGGCCAGGCCCGCAAGATAGTACTGCGACGCAACCGCGACGCAGCCCGCCATGCCGAGAAAGAATCCCATCAGGCTGACCACGTTCGCCGACACTCCGGCCGCGGCCAGGCGCCGCGCCGGCGCCTCCAGCCACGGGTCGATCCGCTTGCGAACCTGTCGATCCAGCATGGGCAGGCACAACCGACAATCGAATCCCGCAGTCACTTTCCCGCAGCGACCGATTTGCCTTTCGCCGCGAGCGGCTTCACCCACGACGCCTGAGTGATCAGCAGGTCGAGTGCCGCATACGAGACGGCTTGATTGGTGGCGTACGCGGCGGTCTTGTTGGCCGGCAGTGTAGCCTGAACTGCGTCGCCGACGAGGAACACGTTGAAGTCCTGCTTGAGGTTCTTGTAGCCGGCGGTCGTCAGGCAGACGCACATGTCGGCGTGATAGCCGCACAGCAGTACATGCTCGACCCCCTGGCTCTGCAGGAACTCCTTGAGGGCCGGATATTCCTGCCGGTCGTAGAGCACGACGTCGTTGTCGGCGACTTCGATCGTGCTCATCACGGGGATCGGCAGGTTCCAGAAGTCTGCGCCGTTGTAATGCACGGATGAGTCAATGCCTGGAAATGCCTTGAAATAATCGATCGCCGGCTTGCCGCTCGTCAGCGGAATCTCGGCCGGAATCGGCTCGCCGCCGTACTTGTAGCTCTTGAGTGCCTTCGTCAGTTCCGCTCGGGCGGCCTTGCGCTCCTCGGCGGTCGGAGTCTTGTCCGTCGATCGATACAGCTTCGTACGGATCGGATCGGGCTTGTTCGGCAGGCTGTACAGCACGACCTTGACCGTGTCGCGATGCGCCTGCAGGAACGGATTAATCACGTCGGCGGCATGCCGCAGCATCAGGGCGTTTTTCTCAAACGTGCAGGCGTAGGCGACACCGGCTGGATCCGGCATCTTCCAGCCCTGGCCGTCGTCGATCCCCCATGGGTGGACGACGACGATCGCCGTCTTCGCGCCATCCAGGCGGTTCGGCATCTCGATGACGCCGCGGGCGTTGTACGAGAATCGCCACCCGCGAACGTCGAGATCGGCATCCGCGTCGTCGATCAGAATCGGCGCTTCGTACCGATGCACCTCTTCAATCGGCTGGATGTACTCCGGGTGGTCGGCCAGCAGCGGCGGCGGGTTTTTCAACTCGCGGAGTTCGTTCTGGTAGATGCGCGGTGCGGGATCGGCGGCAAACATGGGCGCGAAACCGCAAGCGAGGGTCAATGCGGTCAACAGGGTACGACGCACGTTGACACAATTCATGTTCGACTCCGATGGGAAGGTCGCTGTCATTGGATCGCGTCCAGTGCCTCGCGGAACCGGCCGATCAGCTCCTCCGCAGGCTCCAATCCGACCGAAATGCGGATCAACCAGCGTGACACACCACAGCTCTCGGCAAAATCGAGTTCCGTATAGTGTGCCAGAATGGTGAACGGGCACGCCAGCGTGTAGTTCATGCCGAGGTTCGGCCCCTTGCAGACTCGGAGTCGATCGAAGAACGCGGGGGCATGCCGTTCCGGATTCTTCAGCACGATCGACACCAGTCCGCCATAGCCGCCACGTGGTCGCCGGAACCGATCGTACAGCTCTTGGCCGCGGACGGCCGGGTAGTAGACGTGTTCGACGGCCGGATGGGACTGCAGGAACTCCGCCAGTGCGAGAGCCGAGCGGCTGATGACGCCGACGCGTTCGGCCGCGTCACGGGAGTTCACCTCCAGGGCGGCAGCATCCTCCTCCCAGAGCAGGTCTTCGTACACCTGGGCCAACGCGTCGAGCAGCGCTCCCGCGAATGGGCTGCGGCGATTGACGATTAGCGCGCCGCCGGTCACGTCACCGCGTCCGGAGAAATACTTCGTGAGACTGAACCAGACGACATCGGCGGCCGGCAGCACGTCGACATTCCAGCCGCCGGCGACGGTGTCGTCGACAATCAGTGGACAGTGGCGGGCCTGCGCCAGTTCGCTCAGGCGTGCCAGGTCGGGGACCGACAACAGCGGATTGGCCGGGAACTCGGTGGCGATTCCGCAGACCGGTTCCCCCGCCAGCAGCGAGCCGAGTTGTTCCAGATCAGCAGTGTCGCCTCGCGGAAAGAAGTGTGCCCCCGGGCCGAACACCTGCGCGATCTTCAGCGAATCGACGTAAGGAAAGCCGAACTGCGCCAGCTTGCGACCCGGAAATAACTGCAGCAGGGCTCGATGCAACGTGTAGAACGCCGCCATGCCGGTCGGGAACAACCACACGTCACTCGCCGGCGCCGAATAGATCGACGCGATCCGCTGACGCAATGTGGGCTTCATCGCGACGCCGCCGCTGGCAGGTCGGGACGCCTCGGCCAGCAGGGCGGCCGCCTGCCGCGATGAAATCCCAACTCCTGAGTGCTGCCAGAACGACTTGGCGATCGCCGCCGCGGTTTGGGGGAACGACCCGCCATAGGCGCCGAACCGCTGCAAGTCGTGAATGCGAACGGGACCGTCCGCGCGCGGACGCACAAACTCGGCACATTGCGTCGCACTTTGCTGCGACGGGAACGCGAGACAGGCCTCGCCAGGGCCGCCCATGCGCCGGACACATTCGGCAAACAGATCGCGACAGAACTTGTTATAGATGAACCGTGGATAGCCGGTCGTCAGCTTGTCGACGACGCGCGATTCCCCCTCCTCATAGCTGACGTTATCCCGCCAGGTCGGCAGGCAGGCGGAGACGGCATGCGGCGAATCCGGGATCGGCCGCCCCAGGTCGCCAGGCGTCCACAGCGGATCGGAGAGCAGTCGGGAAATGGCGGAATCGAGCTTCACGGGCACAAAACAAGAAGAGGAACCACGGAAATCATGGAAGCCGAAAGCGATCCAGGACACCTGCATCCAATTGCGACTGCATCAGGAAGCCAGGAATCAAGGAATGCGGGGAGTACAACGAGTTAAATCATTCCTTCCTGCCCTCCAGGTTTCCTGCATTCCTGATTTCTCCGCCAATCTGAAAGTGTCGTTGAGTACGGAGCGGTCTGCAATGAGATCACCTGCATTTCGCTGATTGCGAGTTGCGACGGAGCCAAGCAGGTCTATTGGGTGCCATTCCGTGTATTCCGTGGTTCTCCTTTACGCCGATTTCAGTGCGTGCAGCAGAGCGTCGATGTCTGTTGTGTCGTTATAGAAGTGCGGGCTGGCGCGCAGCCGGCCGTCGCGGTAGCTGATCATCACCTGCCGCTTCAGGCAGTGGAGTTTCACGCGTTTCGGGTCGCCGCCGGGCCAGTCGAACGACACGATCCCCGACCATTCCCCCGGTCGCCGCGAACTGTACACCGCCGCGCCGGCTGCGGCGAGCCGCGCAGTCAACTCCTCCGTGATGCCGAAGACGCGCCGCTCAATTTCAGAGACTCCAACCTCCTCGAACAGTTGCAGACTGGCCCCCATCGCGACGATCCCCGCCACGTTCAGCGAACCGCACTCGAACCGCGCCGCCGTCGGCGGGAACCGGAAGTCGATCTGGTGAAACGCCCCGTAATTGGCCACGCTTTTCCAGCCGACGGTGGTCGGCCGCAGCCGTTCAAGGAGTTCCCGTCGGCAGTAGAAGATCGCCGCCCCCTCCGGTGAAACCAGCCACTTGTGCCCGTCCGCCGCCAGGAAATCAATCTGCATCCCGCCGACATCGACCGGATGCACCCCCAGCCCCTGGATGGCGTCGACACAGAACAGCACCCCACGTTCGCGACATAATTCGCCGATCGCCGCCAGATCGCTGCGGAACCCGCTGGCGTACTGCACGAAGCTGATCGACAGCAGCCGGGTCGTGGAATCGATCGCAGCGGCGAGGTCGTCAATCGCAATCCGCCCCTGGTCGCCAGGCGGGACGCTGTGAACGCTTACGCCGCGAGACTGCAAATGCAGCCACGGGTAAATGTTGGCCGGAAACTCGCGACCGACCGTGACGACAGAATCGCCCGGTTGCAGGTCCAGCCCTTCCGCCACCAGCGCCAGACCTTCGGAAGTGTTCTTGAGGAAGGCGACTTCTTCCGGCGCGGCGTTGACCAGCCGGGCGGCGGACCCGCGAACGGTTTCGACCTCGCGGTACCATTCCGCCTCACGGACGTTGCCGTGGTTCGTATAGTCGTCGGCCCACTGGACAAACCGCTCGCGGGCGCGCCGCGACAGCGGCGCCACGGCGGCATGATTCAAGAACGCCCATTCGCGCGTGACGGGGAACTCATCGCGATAATCGCTCGTCGCCATGCGACCAATTGTCGCTGCCGCGGCGGTCGTTGTCGAACCCGCCGCCGGACCTGCATTTGAAGCAGCCCAGCTGCTGGCGCTTCCATCCCCAATTGATCGTCGATGCCCACGCAGCCGGGCCGCTGACTGCGCGTGCAGCACAGTCGGCAGACGTTTGCCCGCCTGAAGGCGGTGCTCCAACGGGCGATTGTGCTACGGGCGCTCGACCTCTTCCGGCTTCACGAGGCGGATGTCGCTATCGCTCTCCATCCGCTCCTGGAGTTCGACGAGCGGCTGTTCGCGGCCCGGCGGCGGATGGTAGGCGGCCATCGCTTCCGTCCTGTCGCTGAAGCCGGCGGGATCACCTGGCCCCAGATGCACCTTGAACTTCATGCTGCCAAACGCCAGCTCGTCCCCTGGCAGGAGCGCACCACGCATCACTCGTTGCCCGTTCACCTTCGTGCCGTTGGTGCTCCCCAGGTCGCGGACAAACAGCAGTCCGTCGGTCTTCGCAATGGCGCAATGCAGCTTCGAGACACCGTGGTGATTGACGACTATGTCGCAGTCCTGGCGGCGCCGGCCGACGATGGTCACGTCGCGGGTTATGACATACGGCTGCGAGCCATCGAGTGGGATGAGTTTGGCGAGCATGCGCTTGGGAGTTGGGGGTAGCAAGTAGGGACTGGCAATAACGGCAACTCGCCCGCAGATGACTTTATTGTGCGGTCAATGGGAGGGGTGTCAACTGCCGGAGTGGCAGGCAGCGGCGGCCAGGAGCCGGCGTTGGGAGATCGGCCGAATGTGCCGGTGCATTGAAGCCTACCAGCCGCGACCGTCAGGGAGCGAATCGGCGCGGCGTCGCTTCCTGACGGGCGCGGCTCGTCGTATCGATTTGCGCGCTGCGTCGCTTCCTGAGGGGCGCCGCTAGTCTGCTGGAACCACAGGCGGGAACGGCGGTTAGGTTCCCGGAGCGGGTGGCCGGGCGTCGCCGGCAGAATGCGCAATTCCGGCATAACCGGCGCCCGTGGAACGATCCGAAAATCCCGCAGCACTGCAACAATCGATACAGATTGCCAAACCGGGGAACCGATACATACCGCAAGGTCCGTCCTCCTGCGCCCTCATTCCCATGGAACGGCGCAGGTTATGACCGAACGATACAGCGTGAATGACCTTCCCGGGCACAGGCGATCGGGGCCCGTCCTCGAGCCCTCGCCGTGAGAAGTCCGGGACCAATAGTCAAGGACGCACTGATGCGGATGCAACACTGGGCGACGGCACTGTTGAGCCTGCTGGGGCCACTGGTCGTGAGCAGCACGACCTTTGCTCAGCCGGCTCCGGCGTACACCTCTTTGCCCGGGGGTGGATTCGTCAACAGCGGGGGGTATCCTGACCCCTACCTGGCACAGACTCCGATGAATCCCGGAGTGTTCCAGCCGCAATTCTCAACCACGAACCCGCTGCCGCCGCCGGCAGCCGCGAACTCGCTGCCGTACCCGGCCATGGGGGCGCAGCTCCCTCCGAGCGTTTTGCAGAGCCAGACGTTTCAGACGAACGGCAACTGGGTCAACCGGATCCTGCAGAACAAGCGGCAATACTGGTTCACGACCGAATACCTGCACAGCAATCTTTCCGGACCGGGCTCCTCACGGATCGGTTCGCCGCTGATTCCGCTCGATCGGCTTTCCCATGAACCACCTGCCATCAACACCTGGACGCTGACGAATCCGCCGGGTCTGCCCGTCGGCTCCGGGAGTACGAGCGGTGGCGGCACGGGGGGCGGGACTGGAACGGCAACCGCAAACTTGTTCTGGGTCGGGCCCGGCGTCTGGTCGGAGATCGTCCAGCGTACGGACCTCACGACCGAAACGCTGATTACCGGCACCGGAGGTGCTTCAACATATCTGTTCCCGATCCAGAGGAGCACGAGCATCCTCGACAATCCGATGTCGTCAAACGGCATGCGGCTTCGGGGCGGCTTCTTTAACGGAGACGGCACTGGCTGGTCCGCAGAAACGTGGTGGGCGTTCACCGCGAGCGATCAGGTTCAGTATGGCCAGGACAACGTCAATGGCGTGCCCATCACGCAGAACATGATCGCCGGCTTCGACACCACCGGATTGATCGGAGATATCCAAGGCGCGCCTGGCGCATTCCTGCTGTCCATGCGGACCGGCTTCCTGCCGCTGATCGATAACAACCCGATCTGGAATGACGGAATCGGCGGAGCACCAGTATTGTTTCCGGGCACACTCGGCACAGGAATCACGGGTACTATCGCGCGGTATGACTTACTGTGGCATGTCGACACGCATGTGAACACGGGCGGCGGCAACGTGAACTACTATCTGGGCGAGCTGTATCACCGGCCGCACGCGAGCATCAAAGCGTTCACCGGCGTGCGGTACCAGTTTATTGACGACCGGTTCGGGTTCCGGGGTCTGGACAGCGGGTTCGGATACCAGGTCGATGCGGGCGGTACCGGCGGCGGTACCGGCGGCGGCACGTCCGGCGGCAGCACGTTCCGGCCGACGGATATTGTCGGCCCGTTGTATCCGATGCTGGAATCGGTCCTGAATTCGACCGTTACGAGCCATCTGGCCGGCCCGGAGATCGGGCTCCGCGGCGACCTCGGCGAAGGCAAGGGCCTGTTCAGCATGTGGTGGACGGGATCTGCCGGCCTGCTCGCCAACTTTGAACAGTCAAAGATCCAGGGGTACGGGATTGGCAACGCGTACTACTACAACTCTCAGGATCCGTTTGGGTTGGGCAATTTCAGTCCAGCACTCGACATGTTCGCCAACAACACGAACTTCAAACAGCCAGGAAAACCATATCCACGTGTCGCCGATGGTCAACCTGGGCGTCAATTGCCAGTTAGACGTCTTCGACACATTCCTGGGACTGCGGAAGATGAGCCCAGCCCGACGACGCCAGTTGACGTTCGGCTACAATCTCACGGCGGTCGGCTGGGTGGCCAATGCGGCGGACTCGATCCAGTGGCGGCCTGTGGAGTTCCCGTCGTCGTCAATCAATTACCACACGTTCCTGATGAGCCAGTTGAGCATCGGCCTTCAGTTCGCCCGGTAAGGCGGCAAGCGGCGATGTGCCAGGATGTCCCAGCCGTGTGAGCCGCGACGCGAAAGAATTTGTGGTGTCGGGCCGGACTGACCGGTCCGGGCCGGCGAATACGGAGAGTGTTCCACGGACTGCTGAGTATCTCATGCAATCCGCATCAGCCCGCGGGGTGCGCGAAATGGACCGAGGACCTCCATTCGGACGCGCGCTGCGTGTTTGCTGTCGCGGAGTTCACGATACGAAATACGCAATCGGCTCGCGATTTGTGATTTCGTATTGCAGATTGGCAATCGCACGTATCAGGCCAACTGCGTCACACCCATCAGGAAGCGGTCACACTCGCGGGCGGCTTCGCGGCCTTCGTTGATGGCCCAGACGACCAGGCTCTGACCGCGACGGCAATCGCCGGCGACGAACACGTTCGGGACGTTCGTCGCATAGCGGCCGTAGTCCCCTTCGTACCAGCTCATGGCGCCGCGGCCCTCGCGAATCTTGACGCCGAGCTGGTCTGCCACCGGATGCTCCGGGCCGAGGAAGCCCAGTGCCAGAAGGACCAGGTCGGCGGGCCACTCCCGCTCGGAGCCTGCGACTTTCGTAAACGGCGCGCCACCGGTCGCGGGCTTGCTCCAGTCGACCTGCATCGTCTTGAGCGCGCGGACCTTGCCGGCGGAGTCTCCCAGGAACTCGACGGTTTCGATGGAGAATTCGCGCGGGTCGCGACCGTGAACCCGTTCCCCTTCGGCGTGGCCATAATCCACGCGGAAGATGCGCGGCCACTGCGGCCAGGGATTACCGGCGGCGCGCTGCTCGGGGGGCCGCGGCACGATCTCGAAGTTCGTGAGGCTCTTGCAGCCGTGACGCAGGCTCGTCCCCAGGCAGTCGTTGCCCGTGTCGCCGCCGCCGATCACGATCACATGCTTGCCGGCGGCCGACAGGAACTCGCCTGGCTCCTTGCCGGTCGGAAATCTGATCGCCCGGCCGTTGGTGTCGAACGGGCCGCTGCCGAAGCGGTCGAGCAGCGACTTGGTGTTGGCCGTCAGGAACTCCATAGCAAAATGGACGCCGCTGAGTTCGCGGCCGGGGATCGGCAGGTCGCGCGGACGCGTGGCCCCCGTGCAGAGCAGGATGGCGTCGAACTCGGATTGCAGTTCGCCCGCCGGTTTATCTTTCCCGATCTCGCAGCCGGTCACGAACGCGACCCCCTCGTCGCGCAGGAGCTGCACGCGACGGTCCACGATCCACTTCTCCAGTTTCATGTTGGGGATGCCGTACATCAAGAGGCCGCCGATGCGATCGGCGCGCTCGAAGACGGTGACGGAATGCCCGGCATGATTGAGCTGCGCGGCGGCGGCGAGGCCGGCGGGACCGGAGCCGACGACGGCAATCTTCTTGCCCGTACGCTGCTGTGGCGGAAGGGGCTGCACCCAGCCCTCCTTGAATCCGCGGTCGACAATCGACTTTTCAATCTGCTTGATGGCAACCGGCGGTTCAATGAGGCCCAGCACACAGGAGCCTTCGCACGGCGCCGGGCAGACGCGGCCGGTGAACTCCGGAAAGTTATTGGTTTTGTGGAGCCGGTCGAGGGCCTCTTCCCACTGGTCGTGATAGACGAGATCGTTCCATTCCGGGATGAGGTTGTGCAACGGGCACCCGGCCGCCATGCCGGCCATGATGTCGCCGGTGTGGCAGAAGGGGATGCCGCAATCCATGCAACGTGCCCCCTGGTCGCGCAATGCGACGACCGGGAGCTTTTCGGCGAACTCGTTCCAGTCGCGCAGCCGCTCTACGGGCTCGCGCTCAGGCGAAGTCTGGCGGGGAAACTCTTTGAAACCGGTCGGCTTACCCATGACACACGCTCTGGAACACTGAAACAAACAACCGCGAAAAAAGCGAAAGTCGCGAAAAAGGAAGCGGCGAACGTCCGAGGAATTCAGGTTCTTGATCGCACAATTCGCTCGTGTTGAAGTTTGGGGTGAGCTCCGAAATTCACCAGCAGGCCCAGTTCGAATCCGGTGGCTTTCAGATAATTGTGCACTTGCGATCGAAACGCATCGTCCAAGCCTGAAACAGCTTTAATTTCGAGAATGATTTTCCAAAACATACAAAGTCAGGTTCGTAGTGCAGATCGAGAGGCGTCCCTTTGTGATGAATCTCCAACTTCGGCTTTCGGAATTGCAGGAATACCGCGCTTGCCGAAGCTCGAACTCCAGACACTTCTGATAAACAGGCTCCACGAAGCCGCAGCCGACGACTTTGTAGACCTCAAAACATGCCCCCATGATCGCGTACGATTCGTCTTTGCAGATGAGCTCCGCACATCTGGCGACCAGTTTTTTTCGCTGATTTCGCGTCTTTCGCCGGTTCAATGCCGCTTCGCGGACAGCAGCCCGGCGGGGACCGTGAAGAAACCGGACATCGATTCGATGCCGGCCGCTTCAGCGGCGGCGGCCGTCTTCAGTTCGCTCAGCGCCCGCTTGTAGTCCTGCGGCATCACCTTCATGAACTGCGGCAGGCACTCGTCCCAGCGGTCGAGAATCTCCCGGGCGACCGTCGAGCCGGTGTAAATCTGATGGCGGCCGATGAGTTCCTTGAGTTCGGCCACGTCGTCGATCTCCTCGACGCGCTCGAGTTCGACCATCTCCAGATTGCAATTGGCGAGCAGCCGGTTGTACGGGTCCCAGACGTACGCCACACCGCCCGACATGCCGGCCGCAAAATTGCGCCCCGTCGGCCCCAGCACGACGACGCGCCCGCCCGTCATGTACTCGCAACCGTGGTCGCCGACCCCTTCAATGACTGCTTTCGCACCGGAGTTGCGCACGCAGAACCGCTCGGCGGACCGGCCACGGAAGTACGCCTCCCCTTCCGTAGCGCCGTACAGGGCGACGTTGCCCACAATGATGTTGTCTTCCGGGGCAAAGGCCGAACCTTCGGGCGGATGCACGATCAGCTTGCCGCCGGACAGCCCCTTGCCGGCGTAGTCATTGGCATCGCCGATGATCTCAATGGTCACGCCTCCCACGGCCCACGCGGCGACGGACTGTCCGGCCGACCCGCGGCACCGCAGACGGATCGTGTCCTCCGGCAGGCCCGCTGGTCCCCATTTCTTGGAGATCTCGTGACTGAGTGTGGTGGCGAACGCGCGGTCGATGTTCTGGATGTTCAGATCGAGCGTCACGCGCTCCGCGCGGTCGATCGCTCCCTGCCGCCGGCATTCCGGAATCAGCAGCAACTGATCGAGCGTCTGTTCCAGGCCGTGGTTCTGCGGCTTCTGGCAGTACGTGCCGACGTCCGCATGCGGCTTGGGCGCTGGCGTCAGGATCGGCGAGAGATCGATATGCTTCGCTTTCCAGTGGCTCCGCAATTGCGCGTGATCCAGCACGTCCACGCGTCCCACCATCTCGTTGATGGTGCGGAAGCCGAGCTGGGCCATGATCTGTCGCGCGTCCTCGGCCACCATGAACAGGTAATTGACGACCGACTCCGGCTTGCCGCTGAACTTCGCGCGCAGTTCCGGGTCCTGCGTCGCCACACCTACCGGGCAGGTGTTGAGGTGGCACTTGCGCATCATGATGCAGCCGAGCGTGATCAGCGGCGCGGTGGCGAAACCGAACTCCTCGGCGCCGAGCAGGCAGGCGATCACGACGTCGCGGCCGGTCTTGAGCTGGCCGTCGGTCTCGAGTTTGACGCGGCTGCGCAAGTCGTTCATCACCAGCGTCTGGTGGGTCTCGGCGATGCCGAGTTCCCAGGGCAGGCCGGCATGCTTGATGCTGGTCAGCGGTGAAGCCCCGGTGCCGCCGGAGTCCCCGGAGATCAGGATCTTGTCGGCATGCCCTTTCGCGACGCCGGCCGCGATTGTGCCGACGCCGACCTCGGAGACCAGCTTGACGCTGATCTTCGCGGACGGGTTGGAATTCTTCAGATCGAAGATGAGCTGCGCGAGGTCTTCGATCGAATAGATGTCATGATGCGGCGGCGGGCTGATGAGGCCGACGCCGGGTGTTGAGTGCCGCGTCGCGGCAATGATCTTGTCGACCTTGTGTCCGGGGAGCTCGCCGCCTTCCCCTGGCTTGGCCCCCTGGGCGATCTTGATTTGCAATTCGTCTGCGTTCGTGAGGTACCAGGACGTCACGCCGAAGCGTCCGCTGGCGACCTGCTTGATGGCCGAACGCTTGCTGTCTCCATTGTCGAGCGGAGCAAAGCGCTCGTAGTCCTCGCCCCCCTCCCCGGTGTTGCTCTTGCCCTGAATGCGATTCATGGCGATCGCCATGGTCTCGTGGGCCTCCTTGGAAATGGAGCCGTAGCTCATCGCCCCGGTGCAGAACCGCTTGACGATTTCGGCGGCCGGCTCGACTTCGTCCAGCGGGACCGGATTCATCGGTTTGAACTGCAGCAAACCGCGGAGAGCGCCTTCTCGGACGGCGTGCTCGTTGATGAGCTTCGCGAACCGCTCGTAGGCAGCCTTGTCGCCGTTGCGCGCGGCCTGCTGAATTTCGGAGATCGTGAACGGATTCCAGGCGTGCCGCTCGCCGCCGTGCCGCCAGTGCACGAGTCCGTGGTTGGGCAACACGGGCAGCCGCCGGGATTCGTCGCGCGACGGGAAACCCTGCTCGTGCCGCCGCAGCAGCTCTTCGGCGATGATTTCGAACCCGATCCCCTTGATGCGGCTGGCGGTGCCGGCGAAGCAGCGTTCGACGACGTCGTCGGACAGGCCGAGGGCCTCGAAAATCTGCGCGCCCTTGTAGCTCTGCAAGGTGGAAATGCCCATCTTGCCCATCACCTTGAGCATGCCCTTGAACACTCCCTTGCGGTAGGCGGCAACGATCTTTTCATCCGTGTATTCGTCCGCCAGCTCGCCATGCGTGCGGGCGTTGCGGATCGCTTCAAACGCCAGGTACGGATTCACGGCGTCAGCGCCGTAACCCGCGAGCAGGCAGAAGTGGTGCACTTCGCGGGCTTCGCCGGTCTCGAGCACGATACCGATGCGGGTCCGCAACTCGTGGCAGATGAGGTGGTGATGCACCGCGCCGCAAGCCAGCAGCGCGCTCACCGGCACGCGGTCGTGACAACAGGCGCGATCGCTGAGGACAACGAGGCTGTAACCCTGGGCGATCGCTTCTTCGGCTTCGCGGCAGATGCGGTCGAGGGCGGGACGTAGTCCGGCCGGGCCTTCGGCCCGCGGCCACGTGATGTCGATCGTCCGGCTCTTCCAGCCACGGTGATTGAGTTGCTTGAGCGTGTCGATTTCCTCATCCGTCAGGATGGGATGCGGGACAGCCAGCCGATGACACTGCTTCTCGGTCGTCTCCAGCAGGTTGCCTTCCGGGCCGATGAAACACTCCAGGCTCATCACGATCTCTTCGCGGATCGAGTCGATCGGCGGATTCGTGACCTGCGCAAAAAGCTGCTTGAAGTAGTCGTACAGCAGCCGCGGCTTGTCCGACAGGCAAGCCAAGGCCGTGTCATCGCCCATCGAGCTGATCGGATCCTTCTTGGACTTGATCAGCGGAATCAGCATGAACTGCAGCGTCTCGGTCGTGTATCCGAAGGACTGCATGAGCTCGAGCAGCGACGGACGGTGGGCGCCGTTCGACTGTTCCGTCCGCGGCACATCGCCCCGAGCGGCCACGAGTTCGGACAACGTCAGCCGCTGGTTGCGGAGCCATTCACCGTAAGGCCGGCGCGCGGCGACACGACGCTTGAGTTCTTCGTCGTCGACGATCCGCCCCGCTTTGAAGTCCACCAGGAACATCTTGCCCGGCTGCAGGCGGCCCTTGCTTTTCACGTTCTCCGGCGCGATGTCGAGGACGCCGACCTCGCTGGCCATGATCACGCGATCGTCCTGCGTGACGTAGTACCGGCTGGGACGCAGACCGTTGCGGTCGAGGACGGCGCCGATGCAGTCGCCGTCCGTGAACGACACCGACGCCGGGCCGTCCCACGGCTCCTGCAGCGCCGAGTGGTACTCGTAGAACGCCCGCTTGTCCTCCGGCATGGACTCGTGGTTCTGCCACGCTTCGGGGATCATCATCATGACCGCCTCGGGGAGCGAGCGGCCGGCCTGGACGAGAAGTTCCAGCGCGTTGTCGAAGTTTCCGGAGTCCGAACAGTGCGGCTCGACGACCGGGAACAGCTTGCTCAGGTCGTCGCCAAACAGCGGGCTGCACATCACCCCCTGCCGGGCGGTCATCCAGTTGGCATTGCCGCGAAGCGTGTTGATTTCGCCGTTATGGGCGATGAACCGCAGCGGGTGCGCGCGGTCCCAGCTCGGAAATGTGTTCGTCGAAAACCGGCTGTGAACCATTGCCAGGTGACTGACGTAATCCCGGTCCTGCAGATCGGGAAAGTACGGCAGCACCTGTTCCGGGGTCAGCATCCCCTTGTAGACGATGATTCGAGACGACAGGCTGCAGATGTAGAACATCAGCGCCTGTGACAACTCCGATTCCGTCCGCAAGTGCCGGCTGGCCCATTTGCGGATCACGAACAACTGCCGATCGAAGGCTTCGCGGTCGATGTCGGACGCCGCGCCGATAAACAGCATCTCCATCACCGGTTCGCCGGCCCGCGCCGACGGCCCGATGTTGGCCCGATCCGCTGCGGTCGGCAGCGGTCGCCAGCCGAGCAACTGTTGTCCCTGGACCTCGATGATTTCATTGACGGCCTGCTTGCAATCGTCGCGCTGCTGCGGATCGGTCGGCAGGAAGACGACGCCGGCGGCATAGCGGCCGAATTCCGGCAGTTCCACGCCCAGATCGCGGCGCGCGACTTTGCGCAGAAACGCGTCGGGCAGCGCCGTAAGGATACCGGCGCCGTCGCCGGTGTTCTCCTCGCAACCGCACGCGCCGCGATGCGTCATGTGGCGCAGGATCCGTTCGGCGTCATCGACGATCTGCCGCGAGGCGACCCCCTTGAGGTGTGCGACGAAACCGACGCCGCACGCATCGTGCTCGTACGCGGGATCGTAAAGACCGACAGCCTCCGGTGTGGCGAACTGTTGCCGGATTGCAATTTGGCCGTGGCGGATGTCTGTCACGGTCATGCTCCTTAAGGACTCTGATCAATCTCGCTCGCAGCGAGCTACGACTGCGAAAATCGTGTTACTCGGGGCCGGACGGTTTCCGGCTGCTGGAACTTTCGCCGAGCCAGGACCGAGAAGTCGGCCGGCTGGTTCGGCGTTTACGCCGTCGCCGCCGTGGGTTTCCGACCACCGCTCGTCGCGGGGCTCTCCGAACCGAGTTCTTCGCACAGCAGTTGCACAAAGCGCTCGGCCGCCATCGACAGGTGTTTATGCCGTTTATGAATAATCCCGAGCGGCCGGACGAACTGCACATCCTGGAAATGCACCGCCACCAGCAGCCCGGAGTCGACTTCTCGACGCACGGTCGCCAGCGGCAGAATCGCCGCGCCGGCGCCGATCTCGACGGCCCGCTTGATGTTCTCGATGTTGTCGAACTCGTGCACGAGTTCGACGCTGACGCGGTGCTTCTTCAGCAGGCGATCGGTTTCACGGCGGATCGTGAGGTCCGGAGTGAAGCCGACGAACCGTGCCCCCTGCAAGTCGGCGAGCTTGCGCAGCGCCTGACCTGCCAGCGGATGCCGCGGCGGCACGACCAGTCCCATTTCCTGGTGCTGCCAGGGAATGCTGGCCACGTCGCCGCCGTCCCTGGGAAACGACACGAGGCCGAAGTCCGCTTCGTCGCGCCGCACCCGTGAATAGACTTCGTCCGGGTGCAGATACTCGACCCGCAGGTCGACTTCCGGATGGCGGGACTCGAATTCCTGCACGTACTCGGACATCTGCAGGAGTCCGATCGAGTAGATGGCCGCAATCCGGATTCTCCCGATCACACGGCCATTGAGCTCCTGCACGCGCTCTTCGACCTCGCGGAAGTCGTCGAGCAGCTTGCGGCAACCGTCGTAATAGACATGTCCGGCCGGTGTGAGTTCCAGCGGCCTCTTCGATCGATCAATCAGCGTAAGTCCCAACCGCTCTTCCAGTTGCTGAATGGCCTGGCTGACCGCCGGCTGTGAGATCCCCCGCGCGCCGGCCGCTTTGGAAAAGCTCCGGTGGACGACGGTGTCACAGAAAATCTCGACGTTCCGCAGATGCACGGCAGCAGTCAATCAAAAGAGCTAATGGAGGGACCAGAGAACTATTGAGAAAACTGATCGAGAGTCTACCCCGCACGACTTCAGTGGTCAACGATCGGCCCGGTTCTTCTCCCCAGATTTCCAGGGTGACTCGTGGGGCGAGCGTCGTGGCGCTTTCTACTAGCCGCGACCGTAAGGGAGCGCTGCGAGGCTCGGACCGCTTCCTGACGGGCGCGGCTGGTCAGGAGAACCTGAGCAACTTGACGGCGCAACAGAAAACCCCGGCAGGGCTGAGTGCCCTCCGGGGTGGATACAACTTGCGATTCGACTGACTGAATTCCGGGTCTCAGGCGGCCTCGGCGTGCGGTTCTTCGTCGCCATACACCAGCAGGTAGATCTTCATCGATGCTTCTTCCAGGAAAAAGCGAATGTTTTCGCTCTCCGAAGTCGCCGCCAGGGCATCCAGCGCTTCGACGACCCGATCGACCTCGTCGCTGGAAATCTCTTCAAAATCGTCATCGGCGTCGCTCAGGGACGCCGCGTCCACGAGGTCATCGTCTTCGGGAAGTTGATCGTTCATGAACATGCCTCCTTGCATGCTGCGATTAAGGGAGATTTCGACGGCGGTGCAAGCCGCCGGCATTCGCGTCCGGATCACGACTTTTTGCGGCGTTTTGTCGTCTGCGAAGCGCGCTTCGAGGACGCCTTGCCTGCAGCCTTGGCTTTCGGCTTTCCCGAGAAGACTCGATCCCAGCCGGATGCGAACTTTTTGGAAGTGCCGGTATGTACGGTGTAGCCAGTCACGTCAGTGTCGTCGAAATCGGGGAGGCGCCGCACAACAGGGAACGGCGACGGGGCGGGAAAGTATCAATTGGCCGTGAGCCGTGCCAGAGCGATTTGCCGACGCCCGCTCCGTCAGGCGCTGGCCGAATAGGTCTCAATCAGGGCGTCCTCAACCGTCTGCAGCAACCGCTGCGGATGCGGAGGCTTGCGGAGCACGGCGTAAATCCGAATCAATTCGGCCCGCCGCTGCAAGTCTTCGGTCATGTCAGACGTAATCAGGATGCACGGGAGGTCGGCACGAATCGTCCGCACGATCGACACCGTCTCGACGCCGCCGAGCTGGTGCATGTGCTCGTCGGTCAGGATCAGATGCACGGATGTCTGGCGGACGACGTCAATCACCGCTTCGCCCGAGTCCACGGCGATCGTCTCGTATCCGGGCGCGAGGATTTCCTGGACGGTCTCGCGGAACCCCGCGTCGTCGTCGGCAATCAGCAATCGGAATGCGCGTTGAGCGGTCGACGACACGGGACAATCGGCTCCGAATCGGTCTAGGTCCTGTCTTGGTGGGTTACCGGCGGCGGGGCCGAACTCCGCCGCCTCAATTCTACGCCGGCCCCGGACGAGTCACGCCTGGAATGCCGAGAACACCAGCGAAATATTCTGGCCGCCGAAGCCGAAGCTGTTGGACAAGGCATTGCGGACGGGCGCCTTGCGGGCGGCGTTCGGAATGTAATCCAGATCGCATTCCGGATCGGGCTCTTCGTAGTTTGTCGTGGGGGGCAGGATCCCGTCACGGATCGCCAGCAGGCAGACGATCGCCTCGGCACTGCCGGCAGCGGCAATCAGGTGCCCCATCATGCTCTTGGTGCTGGAGACCGGCGTTTTGTAGGCCTGTGCACCGAACGCCTGCCTGATGGCGGCCGTCTCCACCTTGTCGTTGACCTCGGTGCTGGTGCCGTGGGCGTTGATGTACTGGACGTCCTCGGGGTTCAGCTTCGCATCCGCGAGCGCCATGTTGATGCAGCCGGTGGCGCCGCGGCCTTCGGGATGGATGTCGGTGATGCGATAAGCGTCGGCGGTCGACCCGTAGCCGACCACCTCGCCGTGGATCTTGGCGCCGCGACGCCGCGCATGCTCCAACTCTTCGAGAATCAGCATGCCGGCGCCTTCGCCGAGGACGAAGCCGTCCCGATTCTTGTCAAACGGCCGTGATGCGCGCTGCGGATCTTCGTTATGCGTGGAGAGCGCCGTGAGCAAATTGAATCCCGTCAGCCCGAACGGGTGGATCATGCTGTGGGCGCCGCCGGACAGCATCACGTCGGCCTCGCCGAGACGAATGATCTCGGTCGCCTCGCCGATCGCCTGGCTGGAGGCCGCGCAGGCCGTGAGGCAATTCAGGTTCGGTCCCTGGGCGTTGAACAGGCTGGCCAGGTGCCCGGCCGGCATGTTCGGCTCCTGCTCCATCTCGAACCGCGGGTTCAGTTTTTCCAGTCCCAGCCGCGTGAACTCGCCGACGTCGAAGTTGCCATCACGCGAGGCTTCGGCGATCAGCTTCATGAATAAGAAGAAATCCTGCTGCCCTTCTCCAGCGCCCAGGTACACGCCGAACCGCGCCGGATCGTGATCTCCCGAATCGAGACCGGCGTCTTTCACGGCCTGAGTGGCGGCTCCGATGGCGTAGCGGATGTTATGCCCGGCATATTCAAACCGCTCCGGCGCGTTGACGTAGTCCGCCAGATTGAAGCCCTTGATTTCG
Organism: Planctomycetaceae bacterium; assembly: GCA_046349775.1. Classification (GTDB taxonomy): domain Bacteria; phylum Planctomycetota; class Planctomycetia; order Planctomycetales; family Planctomycetaceae; genus JAEUIG01. Next base: position 8,983 of record JAXMBS010000033.1, on the reverse strand, counting down.
GCCGCGAACTTCGTCGGGAAACTCGAGGCGTCGAAGTGCGTGATCTTGTCGATGCCGCTGCGTCCCTCCTGGAGGGACTGCCACATGGATTCCACAGTATTGCCGATGGGGGTCACGCACCCCATGCCCGTCACGACGACTCGACGTCTCATCACCGCTCCTGCCCTCGACTGCGGCCGCGTGCCGGACGGACCCCCCGACCGAACGCGCGCCGCTGGATTGGGTTGAGCCGGCCGGCCGAAAGCCGGGCCACCTCAGTAAGAATGCTATCCAAGGCGGGCGGAGCGCGTCGACAACGGTTGACGCGGAGCTCCCACAGCGCTGTTAGCAGACTACAGCCGGCCCGCTTTTCGAAGTTCTTTGGCTACCTCGTACACCCGCATGGGTGGAACACTTCCCCCGTTCACGAAGTACATCTCTGCGGCCTTGAACTCCAGGCCGCCCGGCGCATCGGAACTTCCGTACTCTTGCAGTGGACTGAAAACTGCCAGATTGCGAATGACTGGATCTCCGCCGTATCGGTAACCTTCGAACCATGCGGCGGCCAAGTAGGCGCACACGTAGAGGGAAAGGAGCACAACCGGGGCCAGCAAGCCGGCGGCGATCCATCTGGCAATTCGTCGCTTTCGAGGTTGTGCCATGCTCGCATTCTACCACGGGCACATCAAAAACCCCGTCGCTTCGGCTGAGCGTCGATCGGACCGAATGTTACGCGTTGGTACAATCCCGCCGTGCCGCCCGCGACCCGCCCCCGCCGGATCATCAAACGCGCCGTGAGGGTGCTGGCTGGGATCGTGCTGCTTCTCACTCTGTATATGAGCAGTTTTTTCGTGCTGTCGTGGCTGATTGGTCGAGCACCAATGGACCCGCGACTCGACCAGCTTTGGTTGTGGCGGCTCCAATCAGTCGTCCATTCGCCTATTTTGGAGTACGAACGTGCGGGGTTGCCAGGAGCGGTGACGATAGAGGCTCTTCAGATGTGGTGTACCTATCAGGGACAAGGCACGCCGCAATCTCTTAGCGACTGCATCGAAGCCGCGGCCCGGCTACGCCAGAAAAGACGGGAATAGCAGCCCCGCGCGCCGAATAAATTGTCGGCCATTTTCTTCATTCTGCAGCCCCCGCCAGTGCTTCGACTTCCGTCTGCAGGAGGTCTGCGTAGGTTTCGCGTCTGCGGATCAGGCGGGCGCTGCGACCGTCCACCAGGACTTCGGCTCCCAGCGGGCGGGCGTTGTAGTGGCTGCTCATGGCGGTGCCGTAGGCGCCGGCGCTGAAGACGCTGAGCAGGTCGCCGCGAGCGACCGGGGGGAGCCAGCGGCCTTTGGCGAGGTAGTCGCCGGATTCGCAAATCGGGCCGACGACGTCGGCCGGCTCGCAGCCCGGGACCTCCGCCTCATAGTCCTTCGGCGCGGCGACGGCCGGCTGGACCGGCCAGATGCGATGGAACGAGTCATACATCGCCGGCCGGACGAGGTCGTTCATGCCGCCGTCCTGGATGATGAACAGCTTGCCCCCTTCGCGCTTGGTGAAGATCACGCGGGTCACGAGGACGCCGGCGTTGCCGCAGATGCGGCGGCCGGGCTCCATGACCAGCCGGCATTCGGCCTGCTTCACGTAGGGGATGATGACGTCGGCATACTGCTTGACCGGCGGCGCTTCGTCGCCGCGATAGCTGAGGCCGAAGCCGCCGCCGAGATTGATCCAGTTCGTCTTGTGGCCGGCGGCGCGGAGGTCGCGGACGACTTCCAGGGCCTTCTTTGCCGCTTGTTCGTACGGGTCAATCGTCAGAATCGGCGAGCCGAGGTGCATGTGGATGCCGCGCAACTCCAGATGCGGATCGGCCAGGACTTTGGCAGCGAGCACGGTGCCGCGCTCGATATCCATGCCGAACTTGTTCCCCTTCTTGCCAGTCGTGGTTTTGGCATGGGTCTTGGCATCAATATCCGGATTGAGCCGCAACGCGACAGGCGCAACGCGGTTCATCGACTTCGCGACGGCCGAGATGGCATCCAGCTCCGCTTCGCTTTCCGCGTTGAACATCAGGATGTTGGCGGACAGGCCGAAGCGGATCTCTTCATCCGTCTTGCCGACGCCGGCGAAGATCACGCGGGTCGTGTCTGCACCGGCCTGCTGCACGCGATAGAGCTCGCCGCCGGAGACGATATCGAAGCTGCTGCCGGCCTCGTTGAGCAGCTTGAGCAGGCTCAGGTTGCCGTTGGCCTTCACCGAATAGCAGATCACCGGATCGACGGCGGCAAAGGCGTCGCGGATGGCGCGGAATTCGTGGAGGAACTTGGCCTGCGAGTAGATCCACAGCGGGGTGCCGTACTCAGCCGCGAGGTCAGCGACGCGGACGTCTTCGCAGTAGAGTTCGCCGTTACGGTAGTTGAAGGTTTCCATGAGTGAATGGCCGTTGCAGGAATGTCGTGTCAGGGCGAAACGCGGGACTTACTTGCCGAACCGATGTTTCGCCAGCAATTCGGCGATCTGCACGGCGTTGGTGGCAGCTCCCTTTCGCAGATTGTCACTGACGCACCAGAACGTTAATCCATTGGGATGCGAGAGGTCCTTGCGAATTCGACCGACGAACACGAGGTCGGAACCGTCGGACGTGCTCGGCAACGGATACTGCGAGGACTTCAGGTCGTCGACGACCTTGAGACCAGGGAACCCGCTGAAGAGCGTGCGGGCCTCTTCGGGGGAGACGGGTCGGTCGGTTTCGACCCAGATCGTCTCGCTGTGACAGTTGGAGACCGGGATCCGCACGCAGGTCGCGCTGATCTGCATCTGCGGTGCGCCCATGATCTTGCGGGTCTCGTACACCATCTTCATTTCTTCGCTGGTGTAGCCCGCTTCCTTGTCGCCGCCGATCTGCGGAATCGCATTGAACGCAATCGGATGCTTGAAAGCCGTGTACTTGTATGGCTGGCCAGCCAGGTGCGCCTTGGTCCCTTCGATCAGGTCGTGCGTGCCCGAGACGCCGACGCCGCTGGTCGCCTGATAGGTACTGACAATGACGCGATTCACCCCGGCGGCCGCGTGCAGCGGCTGCAGCGCCATGACCATCTGCGTCGTGGAGCAGTTCGGACTGGCAATAATGCCCTTGGCGTTGAGGGCGTCCTGCGGATTGACCTCGGGGATCACCAGGGCGACGCCGTCCTTCATTCGCCAGTAACCCGATTCGTCGATCACCGTCGCGCCCGCCTCGACGGCGGCGGGGAGGTATTCGGCCGCTACGTCGTCGGGAGTCGAAGCGATCACCAGGTCGCTGCCGGCGAACGCCGATTTCGTCAATTCTTCGACGACCACGGGGCGGCCGCGGAAATTCAGCGTCGAGCCGGCGCTCCGCTTCGACGCCAGGAACCGGAACTTCTTCGCTGGAAAGTTCCGCTGCTCCAAGAGCTGCCGCATGATGGTGCCCACGGCGCCTGTCGCGCCGACAACCGTGACCGTCTCAAACACGTCTGTCTCTCCTCGAATTGCTGGAAACCACCGACTATAGCGACCGTACGTGAGTGCTCAAAACGACCACCCCGGCCGCTGGACACAAGCTGTCATCAGAGGTTCCCACAGTTCCCCGGCCCCTCTGCCCTGACCGATCGCCTGTAACGTTTACAAACTCGGCGAGACGGTTTTGAAATTACGCCAACTCCAATTGACCGTCCGGGTGAAATCGCCAGAATCCGGCCGCTCATCCGAGCGACGTTTCAGTCGATCGGGCCATCACCCCACATCACTGCGAAAGCGTGCTGCATACGGGTTTCCCCGGACGCAGTCCGCCGCACACGATCGCTCTCCTCCGGCCCGGACGCCGGCGGCAGGGGCAGGACGCGCCGTATCTCATGGTTCCCAGGACCAGGCGACCGACGATGTCCGTGAGCTTGCGACGGCTGTTGCCGTCGGCAAGTTTCATCGGCTGTGCCGACGTCGTCGCACAGGATGCCGTCGCGCATAGCGCCGACTGTGACAACACGACGGTGTTTGCCGCGATTCCGGGCACCAGCCACGACGGCAATGCGTACGTCGCCGAGGCCGTCTCTCTTGGTGCTGCCGCAATCTTAACCGACCGGCCCCTCCCCGGGTTTGGCGTGCCGCAATGCGTCGTGTCGGATGTCCGCCGCGCATATGCCGAACTCTGCCACGCCTTGTTCGCCTATCCCTCGTGGCGGCTGGGTCTCGTCGGCGTCACCGGCACCAATGGCAAGACCACGACGACCTGGCTGACGCGCGCCCTGTTGCAGCACGCCGGGCACCCGACCGGACTGCTCGGCACCATTGAATACTCCGACAGCGTCGAACGCGCCCCGGCGACCCTGACAACTCCGGACTCCAGGTCATTGGCCGCGTGGCTCTCGGCCACCGCGGCCCGCCGCGCCCGGTTCGCCGCGGTGGAACTCTCGAGTCACGCCCTGGAGCAGCGACGCTGCAGCGGCACATTGCTGGACGTCGGCGTCGTCACGAACATCACGCAGGATCACTTCGACTACCACGGCACCTTTGCGGCATACCTCGCGGCGAAGTCGACGATCCTCGACATGCTCAAGCGCAGCGGCCTCGCCGTCCTGAACGCCGACGATCCCGGCGCCATCTCGCTCGCGGATCGCGTCCCGAAGTCGGCACAGCTCTGCACATTCGGCATCGACAATACGGCCGATGTCACGGCCGCCAGCATCCGCAGCAGCCATGACGGATCGTCGTTTGTCCTGCAGCATGGCGGAACACACGCCGACGTGCACACGCCGCTGATCGGTCGGCATAACATCAGCAACTGCCTGGCCGCGGCGGCCGCCGGAATTCATTTCGGTTTCTCTCTCGACGCGATCGCTGCCGGACTGAGCACGCTGGAAGCGGTTCCCGGCCGTTTGGAACGCATCCACTGCGGCCAGCCGTTCGACGTCTACGTCGACTATGCCCACACGGCCGACGCGCTGCAGCGGGTCATTGCGGCGGTCCGGCCGACGACGACGGGACGAATCTATTGCGTGTTCGGGGCGGGCGGCGACCGGGACCGGACCAAGCGCGCCCCCATGGGAACCGCCGCCGCGGCCGCCGATGTGCTGGTCGTGACGAGCGACAACCCCCGCAGCGAATCACCCCAGGCGATCATCGACGAAATCCTCTGCGGCGTACCCGGCGGTCCTGAATGCCACGTCGAAGTCCAGCGCGATCGCGCAATCATCTGGGCGCTCGATCGGGCTGAACCAGGCGACTGCGTGCTGATCGCCGGAAAAGGACACGAACGTATTCAGATTATCGGCGCCAACACGGTCCCCTTTGATGACCGGGCCGTGTGCCGGCGACACCTGTCCACACAGTACAAGCCCGCGCCGCTGGCCGGCGCGCTTTCGGCAAGTTGAACTTCAGCGGCCGACGTCGCTGATGGAAATCGTTCAAATGACCCTGGCACGGATCAGCGAGCTGGCAAAGGCGGTCAATGGCCGCGTTGCCGGCGTCGACGACACGTCGGCCGGTTTCGAGCGGATCGAAACCGACTCGCGGAAGGTCCGTCGTGGGGACGTCTTCTGGGCACTCAAGGGGCCCCGGAACGACGGTCACCAGTTCATTGCTGACGCGCACTCACGCGGCGCCTGTGTATGCATCGGCGAAAAGGGACTCCTCCCGCGAGGTGTGCCCGGGATTGCCGTCGCGGACACCCTGCAGGCACTGTGGGACTTCGCCGGTTGGCATCGACAGCGCATGGACGCGCTGCTGATCGGCATCACCGGCAGCGTCGGCAAGACGACCACGCGGCACATGTTGCAGGCGACGCTCGCCGCCCGGTTCGCCGGCATCGAGAGTCCGGGAAACTACAACAATCACTGGGGCGTCCCGCTCAGCCTGCTGACGATCCGGCCCGAGCACGAGTTCGCCGTGCTGGAGTTCGGCGCTTCGCAGGTCGGCGAGATTGCGCGGCTGGCGACGCTGGCCGAACCGGAAATCGGCGTCCTGACAGCCATCGGTCCGGCACATCTCGAACAATTCGGAACGATCGAAAACATCTGCGATGCCAAGTCCGAGCTGCTTCGGGCACTGCCGGCGTCGGGCTTCGCCGTGATCAACGGCGATGACGAGCGCGTCCGCGCACTGGCCGACCGGGCGACGTGCCGCGTGCTGCGCGCCGGAACTCGAACGAACAACGAAGTGGTCGGCCGCGGCATCGAGATCGGCAGCGGCGTGCTGCGGTTCCAGGTCGATCGCTCCAAGTTCGTCGTCCATGCCGCCGGACGGCATTTCCTGACATCGGCGCTGTTGTCGGTCGGCGTCGCCCGCGAACTGGGCATGCATGACTCCGAAATCGCCGCCGGGCTGCAGACGTTCCGGCCGGTCGCCGGACGCTGCCAGGTGCTCACGCTCGGGCCGTGGACGGTGATCGACGATTCGTACAACGCCAACCCCGCCTCGATGCGGGCCGCCTGCGAACTCCTCCGTGACTGGCAGGAAGCCAATCAGCGTGTGTTGATCGCCGGCGACATGCTGGAACTGGGGCCGCAGTCCGCGGAGTTTCATGCGGGCGTCGGTCTCGAAGCGGTGCGGTGCGGAGTGACTCGAATCGTCGCGTTAGGCGCTCAGGCAGCGCAGCTCGCAGGGAGTGCGAAAAATGCTGGCATGGACGCCGGCTGCCTGGGCGCCTGTCGCGACATGGACACACTCAATCTGCTGCTGGACTGCTGGCTCGAACCGGGGGACGTGATCCTCGTCAAAGGCTCGCGCGGCATGCACATGGAGCAGGTCGTCGAACAACTGCGGCACCTCGCCGGCGCCCGCAAGCACGAATCGAAATCGCGGAGGGCCGCCTGAGTCGCAGTACCATCTGCGACCTGACCAAACCAACCATTCGTAGAGTCTTGCTGTCGTGCTGTGGGATTGCGGGATTTCGCAGCACCGTCCAAGGCGTCTCGGGCGGAAGCAGACAGGCAATTGGGTTCATAGTGATTAACTGGGTCGATCACTCCAAGCGCCGCTTCACAGCAAGACTCATCTCTCGGTCGGGCGCCGGAGTGCAATGCTCCGGCGCCCGATGTCTTTTGAAGCGACAAGTGGGTCGTGGATCGTTGGTAGTTGATAGCCGGTGGTCTGGTGAATGGTGAGACGTGTCGATCAACCATCAACCATCAACCCTTTCGGATTTCGTGCTTCGGATTTCGGGTTTTGTGAGCGACGGGCATGATCGTCTGGTGGCTGGATCGATTTGGCACTGCGACGGTAGACGGGCAGCTCCCGCCGCATCTGACGGCGCGAATTGCGCTGGCGGTCGCGACCTCGTTTTTCGCGGCATTGATTCTCGGACCGTTTGCCATCCGCTGGCTGCGATCGCGGTTTCGCGAACGCATTGACAGTGCCTCAGAGCGCCTGAATGAACTGCACGCCGGCAAGCGCGACACACCGACGATGGGGGGCGTGTTCATCGTGGCGGCGATCGTGACGGCCGTCCTGCTATGGGGTGACCTCTCTGAACCATACGTGCAGATCGGCCTGTTCGTCGCGGTCAGCTTCGGCGCCCTCGGCGCGGCAGACGACTGGATCAAGCTCAGCACGTCACGGCGAGGCTTAACCGCGCGACAGAAGCTGCTGGGCCAGACCATTCTGTCCGGCATCACGGCTGCGTGGCTGTACGCGGTACAGCATGACCGTCCACTGGGGACGGACTTCGTCTGGCCGATCGGCAATGTCGCCTGGCCGCTTGGCATCGGATTCACCCTGTGGGGCGCGTTCGTGCTGGTCGGCAGTTCCAACGGCGTGAACCTGACCGACGGTCTGGACGGACTCGCCGGCGGCTGCGTCGTCTTTTCCGGCGCGGCGTTTGTCGGACTCAGCTACTTATGCGGTCACCGCGTGCTGGCCGAGTACCTGAGCATCCCGCACATGCCTGGCAGTGGAGAGTTGAGCATTCTGCTCGGCGCGATGGTCGGCGCGGTGCTCGGTTTCCTCTGGTACAACTGCCACCCGGCTCAGGTCTTCATGGGGGACGCCGGCTCGCTGCCGCTCGGCGCTCTGCTGGCATTGGCCGCACTGGTGACGCGACAGGAAGTGCTGCTGGTGATCGTCGGCGGCGTGTTCGTCGTCGAGACACTCAGCGTGATGGCACAGGTCGCCTGGTTCCGCCGCACCGGCCGCCGCATTCTGGCCTGCAGCCCCCTACACAATCACTTCCTGTTCCGCGGCCACAACGAGCACAAGCTCGTCGTGCGGTTCTGGATCGTCGCGGCACTACTGGCACTCGCCGGGCTCGGCAGCCTCAAGTTCCGCTGAGTAGGGTGGGCTGTGCCCACCTTGCCACTGGTGGGCACCGCCCACCCTTCACAAAGCCGCGTGGCTGGGGACAGACTGCGACGAGCGACGCCGATGACAGGTCGTGCGTGTGTCGCAGTGCGGCCCCAGCGGATTGGACATGCAGGCACGCGACCGCTGGGGGCGATCTGCCGATGGCGTCGATTTCGAAGACAACGCCTACTTGCAGCAGTTCGACTCAGTCACGCGCCGCCATGCTTTTTTTCACATTTTGAACTATCGTTCCTGATTGTCTCGACGTAGTTCGGCAGAGACGTACAAGAAAACACTGGCGGACCGAAATGCGACTAACCCAGCGGCTCTTTTTCGTAGCAGGACTTACGTCGATTCTGATTTGCATCGCCTCAATATTGCACTGCCTGCTCGTCAGCCATGTCATTTGCCCGGATTGCGGCAGCCGAATGCAGAAGACAGCCGAATACGGACAACAGAGTCAGGAAGTTTTGTTCTACGATTGCCCGAAGTGCTCCTACAGTCTTGCGATGTGAACTTCTCACCTGATTCCGTTGGCAGCGGTGAAAATCTCTGACGCCAGTTGAGTAGGGTGGGCTGTGCCCACCAGCCGTTGGTGGCACCGCCGACCCTACAAAGCGCCGCGTGGCTGGGGTCAGACTGCGAAGCGCGACGTCGATGACAGCATGTGCGTGATTCACGGACTGCCCCCAGCAGAGTGGGCGCACATGCAAGCGACGAC
>JAXMBS010000032.1:0-62266 GCA_046349775.1 Planctomycetaceae bacterium | reverse complement strand
TGTTCCAGGCAGGCAGAGCCGCCGCGTCCCGCCAAGTCCAGCGACGACGAGTTCGGTCAACAGTCGATTCTGAAACACGCCGCCTCCCAGGACAACCGGGAGGCCCGGATGCCGGCGAACGACAGCTGCAATGCCCGCCGCCAGCGCACGATGAAACCGCATCGACATCGCTCCCGGGGGTGCCCGCATTCTCCGGTCGGAAACGATTGCAGCGAACAGCGGCCGCCAGTCGAGCTGTTGCGGAGAATCCTCCGTGAGTGGGAACGGATATCGTACCTGATCGGCGAGATCGGCTGCGTCTTCGAGTCGCATCGCCGGTTCACCGTCGAAGTGCGCGTCGCCGATGCCCAGAATGAGACAGGCAGCGGCATCGAACAGCCGGCCGGCACTCGTGCTGACGACGTTCAACCGCGAACGCTCGAGCAACGGCAGCAGCGATGCGACGCGATCCCGTCCGATCGCGCCGATACCGAGTTCCAGGACGGCCTCATCTCCGACAGATTGCCGCACGAGGCTGACGGCGACACGCCACGGCTCACGGATCGCGATCTCGCCACCGGAGAGGACGAAAGGCCGCAGATGGGCAATGCGTTCCATGCGCGTGAGGGAATGTGCCAGCAAGAACTCTCCGCCCCAGACGTCGCCGTCGGCGCCGAGGCCGGTGCCGTCAAAGGTGACTCCGAGAACCGGCTCGTCGAAGAAGCCATGCTCCAGCATTCCGGCGGCCACGTGCGCGTGATGATGCAGGATTTCCTGCCGTGGCAGGCGACCTTCAGCCGCCCAGCGGCTCGTGAAGTATCCCGGATGCCGGTCGTGCGCGAACCCCTGCGGCGTGAACCGGTACAGCTGCTGAACGCCGTCGAGCTGTTGCAGGAACCGCTCTCGAGCGCCGAGTGTTTCCAGGTCGCCAATATGCGGACCCAGGACGCATTGCGTTCCATTGCACCAGGCCAGGGCGGCCTTCTGGTGTCCGCCCAAGGCGACGAGCGGGCGACCGGCGGGCAGTTCCAGTGACAGCGGCGCCAGGCCGCGCGCCAGGCGGATCGTTACCATGCGGCCCGCAATGACACGGACCACACTGTCGTCGATCGGTCGCTCGGTCGGGCGATCGTGGTGCAGCCAGAGATCGGCGATCCCGGCGAGATTCCGTTCGGCCGCGGCGGGCTCGTACTCCAGCGGGTCGCCTTCGCGGTTGCCGCTGGTGCAAACGAGCGGACGCCCGAAACCGCGCGCCAATTGGTCATGCAACGCAGTGGTCGGCAGGATCACGCCAACGGTGTTCAGTCCGGGGTGAATCGACGGGGCCAGTGCGTCGGAGTGCCGCCGACGGAGCAACACGATTGGATTGGCGGAGTTGGCGATCGCTTCGCTCGGCGGTCTGAAGTTGCAATCGTTCGCAGCCGCGAGAGACGACACGAGCACGGCCAGCGGCTTGACCGGGCAGGACTTGCACCCGCAGATCGAGTGGCCCGCTCGTCGGCCGCATCGCACAGCAGCTGGTAACCACCGATCCCGCACGGCGGCAATTCCTGGTCGCGCATGGTCAGCGCTGCGATCGGCTTCGTCACGGACGCCGATCGTCTGTCCTGCGGCGGAAACTGCCCACACGTTTGGTCCGCACGCGCTGCAGGCCGTCGTCTGCGCGTGGAACCGGTGATCGTCCGGTGATGTGTATTCGTCGGCGCATCCATCGCAGAGAGGAAATTCCGCCAGCGAGGTGTCCTCCCGCTCGTACGGCATCCGTCGGATCACCGAGTACCGCGGACCGCACGCCGCACAACTGATGAGCGGGTAGCCAAACCGCCGATCAGCACGATCCTGCGATTCGGCCAGGCACTCGCTGCACAAGGAGGTGTCCGGTGGCACGAGCGTCGTCAGCGGACCGTCCGCGTTATCGCGTTCAATCTCAAACACGGCGCGTGCGGCGACCGGAATCGGCGCAGCGCGCTGCTCGCAGACCACGCATCCGGCGGGGAGCGCAGCGGGCAGTTGCACTGGAAACGACGCCACGTCCTCCGGCGAGCCCTCGATCTCGATCTCCAGCCCGCGTAATGTGTTCCGGACACTCCCCGTGAGATCGAGTCGCTGCGCCAGTCGCGCGATGGCCGGACGAACTCCCAAACCCTGCACGCGTCCTGCGAGTTGCAGGCGCAGCGCTGTGCGATCGGGAGCTGCGATGTGCACCGCCATCACCGGCACTCAATCGGAGGCGCGTTCATCGCGAGCAGTTCCTCGCGACGTTGGATCAGGAATTTGCACCACTCGGCAATTCCCGAACCACGCAGGGAGCTGACTTCGAAGAACAGGAGGTCGGGCTGGACGCGCCGCGCATCCGCCTGGGCGCGATCGACGGAAAAGGGGACGTACGGCAGCAGGTCGGTCTTGCTGAGTACGACAACCTGGCTCGTGCGGAAGGCTTTGGGGTACTTGCCGGGCTTGTCATCCCCCTCGGTCGTGCTGAGGACGAGCACGCGCAGATGTTCGCCGAGGTCATGCGACGCCGGACAAATCAAATTGCCGACGTCTTCGATGAACAGGAAGTCAAACGGTGCTTCGCTGAGCTGCGGCAGCGCCCGCTGGACCAGCGGCAGTTCGAGATGGCAGGCGCCGCCGGTCGTAATCTGCAACGACGGGGCATAGGGTGCGAGTCGCTGGGCGTCACGTTCGGTTTCGACGTCGCCGACGAGAATGCCCACGCGGAATCGCGCTGTGAGGAACTCGGCCGTCTTTTGCAGCAGCGTCGTCTTGCCGGCCCCCGGCGAGGACAAGAGCCGAACCACAAATGTTCCGGCGCGCGTGCGCTCATCCTGGAACTCGCGCGCCGCGCGGCGCCGCTCCTCGCGAATGTCACGCTGGACGGGGATGGTTGACTCAGCCATGACACAGTTCCATTACGAAGCGGAAGTCTGCTGTCCGCGATCAATCGTCAGCTTGAGAAAATGCGTTGCGCAACTGATGCAAGGGTCGTAGTTGCGGATCAGGTGCTCGCAGCGGCGCGTGGCTTCGGCATCGTCGAATCGCAGTACGCGAGGGACGAATTGCCGGAGGTCGTCCTCGATCTGCCCCTGGTTCTGGGAGGTCGGCGGAGTGATGCGGGCCTCGGCGATCAGCCCATCGTCTCCGATCCGATAGCGATGGTAGATCAGTCCGCGCGGCGCCTCGGTCGCGTGGCAGCCTTCCCCGGCGTGTGGCGTAAACGGAACGCGGCTGACGGCCGGTTCCACCTGATAGGCGCGGACGATCCGCAACGCCTCCTCGTACGCCGCGACCATTTCAATGGCCCGGGCGACGATGCTGTGAAACATATTCCGGGACGGCCAGTCGATTCCGCTTTGGTCCATCGCCTGCCGGGCCAGCGGCGGCAGATGATCGTGGCACAGATTGAGGCGGGCGAGCGGCCCGACGAGATAACGGCGGTCATCCGGCAGCAGCACGCTGTGCGCGCGGTGCTCTGCGGTTCGTGCCGCTCCTGGAAGTGCTGTTCGTATTGCTCGATCGGGATGTCGAGTCCGCTGGACGTGACGACGTGCCCTTCGTTCATCGGGTACTCGTCCGGGTGACGCAGCGATACGCATTCATAGTCCTGTTCAAAATCCGGGAATTCGAGTGCGGCGACGAATCGGACGGTGTCGAGTGCTGCCTGCAGGCCCCATTCGAGTTCGGGCAGCAGCCGGCGCATGTCGGCGACGCGCGGCGCGCGGTAGAACCCGCCGACCGTGACGTTGATGGGATGGATCGCCCGCCCGCCGAGGACTTCGAGGATTTCATTGCCGATCTTTTTCAGGCGCAGGCCGCGCTCGACGACGTCGCGGTGATCGGCCGCCATCGCGATGCCGCTTTCGTAACCCAGATAATCGGGCGCGTGCAGCAGGTGAATGTGCAACGCGTGGCTTTCGATCCACTCGCCGCAGTACAGCAACCGGCGGAGCGCGCGGATTTCGGGTGTGACCTGAATGCCGAGCGCTTTCTCGAGCGAGTGGCAGGCGCTCATCTGGTAGGCCACGGGGCAGATGCCGCAGATGCGTGCGGTGATGTCCGGCACTTCGCGGATTTCCCGGCCACGGAGGAAGCTTTCGAAGAACCGCGGCGGCTCATAGATGTTGAATTCGACGTGTTCGACAGCGTCGCCGTTCAGGCGGACGTACAGCCGTCCTTCCCCTTCGACGCGGGTGAGGGCTTTGACTTCAAATGTGCGTTGCGCAGCCATCAGTGCGGAGCCTCCGTCGCGGCCAGCCGGTCGCTCTCTTTGCGGAAATCGGGTGAGTATCCGTTGAAATTGCGGACCAGCCGGACGAGATGTTCGCGGTCGGCCCCGTGGTTCTGGTGCCAGTCGGTCAAACTGACGAGGTTCGGATGTTCCTTGGGACCAAAACAGCCAAAGCATTCGCGGTTATAGGCCGGACAAATGACACCGCAGCCGGCCTGCGTCACCGGACCGAGACAGGCGATCCCCTGGGCGACAGCGACGCATACGACGCCGCGGCGCTTGCAGTCCACGCAGACGCTGTATTGCGGCACGCGCGGCGTTCGTCCCAGCAGCAGCGATTTGATGAGATCAACCAGCTGTTGCTTATTGATGGGGCAACCGCGGAGTTCAAAGTCGACTTTCACGTGATCAGCGATGGCTGTGCTGGTCGCCAGTGTGTGAATGTACTCCGGTGTGGCATACACCTGCCGGATGAAGTCGTCGACGTTCGCCCAGTTGCGCAGGGCCTGAATGCCGCCGGATGTCGCGCAGGCGCCGATTGTGACGAGGTAGCGACACTGCCGGCGAATCTCCTGAATGCGCTCGGCATCGTGCGCCGTGGTGACCGATCCCTCGACGAGGCCGACGTCGTACGGGCCCTCGGAGGTCTGGGTCCGGGCCTCCAGGAAGTAGGCGATGTCGACCGCTCCGGCGACCGGCAGCAGGTCGTCTTCGGCGTCCAGCAACGAAAGCTGACAGCCGTCGCACGAGGCGAACTTGAACACGGCCAGACGGGGCTTGGCGGGGGCGGCCATTACAGGTCCTCGATGTCCAGATACGGCGCCATCTGTTCGTACGTGAAAACCGGGCCGTTTTTGCAGATGAACGCCGGCCCGAGCTGGCAATGCCCGCAGAATCCCAGCGCACAGTTCATATTCCGCTCCAGCGTCAGGAAGATGTGCCGCGCCGGCACTTTCCGTGCGAGAGCCTCGAAGATCACGAACCGCATCATGATTTCCGGCCCGCAGGTCAGGATGCGCGTCTGCGGCGCCGCAATGCGCAGCCGGTAGAAGAGCGCCGGGACGACACCGATCTCCCCCTGCCAGGCGTCGTCGCCGAGATCGACGGTGATTTGCACGTCGATGCCGGCCGCGCGCCACGCGTCGTACTCGTCGGTGTAGAGCAGGTCTGGCGGAGTGCGTGCACCGTACAGCAGCGCGACCTTGCCGAAATCGGCGCGGTGATTCGCAACGTGGTACAGGATCGGCCTCAGCGGCGCGAGTCCGACGCCGCCGCCGGCGATGACGAGATCGCAGCCGCGGCAGGCGTCCATCGGCCACGCCGAGCCGAACGGTCCGCGCAACAGCAGTCGATCACCCACGTGCAGCCGCGACAGCGCCCGGGTCACGTTGCCGACGACACGCACCGTGTGCAGCAGCCGGTCGGGCCGGTCCGGATCGGAACTGATGGAAATGGCCGCTTCGCCGATGCCGGGAAGATACAGCATGTTGAACTGACCCGGCAGGAACCGGTAGCGGTTCCGAACGGACGATTCCTCGAACTCGAGTTCGTACGTGGCGATGCCGGGCACTTCCGGCTTGATGCTCCTGATACGGACCGGATGCATGGCCCACGGATCGAGTCGATCCACCGTCGGCGACGCGGGCAATGGAGGAGACAACGGGGCGGTCAGCATTCGTCTCCTCCTCGAATCGCCGCCACTTCCTCGGTCAGATCAATCCCCACCGGGCACCAGGTAATGCAGCGGCCGCAACCGACACAGCCGGAGCCGCCGTACTGATCGATCCAACTCGCCAGCTTGTGCGTGAGCCATTGCCGATACCGCGAGGCGGTCGTCTTCCGCACCGGTCCCGAACTAAGGTGCGAATGCTCGGTCGTGAAGCACGAGGCCCACGTCCGCTCCCGCTCGACGTGGTCGCCGGTGAGATCGGTGACTTCCTCGACTGTGCTGCAAAAGCACGTCGGGCAGACCATTGTGCAGTTCGCACACGACAGGCAGCGTTCCGCGACCTGCTTCCAGCGCGGGTGGTCCAGGTTTCCCAGCAGCAGGTCGTGAATACCTGCTGTATCGAGATTGCGTGGTCGCGGCTGCTCCTCGGTTTGCGGCACGGTTGAGCGTCGATGCATGTGGCGCAGGAGCTGTTGAGGAACCGCCTGCGCTCGCGCAATATCGTTATGCGAGGCGACCGACCAGTTAGCGGCGGCCGCAATGCGTGCGCCCTGTTCGGAGCCGACTTCGACGACAAAACGGTCCCCCAGTTCGGTCAGCGCCAGATCCCGAGGGGACTTGACGGCAGGCCCGGTTCCCATCGAATGACAGAAGCACGTCGCCGCAGCGCGGCGGCAATTGATCGCCACGATGAACAGCCGCTCGCGCCGTGCCTTATAGGCGGGATCGACGTACGGCCCTTCCAGAAACACGCGGTCCTGGATGGCCAGGGCATGCAGATCGCACGAGCGAACACCGAGGACGGCGACCGGCGGACCCGGATCGGGCGGGGGCTGCGTTTGCCATTGGCCATCGGTGCGGACGAATTCCTGCAACCGTTCGCGCGGCGGGAATATGAAGTTCTTGAGCGAGTGCGGCCCGACGACATGATCGAAGTAACCGGCGTCATGCGCCGGGACCAGCCGATAACGCCCGCCGTCCTGTTCATCCAGTACTCCCAGAGGAAGCTGGGCCATCGAATCGACGTCGTCATAGACAATCGCGGCGTCGGCTACGCGCGGGCCGATCGTCCGATATCCGTCCTGCCGCAGCAGGTCGATCAGCTCCTGCAGACGCGGTTTTTCGACCGCGAAGCAGGCGCCGATGGGAACCGTATGTGCCGTGCCGTCGGGCATGTCTGCCTCATTGGCTGCAGGGATTTGGAGCTGTGGTCACCGACCTTATGCCGGCACACTCGCAAACGCTTCGGCCGCGCCCGCCATCTGCCCGCCGTAGACGTCGAGCAGCTGCAGCCGCGTCGAGTTGAGCCGCTGGGAGAGCGCGATCGCGGCGCGTTTCATGAATTCATAGCCGAACCGGGGATTCTGCTCGCAAACTGCAAGAATTTGCCGACCGTCGACCGCCAGCGCCTTTGTCGCATCGAGAGCGCGGGCCGTGGCGGTGAGCCGATCCTGCCCGAGCACTGGCGACCAGCCCAAGAGTTCGCCGGGTGCGACAGTGAGAATCCGCCGACAACCGACTCCGGGAGCGCAGATTTCCAATGACACGTGCCCCTCGCACACCAGATAAATCGTGCGCGCGGCCTCCCCTTGACGGAAGATGACTGTGCCGGCGGGGAACTGCTCAATGTGCGAAATTGCCACAAACTGTGACAGCAGGGCCTCCGGGAGTTCCTGCAGAAAGCGGATTTCATTCACGTCGCCCGGTGTTGCGGCAGTCATGGTTCCAGCTCCTCAAACGTGACGCTTTCCAGCACGATTTCTTCGCCCCCAATGACATCGGTCCCCCCGGCGCCACAGTCGGGACAGACAAAGCAGAATCGTTCCACGCGGAACTTGGCGCCGCACGTCTTGCACTGCGCCGTCAAGGGTACGCGCGTAATCGAGAGCTCAACTCCTTCCAGCGATGTGCCGAAGGTCGACTCGCGCAATGCTGATTCCAACAGCTCCGTCTCCACTCCGGAAAACTCACCGACAGTCAGACGTACGCGGCGCAGCTCGCCGTTGCGATTCGACGCGCTCAATTCCTTAACCTGCTTCAGCAATGCGCGTGCCAACGACAGTTCATGCATTCGTCGGGCTCCGTGTCACGTGCGAGGCCACTCTTCGCGAAGTTCGCTGGCGAGGGTTTCTACTGCGCGGCGAACCGCCGGGGTGACAGGAGCTCCGGGCTGGGTCGCCTCCACTTCGATCCCATGAATCTCGACACCGGACAGGTCGTATCCCAGTGACTGGCTCAGTTGCAAGGCTTCCCGCAAACTGCCGCCGTGACTCGACGGAACGTCGCCGGCAGCGGTGGCGGATTCTGGCGAGACGTGTCGATGCAGCGTGCCGGGCGCGGCACCCGACTGGCACGCGTCGATAATCATGACGCGGCCGCCCCCTTGGAGATGCGGTACGACATCCCACGGTGACGCGATTCGGAAGCAGCGGCCTGCGAACTCGCGATCGGCCTGTAGACGCTCAATGACGTACCAGGCCGCTTGATCGTCTCCGTGGGGACTGCCCAGAGCGAGAATCGTTAGCGGTGTATCACATTCACGAGAAGTCATCACACTCAGCCGGAGTGAGAGGCGTCTCAGGCGATTATTCCAAGTCGACGAATTGCCGACAACGAACTGGCTCGCTTCAACCACTTCTGCAGATTTGTCCGTCGCACGAATTTCATGAAACCGCTCATAATTCTCTTCTGCTGACTGATCGCTCGTCGCTGACAATTAGCTTTGGTTGCAGCCGGCCGTCGCGCCAGGCTCACTTTGCGGATCGCACGAGTGTGCACTTTCGTCGCAAAGAGCGTGCGTTTTGGCACACTTTGGCGTGCTCCACGCGCCACGTCTGAGGGATGGCAGCGAATTACGCTCGAATTGCGGGCAATTTCGCTGTACCGAGTCGTTCGGCACACGGCTTGCCATTCGAGGCGATGAACCCATTGCCTCAGGGAGCCAAGCCATGCAGCGGATCTGGATTCTTGCGTGTGGGACGGCGGTGTTGATTGGACTCGCGGCGGCTGGTTGGACGGCAACTCGCGCCGCCGACAAGGAGCCCGCGGCCGACAAACAGGATGCCGCAACAGCCAAAGATTCTTCGAAACCGAAAGCCGGTCGGGAGGATCTGCCGCTCAAGGAGTACATGCGGAAGAAGCTCGCGGCCTCCAATCAGATTCTGGAGGGGCTGTGCACCGAGGATTCGGAACTGATCCTCCAGGGAGCGCGCACACTGAATGAGATGAGCAACAGCGAGCGGTGGCGGGTAATGAACGACCCCATGTACCGGCAGTTCAGCGGGGAATTCCGCGAAATTACGCAGCAGCTCGTGACGGCGGCGGAGAAGAACAACAAGGACCGCGCGGCGCTGAAGTGGATGGATGCGACGATGAGTTGCATCGACTGCCACAACTTCGTGAGAGGCATCCGGGTCGCCGACCGTGCCGCCCAGTGAGGAGTGAGCGATGGACATCAACGTACCGGAGTTCGTGATTCTGGTGGCGGCATTGTCTGCGATCGTGTTCATCGGTATTCATGTCTTCGGCCGCCGCCGCAACCAACGGTCGCCGCGCGAGTGAGACTCGTTCCACGCGTCAGGACCGACGGCCGAATCCCTTCGTCGAGCGTGCATTTCCGCAATCGACAACCCAGCATTCGACGATCCGCCGAGGGCCGCACTTGTGAGCGCGACCGATCCAATTCGACTCTTGCTTGTCGAAGATGAAGACGAGTTTCGCGACAGCGCCGCCAAATGGATGCTGCGGCAGGGGCACGTCGTTGAGCAGGCGGCGAACGGCCAGGAGGCGTTGCGGCAGTGCGAGGCGCGGTACTTCGACGTCGCCGTCGTCGATATGAACATGCCGGGTATCTCGGGGCTGGAGTTGCTGCAAACGCTCAAGGAGCGAAACCTCGAAACGGAGGTCATCATCCTCACGGGGCAGGCGACGGTGGAGACGGCCGTGTCCGCCATGAAGCTGGGCGCTTACGACTACCTCACGAAGCCGTTTGCACTCGCCGAGCTTGATCGCCGCATTCGGAACGCCGCTCAAAAGGGCCGGCTGCGACAGGAGAACGACCGGCTGAAATCGCTGCTGGAGCGCAACCGTCCGCAAAACCGGATCGTGGGGGACTCGGCACCCATGAAGCAGGTCTTCCGCCTGATTGAGCGCGTCGGACCTACCAATACCCCGGTGCTCATCGAAGGGGAGAGCGGCACCGGCAAGGAACTGGTCGCGCGTGCCCTGCAGCAGCACAGCCCGCGAGCCGACAAGCCGTTCGTCACAATCAACTGCGCAGCGCTGCCGGAACAACTGGTGGAGAGCGAACTGTTCGGGCACGAGAAGGGTTCGTTCACCGGGGCTGTTTCAACGAAGACCGGTCTGTTCGAAGTCGCCGACGGCGGCACGCTGTTCATTGACGAAATCGGCGAGCTGCCGCTGGCGCTGCAGCCGAAGCTGCTGCGAGTGCTGGAAGACGGCTCGCTGCGTCGGGTCGGCTCGCACCAGGAACGGCGCGTCGACGTACGGATCATCGCCGCCACCAACCGCGACCTCCAGAAGGAGGTCGCCGACGGCCGATTTCGCGAAGACCTGTACTACCGCATCAACGTAATGTCGCTGGTGCTGCCACCGCTGAGGACGCGCGCCGGTGACATTCCTGCCCTGCTCCGGCATTTTCTCGAACAGGGGTGGGAGATCGACCCGGAAGCGGAACGGGCCCTCGAAAGCTATCACTGGCCGGGCAACGTCCGGCAGTTGTGCAACGTACTGCAGCGCGCCATGATTCTGGCGGACGACCGCACCGTAACCATCGACGATTTGCCGAGAGAAGTCGTCGGAGGAAGCCCTGCGGAAACCAGGGCCGGTCCCGTCACCGCTCACCCGACCACCGACGCCGTGAACTCCGAACGGCTCGAAGACTTGCAGCGGTCCCATATTGTTTCCGTGCTGGAGCGCGAGCGCGGAAACAAGGCGCGTACGGCGCGCGTGCTGGGGATCCATCGCCGCAAGCTGTATCGACTCCTGGAGCGGTTCGGCATCGAATGAGGCGGCCGGATCCGCCGACGGCCTGGGCTGCGTCCTTGTTGAACCATCGCCGACCGTGACGTCAGCGATCGAAACCGACCGACATGAGCAATGTCCGAGGCGGCCTGCCACAATCCGAACGATTCGATCCCGGACGAGGGGGCACAGTCGCGGTTCGCACGCTACCAGGAGCTGCAACAGTACGCGGCCTGGACAGCCGATGACGCCCTGCGGATTCGCAGTCTCGCTCCGCTGCTACAGTCGCATCTGCCCGCACTGGTGCAGGATTTCTACGAGGAGATCGAACGCCACCCC
The DNA here is from genome assembly GCA_046349775.1 of Planctomycetaceae bacterium. GTDB lineage: Bacteria > Planctomycetota > Planctomycetia > Planctomycetales > Planctomycetaceae > JAEUIG01. The sequence goes on along the minus strand of JAXMBS010000032.1, from coordinate 51,068 downwards.
GCGGCGGCCAGAGTCATCACCGGTGGACAGGAACAGATTGTCCGGCTGAAAGGGACGCTGCTGCGCTGGCTCGAGGAGCTCCTGGAGGGCACCTATGACGCGAACTACGTTTCGCGTCGCTGGCGGGTCGGCTTGCGGCATGTGGAAATCGGACTGGACCAGGTCTACACCAACATGGCGCTGTCGCGCCTGCGCTCAGGCCTCGTCCAGGTGCTGATTAAGGCGTGGCCGCGCAAACCCGAGGAACTCGCAGCCACACAGCGGTCGCTGCACAAGCTGCTGGATCTCGATCTGGCCATCATCGAAGACGCCTATCAGGCGGAGTATCTCAGACGCCAGCAGCAGGTGGAACGGATGGCGACGATCGGACAGGTCGCCGGGGGGATCGCCCATGAGCTGCGCAATCCGCTGAACGTCATCAAGACCTCCGTGTACTACCTGCTCAACGCGCGCTCGTTGACCCCCGAGAAAACGTCCGAGCACCTGCATCGCATCCACAACCAGGTGGGGCAGGCGGATGGCGTCATCACGGCGCTCTCCAATTTCGCGCGGTTGCCGATCCCGAACCTGGAACCATTTGATCTGAAATCGATGCTGCAAAAGTCGCTCGACGCCAGCATGCTGCCGGAGAGCATCATCGTAACGCTGGATGTCGAGCCGGGTGACCATGAGCCGTTGGGGGATGCGGCGCAGTTGCAGATTGTGTTCAGCAATCTGTTCCGCAACGCGCGGGACGCGATGCCCAACGGCGGGCGTCTGAAGGTGACGGCCGTCCCTGGGGAGGACGGCATCCCGATTCGGGTGGAAGACACGCTACGGAATCGCGAACGAGCACATCCACCGCGTGATGGAGCCGCTGTACACGACCAGCGCGGCATCGGCCTCAAGCCGGCGATCGCCTGCCATTGTCGATAAGCACCGAGGACAGATTTCCGTGACCAGGCCGACGCGGCACGACTCACGGTACGGCTCCCCGCCCGCCGGATTTACTGTTCGCCGTCGGGACGTTAGGTCGATGTGGGCTGACTGTCCCGCCCTGCTCGTCCGCAGTGGCTGCCTGTCTTCCCAGCAACAGTTCCAATCCGCGACGACCGGTGGACCGTCGCGAAAGCAACCATGCCGCACCGGCCCTTGCGCATTCTCGTCGTTGATGACGATCCCGACGCCCGTGAGAATCTGCGCGACATCCTCACGGACCGTGGCGACCGCGTGGACGTGGCCGGCAGCGCCGAGGAGGCGCTGCCGCTCTTGACGCGGGCCGTCTTTGACGTCGCCCTGCTCGACTTCAAGATGCCGGGCATGGACGGTCTTGCGCTCTGTCGCGAAATCCGGCAGTTGCGCGCGGCGAGCGAGGCGGTGATCGTCAGTGCCTATGCGGACGACGACGCGCTTGAACAGGCGACACAGTCCGGAGCGGTGAAATTCCTGCACAAGCCGGTAGATCTTGACCGTCTGCTGTCTTTGATCGATCGAGTGGCCCGGCAGCCGCTGATCATGCTGGTCGACGATGACCACAACCTGTGCGCAAATCTCTGGGACATCCTGCACGAGTGCGGATACCGGCTGGACGTCGCTCATACCGAGGCGGACGTCGTCAGACTTCTGCAAACGCGCGAGTACGGGGTGGCGCTGATCGACCTGAAACTCCCGTCCGGCGACGGCGGCGGCGTCTTGCGACGGATCCGCGAATCGAACCCGGCAGCGCATGCGATCGTGATTACCGGCTACCGCGCGGACCTGCGGGAACTGGTCGACCGGGTCGTGGCGGAAGGCGCAGACGCCGTGTGCGATAAACCGCTGGAGATCCCCGAATTGCTCCGGCTCATCGGCCGCCTGGCGGCGCCGGAAGAATCACACGCATGAACGACGTGCCGCGGCTGCGCGTGCTGGTCGTCGAAGACGACCCCGATACGCGGGACAATCTGTGCGATATCCTGTCGCTGGACGGGCACACGTTCGAGGCCGCCGGCTCGGCGGCGGAGGCCCGGGCGCGAGATCACTGGTCCACGTACGACGTGATCCTGCTCGACTGGCGGCTTCCGGATGCGAGCGCCGGCCAACTGCTGCCGCAGATCCGCCAGAAGGCGCCGGACGTCGCCGTCATCGTCTCCACCGGGATGGGGGGCATCGACGAAGCGATCATGGCGCTGCGCCACGGTGCGGCCGACTACATCACGAAACCGATTGACGTCGACCTGCTGCGCGCCAGCCTCAGGCGGGTCGCCGAACAGCTAAAGCTCAGGGAAGACAAGCGGCACTCGGAAGCGGCTTTCCGCACGCTCGTCGAATCCGTCGGCGGGATCATTCTGATCCTCGAACTGGACGGCACGATTGCGTACCTCAATCCGTTCGGCGAGCGACTGACCGGTTACGATACAGACGAGCTGCGACGGCAGAAGTACGTCGACGTACTCATTCCGCCGGAATTCCGCGAATTGGCGACGGGGCATCTGTCCAACGTCATTGGCGGCCGAGCCGAACATGACTGCGAGCTGCCGGTCCGGGATCGCACGGGCACGCAGCACTGGGTGCTCTGGAACTTTCAGCGTCTTGCCGACTTCGGCGGTCGTTCGACGATCCTCGCCATCGGACAGGACGTGACCGCGCGCAGACTGGCAGAACAGAAGCTGCTGCAGGCGGAGCGCCTGGCGGCGATCGGCCAGGCAATGACGGGACTGGCGCATGAGAGCCGCAACGCTCTACAGCGCGGTCAAGCCGATCTGGAACTGCTGACGTTGCTCGTGGAAGACCGGCCAGACGCGCTCCGGCTGGTGCACCGCCTGCAACTCATCCAGCAGGAGTTGCACCGGCTGTACGAAGAGGTCCGCGCGTACGCGGCACCGATCAGGCTCTCGCCGGAGTCGGCCGATCTGGCCTCCCTGGCCCGCGAAGCCTGGGATCTGCTGGCCCAGGCGCGCGGTACGCGCAACGCCCGACTCGACATTGCCGCCGACAGCCCAGGAACCTGCCGCGTCGACCGGTATCAGTTCCTGCAGGTCTTCCGCAACCTGTTCGAGAACTCCTTGAGCGCTGCCGCTGATCCGCTGCGGATTCACGTGGCGCTGTCGCTGAAACAGGTCGACGGGACGCCCTGGATAGCGACGCGGGTGTGCGACAACGGTCCAGGGATCCCGGTGGATGTGGCGGACACCGTCTTCGAGCCGTTTGTCACCACGAAGACGCGCGGCACGGGACTGGGGCTCGCCATTGTGCGGCGCATCGTCGAGGCGCACCACGGCCGGATTTGGATCGGCCGCCCTTCCTCGGGCGCCGAGATCGTGCTCGAACTGCCGGTCGCCACTCCCGCCTGAGCCGGGCGAATTTCATCGCAACCTGCTCTTCCGCCGGGGGCCAATCCCGGCGGGTTCGCTCCTCGCAGCATTCCTCAATGTCGGTCGTGAGATCCCGTGCCGTGACAAATTGCTGACGGCCGGACCTCCAGTTCGTTAACCACCCGCTGAATTCCGGGCAACCGACGAGCGACAATTTGCGCCAGTTGCTTCTGATAGTAGCTCGCCACGTGCCCGCGGATCACGAAGGTGTCTCCATCCACGAGCCACTCGATGGGATGCTGCATCAGTTGCGGCGCAAGCTCCAGCAGAGTCGCAGTCATGTTGCTGTCCTTATGGGGCGCTTGTGATCTGGGTGACGAGGGGTCCGGGGGAACAGTCAAATTCTTCATCACCTTTTCCGCAGGGGAACGCATAACGGATTCTGCCTCGCTGCAGATCGACACGCCCGAGCACCTCGCTCTCTGGCCGGAGGCGTGCTGCGAACTCGGCGTGTATCCAGTGTCCCGGGCCGTTGAGTTCAACGGTCCAGGACACCGCTTCACGAAGATCATGCCCGCACTCAGAAATGAGCCTGCTCAGCCGCGACATCGGGGGCCGGCACCGCAGGCGCCTATTTGCCGTTGCCTCCAACCTTTACCTTGTGCGGCCTGGCCTCGACGCTCTTCGGCAGAGTGATTGTGAGTACTCCGTCCTTGTAGTCGGCCTTGGTCTTTTGGTCCTGGACCTCGCACGGCAAACTGACAGTGCGTGAGAAGGCCCCTGTCCGCCGCTCGACCTTGTGCCAGGTCTTGCCTTTCTCTTCACGCTCCTCCTTCCGCTCTCCGGTGACATGCAGCAGGCCGTTGGAGACCTGCACGTCGATGTCTTTCGGATCCATGCCGGGCACGTCGATCCGCACCTCGACCGCGCCGTCGGTTTCTGACACGTCCGCCGCCGGAGCGAACGGCCGCATCAGCCATTCCGCATCAAAGTCGTTGGAGAATCGGTTGAGCAGATCGTCAACCTCTTCGTGCAGCGCGCGAAACGGGTCGCGCCGCCCCAACGAGGCGAATCCCTGAGAAATCCGTGTGGGCAATGTGGTGGACATGGCGTCCTCCTTTCTTTGGCCCCGGCTTCTCACGTGTGCCGGCGGGCACACATCGCAACATGTCGGTCGTTTGAAGCGAATACTCGCAAACACGATGCCGAACTGGTTGAAACGGCCGCAAGCACCGAACTGGACGGAAATATCGCCGAATCATGCCGGGAATCGGCTCTGCGGGCGAGACACGCGGACGGGTCTGCTGACGCAGTTGCGCGACGCGGCGCGCGGGTCTGACGTGGCGCCGCGCGCTGCGTGCACCGGCGCTCGCGCGGTGACCTCCATTGTTCTGTGGCAAGCACACTTTTCGACGCGACCTCGTCACAGAGCCGATGCGTTGGAATCCGCCTGATGGGGCGTGCAAGTGTGCATAGCCGCACACCTGCTGCGGCACGCTGTTGCCCGACCGCACACCTCGTGCAGCAGCCTTTCAGGTTCGAGCGTGCGGTGTCGACTCCCAAAAGGAAGAAACCAAGGCCCGCGGCTCCGATGCCAGTGCCCGGCTGATGTCAATTACTCGCGTTGCGAAGCAGAGTTCGCATGTGTGGGGGCAACAGCTTTTGGTCTCTGAGCATGCTTCGACGACGCTTCGGCACCAACATTGCTACCGCTCCCCAATGCGTTGACGCGGTGAATGAGTTGCCCCCCTTTGCCAGGCAGCCGTTCCATTGCGTCGCCGCACTCGGACCGTTCGCTGATGGCCGACGATTGCTGTGCCGGCAGCGGCTGCCTGTGGGCAGCGCCGGCGCAGACCGTGGCAGCATCGGACCCGCTCGGCGTTTGGCCGTCAGCGGCGGTCAGAGGGATTTCCAGGGTGGTTCTGTGGACCCGGAGTGCACACGAATTGGACGGGAGTTGTCCAGTGGCCTTGTTGCGGATTCTCGGATGTTGCCTGTTCCTGACGACATTGTTTTCCACGGCTGGATGTCGCAAACCTGCCGGAAGAGTTCGGGTTCAGCGAGGCGGCGATGCGCCGCCGAGCGAACTGCAGGTGGCGACGCGGTCGGAACTGCAAGTACGGGATCCTTCGCCGCGCCAAAACTCCTCGGTGACGACAAGCTGCCAGCGAAGCATCTGCTGGCCGGTCAGACCATCTATCAGCGCAATGCTCCCAGTGCCATGGCACGTCGGGGGATGGCGCGGGCCCCGTGGGCAAACTGCTGTACCCCAGGCCGCGCGACTACCGCAAAGGCATCTTCAAGTTCACTTCGACGCGTTACGGCGCCAAGCCGCTGCGCGACGACCTGGTGCGCACCGTACGTCGCGGGATCGCCGGCACGGCCATGCCGGCGTTCAAGCTGCTGCCCGACGAAGAGATTCAGGCCGTCGTCGACTATGTCCTGGTGCTGACGCATCGAGGCGAACTGGAAGAGCAGATCGCCGCCCTGGCCGACGCCGACGGTGAACTCGATCCGCAAGCGGTGGAAACGGACCTGGTGACGCTGGTTCTGGGTCGCTGGAAGGAAGCACGGGAGATGGTAATTTCCGCGGCGACCCCGGAACCGGAATTCACCGTGGAGCGGGCGCAGCTCGGCCGAACGGCATTCCTCGAGAAAGGCTGTGCAAAGTGCCACGGAGAGGACGGCCGCGCTCAGACGCCGGAGGATCCGACCAAGCAGGATGCGTGGGGTAACATTACGCGACCTGCGGACCTCACCTCCGGCATGCTCCGCGGCGGCCGAACCCCGATGGACGTCTACCGCCGGATCTATGGCGGCATCAACGGGACCGCGATGCCCGCCTTCGACCAACTGCTCAAAGATGAGCCGGACACCGTCTGGAACATGGTGGCCTACGTCCTGTACATCACCGACCGACGTCGCGACGGAGAAATCCCGCATCCGGGTTACTTGCGCCCCTACCTGCCGGACGTGTCGTCGGCAACGAACGCTCATTGATCTGCGTTGCGGCGATCGCCCAACGGACGAGGTGAAACCGTGGACACACTGCAATCCAAGCGGCAGGCACTGGCCGATCTGCGGGCTCAGGTCGCGCAACTGGAAGCCGAGATTCGCGCCGCCGAGTCACCGGGGACAGCGCCGGGGCAATGGCCGCCGCAGGGTTTCTACGGCGCCTACTATGCGAACTCCGGCTTCATGCTCGGCGGCATCGCTGCGATCGCCAGCCTGGTGCTGAACATCGTCGGCGCGCCGCTGGCCGGCAAGGATCCGATGGAATTGATTCGCGTCTATCTCACGTTCCCCCTGGGAGCGCGAGCCCTCGAACTTGGCCCACAGCATGGCTCGCTGATTCTGCTCCTGGGGTGTTGCCTGTACATCGCGACGGGGGTCGTGCTCGGCGTACCGTTCTTCGTCGCACTGGCGAAATTCGCGGGCGAAGGCCTCAAGAAGCGGATGATCCTGGCGACAGTGCTGTCGCTGCTGCTGTGGGTCGTCAACTTCTACGGCATTCTCTCCTGGTTGCAGCCCGCGCTGTTTGAAGGGAACTGGATCACCGATCCCGCCATCCTGCCGCCGTGGGTCGCCGCCGGGACGCATCTCATTTTCGGCTGGACACTGGCGCTGCTGTATCCGCTGGGGCGATTTGTCCCCTACCAGGCACGTTCGCACACGTCCTCCTGAACCGCCGCGCTCGGCAACGACCGACGCCACACCGGACCACGAACTGAACGATCAACATGAGTGCAGCTTCCGCGATCTCACCACCGGCACCCGCCACCCTCGGCGATGAACGGCTCGTCGACCGGCCGGTCATTGTGGCGTACTTCCTGGCCGCGCTGACCTACATGCTGGTCTCGCTGGCCGGCGGCTTCCTGATGGCGTTCCAGCTCATCCAGCACAACCCGCTGCAGGGGATCGAGCTGTTCTCGCCCGGCCGTTGGCGCATGATCCACACCAACGCCATCGCCTACGGCTTCATAGCCAACGCGTTTCTCGGCGCGCTGCACTGGGCCGTTCCACGACTGACGCTGCGGCCGGTGTTTGACCGCCGGCTCAGTTGGCTGATCTTCGGCGCCTGGCAGGTCGTGGTGCTGTCGACGGCCGGCGGGCTGATGTTCGGCGAGGCGCAGGCCCTCGAATGGGGCGAGACGCCGGTCTGGATCGATCCCGTCGCCCAACTGGGGCTGCTGCTGGTGGCGATCAACTTTCTCGCGCCGATCATGCGGAACACGGGTCCGATGTACGTCACGCTGTGGTATTTCCTCGCGGCGTTCGTCTGGACGTTTCTGACCTACGCGATGGGCAATTTCGTGCCGCAATACTTCGTTACCGGCACCAGCGCCGGGGCGGTCGGCGGATTGTTCATCCACGACCTGGTCGGCCTGTTCGTCACCCCCCTGGGCTGGGGCATGATGTACTACTTCGTCCCGATCCTTCTGCACAAACCGATCTGGAGCCACGGCATGTCGCTGGTCGGCTTCTGGGGCCTGGCGTTCTTCTATCCGCTACAGGGAATCCACCATTTCCTGTACACGCCAATTCCCATGTTCCTGCAATACGGGGCCGTGATCTCGACCATCGCCGTCGAGCTGGTCGTCGCCACCGTCATCATCAACTTCTTCGGCACGCTGTGGGGCAACGGATATGCGATCGTCGGCAACCTGCCGCTGCGGTGGTTCTATACCGGGATGGTGTATTACTTCCTCACGTGCTTCCAATGCGCGCTGCAGGTGACGCTGACCTTCCAGGCGCTGATCCACTTCACCGACTGGGTTGTCGGACACGCACACCTGGTGATGTTCGGCGTGTTCAGCATGTGGCTGCTGGGAATGATGACGTATCTGTTCCCGCGGCTGCTGGGAGTCGACTGGTACAGCCGAAAGCTGTCGGAGTGGCATTACTGGCTGTCGACAGTCGGCATGCTGGTCATGGCGGGCGACCTGATCCTCGGCGGACTGTTTCAGGGCTGGTCCTGGGCGGCGCTGCAGCCGTGGGAGTCGTCAATCGCCGTCTCGCAACCCTTCTGGGCCACGCGGGTGGTGGCGGGACTGGCCATCACCGGCGGACAACTGGCGTTCATCTACAACCTGTACAAGACCTGGCAGTTGTCGAAACAAGTTGGTGTAGCCGCCACTTGATTCATTGAAGAAAAAGGAGACCTACAGAAGATCACAAAGATCACGAAGAAGAATGTTGCGGGCCAAGGTGCATTGCAACGTATCTACACTTCGTGCCCTTCGTGACTTTCTGTAAGTCTTTTCTGCTCATCCAAGCGCAACAAGACTTGTCTTATGTTTGAAACCAAATCCGGCGTGTTCTTCGTCGCAGGCCTCGCCTTTTTCGCGTTTGCGTTTCTGTCGAATGCCGTCGTCCCGTACCTCATGTACCGCGACATTCCTGAGAAACCGGTCGCGGAACTGGTGAACGGCAATCTGCGGTACCAGTTCGAGGATCTGGCCCAACGGTACCCGGCCGCGTTTCGCAAAGCGTACGGCGATCCGCCTGCGGGCGAAGAGGCCAACGCGTGGTTCAGCGAGAAGTGCGCGGACGCCCTGCGGCTCGGGCATAAAGTCTACGTCGGCGAAGGGTGCTGGCACTGCCACAGCCAGTTTGTGCGGCCGGTCTCCAATGAAGACCGCCGATTCGGACCGGTCTCGGAGTCGTGGGAGTACCAGAACGAACTGCAACGTCCGGTGCTGTTTGGCACCCGGCGCGTCGGTCCCGACCTGTGTCGTGAAGGGGGCCGCCGGTCCAACGACTGGCACACCGTGCACTTCTTCCGGCCCACCGATCTGTCTCCCACGTCACCAATGCCGCAGTATCCGTGGCTGTTCGACGGCAGCTCCGACAAGCCGAACGAGCGCGGGCTCGCCCTCATCACGTACGTCCAATGGCTTGGCTCGTGGCTGGAGAGTTATCCGTACTACGAGGACTACTCACAACTGCCGCTCAAAGACGCCGAGTTGTCCGCAGCGAACAACCCGTAGCGGTGGTTTCCAAAGTTCAAGGTTGGCGTCAGGGGAGGGCGATCCCGACCGGTCGGGAGATCCGTGATGCAGAAAGGGCACTCCTGACACACCGACTCGGCGGGAGCCTTGCCCGCGCCGGCTCTGAATCTGCCCGCAGGAGTCCAGGAAGAGCGAACAGTTAACGGGAACAGTGAGATCGCTATGAGCACTCTGGCTAATCAGCAGTCCGGATCGGCAACCGCGATGGCGGAAAACGGCGGCATTTCCGTTGCCGAGCGCCGCAATGCGCGGCTGACGTTCGTGTTCACGATCGTTCTGGCGCTGCTCATCCTGATCCCCAGCATGCTGGGATTCATCGCCAAATTCATCGAACTGTTCGCCGTGCTGAACGGCGAGCCGGACGGCGTGTTCGCGCTGACACCGATCCTCAATTATCTGTTGGCCAGCCTGGGATTCTTCTGCCTGCTGCTGTGGGCGGCCGGTCGCGGCATGTTCCACGACGTGGAACTGCCGAAGCGGGCGATGCTCGAACGCGAAGACCTGCTTGACGGCCGCATTCCCGGCAGTACATCCAACTCGTGAATCACTTATGTCCACGCAAAACGAATCGACGATCGAAGCCGAAGAACGGCATCACAGCTACACCAGCAGCGTGATTCCGTGGTACGTACGCGGCATGTGGCTGCTGTTCTGGATCTTCGTGATCTACTACGGGATCAAGTACTTCCTGCCCGCGATCCAGTCCGAGTTGTTGCTCAAAGCCCCATGACTCCTCCGGGTGGCCTGTCGGCGACGTGCGATCATTGCGGCCTGCCGCTGCCGCGAGCGCTATGGCCATCGGCCGAACCGGCCGGCGCCCCCGGACCTCAGTATTGCTGCGTCGGTTGCCGGATTGCGGCCGCCATTCAGGCGGAAAGGTCGGGCACCGGGGCGCCGCAGACCATGCAGTTGCGGCTCGTACTCGGCCTGTTCTTTTCAATGAGCGTGATGGTCTTCACCTTCGCGCTCTGGTCGTACGACGTTTATGGCGTCGACGCGGCTCATCCGGCGGCAGCCACGTTTGTCTCGGTTCTGCGGTACTTGGCGCTGCTGTTCGCCCTCCCGGTGCTGGTGCTGCTGGGCGGGCCCATCGTCGACAGCGCACTGCATCACCTGCGAAACGGCATACCGACGTCCGACCTGCTGCTCATGACAGGTGTGCTCGCCGCATTCGTTTACTCGCTGGTGTCGGTGGCGCGCAACGCCGGCGACGTCTACTTCGAGACCGCGTGCATGATCCTGGTCTTTGTGACGCTGGGGCGCTGGTTCGAAGCTGCCGGCCGCCATCACGCGACGGCAGCGCTCGATCGGCTCGAACGACTGATACCGCAGACCGTCCATGCGTTACGCCGGGGTGCTGCAGTCGACGTGCCAATTGAAGAGGTGCAGCCCGGCGACGACCTGGAAGTTCGGCCGGGGGAGCGCGTCCCCACGGACGGCGTCATCGTGGCCGGCGCGACCAGCGTCGATGAGCAGCTCTTCACCGGCGAGAGCTGGCCGCAAGTCAAAGGACTGGATGATGCGGTGCTGGGCGGCACGCTCAATATCGACGGCTGCATGCGGATGCGCATCACGGCCGGCCCGCGCGCCGGAACGCTGCAGCGACTGGTGGCAGCACTGCAAGAGGCGCGGCTTCGAAAAGGAGCCCATCAGCGTCTGGCCGACCGGATATCGCAATGGTTCCTGCCGGTCATCGCCATGATCGCGACGGCGTCGTTCGCGTTCCGTGCACTGAACGGCGACGTGGGCGGCGGTTTGCTGTCAGCACTCGCCGTCGTCCTGATCGCCTGCCCCTGTGCCCTCGGCATCGCGACGCCGCTGGCGGTCTGGGTGGCCCTCGGCCGGGCCGCAGAACAGTCGGTGCTGTTCCGCAGCGGGGACGCCGTCGAGCGACTTGCAGACCTCCAGGCCGTTTGCTTCGACAAGACCGGCACGCTGACGAACGGGGCGATCGCCGTCAGCCGAATTGGCAGCGAGTCTACCGCTCGTCGCGATGAGATGCTCGCCCGCGCCTCCGCGCTGGCAGGCTGCACGAATCATCCGCTCGGGCGCGCCATTCGCGGCGTCGCCGAATCGGTCGCCGAAACAACGCCGCTGGAGAAGACCGTTACCGTCGTCGCTGGACGCGGAGTCAGCGGCGTCTGGCGCGGCGAACAGCAACCGACACGGCTGGGCAGTTATCGATTCCTGGTCACGGAAACCGGGTGGACGATCCCCACGGCCCTGCGGCCAATGATTTTTGAGTCGCTCTCCGATGGTCAGCCGTTGACGCTGATCGGCTGGGACGGCGTCGTGCGGGGAGTGTTTGTCTTCCGCGAGGAGCTTCGGGCCGAGGCCACGGCCGCCATTGCGGCGCTTCACGAGGCGGGCGTCGCCTCACGCGTGCTGACCGGGGATCATGCCGGTCGGGGACAGGCGCTGGAACGATTGCTGCAGATTCCCGTCGAGGCTGAACTCCTGCCGGAAGGCAAAGTCGCTGCCGTGGCGCGCATGATCGAATCGCACGGCCCCACGGCGATGGTCGGCGACGGCGTCAATGACGCAGCGGCGATGTCCGCCGCCAACGTCGGAATCGCGATGGGCTGCGGCGCCGATCTCACGCGCGACCACGCCGACGTCTGCCTGCTCTCCAACGACCTTGACCGGCTGCCGTGGGCACTCGGCCTGGCGCGCGCCACCGTTGGCACCGTGCGGCGCAATATCGCATGGGCGTTTGGCTACAACGCGGTCGGCGTCGTTCTTGCGGCCGCGGGATGGCTGCACCCCTCCGTGGCAGCATTGCTGATGGTGCTCAGCAGTCTGGCGGTCACCGCCAATTCGCTGCGGCTCCGCCAGTGGGACGCAAATCCGAAATCCGAAAGCCGAAATCCGAAGGATTCACCTGTTTCGGATTTCGAGATTCGAGTTTCGGATTTGTCGGCGGAGGCCGTCCGATGATGGAGCTGCCGCTGGTATTCCTGGGCGGGCTGTTGGGGTCCTCGCACTGCATCGGGATGTGCGGAGGATTTGCCGTTATGATTGGCGTGGCGCATCGCGACTGGCGCCGCAATCTGGGAGCACAGCTCGCCTATAGCGGCGGGCGAATCGTGACGTACTGCGTGCTCGGGGCGGCGGCCGGACAAATCGGTTTGCGGCTGGAGCAGAAGCTGGGACCGTGGATGAATGTTCCCGCCTTGCTGTGCATGTTGGCCGGACTGTTCCTGATCGTCGAAGGCTTGGCGGCGGCAGGATTTGACTTGCGAAGGTGGCGGCGAACCAGCGCCACTCGCGCGCCACTGCAGTGCACGATGGTCCCGCTGATGTCGAGCATCCTCAGGAGACCCGGCGCCCAGAACGCCTTCGCCGCCGGGTTGCTGACGTCGCTGATTCCGTGCGGACTGGTGTATGCCTTTCTGTCGCTGGCCGCCACTTCCGGCAACTTTGCAAACGGCATGCTGATCATGGGAGTGTTCGGGCTCGGCACGCTCCCGCTCATGGTGCTGACCGGCGCGACGGCTTCGATGTTGACGCTCGTGCAGCGGCGGCGAATGATGTACGTGGCCGCGTGGTGCGTCGTGTTGACCGGGGTCGTGACGGTGGCGCGCGGCGCGGGTGTCCTAAATCTTCCAGGGGACCAGGCGGCCGTGACGTGCCCGTTCTGCTCAAACACCCGGGCACCGACAGAGGCGCCGTGACGGTTCAGGCATCCATGACAGAGGAGTCTCCCCCGAATGCCGCGTCGGGACGACGCGTCGCGATTTCGCGCACGGTCGTCAATTTCTGGCTCGACGCCACACTGCTGGTCACCTTTCTCGTACTCTGCTGGATTTCAGCCATTCTGCAATTCGTGTTTCCGGCGGGCGCGGCGCCGGATGCCTTTCAGGTCTGGGGAGCAACGGCGCCCGACTGGCAGAACAGGCAATTCTGGGTGCTGTGCGTCTTCGCCATCGGAATTCTGCTGCACGTGATGCTGCACTGGTCGTGGATCATGGGGGTGATCACGACGCGATTCCTGGGACGCAAAGCCACCCGAGACAACGGTGCACAGACGTTGATCGGCGTCGGCCTCCTGCTCGCGATCCTGCACCTGCTCGCACTCGGCTTTCTGGCCGCGCGGATCTCGCTGACCGCCGTAACGCCTTGAACCTACTCCGGCGACTCGCCGCCGCCCCCCTGCAACTGTTCCAGCCGCGTGCGGGCGTCCTTGTACTCGTAGTCCCACACGAGCACTTCGCCGTAGTGCTTTTCCGCCGCCGGCAGATCCTTCAACTCCTCGCAGACCCGTCCCAGCATGTAATGGGCTTCGACGAAGAGCTTCGGATCCTCAGGAGCGTTGACCTCCGCGACGCCGCGCTCGAGCTGTCCGCGCGCCAGCGGCACCTTCTTGTCCTTGATGAAACACTGACCAAGCCGAATGAGCGATCGGGCCTTGAGCCGCTTGTTCTGCGACGCCTGCTGCAAGAGGGGAATCGCCTGAGTGAACTTCCCGAATGGCGACATGAGCAACTCGGCCAGGTCAAACTTCAGGACGAGATCCTGTGGGTATCGTTCGACACGGCGGTTCAGGACTTCCAGCCGCCGCTTGGCGTATTCGGTTGCCAATTCTCTGGCGTGATTCCGGGCGGCTTCGTCCCCTTCAGCTGCCCGCTCCTTGGCGATTTCGACGTTTTTGTTCATTCGCAGCAGTTCGACGTCTTCGAGCTGTTCGCGGACGTTGGGATTGTTCCCCGAAACCTGCAGCGCGGACTCGAGAGTCTTGTGAGCCTCATCGAGCAAGCCGGCCCGCTTGTAGTAGTCGCCGAGCTTGAGATAGTTCTCGACCTTCTGGGGATCCTTGCGGATCGCGTGCTTGAGGTCCGCTTCCTGCGATTCGCCGGGGGCGGCGAGTTCGCCGGACTTGGGATTGCGGCCGGCCATCACCTGGCGGGTGGTGTCGGCGTTCTCATAACCGCCGCGGTCCAGGGTCTTTTTCGTATGCGCGCCGGTCAATTTGGAACGGGCGATACCGTCGTGCGGATCGAGCTTGCAGATGTGCTGCCAGACCTTGGCGGCTTCGTCGTACTCGCCGCGCTCCTCCAGGATTTCGGCCAACTGCCAGTTGAGCTGCTTATTGGAGGGATCGGCGTTGCGGGCTTCCAGAAAGCAGAACCGGGCGACCTCCGAGTACTCGCGGGCCTTGGCGGCTTCCCCGAGATCGACATTGAGCTGCACGTCCCAGGGGTTGATTGTCAGACCTTCCTCGCAGGCCTTGTCGACCTCTTCCCACTCCTCCTTCGCCTTGGCCTTCTTGATTCGGTTGCGGATGCCGAGCAGCTTGCTCTTCGCGAGGGTGCCGGCGCCGGTCTTGTTGTCGCCGTATTTCTGGTACTGGCTCTTGCGCAAGAGCTGCCGATAGCCGACGTTGTCCTGAACAAACCGGGAACTCATGCTGAACATTTCAACGGCGAGGTCCCAGTTCTGCTTCCCCATCGCCTCGACCCCCTTGCGGTAGCAGTCCGAGGCGAGCTTTTTCTTGTCCATGGCGTTACAGCGTCGCAGGAGGCACGTCCCGACAGCGATCGAGCGCCCACCGCCCTCAGCACCGCCGTCCGGTCGATCCACACGCAGGCATTATAGCCGTACGCCCGACCCCCTGCTGCCCGCGGGAAGAAATTTGCCGGGCCGGGGTCCCGCCTTCAGGGGGACCAGAGTGGAATGACCTTCCGCCGCCTGATGGCGGTATCCCAACACCTGGCCGACGATCACTACATGATCGAGAAGTAGTTTTTCACCGCCACGTCGAGCCGCTCGGTCGTGGCCACCATTGGCAGTTCATGCACCTTGCAGAAGTTGTCGATCTGCCGCAGCAGGTCACGCGGATGACAGAACCGCATCCCGCGACCGGGGGCGATGAAGTGCCGCTCCAGCAGGTAATTCACGGCTTCGTCCGAGCATTCGATGCACATGCTGCGCGCGAGCTGCTGGAACAGCGAGCGGAATTGCTCCTCGGTCGGATCGAGGACTTCGATCTTGTACGGGATACGCCGCAGGAACGCTTCCTCGACCAGATCGCGCGGCTCCAGGTTCGTCGAGAACACGATCAGCTCATCGAACGGCACCTGGATCGTCCGGCCGCTCTCCAGATACAGGAAGTCGTGACGCTCTTCGAGGGGCACAATCCAGCGATTGAGCAGTTCGTCAACCTCCATCCGCTGCCGGCCGAAGTCGTCGATGAGCAGCGTGCCGCAGTTCGCCTTGAGCTGCAGCGGCGCCTCGCCGATCCCCGAGCCGCGCGTGTAGGCGATTTCGAGGTTGTCCATGCGAAGCTCGCCGCCGACGATGATCGTCGGCCGCTCGATCCGCACCCAGCGGCCGTCGACTTGCTTGGCGGTCGTGGCGTCGGGGGGCGCTTCCTTGTGCTTGTTGGGGTCAAACAGGCGGATGATTTCGCCCGAGATGCCGATCGACTTCGGGATCCAGATCGTATCGCCGAATGCCTTGGTGATCCGCGACGCGATGCTGGTCTTGCCGTTCCCCGCGTTGCCGTACAGGAACATGCCCCGGCCGGCATAAATCGCCTGCGCGACCCGGCTGGTCAGGTCGTCGCTCATCGTCAAGTCGTTGAACGCCTCGCGGATCTTCACCAGCGACGGCTTCGCGGCCGCCAGCGTCTGCGCCCTCACGCTGGCGACGTATTGCCGCAGGGGGACCGGTGCGGCCCCGAAGTACGTGCACTGTTCGCTCAGCCCGCGCGCCTGTTCGAGGCCGATCTCGGTCAGTTCATAGACATAGTCGCCGCCGGCGGCCGAGCCTTTGTAGACGACGAACCGGTCCTGCTTCATCTGCCGCAGGAGGCCTTCGATCACCGGCAGACGGAGACCTAACTGCGTGCTGATCCGGAACCCGGTCTCGGCGCGTCGATGGTAGAGGAACTTCAGGATCAGTCCGGCGACTTCCGGCTCCTGCAAGCCCGCTTCCTGAAGAGATTTCGGAGCGGCGGGAAAGAAGACCTCGTTGCCGCGCGGCGTTGCGGCCGGCCTGGCTTCTGCCTGGTCGGCCGTTTCCGCGGGTTGGGCCGCAGGCACCGCGCCGGGAAGCGATTTCGCAACGTCTGCCACAGGCTGGTTTTCCCGCTGTCGCCCGAGGGTGCGCAGCAGTGAATCGATTTCGATCGTGGTCTGGGACATCGGCTTCACCGGATCGGAGGTTGCGCGCGAATGCGCAGGTGAACACTGCAACCGCTCACAGGAAAGATGGGCTGCAAACCGGCGGGCGCAGAGGACCGAACCGGGAACCGCCGTCGCCCACCGACGGTCGCCGGACATTGCACCGGTTCTGACGATTGGACCGCGCGGTCGGGGGTCCTGCAGACTCAAGGCGACCCGCGCCAACCGTCGCCCGAGGGAAATCCGCTACCACCACACCGCGCTCCGTGCTGCCGTTTCGCAACAAGGCGGCGCAGTCCCTCCCGCCGCCGGCGGCAACCTACAGTTGCGCGTTGAGATCGCGCGCCCAGGGCATGCCGCCCCGGCATTGAGGCGCACGCAATGATCGCTGCCAAGGAAACAGGAAGCCTGCATGTCTGCTTCGCTTGAAACCGCCTCTCACCGGACGATGCTCGTGCACCAGCGCGGCTGGCTGCGGAACTCCGGCTTTGACATGAACTTCATCGGCGTCTCGGCGTGCGTGGCCATGCTCGCCGGCCTCACGTCGCTGCACGTCCCGGCCATGTTCCGGACACTGCTATTCCTCGATTTGTGGCTGCTCGGCTATCACCACGTCGTCTCGACATTTACGCGGCTGGTGTTCGATCGCCAGAGCCTGAAAGAGAATCGTTTCCTGGTGGTCGAGCTGCCACTGATCGTGGCGGCCGGGACACTCGCGGCCGTGCTGATCTGCGGCAAATGGGTGCTGGCGACGACCTACCTGTACTGGCAGTGGTTCCACTACGTGCGGCAGAGCTACGGCATCGAGCGGGCGTATCGCCGCAAGGCGGCGGCGATTGCCGAAATCGATGATTACACGACGACCCGCGCGCTGTCGCTGGTGGCGATCTTCGGCATTGTGTACCGCTCCTGGCAGCAGCAGCCGAAGTACCTGGGGATGGATATCCGCTACCTGCCGGTGCCGGAAGTCGTGGTCTGGATCGTCGGCGGACTCACCGCGGCAGCCGTTGCTTGGTGGGCCATGCAGTGTGTTCGCGCCGCCTGGCAGGGACGGCTCGCGCCGGCGCACTGCCTGTACATGGCATCGCACTTTGCCGTGTTTCTGGTCGGCTATGTGCTGATTCCCGACATCACCGCGGGCTGGCTGGTGCTCAACGTCTGGCACAACATCCAGTACATCATGTTCGTATGGTGGTTCAACAATAACCGCTTCAAGGACGAGGTGGATCCAAATGCGAAGTTCATCTCCACGCTGTCACAAAGCAAGCACGTCATCGCGTACGTGCTGTTCTGCCTGGGCGTGTCGACCGCCATATACCTGATCGTGCACCAGACGACGACCAGCTACATGGAGAACAGCCTGATCCCGGCGGCGGTGACCGCGATGATGGTCATCAACTTCCACCACTACGTGGTGGACGGGATCATCTGGAAGCGCAAGAAGCCATCGGCGGCGGCGACGGTCAGTCCGGCCACATAGCAACAAAAGGAGCCACGGGGATCAACCCCGTGGCTCGGAGTGCTCAACTGAGCTCGCAAGCGCGGCGTTACAGCGTCCAGCCCTTGCGATATTCGCGGTGGACGACGTTCATCACCTCTGGGGCGTTGGTCGCCTTGAGGTTCTTCGCATCCCACTCGATCTTCTTGCCTTCGCCTTCGTTGGCGGCCCACACGGCGAGGTTGCCGAGCAGGATCGTCTCCGTCAGCGGACCGGCGTAGTTCTCGAAGTTCGACACGGCGCGCTTCCGCTCGCCAGTGATCGACTGGTGGTACTCGGTGAAGTGTCCGGGGGACACTTCGAACTCGACCTCCGGCACCGGCAGCAGTTCACCGGTCGGGCTGATGAGGATCGGCTCGTCGCCGGCATAGTCGCCAAACGAGTACATGACCCCGTTCTCACAGACGATGATCGAGCCGGTGGTTTCGCCGTTCTTGTTGCGGCGGAACTTCTGGCCGTTGAGCAGCGCCTCGTCCGGTTCGTTCTTGCCGTCGTACCACCAGACGGGCACGGCCGCCTGGCCTTCGTTCAGCATGAACTCGAACTTGATTTTCGACTTCTGCGGATAGCTGTCACGGTTGTGACCGCTGGTCCACGCCTGGATGGAGACAGGGTCCTTCAGGCCCGCACCCATGAACGGCATGTTGAAAGTATGGCATGCCATGTCGCCGAGGGCGCCGGTGCCGAAATCCCACCAGCCGCGCCACTTGAACGTGTGGTACGCATCGGGAGCGTAGTCACGTTCCGGTGCGGGGCCGAGCCACGCGTCCCAGTTCAGGAACTTCGGCGGCTTCGCCGGTTCCGGACGTGGTCCGCCCTGCGGCCAGACCGGGCGGTTTGTGACGACGTGCACTTCCTTGATCTTGCCGAGGTGGCCCTTCTTCAGAATGGCGGCCGACTTCCGCAGCGTCGATCCGGCCGTTCCCTGATTGCCCATCTGCGTCGGAACGTTGTGTTCCTTCGCGAGGCGGGCCAGTTCGCGCGCTTCCCACACGCTGTGGGTCAGCGGCTTCTGGGTGTGGGCGGCCTTGCCGTGAGTGATCGCCAGTGCGGTCGCCAGATAGTGGTTGTGGTCCGGCGTCGAAACCGTGACGGCGTCGAACTTGTCGGCGAACTTGTCGAACAGCTCGCGATAGTCACTGAACTCTTCGGCGTTCTTGAAGCGGTCGTCCGACTTGCGCTTCTTGCGGATCAGTTCGTCCACGTCGCAGATCGCGACGATGTCGCCGTGGTCGGCCGCGTCACTGGAGTCGCTGGAGCCTTTGCCGGCCACGCCGATGCAGGCGTAGCGGACGCGTTCGTTCGGGGACTTTTCCGCTGACCAGACTGTCGGGGCACCGACCCACAGGGCGGCGCCGATGGCACTGGAATGCTTAATGAAATCGCGGCGCGTTGACTTTCGAATCATAAGTGGTCCTCTGCTCTGAGCCGTGAACTCGCGCGGAGCACGACTCTTGGGAAATCCAGATCCGCCTCTCCTGACGGGGCCGACTCCGGCCAATTCATTGCCACCGGTCGTCCTGCCCGAAGCACTACCTTAACCCGGCACTACCGGCGTCCGCAACGCTGTGCGTTGATGGGTTCTGTCAAACTCTGACGAAAGAAAATTGAACAGGAGGTAACAGAGAAACGCGGAGAAGGGCTGTGGGAGAAGCTCACGTCGCCGGACCTTCCGTCGTGTTCTTTGTGTCGTTGTGGTTCGTTCCTTTTGCGCGCAGGTCAAGTTGAACCACAACGACACGACGGACACAACGAAAAAGGCACCGAATTCCCACCCCCTGGATCGTCTCTGTGCACTCCTCCGTTATCTCTGTTACCTCCTGTTTTTGTTTTCTTTCACTTCAATACAGTGCACCCCGGAACAGCTGCCTGGAACTTGACAATTCCGTCAGGAGTCACTTTCGTGAGCCGCACGTCGAGTGACTTCAGCCCGTGCTGCGCGGCCAGTGTTTCCAGCGCCGCATCGTCGATTCCCGTCTCTGACACGTTGAGCGTTTCGAGTTTCGCCAGCTTCAGCAGCTCCGGGATGCCGGCGGACGTGATCTTCGGGCACTTGCTGACGTCGAGGGACTTGAGGTTGGCCAGCTTGGCAATGATGGCCAGCCCGGGGTCGCCGAGATTCGTCTGCCAGACTTCCAGTGTCTCGAGCTTCTGGAACGGTTCGATCGCCGGCAGGTCCGCATCCTCGACCGGGCATTCGATGAGGTCGAGGTAGGTCAGCGTGTCCTTGGCCCCCAGCAGCGACTTCAGAACCGTCGCGTGTGTGGAGGTGTTCCGCAGCCGGATGTCCCGCAGCTTGGTGAGGCCCGTCAGCTTCTCGAAACCAGTTTCGCTGACGAAACACCGCCAGAGATTCAGCTTCTGCAGGCCGGTCAAAGCCGCCAGGTGCGGCAGTCCCTCGTCGGTGATGTACGTGTCCTCCGCTTCCAGCGTGCGGAGGTTCTTGAGCGTGGCGATCGCCGGCATTCCTTCATCAGTGATGCTGGCCGCCCGCAGTTTCAAGTCCACGAGTGCCGGATGATCGCGGAGCTTGTCGAGACCGGGATCGCCGACTTTCGCGCCGCGCAGGTCGAGCACCCGCAGTTTCTTGAGCTTGGCGACCTGATCCATGCCGTCGTTGCCGATCAGCGTGTACAGCAGGTACAGCCGTTCGAGGTTCGGAACGTGGTCGAGGTGCTTGAGCCCGGCGTCGGTGATCAGGTTGCAGCGCTGGAGGCCAAGCGCCTTAAGTTGCGGCAGCGACTGGAGGATCGCGAGACCGTCATCGGTGATCGACGACTTGATGAGGTCGAGGTCGACCAGCGACGGCAGCCCCTTCAGATGGGCCAGATCGGCGTCCTTGAGATCGGCCGAGCCGGATTCGACGGCGGTCACGGCACCGCCTTGATCGCGGGTCAGCTTGCAGCCCAGTTTTTCGAGGGCGGCGACGGACGCCGCGTCGTCCTTCGGAGCGGGGGCCGCAGCAGGCGCTTCGCTTTTTCCCGCAGCCGGCGTCTCGGACGGAACGGCAGCCGTGCCGCTGGCTCCCGACTGTGAGACCGGTTTCGGCGTCTCGGGACAGCCGGAGGCCAGCGCCAGTACCAGAAGTCCGGCGGTTGCCGGTATCTGCCACATCACGATATCTATGAATAACTTGCGCGTTGTCACGACAGTTGATTTTCGGGGAATTGCTGCGGGAATCACGGCAATATCGTACGCCGAGCGGGCCGGAACCGAAAGTGTTCCGCGTTCGGCAAGGTTCGCGGCGGAATCCGATTCCCGGAAGAAAATCCAAATCTCGCGGTAAATTTGCCGAACCTCTCTGTAAGATTGGCTGTCCAACAGCGTGGAAGAGGTTACGGTTCGTCGCGGGGACGTTGTTTCCCGGCGGCGGTCACTTCACGGTTCACCGCCCTTTGAAGGAAGAGGGCAACTGTTCATCTGAGTTTCTCCAGAGGACTGCAGCGAAGCTGCAGGTAGGTGCTGCGATGTCGAATCAGAGCACGATCATCGGTACGCGGAACATCCAGGGCGACGTCATTGCGACGGTCAATGCCCCGGTCGTCGCCGGCGTCCGCCTTGATCGCGCCGATTCGCAGGCGAAGCAGCCCAAGCATCTGGGGAAACGGCTTCATGAGCGCCGGCTACCGGCGCTGTCGCACCGCCTTGCGGCGGTGAGGTCGAGGCACGCCTCCGCGGCCAGTTATTCGTGTTCAGCTCACGCACAAGCGTGGCAAATGCGAATGCCGGCCGGACGACCGGGACCGTTTGGCGCACCCGCGCCAGTCGAACTCCCGGCCAGCGCCTGGGCGTCGCTCGTCTTGGCACGAGCGGTGTGAGGCTGCGACAGGGCTGATTTCCGGCCCTCGCAACTCCTGACCCCGGCACTGACGGCGACCGCTCGGTTGACCCGCTGCGTTCCCGTTTTCGCCGGATGTTCACGCCCCGGTCGGCCCCGCGCCCCGGAACCTCGTGTTCCACGCGTTTCCGCTCCGACGTCGTGAATTCCTCACCAACCTGCGGCTTTCAGCCCACCGAGGCAAAAGCCGAACGACCAATGAAGCGTGAAGTCATGGACGAAGCACAGTTGATCTCACTCGTGCGACGCGCCCAACGGGGCGACCGGTCCGCCTTCGGTGAACTTGCCGCCGGCTACCAGTCGGCCGTGTTTGCGATCGTGCTGCGCCGGCTGCGGAACCGGGCCGAAGCCGCCGAAGTGACGCAGGACGTCTTCATGCGGGCACTGCGAAAGCTCGGTCAGCTCCGGGAGCCGGAACGGTTCGCCGGCTGGCTGAAGCGGATCGCGGTGCGCATGTCGATTAACCGGGCGGTGCGTCGTCCGCACGAGACGATGTTCGCACCGGAGTCGTTCGACGCCGTGCGGACGTCGGTGGACGTGCCGCTGGAGCGGATCGTCCGTTACGAGCGGGCCGGCCAGGTCCGGGCGGGGCTCTCGCAACTCCGGCCGATGGACCGGGACACGCTGGTCGCGTTCTACTTTGAGGGTCAGTCCCTCAAGGAAATGAGCGACCGGTTTTCGAGCCCGGTGGGAACGATCAAGCGCCGGCTCCACACGGCCCGGAACCGGCTGAAGGCCGCCCTGTCGGACTTCCAGCCGGCGTAATAAGTGACTGACTAGCCGCGACCGTAGGAGGGCGCTTCCTGACGGGCGCGGCTAGTATTTTGTGACAAACAGCAATCAACGCGAGCCGCCGGGCACCCCCCGGCGGCTTGCTTTATTGGAAAGCGGAGAGCGGAAATTGAAGGAATGTCATAATGACCAAATTTCGAATGAGTTTTGAATGGGAGCCGCGCTCTCACCCAATCAGGCATCCGACATTTGGGCATTTCGACATTCCCGGCCTACGATTGCCGAAAATCGCCCGATTTGCTTATGATGCTCGACCCGCGAGTGATCGGCTCAAGGCGGGCGTCTGGCGGGCCGATCCAGTTCTCAAATCAGAGGTTGCGGCGCACCGTCGCCGCCGTTCCGTGACAGGAGTCGTGAGTGGTCAAGCTGCGTCTGCGTGACAATGAATCGGTGCAGGAAGCGGTCCGTCGTTTTCGCAAGCTGGTCGAGCATGCCGGCGTGAAGAAGGAAATGCGCCGCCGCGAGTTCTACGAAAAGCCCAGCGAAATGAAGCGTCGCGAACGCCGCCGCGCCGAACGTCGCGCCCGCTTCAACCAGATGCAGCAAAACTGATCGCCGATGTGGCCGGTCTCCTGATCGAGCCACACACCGGGACGGGGGATCGACGCGACGCTGCTCTTCGAGTCGCGGCTAATCGAAAGCGCGCTTCAGAACGCTCGCAACCACGTCCGGCTCCAGGCGACTCTTCGCCGGCTGTCCGTCCGCGCCGGTAATCCGCGCGACCACTGGAAACACGCTCTGCAGCTCCCGGTGAAACGGCGATGCGCCGTTCCCGGCCGCCCATCGCCCGTCGGCCGTCTCCTGCGACTGCAATTGCCGCAGCGCATCCATCAGTTCCGGGTGATCGAGGTCGTAGCTCTCCATGCCGTCGCGATAAGTGATCCCCGGTGTTCGCCAGCGGAACTCAGTGTCCGCCCAGAGGTAGCCGGGGTACCAGAGTGCGTGATACCAGCCGTCCTGACGCTCGATCGAGACGAGCCGCACGCGCTGATCATCCCACCGGCTCTGCACCTGCGGCCAGAGCGCGCAGCGGTCGGAGATCACCTCATTGAAATGTGGCACGTAAGCCGCCCGGGTGTCATCTTCGCCGGCGACTGACCGGGGCACGACGTAATGGGCAAACCGATCTCCGGGCTGCGTTCGCACAATGTCGCCCTGTTCGACGAGCGTTGCCTGAAGCCGCAAGGGCTCAAGTGAGGCTTCGAGTGCGGCGGATTCGGGATCGGTGCCGGCGATCAGGCCGGGAATGCGATCAAACGCCAGCTTGTAAATGGCTGCATAGTCGAAGTCCTGTTCGCGCGACGTGTCCATCAGGCGTGTGACGCCCTGAAAGACGCGTTGTGCCGGGGGCGGTCCCCAACTCCAGAAGTCTCCCATCTCGGCGGCGGCGATGATCGTCTCGCGCTGCTGACGAGCCTGTGCCGAACTGACGAGTACGTAGACGGACAGGATCCCGTCGACATCGAGGTGGTTGTTGACCGCGACGGTCCACGCACCACGTCGCGGATGATCCAGAAACCGGAAACAGGCCTGCGTCGATGTGTCGCCGCGATACTCGGGCGGAGTGTGGTTCGGCCGCCAGTGACTGAGTTCGAGATCCGTCGCCGGATTGAACAGCCGCCCGCCGCTGCCGTCACAGAAGATGATCTGCTCGGCGTCGGGGCGGGGGGCATCGAACGAAACAATTTCGAAGCGAGAGATCATGTGCCGCTGTGCCCTCCGTACGGTCGAGAGCATATCAAATCGCGGCGAGAGTGCTCCAAGGAGGCACGCACCGTCGGCATGTCCGGTTGCCACACCGTCCGCCGTGTGGTCGAATGCAACCGTGGTCGGCTGCCAGCCGCCTGTCTCCACGGATCCGCCATTTGCCACCAGGTGCCGGGATGCGAAACTCCTTCGTCCGCAACGCGTCGATTGCTCTTTCGATCTGCGTGGTTTTCGGCAGCATTCGCCCGGCGACCGCCCAACTGCAGGGGGACGCAGAAGCCGGCGGACCGCAGGCGGTCGCGGTCGCCACGCTGAAGGACTTTCCCGATGGCGGCGTCAGCGTCGCTTTTTCCCCCGACGCCGCCCTCCTCGCGGCCGGCAGTTATGACGCAATCCGGCTCTGGAACGTCGTCGAAAAGTCTGACGTCGCCAAGCTGCCATTCAAGGACAATGTCGCCCGGTCCCTCGCCTTCTCGCCGGATGGCAAACTCCTGGCCGTCGGCGGCTACCAGTCGATCACGTTCTTCAATGTCGTCGAGCGCACGCCCGTCAAGACCCTCAAGGGTCACCGCGGCCACGTCCTCGACCTCTGCTTCTCTGCCGACGGCGCGCAACTCGCCTCCGCGGCAGAAGACCGCACCGCTCGGCTCTGGAACGTCGCCGACGGCAGCGAACTCCGCACGTTCACCGGTCACATCTTTCCCGTCACCGGCGTTGCGATCTCGCCGGACGGCCAGCTCCTTGCCACGAGCGCCGGCGACGAAACCCGGCTCACCAAACCCGGGGAAGTCAAAACCTGGAACCTCGCCACCGGCGAAGTCATCCATACCTTTCCCGCACACGAGCGGGGCGCGACGGACGTCGCATTCTCGCCCGACGGAATGCTGCTGGTCTCCACCAGCCTCGACGAGCATGTCAACGTCTACGACATCGCTTCCGGCGAAGCCAAGGGCTTCTTCGGCGGGCATAGCCGCCCCACGAACGCCGTGACGTTTGCCGCGCCGCAGGTTGTGGTCAGCGTCAGCGGCGGGCGATTCAAGGGGAAGAACGAAATCAAGTTCTGGAATCCCTCCGACGGGAAGGAATACGGGACGATCGATCAGAACGAGGCCAAGCTGTCTTCGCTCGCCATCTCTCGCGATCACACGCTGATCGCCGCCGGGTCGTATGACAAGACGGCCCGTGTCTGGGACATCACTCCGATTCTCGAAGCGGCGGGGGTGACTCCGTCTCAACCCGCCGGCACGCAGCCCGTCAGCGTCGTGGCGGCGGTCGCCGCACTGTCCGGCGCCGATGCTGCCGCGAAACCGCTTCGGATCGGCATCATCGGGCTGGACACGTCGCACGCCACGGCGTTTACCGGCCTGCTCAATGGGGAGAAGCCGCCGGAGTGGGCAAACGGAGCACGCATCGTGGCGGCTTATCCCAAGGGGAGCCCCGACATCAAATCCTCAACCGAGCGGGTCCCCGGTTACATTGAGGACGTCAAGAAGCTCGGCGTCGAAATTGTCGATTCGATCGACGACCTCCTGACCAAAGTGGACGCCGTCTGCCTCGAAACCAACGACGGCCGTCCCCACTTCGAACAAGTGCTCCCCGTCCTCAAGGCAGGCAAGCCGGTGTTCGTCGACAAACCGATCGCCGGCTCACTGATCGATGCCGTCGCCATTTTCGACGCATCCCGGCACTACAAGACGCCGCTGTTCTCGTCCTCCTCGCTGCGCTGGATTGTCGGCGGCGAGGAGATCCGCGCCGGCAGCCTCGGCAAAGTTCTCGGAGCCGACATGTACAGCCCGGCACATCTGGAAGCGACGCATCCCGACCTGTTCTGGTACGGCATCCACGGCGTCGAATCGCTGTTCACCGTGATGGGGACCGGCTGTCAGTCGGTCTCGCGCACCTCCACCGCCGATTTCGACGTCACGGTCGGGACCTGGGAGGGAGGCAGAATCGGCACGCACCGCGGGATTCGC
Organism: Planctomycetaceae bacterium; assembly: GCA_046349775.1. Lineage (GTDB taxonomy): Bacteria > Planctomycetota > Planctomycetia > Planctomycetales > Planctomycetaceae > JAEUIG01. The sequence continues at coordinate 24,853 of JAXMBS010000032.1, read as the reverse complement.
GCCGGCGGCAGCGGCTATGGCGGCGCCGTCTTCGGCGAGAAGGGGATTGCCAAGCTCGACAAGTACGGCGGCTACGATCCGCTCGTCAAAGCGATCGTCCACTTCTTCCGCACGGGCGAAGCCCCGGTCGCCGAAGCGGAGACGCTGGAGATTTATGCCTTCATGGAAGCGGCCGACGAAAGCAAGCGGCAAGGCGGCTGTCCAGTCACGCTGGAGTCCGTCCTGCAGAAAGCCCGCGCGGCGGCAGCGATCAAGCTGCAGCAGGCGCTGACGGCAAAATGATCTTCAATCGACGGACAATTGATTGATCGATCCGTCTGTGTCATGCGAACTGGAACGGGACCGTTGAGAAACGGAGCGTGTGCGCTGGAAGTCAGCGCCTCGTTCGTCTCCATCGTGGACGCCGCGCTACGCAATTTGCAGCAGCTTCAGCAGCAGCCAGGTCCAGTAAGCAGTCAGCGATGCAACGGCCGCAAGCAGCAACAGCAAGCCCCCGAGGATGCCGCCGACGAACAGCGTGTCGGCGCGGCGCGCCGAGCGCTGTCCGGCCTGATCGGCGTTGAAGTCGCGTTGCAACAGCGCCACGTTGCGATTGTTGGCCTTGTAGGCGACGTCCAGAACGTCGCCGAGGAACGGGGCCGCGCCCAGCAGAATATCGATCACGATATTCAGTGCCATGCGGGCGATCGTGATGCGGGAGGCGCCGAGCCGTCCGGCGGCCACGAGGATGTAGAGCGTGACGATGCCGCCGGCAAAGTCTCCCAGTCCCGGTATCAGCCCGAGGAGCGCATCCACGCCGAACCGGATCCCCAGCCCCGGAATCTCGAACTGCGAGTCCATCAACCGCGCAAGCTGTTCGAGAGCATCGACGCTGACGTTCCCCGGTGAGGACGACGGGAGCGGACCTTCGTGCAACGTTGCGGAGACTGGGCGGCCGGGCATGGTGGTGCTGAAAGGATGGTTGAGATTCCAACGTCCTGGGGAGCGATGGCAGGGACGTATGCCCTCGCCCGATCCTTGGCTCGCGGACAGTACGAAAACATTCTACGCGCGCGATGCCGCTGGAGATGAAAAAACGGCAGGAGCGATCCTGATCGCCCCCGCCGCAGGAAAGATCTTGCAAGGTTTGTAGTGACCGCATTCATGCGGTCCTGGAAGGACTCGTCGAGTTGCTGTCCGCCGTCTCGACCCGCTGAAGCGGAGCACTACGAACTAGGGCTTCGCCCCGTCGGCTGCAGCCGGCTCCGTCGGGTTCGCTTCGGCCGCCGGTGATTCCGTTGCGGGGGCCGCGCCGGCGGGATCTGCATAGAGCGGCGCTGCGGCCGGCTCCGTTCCAGCGTCGGCCGCCGGCTTGCCAGCGGCCTCGTTCATCGCCGCTTCGGCCGCTTCCTTCGTGTCATACACGCGGGCCGTTTTAATGTAATCCAGCTTCGGGAATCTCGCGTTCAGGTATTCGTTACCACGATGCTGGATTTCCCCCTGATCGGGTCCATTTCCCTGCGGCGCGCCCTCCCCATATCCGCCGTGCAGTGAATCGACCACTTCCATCCCGGAAATCACTTCGGCGAACGGCGAGAACCCCTGTGCGTTCAGCATGCTGTTGTCGCCGTAATTGAAGAAAATCTGCGTGGTGCGCGTGTTCGGACCGCCGGTGGCGAACGTCACCCGGCCGCGCGTGTTGGATACCGCGACCGGATCGTCGGGTATCCGCGCCTCGCGCCACTTGGCGTTCAAGGCCGGGTCGCCGCTGATCCCGACCTGCGCCATGAATCCGTTCAGCACGCGGAAGTACCGGCACTCGTCGTAGTACTTGAGCTCCACCAGTTCCTTGAACCTTGCTGCCCCCTGGGGGGCCCACCCCGGATTCACTTCGAGGATGAACGGACCCTTCGATGTATCGAACACCACGTAGAACGATTCCCCTTTGGGGACGTCCTGACTCTTGTCAGCAGCGGCCTCCTGGCCGGATGTCGGCACCGGCGGATCCTTGGTGAGCGACGAATTACCCGCATTGCTGCAGCCCCAGGCGGCCGCCAGCAGCAACACGAGATGCAGCGAAGTTCGATTCAACATGGTCGGGTCACTGATCGTTCGTTGGAGAGTCTATCTGTGACGCCGCAGCGTTCCGCTCGGCGACATGCGCCTGCGGCGCAGAATTCACGCCGTGGCGGCGAAATCATAGCGAAGCGACGGCGATCCTGACGATCGTCCGCATGCCATGAGCCGCATACGGTTTGCAAATCATCCGGGACGGTTTACGATCTCCAGCGGTTCAGGCAGCGAGATTTCTGTCTTTTTGCCGCAGGCCGGCAACCAGGGGCCGCGAACAGGAACCTAGGAGGAGCATCATGAAAGCGAGATTCTGGGGGCTGCTTCTGGCGGGCATGCTGGTCGTGCTGGCCGCCGGTTCCGAAACTCAGGCCCAATTCGGGATCTGGTTTGGCCGCGTCCGGCAGTCGTCGTCGCTCCGCCGCCCCCTGTGGCGGTTTACGGCGGATACTACGCCCCTTACGGATATGCGCCCTTCGTTCCTTATGCCCCCCCGGTTGCGCCGGTCTATGCCGTCCCGGTTGCGCCGGCCCCGGTCTATCGTTACGGCTGGTATGCGCCCGCCCCGTTCTGGCATCACGACTTTGACGACTGACGCGGTGCCGCGGACGGCGTCCCCCGTCAAAAGATCCCCAGCTGATCGCGGGCGTCGTCTGTCATCCGTGCGGGGGACCACGGCGGCGTCATCACCAGTTGAATCTGCGCCTCGCTGACGCCCGGGACCTGCTCCAGCGCCATTTTGGCCTGATGCACGATCTGCGGACCGGCCGGGCAGGCGGGGCTGGTCAGCGTCATCTGCACTTTGACTTTCTGCTCGTCCTGGGCCACGTCGTAGACCAGCCCCAGATCGACGATATTGATCATCAGCTCCGGGTCAACGACCTGCCTGAGAGCATCAATGAGTTCTTGTTCTTGCGCCATTGTCCGCCTCGATCACCGGCCCGTCACACGCCGCCCGAACCACTGCAAAATCAAGCTCGCCGCTGAAACATACGCGTCCCGCCGGCTGAATGCCAGTGCGCTTCCGGCCGCCGATCTGATCAGACATCCGTTGCCGGTTCGCCACTGGCGCTCTCGACGGCCGGTTGGCCTGGGGAACCGCGCCGTGCGAGTTCCGCCGCCAGGCACGCGGGACACAAACATCCGGCGTCGGCGTTCCCGGGAACCTCTAGCAGCCGCGGCGTGTCCAGACACCAGCAACGCGTTTCACCGGCCTGAAATCCGCAACAGAAAGCGACACCGCAGGCGGGGCACAGCGTGTTCGCGGAACAATTCGTGTTCAAGGACGGATCCATGTCGACTCTCCCCGGGAAACTGCGTCGAGTGGACGGCTCTGGTGACCATTCACCGCGCACCAGGCACCACGCCGTCCGCCTCCATTCTCGTCTGTCGCATTGAACCTGGCGAGGGTGGTTGCGGGAACGTCCCCACGTGGTAGACTCCTGATCTGGCGCTGCTCTTTTCGCCACCGGCCGCAACGCTGCTGCGTCGTCCCGGCCGGACGTCCGAGGGCGTAGCTCAGTTGGTAGAGCAACGGACTTTTAATCCGTAGGTCATGGGTTCGAGTCCCATCGCCCTCAATTTGCCCCTCGCCGGTTGCGCGGGAACGGCTGCATGTGCGACTGGGAATGCGCTTGCGGCCCCTCCCGGTTGAGACTCCTCAGGCAATCGGCGGTCTGCGTCCGTGTCACTCGGTCGAGACCAGTCAGCGACGCACCAGACTCGAAATGCTTTGGCTCGGCGCGGCGCCCGTCGAATTTGGCGGCTCGTACCATTCGCCCCGCAGCCAGCTCACCAGCAGGTTGAGATCCGCCGGCGTGAGCAGATTGAGCGCTGGATGCGCCGGGTCGGCGGCAAAGGCCGGCATGCGGTCGTTGAGGTCGCCCGGATAGAAGCGTTCCCCCGCCGGATTGCCGATGATGCCAATCAGCCAACGCGCGAACTGTAGCCGGTCAGATCAGCGCGGAGCCCAGATCCCCTGCGTCGCCAAAGTGGTGGCAATCCGTACAACCGAGTGTTGACGTGAGCAATTTCGCGGCCCCGCCATGTCGCCCACAGCCTGTGCATCTGGCTCCCCGCGCGCTTCGGCGGCGAGCTGCCAGCGCGACTCGCCGCAAGTCGTCACGCAGCCGCTGCTGCACCTTCGTCGCCCGCGTCTTCAAACAGCTTCTGAATTGCGCCCGTCATGTCGCCATTGCGGAGTCGGTCGCTGACGCCAAACACGTGCGGATCGACGATCCCGTCCGGGTCCAGCAACTGCTCGATCCACACAGCGCCAAAGCCGTAGAGATTGGGCGCCGAGGCTTCCTTGGCGGCGATTCCGCGTCCCTGGGAGTCGAGATGCGCACGGCAGGCAGCACAATGCCGGGCGAACAGCAACGGGCCCTGCGTCTTGGGATCCTGTTTCAGCAACAGTCCCGCACCGCGGACACCCACCGGATGCGCATCGGCCAGTCATGCGCCCGCACAGCAATCTCTCGCGATCGAGCGAGTGACGCAGCGTACTCCGGGTCGGCCCAGTCACGCTGGAACGACTTCCAGGTCAGCCAGCCCCCACCCTGCCAGGCTGAACACCAGGACGCTGCGTGGAACACCGTTCCGGCCCGGCGAGGCAGCCGCCGGTCCAGCAGCGGCACCAGCAGGAAGAACGCCAGGATCGCCGCCGGCACGATCATCGTCGCAATGAATTCCCACTCCCCGGTGAAGTGCTGCCGCAGTTCCAGCAGCCACCGAAAGTACCACTCAGGACGGGGAGAACCGGCCAAGTCCGGATCTGCCGGGCGCATCCAGCGGAGCCGCCTAGCGACCAGGCCAGCCAAGCGATGACGCCCACGAGAATCGCGAGGGCGAACTGGTTTCGCACAGTCTGATAAGGCCAGTAGGGAGTGGGCTGAGCCGCCGGGCTCATCCGCCGTCGGCAGAGAACGGGACCGATAGATGCTGTGCCGGTGCACCTGGTGCAGGTGCACCCCCAGGAGCAGTCCCACCAGCAGAGGGAGCAGGCCCACATGCAGGAAGTAGAGGTGCGCCGGGGGAGTGATTCCCGACGTCCTTGCCGCCGATCAGCAGGGGCGTTGCAGGACAGGTCCAATGACGGGAAGAGAGCCAATAATGTTCCCTTCCACTTCGATCTGCGCGATCCCTCTCTGTCCTCCGGCCAGCGGATTCCCGGTGACCGTCCAGATCACCATCAGCGGAATGAGCAACAACCCCGTGGCCCAGACAAGTCGTGCGCGCCCGGTACGCCGCGGTGACCAGGACGCGCGCAACGTGCAGCACCAGCAGATGATCAGAGCCTGCGCTGTGAAATGGTGTAGGCCGCGCAGGAACCGGCCGGTGACGGTCTGATCGATAAATGCACACTGGCCCAGGCGTTAGTCATTGACGGACTGTAGGTCGCCATCATCAAGAGGCCGGTGAGCCCCTCGATCACGAACAGCCAAACAGGCAGGCCGCGTTGGTCAATCCCCAGCTGGACCGCAGGGAGCACGCGGGACCGGAGGATCTCTGGCGCCTCCGATAGCCGAGTCGCGATTCGAACCAGTCGGCGATTTGCCGCATCATGTAGGTGACCTTCGCGCGAGTCCGGCTCTCAAATCGCTGATACAGGACTTCCACCCAGGACTCGCCGGACCCAGCGTCCGTGACGACGCGGCACTCGAGGCTGTCCGCCTTCGCGGAGCATGGTTGCGTTCGCCGCTTCCAGCATCTTCCACGCGTGCCGTCCAGTCCGAAGGCGGCACGATGACAGGGACAGATGAAACTCGCCGCGTCCCCTTGCAGTTGACCTGGCAGCCCATATGCGGACAGACCGTCGTAAACGCCGACGATTGCCGGCGCGGGGTCTGCACCGGCGGCGGATTCGGCTGCAAGCGTGCACCAGCCAGACGCGACCCACGACCTGATTCAACTCGACAGTCCACGCACGCGCAGCTCCCCGAGGATCGGAACCTGCAATGGACGTCCCGGTGGCAGGTCTCGCAACCGCGCCATGCCGGCGAAAAGCTTGCGGAAGGCTCGCGGGCCTGCTGCAACGTGCCGGCGCACGTACTGCACGCCGGGCAGGACTGACTACCGCAGGATTCGTGCCGCCTCGAGACAGCGGCTGGCCCATTCCAAAAGTGTTCGTCGATTCATGTTCGCACGATTGGAATGGTTGCGAGGCGCCCATCTGGCACAGACTGGGCAACCGCGCCCGCCATTGAGCACACTTTCCCGGCCGCCCTCATCCAGTGGCATCGGACCGACTCGCAAGGAGCCGTTTACTCGACTCCGGCGTTCCTCTCGAGCGGGCAATGCAGAGTGGTCTGAGGTGCTGCCAATGCTTCGGCCAAGCTGGGGGCGCAGGCAGCCGATCGGGGTTTGGACAGAACTGCATCCTTAGAATCCCCCTCGGCACAAGGTACCGCCGCAATGACCAGCGGCGCCGAAGGTTCCATCTTGCAACTGCTGTGCCGGGAACCCAGGCCGAAAGCCTGCCGACATCCGCTCTGCACACGGCGGTCGAATGGGATCGCGGGGGGCTCGCTGAGGGAGCTTGATTCGATCAGCAACGGCCCAAGGATCACGCCACGGTCAATTCGTGCGGATTCCACACCAGGATTTCCCCTTTGCCGGGAATCGACTGGTCGCCGCGGTACACGGCGTAGCTCCCCGCGTCACAGAGGGCCGGCAAGTGAATCCCGAACTGCCGCACGTACTGTGCGAACAACCGCACGAACGTCGGCTCGCTGTCCGCCGCATACGCAAAGGTCGGCATCATCTGCAACGGCTTGAGCGAGATGATTGTTCCGCGCTTCATCCAGGCGCCTGTGCGGATTTCGGCGCCGCTGAGCAGGACGATCGTCCCCCCCTTCATCTGCAGGCCTGTGAAATCGCGCGTTGGACCGCCAACGACGATCGTGCCGCGGCGCATTCGCATGCCAACTTCGAGGCCGGCGGCGCCGTCGATGATGATCACGCCGTTCCGCATCCCGGACATCGAGCCGCGATACGCGGCGCCGATCTGTCCGCCGGCGTTCCCGCGCACGTGAATGAACCCATTCTTCATCTCCGCGCCGATCCAGTCTCCGGCGTTGCCGTGCACATCGATCCGCCCGCCGCTCATGTAAGCGCCGAGATGCATGCCGATCGATCCGTGGATCGTCACGCTGCCGCGCGACATGCCGCGACCCACCCAGCGGACCTTGTGCATCGCCCCATGCAGCTCGAGATCCTCACTTCGCTCGCCTTCGACGTCGAAGAAGTCGCTGACGGGAAGCTGCCGCTTGCCGTGGTAGATCGTCAGCCCGCAAATCTCGCTGTGGGAGAGGTTCGCAACCACATCCGGCGTGATGACCTCCGCCTCCAAGGGCACGGTCGGGGCACGCTTGAGGTGAAAAGTGACGGGCATGGGAATTACGTCTGGATTTCGACACAAAGTCACTGAGACACAAAGACTCACAGAGAAATGCGAATTGGCCATGTTGGCTCAATTGCCACACAGCTGCACATAACTAGCGTGTTGCACGGCTCCGGCATGAATCATCACCTTGCACCGGAACTCCAGAGAGGCTCTGTGCGTCTCGGTGTCTTAGTGCCTCTGTGTCGATCGTTCTTGTTCTATGTTCGACCCGGCACACATTCCCGCAAATCCGGGTGCTCGATGCGTTCGATCTCCACCGGATAGTTCTCGAACTGCATCGTGTAGCACTCCTCGAACAGCGGGCGCATGAAGTCGTCGATGCTGGCGTCCATGGGCGGCCGGACGAGGAATTCTTTGCCTTGCGGCGCTTCGCGGATGTCGCCGTCTTCGAGAACGATTTCGCCCGCTTTGATGACGTAGCGTGGGTGTCCGAACATCTGCACGACGTCCGGATGCTCTTCGTAGATGACGACGTCGGCATCGCAGCCGACACCGAGATTCCCTTTGTGTGTCAGTCCGAGCGCCCGCGCGGGACCGGCCGACATGGAGATTGCGATTTCATAGAGCGTGTATTCGCGATCGACTTCGGGAAGGGTGATCCGCCCCTTGATCTTGGCCGGCAGTTTCTGCATGCACTCCTTGCGGAAGTCGGCGCACATCAGGAGCTGGATGATCTCCGGGTAGCGCCAGAAACAGCCGCCGTTGGGGTGGTCGGTCGACAGAAACACCTGCCAGGGGTCGCGGATCAGCAGCAGCAGTTCGAGGCCGGCGGCCCACTGGACGGCATTGACCAGGTTGCTCGGGCGATACGTGTACGGCACGATGCCGCAGCCGGTTTCATTCTCGACATCGAGGTTGCCCCACTTGCGGCCGGTGAGCTTGTGCAGCAGGTGTTGCCACGGGCCGTCGGCGGTAATCGTCACGGTGTCGCCAAACAGGACTGCGCCGGCGTCGGTCGTCAAGTTGGAATGCGTGTTGAAATACTCGGCCAGCTCGGCCGTCTTTGAGCACATTGTGTCCCAGCCGTCGCCGCCATAGGCGTGGTACTGGGAATGGGCGATGTGCGCGCGATGCCCTTCGAGTCGGGTGACGGTGTCGAGCGTCGTCGCGATGTTGCCCGGCGCACCGAGGTTATTGCAGTGCAGATGCATCGGATGCGGCAGGCCGAGCTCATCACAAATGCGGGCCAGTTGCGTAACAATCGCCCGGGCGTGAGCCGGTTGTAGCCGTCGATCGGCGAATCGAGTTGCTTGGCATCGTGCCCCCATTTCCAGGCCGCCACGCCACCGGGATTCAACGCCTGGATGCCGGCGACTTCGCAGCCCACAGGTACCAGGCGACGACCTGCTTCGCCCGCTCGAACTCTCCCTGTTCGAGCTGGTCGAGCATGATTTCGTTGTTCGCCATCAGCGTCAGGGACGCCTTGTCGACGATCGGGATGTCGGCCAGTTCTTCGTGAGTATGCGCCGGGCCGAGAGGACGGGGACCGCCGCTTCGTTGACCGTCGTCCAGCCCATCCCGGCATGTTAGCCGGTCGCGAACGTCGTGGGGCCAACTTCCAACCCGCTGCGACGCCACTTTGTGCGAATGAAGGCCTGTGTGCGACGGTGGTCCTTTGGCGTCATGGCCACGACAATACCGCAGCGCGGGCGAAATTGATCGCCCCGCCGGCTACGTATGCACATCCACGCCGCCGGGAAAGACGATCATCCCGGTCGCGTCGATCGTTCACGGATTCGACGAACCGCCCGCTGCCAATGATGCACAGGTCTTTGATCTGGCCATCGATGCCATTGGCCGGGTCGTAAACTTTTCCGCCGGTGATTCGCAGCATGGTTTCGGAAGTGCGCTACCAGCGGAAAACGATTTGACGCAATGCCGCAAAGGCACCGAGACGCGCAGAGACGTTCAAAATCAGGCAGGCCTGCTGTCGCACAACACGAAACACCTCAACACAACTTCTGGCGCGTCTTTGCGACATTGTGCCTTTTGCGCCAAACGCCTTTTTACTGATTGACCTGAGTCGACCACAAGTTCGGCGATTGTCGACCGTCCGGCAGCCAGAAGGGCCGCGCGATCGACTCATTGATCCGCCGCACGACCTCTGCGTCCGACGGATAGGGACTTCAACGCCGGCTTGAGCGGCATGGGCAACTCGTCCATGCGGTAGGCCGTCCCCGGGCGGCGACGCTTGCGGGGCGGTCGTGATGTGGACCCGTGCCAGCCGGCTGGTGTGCGTCACGTGCGGATCGAGACAGATCGTCGGAATCCGCGCAAGTGAGGTGATCGATCGCCGGCTGCGCATCGTCGCCGGGATCAGCGCCGATGATGAACGCCGCGTCGCAATCACCGGCACCAGCACGTCGACCGTCGAAAACTCGCCGGCTAAAGCGCGGATAGCCGCGATTGAACGAGATGCCGAACGGATAGCCCGTCTGCCAGCCGCATGATGACGTCGCCGGTGACGTTGCCGTGGCCACGCATCGGCATCGCCACGAACTTGGTGAAGGCGTTCATCTCGGCCGCCAGCATCAGCAGTGCCGCCGCGTTGTTCATGTGCTTGCCGCGAGTCATCGACAGTCCCATGCCGAAAAACATGCAGCGAAACTGCGCCTTCATCCGCCGGATCAGGTTCCCGATTGTGTCGCGAGTGAGGCCGGTCTCGTTGATCCGCTCGTCGCTGACGTGCTGGTCCTTGATGAGTGCGCGGAGGATCGTGATCAGCTCGAAGTCCTTGCCGGGACGGACCTGCAGGAAGATGTCGGCCGCCTTGGCGCTCTTGGTCTCGCGGATGTCGACCAGCACCATCGTGCGGTCCTTCCGACCGCGCGGCAGAAACTTGCTCTTCTGCATGATGGTGTACTTCGTGAAGTGGCGCGGATGGCACTCGGCCGGATTGCCGCCCCAATACACGATGAAGTCGGCGCGCTGCTTGACTTCGCCGAGCGTACACGTGACCTTACCACCCAACTGGGCGGCAATTTCAGTGGGACCGTGTCAAAGCGAGGTGTGGCTGTCGAGCAGCCCTCCCAGCCGGTCCGCCAGTGCGACGCATTCCTTCTGGGCTTCGCACGTGGTATTGCTCATGCCATAAACGAGCGGCATGTCCGCCTCGTGCAGAAGCGTCGCCGCTGTCTCAATCGCTTCGTCGAGTGACGCCTCGCGACCGTCCACGAGCGCCATCGGATACTTCTTTTCGGCCGTGTGATTCAGGAACCAGGCCGTGCCGAGCACGCACGCGTGGTCCGCCTTGTGAATGCGAACCTCGTCGTGGTGCAGGTCGATGTCGTCGCACACGCAGCCGCAGAAGGTGCATGTCGCATTCTCGATGACTTGCAGGCTCATATCCGGTTCCTGAATCAGTCTTCAAGGTTGGTCGCAGTGGGCGTCATCCGGACCGGACGACGGAACGGTGAAAGTTCAGCCCAAGGCCCGGCCGTGGCAACTCCCGCGCACGCGCCGCGGCATGAACCGGCCCTCTTCGATTTCCGTCCAAGCGTGGACCTGTTCGGTCCCGTCTCCCTCGGTTGAGAAGTGAGGACTTTCCGGTCCGGCGACGACTTCGTGGAGCGGTTTCTGCGGCATCACAGGTCTCGCTGAATTTCTTTTTGACGCAAAGGCACGAAGTCACTGAGACGCACAGGGGCCGGAATTCTAATTCAGAGCCGTCACAGGAGATTACAGACCCCAGCGAAGATAATTCATACTTAATTCTTCTCAGCACGTCTTTGCGACACTGCGCCTTTGTGTCAATTTCAGAGCGGCACGACTTCCTTCCCAGCCCTTTGACGTCGGCATGCCGGTCCGCGTCGTGTACTTCCCATCAGCCGGCACGTCGGCGGACCGTAGGGGACGAAAATCATTCCCAGCGGCCTTTGCCGGCCTCGCATAGTTGACGCTTCACCAAACTGCGTGCGAATCAGGGACTTGTTGACCGTCTGCAATACCGACCTCGGCCATGTCCTCGGCCGCCATCGTCATGGAGTTCGTCAGAGCTTGATACTCTTCGAATCTTTCCCCACATTAATCAACGTTCCCTGCTTCGAGGAACGCGACGAATTGAGGATAAATCGTTTCGCTGACATTCGTTACGCTTCTGCGGACGCCACGAACCTCGATCTTACGGATTCCGTGCCGATGACAACCTGCGTTTGCACATCAATCACTGCGAAATGCCGGTCACTGGTCCGCGTTCCTGCGACTCACCTGGATTCTGGCGGCGGGCTGCGATTCGACGATCCCCACGCGGGCCGCCGGCACGCCTTTCGCCAGGCTTCCAGCGTTGCGTCCGCCTCGTCCGGAGCGACGGCCGCCAGCAGGCCGCCTGACGTCTGGGCGTCGCACAACAGGAGTTGCTCCTGTTCGGTCACGTCGGCATCGTACGTCACCCAATCCGCCAGGAACCGGCGATTCGCATGGGTGCCGCCGGGGGCAATGCCTGCGTTTAAGTACTCACGAGCGGCCGGGAGCACCGGCATGTTCAGCGTAGATCCGCGCGCCCGACTTTGCTCGCGGCGACGATGTTCCGCAGGTGACCGAGCGGCGAAGCCGGTGACGTCGGTCAAGGCCATGCGCGCAGCTCGGCGATCACTTCGCCCGCGACGCGGTTGATCGTCGTACTTGGTGATCCCGCTCGTCGATCGCACCGAATTTGTCTTCGCTGTTTCGCAGCCGTGGTGATGATCCCCAGGCCCAGGGCTTGGTGAGAATCAGGATGTCGCCGGGCTGCGCGCGGTCGTTCGACAGTACCCTGTCCGGCGCGATTGTTCCCACGACTGCCAGACCGAAGATCGGTTCCTCCGGCGCTTGATCGTATGGCCGCCGACGATCGCGATCCGCGCCCTGGTGCTGGCCTTCTCGGCGGCGCGCGCAGGATGTCACCCAGCACTTCGGCGGCAGCGCTGCGTCAGGAAGCCGACGATGCTCAACAGCGACTACGGGCGTGCCTCCCATGGCATACACGTCGCGCTCGGCGTTCGCGGCGGCGACCGCGCCCGAAGTCGTACGGGTGATCGACGATCGGCGTGAAGAAATCGGTCGTCAGTACGAGTGCCGAGGTCGTCGGACAACTTGTAAATCGCTGCGTCATCCGCCGTGGCACTGCCAACCAGCACCCTGGGATCGGTGATCTTCGGCAGCCCTCCCAGCAGCGAGAGCAGATAGCCGGGGCTGCTTCGCCGCGCTCGGCGCGCTCGCCAACTGGGTCAGTCGGATCGGATTTGTCATGGATTCACCCTTGATTGCCGGTCGCTCAGTCAGATTCACGCGGGTATCATATCTCCCCGATTCACCGCATTCACGCCATCCAGGAGATCCGGCTTCGACCGGACACCGTGTTCTGATGTCCACGGCCGGTCAGCTCCCGTTCGCAGTTCGTGATCTGCCTCGCCGGCCATATCGATCACGGCGCAAATCATGTACTGGTGCACTCGCTGACGGGGCCAAAACCGACCGCCTGCCCGAAGAGAAAAGACGCGGCATCACCATCGAACTCGGCTTCTCGCACTTCGACGCCGACGGCTGCCGGTTCGCACTGGTCGACGTGCCGGGGCATGAGCGATTCATTCACAATATGGTGGCCGGCGGCGGTCGACGCGGCGCTTGCTCGTGGTCGCAGCCGACGACTCGGTGATGCCGCAAACTCGCGAGCACCTGGCACTGCTGGAACTCCTGGGGATCCATAAACGTGATCGCCATCGCAAAATGTGATCTCGCCGACAAAGAGCAACTGGAACTGGTCGACCTGGAGATCGACGATCTGGTCGCTCCGACGATGCTGGCGGCGGCGCGCGAGGTCAAAGTCTCCGCACACACCGGTCAGGGAATCGCCACAGTTGAAGAGGCGATTGTCGCCACTTGTTGCAGTCGCCGGTGCGGGCCGGACGGGATCGTCGGTTCCGACTGCCAATCGACCGCGCGTTCTCGGTCACCGGACAGGGGGCAGTCGTCACTGGCACGGTCTGGCGCTGAACGGCGAAGATCGGCGACAGATTGCAACTGCTGCCGTCCCTGCTGATCGTGCGGATTCGCCGATTGCAGTCTCAGAAACGACGTTGAACAGGTCAAGGGCCGGTGAGCAGGCGGCGGTGAACCTCGCCGGAGTGAAAACGGCATCACGCCGTGGTGATGAACTGGCGACGCCGGACATCGCTGCAACGACACGGCACCTCGCAAAGTTGCGCGTGCTTGGCGATGCGGTCGCGGCCCTGAGACATCGCCAGTTCGTCCGCGTCCACCTGGGCGCGATCAGGTCACGGCGCGATCCTCGCGGGTCAGCGCGGTGTCCCCTGGTCAGTCGGGATTCGCCGTCATCCGCTGCCGGCAGCCGATCGTGGCGGTACGGGCAACCGTTCGTCATCCGGCAGCTCTCGCCGGCTGGGACGATCGGCAGCGGCACGATTATCAGTCCGGCAACGACGCCGACCGACCGCCAGGCGCGTCTCGAAGCGGCGTCCGCACTAGGCGGTGATGATGCGGCCGAACGGCTGTTCGCCTATATCGATTTGCGGCGCGGCCCGTTCGATGAAGCCAGCGAATCGTCGATCGGCCTCGATCAAGAGGCCTGTCGAGTTGCGCTTGCTGCGACTGCTGAAACAGAAGCGAATCGTGCGGCGAGTGCCGCGCTGCGCGCCGCGTTCACGTCACCACCGAGCGGTTTCAGCAGCTCCAACGAAGTGGTTGTGGCAGCCAAGGCCGAACTCGCCCGACGTCGACCGGCGTGCAGATTCCGCTGTCGGCGGTCTTGTCCGCGATCATCCACGCGGCCAGTCCGGATGTTCTACGATACTGCGCTCGATGATCTGATCGCCGAAGGAAATCATCCGGCGGCGATCGCATCGGACTGTCCAGCGGGGCCGATCTTTCCAACCGGCAGCGGCAGATTCTGGACAGGTTCGTAGCCGAAGTGACGAGATCGGCGGCGACCCCGCCGACGCTGCGCGAGTTTTCGGAGCAGCACGACGTGGCGGCGGACCTCGAAGCAATTGTGCAAGTGACCGTCGACGAGGGAACACTGCTGCGATTAACGCCCCAACTGACGATGACACAGGAGGCCCTTGAGGCTCTTCGCCGGAGTCTGGCCGGATACTTCCAGAAGCATCCTCGGCGACGGTGAGCGCGTGGTTCGCAGGCGACAGGGGATGACGCGGAAGCACGCGGTCCCCATTTTCGAGTATTTTGATGCACATGGCATAACGCGGCGTAGCGACCAGCAGACGGCCGGTCCGAACATCTCGACTTTGGAGGGGGCGGGTGACAGCTTCCGCGCGACAACGCGACTGCTCCCTGCCGTCGATCGCGTTTAGGCACGCCGGGCGTGGCCGGTCCTGTTCGACGTACATGGACACTTGCCCGCCGTGACGGATTGGGTACGAGAAATACTGGACTCCGTTCGCGTCGGCACGGGTGCCGGCCTGCCGGACAACGCCGCCGACATGGAAGCCGAAATCGTCCGCCGAGTTTGTCGGAGCGCGGATCAATGTAAAGTCCAGCGCCTGCGGCGGGTCATCAACGGCACCGGAATCGTGCTGCATACCAATCTCGGTCGCGCTCCGTTGGCCCGGGCCGCCGTTAACGCCATCGCCGCGGTCGCCGCCGGGACCAATCTGGAAGTCGACCTCGGCTCTGGCCAGCGTGGACGGCGCGGCGCAGCCGTCGAAGCCCTATTGCAGCAGTTGACCGGTGCTGAAGCGGCGCTCGTCGTCAACAACTGCGCGGCCGCGACCGTGCTCACGCTGCAAACGCTCGCGGCAGACCGGAACGTCGTCATCTCCCGAGGGCAATTGATCGAGATCGGCGGCGCGTTTCGATTGCCGGACGTCTTTCGGCAGGCGGGGGTTCGCCTGGTCGAAGTCGGCACAACAAACCGCACGCGGCTGTCGGACTACGCCGCGGCCATCGACGCGCACACCGCCGCCCTGCTGCGCGTGCATCCCAGCAACTACCGGATCTCGGGTTTCTGCGAGTCTGTCGTGATCGCCGAACTGGCCGCGCTGGCGAAAGAACACAATCTGCCGGCGGTCGACGACGTCGGCAGCGGCTGTCTGTATGACCTGTCGCGCTTTGGTTTGCCGGACGAGCCGATCGTGGCCGACAGCCTCCGAGCCGGCGCGGACCTGGTGTTATTCAGCGGTGACAAGCTGCTCGGTGGTCCGCAATGCGGCATCATTCTGGGGCGCCGCGAACTGGTCGATCGCCTGCGCGCGAATCCGCTGACCCGCGCGTTGCGCGCCGACAAGCTCACTTTCGCCGCCCTGCAGGCTACCCTGGAGATCCACCAGACGGGGCGTGCATTCGTGGACATCCCCGCACTGCATCAATTGGCGCTGACCGAAACGGACTTGCGCCCGCGTGCGGAATCCCTGCTCCAGCGGCTTGAAACCCAGTCAACTGCCGAGCGACGGTTTGTGATCCGCACGGTCGCTGCCGCGGCCGGCGGCGGCAGTCTGCCCGATCAGACGCTGCCTAGTCTGGCCATCGGCATCGCCAGCACCAACGCGACTCAACTGGCCGCACAATTGCGGCGAGGGAATCCGGCCATTCTGCCGCGAATTGTGGAGGATGAAGTCCTCATCGATCTGCGGACCGTATTGCCAGAAGACGACGATGCTCTCATCAACAGGCTCGCCGCCTGCCCTCACAAATCCGGCTGACCGCCCGATGTGCGACGTACCGCAATTCGCTTAGACTGGGCGGCACTGCTCGGGAGTGAATGCGGCTCTGGTGACCGCCCCGGTCTTCAAAACCGGCGGAACGGCGTACACCGTCGTTCGGTGGGTTCGATTCCCATCCGCTCCCGCTTTACTCGACATTTTCGTAGGCAAATTGCAATTCCACGTTGCCCGCCGGCACCACATCGCCTCCGACTTCAACGTGCGGATAGATGAAGAAGTTCAGCGGCTGGTGCTTCGATTCCGGAACGAGTTTCAGATCGCGCCCCACGGAAAACATGACGCGGTCGGCCGTGAGATCGCCGAAATAGTACTCTTTCAATTCAGGATGCTTGTCCGCTTCCGAGATGTCGACCGGCATCCAGCCGTGGTCGTCGAGGTAGAACCAGGCCCAGCAGTGGTAGCCGGTGACCGGTCCGGCCGGCTTGTCGGTCGAAATCGAGAACCCGATCTCAAACCGCGCCGGCAACCCCTGCGAACGCGCCAGCGAAATGAACAGACTGTGGAAGTCTGTGCAATTGCCATAGCCGCTATCACAGACCCAGTTTGTGTCACCGCGTCCCCACCCGGTCCCTTCCTTGCGATAGGCCACGTGCTCGTCGACCACGTCGTAGAGCTGCCGAGCCAACTTGAGGCGATCCGTACTCAACTTCACATCTCGCAATAGCGCGAGCGGTTTGCCGGACTTGGGAACGAGCTCATCGGCGCGCAGGAATAGCTGCCGCTGCTTCTCGTCGAACGAATTGTCGGCCTTCGTTCGCGGCGCAGTCATGAGCACTTCGTGTCGCGTCACCCGATAAGGCAGATCGACGGCGAAGGCCCCGTTTTCCGGGATCACTGTTTCCAGAAACAGGATCTTGTTGCCGAAGTCGGGCTCCTCATCCTCGGAAAAACGGTCGGGAGCAGCGGCCGTCAACAGCGTCACGGTCTGGCACTCGCTGCTGGTCGGGCGCGGAACCCAGAGCCGTACCATATTGCGGTTGGGCTCCGGCCTCTGCAACAGCCCTTTCACCTGAAAGCGATAGTGAAACGTAAATTCGCGGACCTTTGGCGCAGCGACTCCGGTGGGTTGCGACCGCGCTGATTCATCGGCGGCCGCGGCCATACGGACGCAGCTGATGAGGGCGCTACAAATTGCGAGTGATGCAACGCAACTCGCTCGTATGAATCGAGGAACATTTCGCATGGAGCGGATATTCTCAGGTCTTTGCTCGAGACGCTTCGTCGCTGACACATTGTCATCCTGATGAGGACGGAGAACATATGCCAGAGAGCGACGCTCGCCAGCTTCGTCAATGCGATCACAGTGCAGCCTTGTGAATCGACCTCGTTCAGGCCATCATCGGGGGTATTCCGATCCAGTTTGCGACGGGGGGCCCTTCTGCGCCGAAGCGTCCCCGTCTGGGAATTACGATGCCTGCTTGCTTGGCGCTCTCACGGCAAAGTCCGCCCTCCAGTTCAGCGGCCGGCAAGTGTCCCCCGGTTTGGCGGGGCGTCCGTCCGTTTGAATTCTGACGGCAGCCCGCCCGGCCGTCGATCAAACTGCCTGTCGCACAACTGCCGACGACATCGCCGCTTTGCACTGTTCGAGATCCTGAAATGGCTATCCGCGTCGCCCTGAATCATAAAACGGCCTACATCTACGACCGTCCCGTCACACTCGGACCGCACGTCGTCCGCCTGCGTCCGGCGCCGCACTGCCGCACGCCGATCCACAGCTACTCGCTCAAGGTCGCGCCGCGCGAACACTTCGTCAACTGGCAGCAGGATCCGCACGGCAACTTTCTCGCGCGGTACGTGTTCGAGAAACCGGCCACCGAACTGAGCATAGAAGTCGACCTGATCGCCGACATGACGGTCATCAACCCGTTCGACTTCTTCGTGGAAGAGTCCGCCTCTACGTTCCCCTTTCCCTACGACCCCTGGCTGGCCAATGAACTCAAGCCGTTCCTCGTGGCCATTGACCCCGGTCCCCGCTTCGCCTCGTTTCTGGGCAGCCTCGACCGTACGCCGAAGCACACCGTCGACATGCTCGTCGCGCTGAATCAGCGCCTGCAGCAGGACGTCCGCTACTTGATCCGGATGGAGACCGGCGTCCAGACCCCGGAAGAAACGCTCACGCTCGGTTCGGGATCCTGCCGGGACAGTGCCTGGCTGCTCGTGCAGACGTTACGGCATCTCGGGCTCGCAGCCCGGTTTGTCTCCGGTTACCTGATCCAGCTTGCGCCCGACATCAAACCGCTCGACGGACCGGCAGGTCCGATCGCCGATTTCACCGACCTGCACGCCTGGACCGAGGTGTATCTCCCCGGCGCCGGCTGGATCGGTCTTGACCCGACCTCCGGACTCCTCGCCGGCGAAGGGCACATTCCGCTGGCCTGCACTCCGAACCCCAGTTCGGCCGCCCCGGTGACCGGCAGCGTCGGCGAATGTCAGGTCGAGTTCGCGTTCCGTATGCAGGTGACGCGCATTCACGAAGACCCGCGCGTCACGAAGCCGTACACCGACGAGCAGTGGGAACAGATTGATCGCCTCGGCCGGCAAGTCGACGCAATGCTCAACGACGACGGCGTCCGCCTGACCATCGGAGGCGAGCCGACGTTCGTCTCCATGGACGACATGGACGGCGCCGAATGGACCACGGCTGCCGTCGGTCGCGACAAACGGCGGCTGTCGGAAAGGCTCATCAAGAGCCTGCGAGAGCACTTCGCACCTGGCGGCCTGCTGCATTATGGGCAGGGGAAGTGGTATCCGGGCGAATCGCTGCCGCGCTGGGCGCTCGGCGTCTACTGGCGGAAGGACGGCGTTCCAATCTGGGAAAACGCCGCCCTGATCGCCGATGTCGACCACGACTACGGTCTCGGTCCCGACGCGGCCCGGCGGTTCGCGCGGCAGCTCGCCGGCGTGCTCGGCGTCAGCGCCGAATTCATCATCCCCGCCTACGAAGACGTCGCGCATTACCTTCTCAAGGAACAGCGGCTCCCGGTCAATGTCAGCCCGACCGACCCGCGGCTCCACGATCCTGAAGAACGGGCGCGGCTCGCACGCGTGTTTCAACAGGGCCTCGGCGAGCCGATCGGGTTTGTCATGCCGCTGCGCCCGCAGCTGTGGCAGGCGCGTGCGCCGCACGGCGAAACGCAACCCCGCCAGGTGCGGAAGCCGGCCCAAGTCCGGAACAACGACGGCACAAATCATTCTGCGGGCCGACCGCCGCGCTGGACCAGCGGTCGCTGGCCAATCCGGTCCGAGCACATGTTCCTTCTGCCGGGGGACTCGCCGGTAGGGCTGCGGCTCCCGCTGGAGTCGCTCCCCTGGGTCCCGGCGTCGCAAATGCCGTCTCCGTATCCGCGCGATCCGCTCGACGCGCCTCCGCCGTTGCCGACTCCCGACTACCGCGGGCAGCGCTTCGTCCCCGGGGCGCCCGACGCGGTCGGCCAGCCCGGGATCAGTGAACAGTCGGCACACTCCGATGCAGACACTGCCGCCCGCCATGCGTCCGCGCCGATCGTCCGCACTGCTCTGTGCATCGAACCGCGACAGGGTCGGCTGCACGTCTTCATGCCGCCGCTGGATCGTCTGGAGGACTATCTCGACCTCGTGGCCGCCATCGAACGACGGCCGACGACCTGCAGATGCCGATCGTCCTCGAAGGATATCTGCCGCCGCACGATTCCCGGATTCAGCACATCAAGGTGACGCCCGATCCGGGAGTGATTGAAGTCAACACGCAACCGGTCGGCGACTGGAAGGAACTGGTCGATAACACCATCGCGCTGTACGACATCACGCGCGAGACGCGATTGAGCACCGAAAAGTTCGACGTCGACGGCACGCACCGCGGCACCGGCGGCGGCAATCACGTCGTTCTCGGCGGAGCCACGCCGGCCGACAGCCCGTTTCTGCGAAGACCCGACCTGCTCAGAAGCCTTGTGGGCTACTGGGTCAATCACCCGTCGCTGTCCTACCTGTTCAGCAGTCGTTTCATCGGGCCGACCAGCCAGGCCCCCCGTGTCGACGAAGGCCGCAAAGACGCACTCTACGAGCTGGAACTCGCGTTCTCCCTGGTCCCCAAGCCGGGTGATAGTTCGCCGCCGTGGCTGGTCGATCGACTGTTCCGCAATCTGCTCACCGACCTGACCGGCAACACGCATCGGGCCGAGTTCTGCATCGACAAGCTGTTTTCGCCCGACAGCAGCAGCGGACGACTGGGACTGGTCGAGTTCCGCGCCTTCGAGATGCCGCCGCACGCAAAGATGAGTCTCGTGCAGCAATTGCTGATTCGGGCACTTGTCGCGCGGTTCTGGCGGCAGCCGTACGAGGAACCGCTGATCGACTGGGGCACGGGGCTGCACGACCGGTACCTGCTGCCGCATTTCACCTGGAAAGACTTCGGTGAAGTCCTCGACGAGCTGGCCCGCGCGGGGATTTCCCTCGACCGGCGCTGGTTCGCGCCCCACTACGAGTTCCGGTTCCCCGTCCTTGGCGATGTGACCGTCGATGACCTGCACCTGGAGCTGCGCTCGGCGATCGAACCGTGGTACGTTCTCGGGGAAGAACCGGCCGGCGGCGGCACGGTCCGGTTCGTCGACTCCTCCGTCGAACGCCTGCAGGTCAAGGTGACCGGCCTCACGAACACGCGGCACATCGTCACCTGCAACGGGCGCTACGTGCCGCTGCACTCGACCGGCGTCCACGGCGTCTACGTCGCCGGCGTGCGGTATCGCGCGTGGGCGCCTCCGAGCTGCCTGCACCCGACGATTCCGGTCCACACGCCGCTCGTGTTCGACGTTCTCGATCGAAGGTCCGGCCGCTCGCTTGGCGGCTGCACCTATCACGTCTCGCATCCGGGCGGCATTAACTATGAGACCTTCCCCGTCAACGCCAATGCCGCCGAATCCCGCCGGACCGCCCGGTTCTTCAAGATGGGACACACTCCCGGGCCGATGGCGATTCCGCCCGTCGAAGATAACCCGGTATTCCCGCTCACGCTGGACCTGCGACGAGCCGCCAATCGTCCCTGGTGAGCAGAGCCGGTCACGCCGTGCGCGACATAATCGATTCTAGATCTGGGAGCACATTGCGCCAGGCGGAGCCTGACCTGCATGGGGAAACTACCGCCGCTTGTTCCCCAGAATGCCGCGCAGCACCGAGTTGCTGATCGTGCTGCCGACCGACCGAGCCATCTGCTTCGCCAACGCTTCCAGAACCCCCTGACGCCGCTTCGTCCCCCACAACCATTCGCTCCACGGGCTCGGCTCGGACTTTTCCCCCGTCCCCGCGCTGACAGTCTTTTCGTCCGTGTCGGTCGCGGGCGTCGCACTGCCGGCGCGCTTATTCAAGATCTCGTACGCCGACTCGCGATTGACCCGCGTGTCGTACTTCCCTCCCACAGGACTGCGCGACCGCACGGCCGCACGCTCCTCCGGCGTGACCGCCCCCATCCGGCACCGCGGCGGACAGATCAACGTCCGCTCCACCGGCATCGGAATGCCCTTGTCCAGCAGCATCGACACCAGCGCCTCGCCGGTGCCCAGCTGCGAGATCACCGTCGCCACGTCGAACTTCGGATTGACGACGAACGTCTCCGCCGCTGTGCGGACGGCTTTCTGGTCGCGGGGCGTGTACGCCCGCAGCGCGTGCTGAATCCGGTTGCCGAGTTGTCCCAGGATCTCGTTCGGCACGTCGTCCGGAAATTGCGAGCAGAAATACACGCCGACTCCCTTCGAGCGAATGATCCGCACGACCTGTTCGATCCGTTGCCGCAGCGCCGGCGGCGCGTCGTCGAACAGCAGGTGCGCCTCATCAAAGAAGAACACCAGCTTCGGCTTGTCGAGATCACCGACTTCCGGCAGCGCTTCGAACAGCTCCGACAGCAGCCACAAGAGAAAGCTCGAATACAGCCGCGGCTTGAGGATCAATTGGTCCGCCGCCAGCACGTTAATGATCCCCCGGCCGCTGAGGTCGGTGCGCAGCAGGTCGGTCAGTTCCAGTGCGGGCTCGCCGAACAGTTCCGTGCCCCCTTCGCGCTCCAGCGCGAGCAGCGAACGCTGGATCGCCGCCACCGACTGCGGGCTGATCAGGCCGTACTTCTGCGAGATGGTTTTGCGGTTTTCGGAGACGAGGTTGAGGACCGCGCGCAAGTCGTCGAGATCGAGCAGCAGCAGCTTCTCGTCATCAACCATCTTGAATGCGATTTCCAGGATGCCAGTCTGAACATCGTTCAGTTCCAGGATCCGGCCGAGCAGAGTCGGTCCCATTTCGCTGACGGTGGTGCGGACCGGATGCCCGAGCTTGCCGTAGAGGTCCCAGAATACGACGGGGCTGGGTTCGTTGACGTAGCCTTCGATGCCGATGCTGCACACGCGATCGGCGATCTTCTCGTTCGACGTGCCGGCCATGGCGATCCCGGCGACGTCGCCCTTGACGTCCGCCATGAACACCGGCACACCCATCCGCGAGAAACCTTCCGCCAGCACCAGCAGTGAAATCGTCTTTCCGGTCCCGGTCGCTCCCGCGACGAGGCCGTGCCGATTGCCGTACTTTGCCAGCAGTTGGACCGGCTGGTCCCCCTTCCCCACAAGAATCTGGTCCAAGCGTGTCCTCGCTTCGTCGATGTGCGGTACCCGCGGTGAGATGGGAGGCGAGTATAACACGGCTGAGGGTCAAGGGCTGAGGGCCAAGAGTCAAGGGGGCGCGGCGGCATCATGAACAGCCATTCCCCTTAGCCCTTGCCCCTCCGCCCTTGGCCCCTCTCCAAAACTGACCATGACTCGATTTGCCCCTATTGCCTATCATGCTGGCCGCCACCGGAGGGCCCACGGGACGCAATCTGGCGCCCGTTTTCGTCCGCAATTCGAGTCCTGAGTGAGGGAGCGTCGCATGTCCGTTCGATTCCGCCTGCTGTCCGGAATCTTTGCCGGAGTCCTGATCAGCGTTCACAGTCAGCCTGTCGCCGGACAGTTGACGCCCGAGCGTGCATTCACCGACGCCACGCTCACGCCGCTCAGCAAGGATGTCGACATCGAAACGCCGGCAGCGGCCGACATCCCCAAATGCAAAGTTGAGGTCGAGCGTACCGGCACCACGTCCGGGTACGCCGTGTTCGGTCCCCAGGGCCAGATCCTCCGACGTTTCGTCGACACGGGAGACGACGATGACAAGGTCGATCAGCTCCGGTTCTACAAGAACGGCCTTGAGGTCTATCGTGACATCGACACCAACGGCGATCAGAAGATTGACGAATGCCGCTGGCTCAATACTGGCGGCACGCGCTGGGGACTCGACACCAACAACGACAAAAAGATCGACCAGTGGAAAATCATCTCCGCGGAAGAAGCCTCGCGCGAGGCGATTAAGGCGATCGCCGCTGGAGACGCCGCTGCCTTCGCCGCGGTCCTGATCTCTCCGGCCGATGTTCGCACGCTCGGCCTGTCCGCGGAGACCACCCAGAGATTCCAGGCCATCATCAAGGACCCAGTCGCCGCGCTCAACGCCGCGTTCAAAGGCTCTTCGCTGATCAAGCGGGACTCCAAGTGGGTCCGGTTCGACAGCTCGATGCTGATGCCCAACGTCGTCCCGGCCGAGTCCGGCATCGCCGGCCGCGATCTGAACGTCTACGAAAACGTCATGGCGATCGTCGATACAGCCGGCAAGACCGGCTTCGTGCAGATCGGCGAAATGGTCCGCGTCACCCAAGTCGACGAAGCCGGCCAGACCGTCCGCGACGTCTGGAAACTGACTGCCATCCCCAGGCCGATTGACACGGAGAAGGGTGATATCACGTTGGACGGCGGCGGCACACTGATGACAGCGGCGCTTTCCGGCGCCAGTGGACTCACACCCGGCGGTGGCGCGGAACCGTCGCCGGAGATGAAGCAGATCATCGAGCAGCTCCAGAAGCTCGACCAGGCGGCGCAATCAAAACCCGACGCGCCCAAGGCCGAGATCGCCGCGTACAACGCGCAGCGCGCCCTGCTGCTGGGCCGGCTCGCCGACGCCGCTCCCACGGCGAACGAGCGCGAGACCTGGCGCAAGCAGCAGATCGACCAGATCGCCGCCGCCGTGCAGCTCGACGCCTTCCCTAACGGCGTCGAAACCCTCACTTCTCTGGAAACCGAGATCCGCAAGCGCCCCGACGGTGCACCGCTCGTTCCGTATGTCGTCTATCGCCGGATGATGGCCGATTACAATGCCCAGGTGCAGCTGGCCGACGCCTCGCAGCGCGTTGAAGTGCAGACCAAGTGGCTCGAATCGCTCCAGAAGTACATTACGGATTTTCCAGAGAGTCCTGATGCCGCCGACGCCATGCTCCAGATCGCCATGGTCCAGGAATTCGGCGGGAAAGTCACCGAGGCGAAAGGCTGGTACACCAAGATCGCGGAAGGGCACCCGCAGACGCAGGCCGGCACGATCGCCACCGGCGCGCTTCGCAGATTCAACCTCAAAGGACAGCCGATCGTCATGGCCGGGCCGGTGCTAGGCACTCCCGGTACGCTCGACGTCTCCAAGCTGAAAGGCAAGGTCGTCGCCGTCCTGTTCTGGGCGACGTGGTGCCGTCCCTGCACCGAGGAATTGCCGCAGGTTCTGGAACTCTACAAGCAGCACAAGGCGGCCGGGTTCGAGGTCGTCGGCGTCAACGTCGACAGCCCCGGCGCCCCGATCAAGGAGTACATCCAGCAGCACAAGATTCCCTGGCCCAGCATCCACGAAGAGGGGGGCCTGCAAAGCGGCA
>JAXMBS010000031.1:0-65020 GCA_046349775.1 Planctomycetaceae bacterium | reverse complement strand
CCATGATCACGAGCATGGCGAACAGCTTCTCGGAGATGACGCCGAGATCGAGACCGATGTTGAGCACGATCAGCTCCATCAGTCCGCGGGTGTTCATCAGGCTGCCCAGCGCGGCGGAATCCCGCCAGCCCAGTCCTGTGGCGCGTGCGGCGACGATCGTGCCGCCGAACTTGCCCAGCGTGGCAACCAGGATGATCAGCCCGCAGATCAGCCAGGCATCCAGCCCGGAGACCAGGCCGATTTTGGTCCGCATCCCGGCGAAGGCGAAGAAGGCCGGCAGAAACAGGACGGCAATGATGTTCTGCAGCTTTTCAGGCAGCTCGCGGGCGATCACGCTGTCGTGCGGCACGATGGCGCCCAGGACGAACGCGCCGAAGATCGCGTGGACGCCGATCCACTCCGTTGTCAGGGCCGACAGCAATAGGGCCACGAAAACTGCGGCAAGGGTGCCCTGATTCAGTTCGCTGAAGTAACGGGCGTGGGCGACCCGCGACAGGATCGGTCGCACGATCAGGAACATTGCCGCCATGTAGGCCAACGATGCGGCGAAAATCCCGAAGACGCTTGTCACTTGCGCTTGAGCGACCGCGACAACGAACGCCAGCAGACACCAGGCAGTAACGTCTCCGGCTGCCGCGCATGTCAGCGCCATGACACCGAGCGAGGTCTTGTGCATGGCACGATCGGTCAGGATGCGTGCCAGGACCGGGAAAGCCGTGACGGCCAGCGACACGCCGATGAACAGCGCAAACACGTCAAACGGCACATCCGCGCTGCTGATTCGCGGGTACAACCACAGCGACAGCCCGCCTCCGAGGAGAAACGGGGCGATCATGCTCGCGTTCGAGATCGCTACGGCGACATGACCGTTCTTCTGCAACATGGCGCCGTCGAACTCGAGGCCGACGAGGAACATGTACAGCACGACGGCGATCTGCGCAATGACTTCCAGGTAGGTCAGTGTCGATTCCGGCACCAGGGCCGCCGCCACGTCGGGAGCAATCCAACCCAGCAACGACGGCCCCAGGAGAATGCCGGCGACAACTTCGCCGATAACAGCCGGCTGGCCGACGTACTTGAAAACCCACCCCAGCAGCCTTCCGACGATGATCACCGCCGCCAATGCCTTCAGCAGATGGAACAGGGGGTGGTGGTGCGGGGCCGCCTGCGCGGCGGTAGTCGTCGCTGCCTCCGTCGCAGCCGGAGCGACCGTCAACGACTGGCCAAAGTGGCAGATGAGCACGAAGCCGCCGATCGCCGCTGCGATGCTCAAGGCCGTGAAGGCGAACACCTTCGCGGGATTCGGACTCGGCAGAACTGCAGCTTGCGACATTCCGGGACTCGCAGGAACGCTACGGAAAGACAGCCCCGCATTCTGGACGATCCCGCCGCACGCTGTCCACCAAAACGTGCCGCGGCCGCGCGACGAATTCCCACCCTGCCCCCTACACGCCTACAATCCGGCATATTCCTCCACGCAGGAGAAAGCACACGCTGATGGCCGAGTTTGAACGGGTCGCCCGGGTCGGTGACATTCCCGATGGGCAAGGGCGGGCCTACATGGTCAATAACCGCCTGGTTGCCGTTTTCAACGTCAAAGGAGAGCACCGCGCGCTCCTCGACAGTTGCCCGCACATGGGTGCGTCGCTCGCACAGGGCTACCTCGAAGGGGACATCGTCTACTGCCCCTGGCACGCCTGGCGGTTCTGCGTCTGTGACGGGCTGTGGGTCGACGCCCCCAAGTCCAACCTGCGCACCCCCACGTTCGAAGTCCAGATCACCAACGGCGACATCTTCGTCCGTGTGCCGGACGATCCGCCGACGCCCACGAATGCCGCTGACTCGCCTTCCGATTAGCAGAGTTTCACCGCAGAGAACAGAGTTCGCGGAGAAGAGCACAGATGCACGAGCCAAGGGGTTGATCCCAGTGGCTCCCGTAATTCCATTCCACAAACTGAGTGTTTCCGACTAACCAAACAACTTCCTCTGCGTTCTCCGCGAGCCCGCGGTGAAGCCATTCCAGGAGTAACCCGTGCAACTGCACGCCGTCACTGACAACCCCTCCCAACTCGCCGCTGACTGGCCGATTGTGCCCGTCGTCGAAGGCGCGGAGCAATCCGATGCCTTTCACGCACTCGACACGGCTCCCTGGCGGCCGGCTGACGCAGCTTCGCGAAGCCGGCGACTGGACTGCGCGGCGGGCGAAGCCCTGGAGCGTGCGCGGCCGATCGCCGGCGGACCGCTGGCTGCTGCTGATCGGCCGCCGGCGCGCCCGACAAGCTGACTCGCTCAAGTGCATCGCCGTCTCATGACGGCCGTCCGACGCGTCACTGCCAAACAGCACGCACACATCGCCGCCGTACCGCCGGCGGGCGGCAATCTGGATCCTGTCGCGGCGATTGAAGCGACGGGCGCTCGCACTGGTCATCGGCTCAACGGGTCAGGGCCGTACCGCGCTGAGAAGCGCGGTTCGAACCGAGCGCGGGACCGTTGTCGTTCCGTCCGGCGTCGAGACAGCGACCGCTGCGACACTCGTCGCGCGGGGGGCGATCATCGGCGACGCGGTCAATCTGGCCCGCGAGCTGGTGAACCGGCACCCCGGCGAGATGTATCCCGAGACGTTTGCGCAGCGGGCCTCGCAGATCGCCGCGCAGTTTGGCATCGACTGCGACATCCTGGATGAGCGGCAGATCACCAGCGAGCGGATGGGCTGCCTGCTGGGCGTGGCCCGCGGGAGCGACAAGCCGCCGCGGGTCGTCATTCTCGAATACCGCGGCGCGCCCGCGACCACGGAGACCATCGGCTGGATCGGCAAGGGGGTGACGTTCGACAGCGGCGGCCTGTCGCTGAAGCCGACCGACAGCATGAAGACGATGAAATGCGACATGTCGGGCGCAGCCGCCGTCCTCGCGGCGATGACAGCCGTCGCGCAGCTCAAGCTGCCGGTCAACATTCTCGGCGCGATCGGCCTTGTCGAGAACATGACCGGCGGCAACGCCTACAAGCTGGGCGAAGTCCTGACCGCGCGCAGCGGCGTCACGGTCGAAATCCTCAACACCGACGCGGAAGGCCGGCTCGTCCTGGCGGACGTGCTCGACTTCGCCGTCGATCGCGGCGCGTCACAACTGGTCGACCTCGCCACGCTGACCGGCTCGTGCGTCATCGCGCTCGGCGAAGACATTGCCGGCGTGTTCACCAACGACCAGCCCTGGTGCGACCGCGTCCTCTCCGCTGCAAAGACCGCCGGTGAAGACGTCTGGCAAATGCCGATGTTCGATTCGTTCAACGAGCAACTCAAAAGCGACGTCGCCGACTGCAAGAACGTCGGCGCCCGCTGGGGCGGCGCGATCACGGCCGCGAAGTTCCTCGAAAAGTTTGTCAGCGGCAAACCGTGGGTCCACCTCGACATCGCCGGTCCGGCGTTTGTGGAAAACGGCAAGCCGCACATCGAAGGGGGCGGGACGGGGACGATGGTGCGGACGCTCGTCGAACTGGCGACGGGAGGCGGATAGTCGATATTCGTCGATGGAGCAGGGCGATGAGTGGGAGTGGCTTGTACAAGAGACGTGCGGTCGTGCGCCTGATCGCCGTTGTCCTGCTGCCTGTCGGACTGTTCACAGCGTTCTTGTGGTACCGCGATTCCTTGGTGGAGCGAACGACGATTCGCCTGGGAGGCACAGTCGGCCGCGGCCAGCTCCTCCCGGATTTCGTATCGAATGTCTTGAGAATGAAAGTCGGGGTTGGTCATGGTCCCGTCAATTTCATCGATATTCGCGACGTCTCAATCGCGGACGCGCAGCTCGAGTTTCTGTCCAAGGCTCACCAGTTGCATGAACTTCAACTGGTTCGCGTACCAATAACCGACGAAGGACTCGCTCATATTGCCGGACTTAAGAGGATCACGCATCTCATTCTTGGCGGCACGGCAGTGACGGACCAAGGATTGGAGCATCTCGTCGAATTGACGGAACTCAGGCAGCTCGTCCTGGCTGACACGAGAACTTCCGATGCTGGACTCATACACCTCATCGGGTTGCCGAAATTGAGGACCCTGGACCTGGAGAATACTGATGTTGGAGATGAAGGAATGGACCACGTTGCCCGAATCACAAGTTTGAACACGCTTTCTCTCAGAGGAACCAGGGTGACCGATACGGGTCTGCTTCACTTACGATCGCTTGTCAATCTGCGCTCGTTGGACATCGACGACACCGCCATCAGCGAGAAGGGTGTAAGCACTCTCAAATCGAATATTCCTGGACTCGTGGTTAATCGCAAATGGCTCGCGAACACTGGAATACGGACCTCGGAAGCGTCGTCGGAAAGCAAGTAGGTCGGGCGGGAAGCGGGCATGAAGTCGCCGTCGTAAGACGGAGAAGAATCGTGGCAGCGAAAGTTTGACGAGCACGATGGAAGCCTCGGGATGGCAACGCCCAAAGACATCGATGCGTACATCGCGAAGTTTCCCGCGAACGTGCAGGAAATTCTCCAGCAGGTGCGGGAAACCATTCGCGCAGCAGCACCGGACGCGAAAGAGGTCATCAGCTACCAGATGCCGGCGTTCCGCCAGCACGGCATCCTCGTCTTCTTCGCCGCCTGGAAGAACCATATCGGATTCTATCCGCCGATTTCCGGCGATGCCGCCATTCAGCAGGCCGCGGCGAAGTACGCCGGGCCGAAGGGAAATCTGCAGTTCCCTCTCGATGAGCCAATGCCGCTGGGGCTGATCAAGCGGATCGTGAAGCTGCGCGTGCGGCAGGACCAGGAGCACACAGCCGCGAAACGCGCGAAGCGACGGAAGAAGTAGCCGCTTGATTCTGCCGGCGACTGAACGGATGGGAGCGACGGATGCAGATCGAGATCATCGAGACGCCGCTGCGGTTTCAGCTGCACGGCAAGTCGTCCCTGGTGCCCGACAATCGTTTCGGCGAAGTCGGGATGCGGCTCATGGGAGAGATGTGGGCCATCGTGAAGCAGACCGGCACGGCGACGACCGGCATCAACCACTGGGTGTACCTGGCGGACGGCCAAATGTTCACCGGGGTTGAGCTGCGGCCGGGCGCACAGGCTCCGGCCGGGCTGGAGTCGCTGCACTTCGAACTGCCGCGGTATCTGAAGCATCTGCACGTCGGCCCCTATCAGGCGTTGCCCGAGAAGTGGCAGGCGCTCAAGAACGAGATTGCCGCCCGTGGCGAAGCGATCGGTTCACCGTCGCTGGAAGTCTACGGGCATCACGGCGACGACCCGGCGAAACTCGAGACGACGATTCTGATCGGATTGCAGCCGAAGCACGGCTGAGGAGGTGGCGAGATTCTCGTCCTGGGAGAGCCAGAAGAATTCATTCGAACGACACGAGGCTATCGACCGTCGATGCATCCGGCATGCGACACTAACCGGCAAACCGTTTGAGTGCCTCGCGATCCACCTCAATCCCCAGCCCCGGCGCGTCCGGCACCGTCAGCTCGCCGTGGTCGTCGAGCTGGAACGGCGTCGTCAGCAGTTCGTCGATGTACGCCGCCGGCGTGAGATACTCGACATACTTCGCCACCGGGATAGCGGCGGCCAGGTGCAGGTCCGCCGCGAGGCCGATCGCCGTGTTCCAGCCGTGGCTGACGAACCCGATGTTGTGGTCGTACGCCATCCAGGCGATCCGTCGAGCTTCGGTCAGTCCGCCGCACTTCGTCGCGTCCGGCTGGACGATGTCCAGCGCGCCGCGCTCGATCCACGGCTGGAACGACTGCCGCCGCGTCAGCACTTCGCCGCCGGAGATCGGCACCGGCGATGCGTTCCTAAGCCGGATGAAGCCTTCGATGTCGTCGGGGGGCAGCGCCTCCTCAAACCAGCCGACGTCGTACTCCGCCAGCATCTGC
Organism: Planctomycetaceae bacterium; assembly: GCA_046349775.1. Lineage (GTDB taxonomy): Bacteria > Planctomycetota > Planctomycetia > Planctomycetales > Planctomycetaceae > JAEUIG01. The sequence goes on along the minus strand of JAXMBS010000031.1, from coordinate 59,150 downwards.
GACGTCCGCAGCGCCCACTTGTACCCGTGCGGCCAGAACTGTTCGCTGCCGCCGGCGTCGACGAGCAGATCGACCTGCGGACCGACGACGTCCCGCGCCGTCCGCACCAGCAGCTCATCGAACCGGCTGTTCCGCCGGCCGAACGGTCGCCAGCCCAGCTTGATCGCCCGGAACCCCTTGTCGACCGTCTGCTGCAACCGCACTGTCAGCACGTCCGGCTCCGCGAACAACAGCGACGCATACGGCTTGATCTTCCGCCGGTAGTTGCCCCCCAGCAGTCGCGAGACCGGCTGTCCGCAGACCTTGCCGAACAGGTCCCACAGGGCGATGTCGATCCCGGAGATCACATGCTCCAGCGTGCCGCCGCGTCCCTGCCAGAACGCACTCTGCCGCAGCTTCTCCGACACCCGCTCCGGCTCGACCGCCGATTCGCCCGCCCAATGCTGCTTGAGTTGCTGCACGCCGGCGGCGGTGAGGGCCGACGACGTGAACACGCTCCCCCACCCGCTGCGGCCGTCGTCGGCGACGACCTCCACCAGCGTATGCAGATCATCCTCAGGCACATGCCCGTCCGGCCACCCGCCGTCAACGGTGGCGCCGATGAGACGATGAATACGGATGTCGGCGATCGTCATGGATTATCACTCGCGACCGGAAGGCACGCAGATGACGCAGATTAAAGAGATCAACGCAGATCCGAATCAAGCATTGTCCATCCCGATTCACTGCGTGCAATCGCACCCGTTTCCGCGGAACCACTTTCAAAGAATCTGCGCAAATCTCGTAGATCTGCGAGATCTGCGTCTCGCTACTTTTCACATTGCCGAGCAAGTCACACCAGAATTTCGCTGACGATGCGCCCGTCCTGCCCATCGGTCAGCGTCTGGTCGCGATTGTTCCTCTTGTAGGCGAGCTTGTTCGGGTCGAGGCCGAACAGGTGCAGCAGCGTGTGGTGGTAGTCGATGTGGGTGACTGCGCTGCCGACCGCCTTGTGACCCCATTCATCAGTCGCGCCGTAGATGCAACCCGGTTTGAACCCGCCGCCGGCGACCCACATGCTGAAACCGAACGTGTTGTGATCGCGACCGATGCTGTCGCGACCGGCGTCGTTCTGGATCACCGGCAGGCGACCCATCTCGCCTCCCCAGTGGATGACCGTCGAATCGAGCAGCCCGCGCTGCTTGAGGTCCGTCACCGCCGCTGACGGCTTGTCGACCTTCTGACACGCGGCCGGCAGCCCGGTAATGATCGACCCGTGATGGTCCCAGAGCTGGTTCTGCGTGTACACCTGCACGAACCGCACGCCGCGCTCGATCAGCCGCCGCGCGATCAGCACCGCGCCCCGTAGTCGCGCGTCGTCGGGCTGCTCATCGTGCATCCCGTACATCCGCTGCGTCGCTTCCGTCTCCTCCTGCCGAGAGGTCGCCCGACGGCCGCCGTCTGCATTCGCGGCTACGCGTACGTCGCGATCCGCGCTGCAGGTCGAGCCGCCGCGGCTGCTGCTCCAGATGCCGCTGGTTGAGTTCATCACGAATTGCAGCGCCTGCTGCCGGAGGGCGCACCGGCCAGTCGCCGCGCGGCGTGAGATCCAGAATCCGCGGCTCCTGCGGACGGACGACCGTCCCTCGTAGCGCAGCGACGGCAGGAACCCGTTCGACCAGTTCGCCACCCGAGACCGGCAGTTCGCCGTGATCAACCGTGCCGCCGCGAAACGCCGGCAGGTTGTCCGCTTCGCAGCCGAGTCCATACGTGAGCCAGCTCCCGAGCGACGGACGGCCGTCGGTAATGCGGCCGGTCTGCAGGGCGAGAATCGACTGGACGTGGTTGTTCACGTCGGTCTTCATCCTGCGGATCAAGCAGATGTCATCGGCGATCGCGCGATGTGGGATCAGTTCTGACAGTTCCATCCGCACCGATCGGCGCTACGAACTTCCAAGGCGTGGCGAAGACCTTCGAACTCGCCTGGGCGGCGTTGTCGTACTGGATCTCGCCGGGGAACGGCTGGCCATCCCACTTGGCCATCTCCGGCTTGGGATCGAACAGGTCGTGATGGCTGGGGCCCCCCTGCATCCACAGCGAGATCATCGCCGTCGCCCGCGCCGCAGCACGCGGTGGCTTGGGCAATGTGTCGAACGTCAATGGCTCGAGCGCCGGCTTCGGCGGATTGGCGAACGCGCGATCGCGATCGAGCATCCACGTCAACGCCAGCGGACCGAGGCCGAAGGCGCCCTGGCGGAGGAATGTGCGGCGGGGAAGGCTTTCGTGCGGCATGGTTCGCCGAAGTCGAAGAAGGGACGCAGATCGCGCAGATTTAAGAGATTTTCGCAGTGTTTTTGCTACTCACTACCAACTATCCACTACCCACTAATCCATATACAAACGCATTCGATCCCAGCAGCGTCTGGCAGAAGCTGTCGAGCCGCCATCTGCTCCGCCGTGTGCGTTTTCGCCAACTCGATGAACTCCGGTTGTGGCAAGTCGCCTCGAAGATCGTCGCCTGCTCATCGAGAAACTGCATCGCAGACGCCTGTTCCGATTCATCCGGCGAGCGGACGTAGCACAGCGCCGCCATGCTGTCGCGACCTGCCGCGCACGGTCATCGCCGGCAGTGGTTACCACGCGATCGGCGAACGCGTGCGTGCCTTCCGAGAACCGCGTCGCTGTTCATCATCAGCGACTGCGGCGTGACGGTCGACGGCTTGCGGCAATCGCAGTTGGGCGACATCCGCGTCAGTCGAACGTATCGAGGACCGCGACCGGCCGGCTGCGGCGACCCGGATGTAGACGCCGCGGATGGAACCCCCGCCATTCATGAGTACGTCGCCGGGGCGGCCGGCGTTCAGGTTTTCAATCCCGAGCACCCAGCGGCCGGCGATGTCCGCCTTCACCGGGACCGGCTTCCCGTACAACTGATCGTTGAGCCGCCCGCTGGATGCCAGCATGCAGTCGCGGACGACTTCGCGTCGAGCCGCGTGAGCGCGCCGCCGTACAACAGGTTGTCCGGATCGGCGGCGTCCTGCGCCGATCGACGCGTGCTGCCTGGCGATAGGCGATCGAATTGAGGATCAGCCGGTGGATGTGCTTCACGCTCCAGCCGCTGAGACGAATTCGCTGGCCAGCCAGTCGAGCAGTTCGGGATGCGTCGGGCGCGTGCCGAGCGTGCCGAAGTCGGCCGGCGTCGCCACCAGTCCACGGCCGAAATGATGCAGCCAGATGCGATTGACGATCACGCGTGCGACCAGCGGATGCTGGCCGCTGATGATGTTGTGCCAGTGCCGTGCGTCGGCCGGTCGTCGGCAGCGCCGGATCGTCAGCGGGCACGGATGCTGACTGTCCGTGCGATTCGACCGCCAGGAAAGCCGGCGCCAGTTCTTCTTTCGGCTGCTGATAGTCGCCGCGCGCAAAGCGGACCGTCGGCGACGCCTGTCCCGGCACTTCGGTGAGTGCGTGGACGAATTCTTCCGGCGGTTTCGTCGCACGGATTTCGGCGGCGCGATCCGCGAGTTCCTTCAGCTTTTTCGCCGCTTCGCTGTCGTACAGGTACAGCGTGCCGGGATTGACGTTCAGGCTCGGGTACTGCTTGTAGAGCGCCAGTTGTTCGGGGGTGCGGTCCTTCTCGGCCGTGGCGTGCGCGGCGCGGGCGGCGCCCTGGATCTCGGCCGGCAGCTTGGCGATCTCCTTGTCGAGCGTTGCCTGGATGAACTGCGTCTGCAGCGTTTCGCGCTCGGCCACGACCTTGGCGGCTTCGGCTTCGATTTCGGCAGCTTTCGTCCGGTCGGCGGCCGTGTACAGCGACAGCAGTCGCTGTTGCGGGCCGCGCCAGTTCTTCCAGTCGAGTGCCGGTTCAAAGAACGCCCGGAACCGGTAGTAGTCAGTCTGCGGGATCGGGTCATAGCGATGGTCGTGGCACTGCGCGCAGCCGAGCGTGATCCCCATCAGCGACGTCGACACGATCTTGATCGTCTCTGCGACGACTTCATTGCGGGCGAGGTTGGCGTCATCCACGCTGCCGCCGGTGCCGTCGGGCGCCATGCGGAGGAAGCCGGTCGCGGCTAGCAGTTCGGCATCGCGCGGCGTGAGGTTGTCCAGCGGCGAGGTGATCATTTCATCACCGGAGAGCTGCTCGCGGATGAACCGGTCGAACGGCAGGTCGTCGTTGAACGACCGCACGACGTAGTCGCGGTATTTCCAGGCCCATTCGCGAACGACATCTTCGACGGAGTAGCCCTCCGAGTCCGCGTAGCCGGCGATGTCGAGCCAGTGTCGGCCCCAGCGTTCGCCATAGTGCGTCGACGCCAGCAGTTCGTCGATCAGTCGCGTGTCCGCATCAGGCGCTGAGTCGGCGAGCCAGCGCTCGGCTTGTTCGGGCGTCGGCGGCAGCCCTGTGAGGTCGAGCGACAGGCGACGCAGCAGCGTGATGCGATCGGCGGGGGGTGAGAATGCGAACCCCTGCGTCTCGAGCTTTGTCAGCAGGAAGGCATCTATCGGCGTCCCGATTTGATCGGCATGTTGGACGTGCGGGACCAGTGGTCGTGTCACCGGCTGCCAGGCCCAGTGGGACAGGTCCTCTTCGGTGAGTACGTCACCCGTAATTGCTTCCGGCTCTGGCCGCAGCGTCGGCGCGCCGGCATCGATCCAGCGTCCGAGGATTTCGATTTGCGCGTCGGTGAGCTTGTGAGCGGGCGGCGGCGGCATTTCCGATTTGCTGACGCGCTGGAAGAGAAGACTGGTGTTTCGGTTGCCGGCGACAAGGGCCGGGCCGGAGTCGCCCCCTTTCAGAAGGAAGCGCGCCAGGCGCAGGTCGAGGGCTGCTTCGGGCTGATCCTGTTCGCCGTGGCACTGAAAGCAGGCGGCTTTGAGGATGGGTCGAACGTCGCGCTCAAAGCTGACAGCGGGTGGCGGCTGCGACGGTTCGGCGCGGGCCGCGGGCGATGTCTGCCCGCAGACGGCGTACAGCAGGAGCAGGGTGATGCGATGGGAGGGAACGCAGGGACGCATCGGGTGGGATCCTCGGCGACAATTCTATGTCCCCGGATTGATGCATGCAAAGTGGCTGATGGAATCCGCGTATCATTTGACGTGGGGACCAGTTGAGCGCATCAATGAGTCCTATGAACATTGGCGTCTGGGGGAAACAACCGGTTGACCGGAAGGCCGTCGGCGCGTACGAATGGGGTGGAGGCAGATTCTTCAGGAATTTCGAGACCGTTCATGAAAAATTGTGGACGGTCCGGGGAGTTGCGATTAGGATGGGGTCTTGTCGCAGGACGAGCGGGCGAAGGACTGACTGCAGAAACCTTGGCCGGCAGACGGGTTGCGACAATGACCGAATTCGCGTGCGCTAGCGGATTCTCGGTTCTCAGAGTTTTGGTAAGGACGCTGGCGATGAGAACCTTGCTCAGGCATGCTGGCCAGATTCCCCGAGTCTGCAATGTCCTGGCCCTGCCGCCGGAGTCGCGGCATCGTCGCCGAGGACGCCCGCCACGGGATTAACCTCGCCGGTTCAGCGGGCCACCGTTGCCGGCAGACGTGCGCTGTGCGTTTTGAGGGTTCGTTTTCCGCGGCAGCTTCCAACCCCATTGAGTTTGTCAGTCGGTCTCGATCGTACAACTGTGACATCGGCCGGACTTCGGCCCAGCCACTTCCGCGAGACATTGCCCGCCCTACGGCGGCACTGAACACACCGGGCCGCCCTATGGCGGCACTGAAATAACCTGGCCGCCCTATGGCGGCACTTGAAAATTCGTCGCCTAACGTGTTGTCTGGGCGACATCCACCGTCAATGCTCCGGCCTTGCAGGACCGCACGGCCGGCCCGTTTCAGAAAGTCACTCAGGAGCACGCCGTGTATCGATTGGATGCAGCTCTCAAGGCGCTGATGGATCGTGCCAGGGAACTCCGTTATCTGACCTACCAGGCCGTCGACGAGTACCTCCCCGACGAGGGGGGCGATCCGCTGATGGTCGATCGCATCATTCAGAGTCTCGAAGAACTCGACATCCCGCTGATCAACGATCCCAGCGCGCCCCGCACCGTCGCTGAGAAGACGCGCCTCGAACAGCAACTGCACGGAGAAGAACCGACCCCGCTGGAGGCGTCCCGCGTGCTCATGGAGCCCGAAACGCCCATGTCGTCGCGCGACCCCATCCGCATGTACCTCAGCCAGATGGGGAACATCCCGCTGCTCTCGCGCGAGGACGAGATCTTCCTGGCGAAACAGATCGAGATCACCCGCAAGCGGTTCCGCCGGACCATCATGGAGTCCGATTTCGCGCTGACGATCGCGGTCGACATCCTGCAGAAGGTCCACACCGGCGAATTGCCGTTCGAGCGCACGCTGCGCACCAGCGACACCGAGAACACGCACAAGGACCAGATTCTCGGCCGCATGCCGCACAATCTGGCGACGCTGAACGTGCTGATGGACGAGAGCCGTCGCGACTTCGCGAAGCTGCAGGAGACGTCGTCGCGCAAGGAGAAGACGGAAATCCGCCAGCGGATGCTGATCCGCCGCCGGAAGATGTGCATCCTCGCGGAAGAATTGAGCGTGCGGACGCACCGGCTGCAGCCCGTCTACAAGCGGATGCAGCAGGTCGGCGAGCGGATGACCGAACTGGAGCGGGACATGGCGCGGCTCCGCAAGCGCGGCGGCTCGCCGGCGGACATCCGGGCGCTGCAGACCGAACTCGATGAACTGGTCGGCATGTGCCTGGAGACGGCGGACGAGTTCCGCGCCCGGCTGCGGAAGATCAAGGACCGCTCGGACGCCTGGACGCACGCCAAGCAGCAGCTTTCCGGCGGCAACCTGCGGCTGGTGGTCTCGATCGCCAAGAAGTACCGCAATCGCGGCCTGTCGTTCCTGGACCTGATCCAGGAAGGAAACGCCGGCCTGATGCGCGGCGTCGAAAAGTACGAGTATCGCCGGGGCTACAAGTTCAGCACGTACGCGACGTGGTGGATTCGCCAGGCGATCACCCGCGCTGTGGCCGACCACGCGCGGACGATCCGCATCCCGGTGCACATGTTCCAGAGCATCTCGACGCTCAAGGCCAAGAGCGAACAGATCCGCCAGCAGACCGGCCGCGAGCCGACCACCGAAGAACTCGCCAAGGAAGTCGGACTGTCGGTCGAGGAGACCGAGCGGATCATGAAGACCTGGAAGCACCCGATCAGCCTCGATACGCCGGTGGGCGAAAGCGAGGACTCGAGCTACGGCGACTTCCTCCAGGACGGCAGCGAGGGGACGCCGGCCGATTCGGCCATGCACCAGATGCTGCGGGACAAGATCAACCACGTCCTCAAGAGCCTCACGTACCGCGAGCGCGAAATCATCAAGCTGCGGTACGGCCTGGGCGACGGCTACAGCTACACGCTGGAAGAAACGGGACGGATCTTCAAAGTCACGCGCGAACGCATCCGCCAGATCGAGTCGAAGGCGCTGCGGAAGCTGCAGCACCACACGCGGGCAGAACACCTGCGCGGGTTCGTCGAGTCGCTGTACCCGGACGGTCAGGAGATTCCGCTGGGAGCTCCGGAGGAATCGGACGCCGAACTGGTCGGCGTCTGAGACCGGAACACTGTGTCGCGGCCGGTCTCCTGACCGAGCCGCCCCTTACGATTGATCCACCAGCCCGGTTGCTTTTGGGGCAGCCGGGCTGTTTCTCTTGGTAAATCCGCAGCACGAAATCCGAACCCCATCGAAAATCGCGTCGTCAGTGGGGGATGGGCTGGACCAGATATCGCGTTGCAACAGCCGAGGTTTGCGGTAAAATGAGGCCGTCCTGCCTGCGGCGAATCGGCCTCTGCCGGTGAATGCAGGTGGACACCGCTTTCGCGGCCGCGAGGGTCGTGCACGTTTTCAATGCAGCAATTCGGGCGATGCCGCGCGCCGGCGGGCAGAGCCGACGCCTGCTGCCGAACACCGGATTGAACCGTGCCCGGATCGCGTCCCGAGAGCCGCCTGAGAGCAGGATCGCGCGCCGCTGGGGGCGCCGCGATCATGGGTCTGAGTGGGGAAACGCGGGGCGCTCGTCCTGTGTTTCCGGGAGAATGGTTCCATGGCGCGACAATCGAAGGACCTCTTCGACGACAGCACGATGACATTCGGCGAGCACCTCGAGGCGCTCCGGATGCATCTGTTCAAGTCGATCCTGGGTTTGATCGTGGCGGTGATCGTCTGTCTGATCTACGGGGAAGAAATCGTGGCCTTCGTCCGCGAGCCGATCGACAGCGCACTGGCGCAGTACACGACCGACCAGCGCAACAAGAAGATCGACGTCCAGGATGATGCGACCCTCAAAGAGGGAGAGTGGTACGACGGCCTGGTGAACCTTTGGAATGACGCCATCCGCTGGGTGACAGGCGGCGCTGAGCCGCCCCCGCCTGCAGCTGAAGCAACTCCACCGAAACCATTGCCCTCCGACACGCTCCAGGTCGCAGTCTCGGCATTCGAGCTGCTCACCGAATTGCATGCGGCGATGCCCCAGACGCACCCGGCGCCGCCGGAATCGGCGAGGGACACGACGCTGAACCTGACGCTCAAGGCGCCGGAGTTTGCGCAGTTCCAGGCGGTCGCGCGCCAGACGCTGGAGGCAGTGACGTTCAACGTCCAGGAGGCCTTCATGACCTACCTGAAGGTCTCGCTGGTGGCCGCTGTCGTCCTGGCCAGTCCCTGGATCTTCTACCAGTTGTGGCTGTTCGTCGCCGCCGGCCTGTACCAGCACGAGCGGAAGTTCGTGTACATCTATGGTTCGATGAGCCTGGTGCTGTTCCTCGCCGGCGCCGCCTTCTGTTTCTACGCAGTCTTCCCGCTGGTGCTGAAGTTCTTGCTCGAATTCAACGCCCGCATCGGTGTGACGCCGCAGATCCGCCTCTCGGAATGGATCAGTTTTGCGGTCGTCCTGCCGCTGATGTTCGGGATCAGCTTCCAGTTGCCGCTGGTGATGAAGTTTCTGACGGCGCTGTCGATCTTCAGCGTCGCCATCTATCGCGAGAAGCGGCGGCTGGCGATCCTGGCGATCGCCTTCATCTCGATGGTGCTCACGCCGGCAGACCCGTTCAGCATGCTCCTGATGATGTTCCCCCTGCTGCTGCTGTACGAGCTGGGGATCCTGCTGTGCGACTACTCCGGCTCTCGCAATCCGTTTGTCGGAGCGGAGAGTTGAGAGAGTCGTGACGGCGAGGTTCCACGGGAGGTCGACGCGCCACGGGAGGGCTCTCCCGGCGCGCCGGGAGAGCCACGCGTGTGCCAAGGCATCCGATGACTCTTTCGCCAGCCAAACGGAATACGGCAACCAGCTCAAACGACAGGAAAATCGTCGTTCTCGATCCGACGATTTTTCTGTCCAGCATCTTTCCGTCCCAGTTTCTGGCAAGCCAACGGGCGCCCCCTGTTGTTCGCGGCTCCGCGGGAGCGTCGCCCTCCCGCAGGCTCGTCTCACAGAAACAGCACCGTCCCCTGCACCTCGGACAGCTCGCGATACACGGCGAGCACGTCCGCGGCTGTTTCCATTGTCGGCTCGACGGTGACGCTGATGTGCTTGCCGCCCGCCGTCCGTCGCAGAGAGAACGGCGGCTCCGCATCCTCCGGCAGCACGCGGCGGACCGCCTGCAGTACCCGGCCGACGAAGTTGTCCTGCGTCAGCCCGATGACCTTGAACATGTACGGACAGGGAAACGTGTGCGTCGCTTCAAGCAGTTCAATTGCGGGCTGTCGGTCCATGATCACTCCTGCTGCGGAGGGAGAAGTCGGACGTGGCGTCCTCCATCATACGCAAGGAGTCCGCCGCCATGTGCGCAGATTTCCGCCACATCCGCCCGGTTGCACTTCTCTGGATCCTGAATCCCGGATCCTTGTCAGGGCACGTCGATCAGCGGCATCGTCAGCATCAAGCCCTCCCGCTGCAGCAGGTCGAGCTGCTGGGCCGCCTGCCGGAGCAGTCGGACGCGCCGTGGGTCGGCCGCTTTCAGGACCGGAGCCGCCGTTTCCAGGAACAGGTTCGACAGCTGCGGCTCATTCAGCTTGTGTTCGTCTTTGTCCGGCTCGCCCAACACGCCGGAGAGCATCTGTTCCAGGAAGTTCTTCGCTTCCGGAACGGTCTTCACCTCGTAGTCGTCAACTCCGGCCTTCTTCGCGACCGCTTCGATCGCGGCATCGAGACCACCGATTTCGTCGACCAATCCCAGGTCCAGCGCCTGCCGGCCGGTGTACACCCGCCCGCCGGCGAGGTCGTCGATCGGCTTTTTGAGTCGCTCACCCCGCGCGGCCGTCACGTGCCCCTTGAACACGCCGTAGACCTCGTCCATCCAGCCTTGCAGCGTGGCCCGCTGCGCGTCCGTGAACTTTTCGCTGGTCGACATGATGTCCGCATTCTTCCCGCGTTCAATCGGCTCGAAGTGAATCCCCAGCCGCTGCCACATCGAACTGGTCGCCACTTTCCCAGACACAACACCGATGGAACCGGTGATCGTCGAAGCGTCGGCGAAGATCGTGTCGACGCCGCACGACACGTAGTACCCGCCGCTGGCGGCGACGTCCCCCATCGACACGATGATCGGCTTCTTTTCGCGGACCCGCTTCGTGGCGTCGAGTATCACTTCGCTGGCGACTGCCGAGCCGCCCGGCGAACTGACCCGTAACACGACCCCTTTCACGTGCTCGTCGGCGGCGACCTTTTCGAGCGCGCGTCGAATCGGTCCACTGTATGCCCCCTCAGCGGCGCCGAGCGCCGAGTGCGACGGCTCGCCCGGCATGATCGCCCCGTCGACGTGCACGATCGCAATCACGTTTTCCGCGTCGTCGTCCGCCCGTGCGGCCGCTCCCCCCAGCAACAGCGTCATCGCCGAAAACGGGTTCGCCAGGTCGAGCTGCAGCTCTTTCTGCTTCCCGAACGACTTGTCGAACTTGGACTTCTGGCCGTACTCGGATTTAAGCCGGTCAACAAACGCCGTGCGGTGCTCGACGGCGTCGATCAGCCCGGCCTCTTTCGCCGCCTCGGCGGAGAACAACCCCTGATCGATCCACGCTTTGGCTTTGTCCGCATCCACGTTCCGCGCGGACGCGACGGACTTCACCAGTTCGTCGAAGAGGCCGTCATAAAGCCACTTCTGCATCTCGGCCGCTTCCGGACTCGGTCCGGTCCGGGTGAACATCTCGGCTGCGCTCTTGTAGTCGCCGCACGTCAGGAAGTCCGGCTGGACGCCGATCAGGTCGAGCAGGCCCCGCACGTAGAGGCCCTCGCCGTACAGACCGGTCACCCAGACGTCGCCGGTCGGCGTCACCGACAGATTCGAGGCCCCGCACAACAGGGCGTAATCCTGGGTGTGCAGCGAATCGGCATGGGCGTGCACCGGCTTGTTAGAGTCTTTGAACCGTTGCAGCGCGGTGCGAAGTTCTTCCCGCTGCGCGGGTCCGAAACTCCCCCCTTCCACGAGCAGAACGGCGGCTTTGACGTCATCATCCTGCGCGGCCGCGTCGATCCGCTTCACCAGCGATTGCAGCGACTCCTGGTGCGGATCGCCGAAAATCGGGTCGGCCGCAGACGGGCGCTCGGAAACGGCGCCCCGCAGTTCAAAGACGGCGATCGTGGCGGCCGAAGGTCCAGTCTCGCCCTCCTTCTTCGCCTTCGGGTAGTCGAAGAACTGCGTGCCGGCCAAGAACTGAGCGCCGGCCCAATCGGGGGCGAACGCACTGAAAACGGCAGCGACAACCAGCAGGCGCACCAGACCAGACATCGGAAACTCCCTGGGAAAAGACGGTTTGCACCCGCCGCTGTCGGTTATTCGCAGCGCGACGGAAGATCTTGACCCATCTTCGGACGTGACACCCACGGCGTCAATGTCTTCTCCGCCGAACGTCTCAACGGGGGATCGGAACGGGTTTCAATGGAAAGTGTCCCGGACTGTCGCCTGTTGTTCGATTCCCTCTGAAACAAGCCATTCGCCAGGTCACACGTCCCGTCCGGGATACTCATCACACCAAACGTTGACCACTCTCTTGACGCAGTCGCCCGTGTTTACGTTCCGAACTGGCCAAATTGTTGGCGCAGTTTATGATCCGCGCCGCGCGGCGTGCTGAGAGACCGGCACGATCTTTCATCGTAGAGAGCAGGCGGCGATGCGTGTTTTCCAATCGTGGGAGCCCCGGGTTCTGGGCTCGCTGTCCATTATCGCCGGCGGCATCTGGCTGTTTCTGCTGATCGCCGGCGAAGTCCTCGAAGGGGACACCCATGCGCTCGACACCCGGCTCCTGTATGCGCTGCGGGATGCCGCCGACCCCGCTCTCTTGCGCGGTCCTCCGTGGGTGAAGGAGATCATCCGCGACCTCACGGCGCTCGGCGGTTATGCCATCCTCACGCTCGTGACACTCGGCGTCGTCGGCTTTCTGGCCCTGAACGGACACGGCCGCGACGCCCGTTTCGTGCTCACCGCCGTGACGGGCGGATGGATTCTGGCCTACGGACTCAAATCACTCTTTGCGCGGCCGCGTCCGGACCTTGTCCCACACCTGTCCGACGTGATGTCTCCCAGTTTCCCCAGCGGGCATTCGCTGATGTCGGCCGTCGTCTACCTGACGATCGGCAGCCTGCTGACGAACCTCGTGACCAGCGTTCGCCTGAAATGCTACTTCCTGGGCGTGGCGGCATTGCTCGCGCTGCTGGTCGGCCTCAGCCGGATCGCCCTGGGTGTGCATTATCCGAGCGATGTCGTCGCCGGCTGGTGCCTGGGCCTGGCCTGGGCGGAAGCCTGCTGGCTGGTGCATAACAGACTGCCGCAAAAATCCTAGCGCGCTGCCGTGAGCGGTTCGGGCCACTGTGCCGCATCCTCGCCGTCCAGCCGGAGCGTCAGGCATTTGGCACTCCCGCCCGCCTTGATGAACTCATCCAGCGGAGTCGCATACGGCGTGAAGCCGGCGGCGGAGAGCTGGGCTTCCAGATTCGGACAGCCGGTGTTGAGCACGACGTGCGTGCCGACGACGACGGCATTGCAGGCAAACCGTGCGGCCTCATCGGCGGCGACTTCGATGAGTTTGGGAATATGCTGCCGGACGGCGGTTTGCCCGTACTCGTCGAACGCCGCGGGATGCCACAGCGCGGCCATCGGACTGAGCGGACAAAAGCAGGTGTCGAGATGGTAGTAGTGCGAATCGACGAGTTGCAGCGGGATCACGCGGCAGCCGATTTCCTGCGCAACCCACTGCAGCGCGCGAGCGTCGCTGCGGATGATGTACCAGCCTAAGAGCGTATCGCCACAGAACAGGGCGTCGCCGGCGCCTTCAAAATTGAGCCCCGGCGGCAACGAGCGACACTGAAACCCGTTCGCTCGAAACCACGCATCGTCGATGGGCGTTTCCCCCTGTCGCGCCGCGTGCCGGAAGTGCGACAGGAATGCGAAGTCGCGCCACATCAGGGCCGCATTCGCCGTGAATACCAGGTCTGGCAGACCCTTGACCGGCTCCATCAACCGGATGTCGCACCCCAGTGATGCCAGCACGCCGCGCAGCGCCTCCCATTGCTCGCGCGCGATGGCCGAATCGCTGGCGCGGCTGCGGCTCATCCACGGATTGATCTCGTACTCAATCCCGTAGAAGTCCGGCGGACACATCAGGATCGTGGGGGACGCAGCGCACATGCGAAGGCAATTTCAAATCTCAGATTTCAGATCTTGCATCGCGCAGCGCTAGCGCGGGAAACGTCGCCACAACGACGCCGGTCCGCGCGGCCGTTGTTCGCGCGATCGCGAGGGCGCCGGCTCTGCGACTTTGGTCGCGGCGCCCAACTTCTGCAGCAGCGGCCCCTGCAGGTCGGCCGGACATTCGGCCAGCCAGACGAGTTGTCCGCTGCGCCGTGCCGCGACTGGAACGCCGTCAATCAATGCGAGCCGATTGCCGGATGTGACCGGTAGTCGTGCTCCCGCTGTCAGAATGCCGGTCAGGTTCAGCGGATCGGCCCCCGACAGCACGGTGATGGCGTTCTCCGGCGGCGCGTCACGCAATTGCCGCAGTTCGCGGATCGTCTCGCTCAGCGCGAATTGTTCGCCGGCGACGCCGCGTACAAACCGGCCGCCGCGCAGCTCGCCGCGCGCCTCCAGCTTGCGGTACACCTGCAACAGGTCGAACCACGTCGGCGCGCCCGATTCGCGCCGCAGCAGGTCCTTGAAGACCACGCCCCATCTTCGGAGCAGCAGCCACGCCCAGTGCTCGGCAGTTTCGCGCCGCAGCAGACGCGAGTCGTCCCTCGGTGCAGCGGGTGTCGGCCATGCCGACCAGCGGCCTGAGAAACCCGCCGCCCGTCGCCGACGCACGACCCGTCCGCCGCGACGTTTCGCATCCTCGGGAGTGTCGCCGCTGGAGTTGACCCGCACCAGGCTGCGCAGACCTGCAATGCCGTCCGACGTGATCAGTCCGCGCACGACGAGTTCGCCGAGTGCGTCGTCGAGCTGCGTTGGCAGGAACGGCAGTGCCGACAGAAGATCGGTCGCGAACATCGCCCCCCGCTGTTGCAGCAGGGCATAGACGTCCTGTGCTCCCCCTGACAGCGACGGAAGATCGTCCGCCGGCGCTGCACCGGCGATCAGCCACGCGCGGTCTTCCCGCAGGAACAACGACACCGGCGCGATCCGCGTGATGGAGGCCATCGGCCGGGACTTTTCGGGATTGCGCGGCCGCGGATACAGCCGTCCCCAAGCCACTTCGCCGGTCAGACACAGCTCGTCGAGCCATTCGCCGCGATAGCCGGACAGCCGTGCCGGGAGAATATCGCGTTCCCAGCACACGGCAGGCAGGTCGATCCCCTCCAGCTGGGCGACCGTTTCAAACAGGCCATTCGTGCCCGTTCGTCGAGTCTCACCGAGGAGGCCCTGGTGGTGGTGCAGGAACCGCGAATAGACGGCGACGTCGACCGGTTCGATCTCCCGCCGCAACCCGGCCATCGTCAGCCGGTGGATCCGCGCCAGCAGCCGGCGGTGGCACCATTCCTGCCCCGACTGGTCCAGGCGGAATCGTCCACGCAGCACGATGCCTTCCCCCTCCAATGCCTCCAGCGCGGCGGCCGCCTGGTCGACCGTGATCCCCAACAGCGCGGCGGTCTCTGCCTCGGTCGTCGGCCCGGACACTTCCAGCCAGCCGCGCGTTGCCGCGACACGCACATCCGCAGCGGACAACTCTTCGGCAGCCCCTTCGGGCGCGTACAGCGGAGGATTGGCGACCGCATCCGGGAACAGCGCTCGCACCGCCGGCCAGCGCTCGGCGGCGACCCACACCTGGCGCTCCGCAGCGATCGTCACAACCGCCGCCCGCCGGTCGTTCACCAGTTCGTTGACGAACTCGCTCCAGTCGCCGGGCGTCTTTGCCGGTCCCGCAGACGACGGCACTTCGCCGGCGTCGGGCACAGGCAGCAGGACGCGACTGAGCAACACGTCGTGCAATTCGTCGGCATTCCGCACGAGAGGTTGCGCTTCTTCGACGACCTGCGTTATGGCGGCCGGGTCGAGACGTCCGAGGTCGCTGACGCTGTCGATGGTCAGCGACCGTCGCGTCGAGACCGCTCGCGCGCGGCGCTCCTGGATTTCGCCCCCGTCCAGGAATGCATACGGGTTCGCGTTCAGCAGCTCGTAAGCAAAGGGCGACGGTTCGCGTGAATCGCGCGGCACAAGCGTGATCTCGCCCGATTCGATCCGGCTGAGCACGTCTGTGAGCCCGTCGAGATCGAGTGCCTCGTGCAGGCAATCGTGCATCGTCTGGTGGACCAGCGGATGGTCTGGTAGTTCGTGATCCCCCGTGATGTTCTCCTGACAACCGGTCAACTTGGGGAACACCGACGTCAGCAGGTCTTCGCTGCGGAACCGCTGCAGGGCCGGGGGAACTTTCTGGCCGTTCCGCTGCCGCGCCACGAGCAGCGCCCGCGTCACGTTCCAGCGCCAGCGAACCTGAAACATCGGCACGGCGAGGATCGCCTGCTCCAGCAGGTTGCGGACATTGTCGGTCCGCAGCATCGGGAACAGCGATTCAATCGGAAAGCTGTGCTGCGGCCCGAGCGAGAGGATGAACCCGTCATCGTCGGCGCTGGCCTGCAGTTCGAAATCGAATGACCGGCAAAACCGTTTGCGCATGGCCAGACCCCACGCGCGATTGATCCGCCCACCGAACGGCGCGTGCACGACCAGTTGCATGCCGCCCGATTCATCGAAGAAGCGCTCGAAGACGATCTGCTGCTGTGTGGGGACGAGCCCGATCGCGGCCCGCTGACTCGCGACGTACAGCAGCGTCTGAAACGCAGCGAACGGCGTGCAGTGGACTTCGTCGACCAATTGGCGAATCAGCGGATGATCGAAGTCGGCAGAATCCTGTTGTGGCCGGTCTCCCGACCGAGCCACATCACTGATCGCAGGTCTTCCGTCACGATCATCTGTGCGCTGCTCGCGCTCTTCGAGCGCCCGCAGCCACTCCGTAAAGTCCGATTCCGCCACCCGGCGTTCGAATTCCCGGCGCAGCTGCGACGTCTCTTCCGACAGTTCCAGTGTGCGTCCCGGCGCCTCCCCGCGCCAGAACGGAATCGTCGGCGGGGCGCCATGTGCATCGGTCACGAGCAGGTCGTTGCCGCGCAGCCGGCTGATGCGCCACGACGAGTTCCCGAGGAGAAAGATATCGCCGGCATTGCTCTCGACGGCGAAGTCCTCGTCCACCGAGCCGACGACCGTCTGTTCCGGTTCCAGCAGCACTCGCGCGCTGTCGACCTCGGCAATCGCGCCGCCGTTGTTGATGGCCGCCAGCCGCGCTCCTTTACGTCCCCGAATGCGGCGGTTCACCTGGTCGTGGTGGAGCATCGTCAGTTGCCGGCCAGAGCCGGAAGTCACTCCTTCGCTCAGGAACCGGATCGTCTCGTCAAACGCGCGTCGTTCGAGATTGCGATACGGATAGGCGCGTCGAAACAACGCGAACAGATCGTTGGTGCTCCAGTCCTGCGACGCGGCCTCCGCGACGATCTGCTGTGCGAGCACGTCCAGCGGCGCTTCAGGAATCGGGATGGCGTCGAGCCGTCGGGCCTGGATCGCCCGGATCAGCGCCATGCACTCCAGCAGTTCGTCACGCGTCAGCGCAAACAGCCGCCCCCTGGGAATCAAACCCAGTGCGTGCCCCGATCGCCCGATCCGCTGCAGAAACGTGGCTATCGATCGCGGCGACCCGATCTGCACGACGAGATCGATGTGTCCGACGTCGATCCCCAACTCCAGCGAAGCCGTCGCCACGACCGCCTTGAGCTGCCCGGACTTCAGCCGCTGTTCGGTGCTGTGCCGCAAGTCGACGGCCAGCGAACCGTGGTGGCAACTCACGGCTTCCTCGCCCATCAGCTGCGACAGTTGATGCGTCAGTCGCTCCGCCAGCTTCCGCGTGTTGACGAACAGCAACGTACTGCGATGCGACTGGATCAGCTCCACGAGCCGCTGATTCACTTCCGCCCATTGTTCGTGCGAACAGACCGCCGACAATTCGCTCGGCGGCACTTCAATCGCCAGGTCCAGCTCGCGCGCATGCCCGACGTCGACAATCACCGGCGGCAGGGAGCGCGCGTCCGTAGGGTGGGCTGTGCCCGCCAAGTGCGCAGAGATTTCGTCCCGAGAGAGACTCGATTGGGATGTCATTCCATTATTGCTGGTGGGCACAGCCCACCCTACCTCTACCTCCGTTGAAGTCCGCCGCTCAGCCGGCGTCCCCACACCCACCAGAAACTCGGCCATCCGCTCGATCGGCTTCTGCGTCGCCGACAGGCCGATCCGCTGCAGCGGCCGGTCCGTCAGCGCCGCGAGCCGTTCGACGCTCAGGGCCAGGTGAGACCCGCGTTTGTCTCGCACGAGCGCGTGAATCTCGTCGACGATCAGCGTGTCGACGGTCTTCAAGATCTCGCGGCTCTTCTCGGCCGTGAGCATCAGGTACAGCGATTCGGGTGTCGTCACCAGGATGTGCGGCGGGTTCTTCACCAATGCCGCCCGCTTGTGCGACGGCGTATCGCCAGTCCGCAACCCGACGCGCAAGGGAGAGACCGACACTCCCCTTTGCTCTGCGTGTGCCATGATCTCGGCGAGCGGCACTTCCAGATTGCGGTGCATGTCGTTCGACAATGCCCGCAGCGGCGAGACGTAGACGACTCGCAACTCGTCCGTCAGCGTCCCGGCGATCGAATCGCGCAGCAGCCGGTCGATGACAGCGAGAAAGGCGGTCAGCGTCTTGCCGCTGCCGGTCGGGGCGGCGATCAGCGTGTGCCTTCCGGCGGCGATGGCGGGCCAGCCCTGGGCCTGCGGCTCCGTCGGCCCGGCGAAGCGCGATTGGAACCAGCCCGCGACGATCGGATGAAACGCGCTCAGCGACATCGGCGGCTCGCAAACTGAATGGAAGTACAGCATCCTATTCTAGCGGAACATTTCGTGACGTCACCCCCGGCTCGTACCTTGCAGTCGGCGGGCAATCGTGCAAGCTAGGCCGATCTGCTGTGCCTCCAAAACTGAATGCCGGTTTTCATGGATCTCTGCGGATCAACGCAGATCCGGTGATCGGCCGTACGTCCGCTGGCGACCACACAGAGATCGCCGCGACTCAGCTGCGGATCCATTATTGCCGCTTAATCTGCATTCAACCGTTTCGATCCACGTCATCCGCGTTCCATCCTTCTCATTGCACGAGGAAATCTATGCAACGCCGCGAAATGTTCCATTCGATCGCCGCCGCGGGCGCCGGTCTGCTTTACGCTAACGTTCCTTCGGCCGCCGCGCAGCTCGGTGCCAAGGCCGGCCTGCCGCCGGTCAAAATCGAAGACGTGAAGGTGATCCTGACTCAGCCCGGGGGCAACCATTTCGTCGTGGTCAAAGTGCTCACCAATGAGCCGGGACTCTATGGCCTCGGGTGTGCGACCCATCACGAGCGTCCATTGCTGGTGGCGGAAGCGATCGAAAAGTACATCAAACCGCAGATCGTCGGCCGAAGCTGCTCCGATATCGAGGACATCTGGCAGCAGAATTACGTCGCGTCGTATTTCCGCAGCGGAGTGACGCTGAATAACGCACTCAGCGGCATTGATGGCGCCCTGTGGGACATCCTCGGCAAGCGGGCCGGACTGCCGGTGTACCAACTGCTCGGCGGAAAACTGCGCGCGGCCGCGCCGACGTACTCCAAGGCCCAGGGACAGACGTACGAAGAAGTCGAAGAGCAGGTCCGCGCCTGGATCGAGAAGGGCTGGCGGCACGTCCGCTGCCAGGTCTCAGCACCAGGATTCGCAGCCTACGGAGTGTCAGGTGCGAAAACTTCGGAGGATGTGCAGGCGGCGCGGCCGGACGGCGTGATCCCATCACCGGCGTTCGAGCCGACGCCCTACGTCAACCGGACGATCAAGCTGTTCGAGCATCTGCGCGACAAGCTGGGAGACGACGTCGAACTGGTCCACGACGTCCACGAGCGCGTGCCGCCGGCGCAGGCGCTGGCGCTGGCAAAGGCCGTCGAACCCTACCGGCTGTTCTTCCTCGAAGACCCGTTCGCGCCGGAAGACGTCGGCTGGTTCCAGGTGCTGCGCCAGCAGACGACGACCGCCATCGCGATGGGCGAGCTGTTCGTCAACCGCAACGAATGGCTGCCGCTGGTGGCCAATCGCTGGATCGACTTCATCCGTATCCACGTGTCGGCGATCGGCGGACTGAGCCTTGCCCGCAAGATTGCCTGTTGCTGCGAGTTCTTCAACGTCCGTACGGCGTGGCACGGACCGGGGAACGTCTCGCCGGTCGGGCACGCCGTCAACCTGCATCTCGACCTGGCGTCGTATAACTTCGGCATTCAGGAACAGAACGACTTCAGCCAGGCTGAGCAGGATTTGTTTCCAGGGATGCCCGAAGTCCGCAAGGGCTACATGTACGCCAACGACAAGCCGGGGCTCGGCGTTGATATCGACGAAGCCCTGGCGGCGAAGTTCCCGTACAAGACACCCGGTTCGAACCGCGGCAGCGACCGCCGGCTCGACGGGTCGGTCGTACGACCGTGAGCAAGAGCAGCACAGGCCGCTTTACGGCGGGAGTATCCATAATCGCGATGTTCGTGTCTGATCGCTGATTGCTGAACGCTGATTGCTTGAGGGCACCTTGCTGCCGGGGTGCGGCGGGGATTATTCTGAGTTCGACGCGTCCACGTCCTACTCTGTGGCAACGGCAGCTGTCCGCGATGATCGATTTTCCAAAGCGTGCGTCTCGGCGAGGGGAGGCGAGCCGGCGAAGGCGGGCCGGGTGGCCGCTAATTGCAATGTTCCTGGCGGTGAGCCTGGCATCGTCCGCCACCGCGGCGGAGCCGCATCTGGAGTTCGTCCGCGGACTGCGATCGCGCGGCTACTACGACGTCGCACTGGAGTACCTGTCGGAACTCGCGCAGCGTAGCGATGTGCCTCAAGATGTGCTCGTCGTCCTCCCCTACGAGCGGGCCGTCACGCTGCTGGAGGGGGCGAACAAGCTCACGGTGACCAAGGCCAAACGCGAACAGATCGATGCGGCCCAGGCGGCGTTAGAACAGTTCGTGCAGAGCGCTCCGGATCATCCGCTGGTTGCCGAAGCCCACACTCGCAGAGCGACGATCTCCAAACAACGAGCGCAGTTGGAACTGTGGGATGCCGACGACCCCGCGAACGTTCAGAATCGCCAGGCCTATCAAACCCGTGCGCGCGAACTGCTCCTCCAGGCACGCGCCATTACGCAGCAGGCGCTGCCCCTCCATGAGCAGGCCGTGAAGGCCTTCCCGGTTCCGATTCCCTGAAGACATGCAGACGCAGCACAAGGCTGCTGAGAACAAGTATTTGCAGGACCTGTACGAGCTGGCCGAATCGATTGCCCTCGAAGCGGAGACCTACGATGGCAGCAAGGCGCAACGACCTGCTCGAACAGGCCCAAAAGGCTTTCGAAGCAGCTTGGTCGCCGCGTCGATCCCAGATCGTCGGCCTGCTCAGCCGTCTCTACGAAGCGAAATGCTTGAAGAGATGGGCCTGATTGGCGACAAGCCTGGTTGTATGGCGAACTTCAAGCACGACGGCACCAGCGAGGGGATGCTGATGCTCAAAGCCAAGGCCCAGTGGTTCCCGATCTGCCTCAACAACGAGAAACGCAAAGACCACCAGGTGGTCGTCCAGGAAGCGACCGGACTGGCTGAATCACGCGGATCCGGAGTTGGCGGCGAGTGAAGAAGGACTCGGCATCCGGTACGAATTGGCCCGTGCCCAGGAAGCTCTCGGACCGGACCGCAACCGTCGGACGATCAGCGGAAGAACTGGCTGTCGCAGCGCCTGCGTCCGCACAGCTATGCTGGTGATCGCCGGGTCGGTTCAAGGGGCCCTGCTGGGGGATCGTGAACCGGGTGTCTGCCGCACTGGGACGCACCGAAGTCGATCCGCGAAACTTTAACGACGCATTTGCCACTGGCAGCTGCGCCTCGCGGCCGAACTTAAAGACAAGTCCGACGAGCACGATCGCCCGGTCACCGCCGGGTGACAAGAGCCGCGTAGGCCCTGCGGCTGTCGCTTTGCGGCCGGGCGGCGGAGATGACGCGGATATTCGAGGAGCGTGCCTGGCTGGTGGACGACAAGACCCAGCCACAGCAATGGCAACGCCTGCAGCTCGCGAACGGCTACTTCACGCAGGGGAAGTTTTGCGAAGCAGCCGTGGCCGCCGAATACGCCGCGGCGCCGCACGCGCCCCGGAGTCGGACGACCGGTACGCATTGCGGCATTCGTTCGCACGGCCGCCTTCCAGAATGCCGAGTTCAGTTGGCCGAGGCGACCGCAGGCGAGTGCACGCCGATGGTCACGGCCGCCGAGGACGTTGTCGCTGGCCGGATTCCCGCGAGGCGACCATGGGCGGGAATCCATTGCCAAGATGCACATTCTCGAAGGGCATAAGGCGCAGGCCGCCGAGTGGTGGGCCAAAGTCCCTCCGACCGCCGATGAATATGCGGAGTCGCAAATTCGGGCCGGGCAGGCCTATTGGGCCGCCTTCGGCGAGGAACTGGCCAAGCCTGAAACCGGCCGCGCGGCGGCCGAGCAGATTCAGCAATGGCGAGCGGCTGCTGAACAGCATCTTGTCACCGGCATCAGCGCCTGGCAGCAGGCGCTCCCCGCCGACTCGAGCACACCGCGCGAACTGGCCCTCGGCAAACTCTCGCTGGCGCAGATTCGCAACCTGAGCGGCGTCTACAAGACGACCGGCGACGTCCCCGGCGCGCTCGAAATCCTCACGCAGCCGCCGCATGCCGTGATCGACGCCGTTGCAGTGGCCGGTGACGAGAAACGCCCCGACGATCCCAACAACATCCGCAGCGCGAAGATGGCCAGTCTGGCCTATCAGCAATTGTTGCGGACGCAAATCGGTCTGCGCGATCTGGACGCCGCCGACGAAGCCCGCAAACAACTCGAAGCTGTCGCGGCGGGCGATGATTCCGCCGCGTTGACGCTGGTCTATGTGGCGTTCGGACAGGAGCTGCAGAAGGAGTTGCAGCAGTTGCATGAATCGGGGCAGACGGACCGGCTGAGCGAGGTCCGCGCCGGGTTCGAGCAGTTTCTCGATTCGATCTCACAGCGCGAAGACGGACAGACGTTTGGTTCGCTGCTGTGGATTGCCGAGACTTACACCAGCCTGGCGGAGGGTTCGCAGGATGATTCCGGAAAAGCAAAGGATTTCTTCGACAAGGCGTCGCACACCTATGACCGGATGGCCGAGCGCGCCGCGAAAGACGACAAGTTTCTCACCAGGCCCGATCAGAAGCCAGTGATCTCGCTGCGGCTGGCCGATTGCCGCAAGCGGCAGGGGGATTACCCCTCGGCCGAGCAGGCCATGCTCGAAGCCGTGCGCCTGAGCCCGCAGGCGCCGAACGTCCAGTTCGAGGCTGCGCTGCTTTACCGCGACTGGGGCGCCGCAAAGCCCCCCGACCCCCAAGCGCTCCAGACCGCAATCGAAGGCAAGCTGCTCGAGAACGCGCCGCCGGTCAAGGACCAACCCGCACCGCGGATCTGGGGTTGGAACCTGCTCGCGCGCAGGCTGCAGCAGGCCCTGCTCGCCGGTCGGCGCGACGAGCGCGTCGCACAGATGCACATCGACACGCGTTATTACCAGGCCGACTGCCTCCGGATGCTTGCGAATACGGCTGACGGAGGACGAGCAGATCAAGGAACCGAACGTCGCCAAGCACGGGATTGAAGCATTCGCTCGCGTCTGGTTCGCTGCCTCCCAATGACTTCGCACGCTTCGATGCCCTGTACCGGCAAATCCAGGAAGATCTTGGCGAACCCGTCAAGTCGCTCGATGCGGTCCTGGCCGTGGCGTCAGTACCCTCCCGTGCTCCCCTGAAACCCAAACCGCGACACGCCCGCCGCCACGTCGACGACCGCCGCCCCGGCTGCGGCAGCTCCCGCTGCTAAACCGGCTAAAAAAGACGAGCTGCGCTCGTGTTGACCCTGGTCGCCGTCGCTTCTGCGCTGCCTGCATCGGCCTGTATGTCTGGTCGGTGCAGAACGAACGCAACAAGAAAAACGGTTGAAGTCCAGGACGGCAGCTCGCAGCTCGCGTGTGAAAACCAGGTAGTACTCTCCTTCCCATCAGTCCGGCTGCTGTGCGGCAGCGGGGCTGGAGCATCAACGACCGTTTCGGAACGATCCGATGACCATCCGGCAGAGTCTTGGCTCAGCATCGCTGACCGTCGGCACTCGCGTCAGCGCAGTCCGCCAGCCGCCGCTGATGCGCGATTTTTCGCAACAGCACTGGAGAAGCAAGTGGCGGGAGATCTCGAGTCGGTGACGCAGACCGAAGTTGTCGTCAAACCCAAAGTCGGCGCGGCTGTGACCGTGCCGGCGAATGACATCGACCATATCGATTACGACGCGGGCGCGCTCCCCGTCGCTCCGGCTCGGCCGCAGCCGGAGCCGCGGCGGGCAGTTCGCGGCGCTGGAGTCCTATGCGGATGCGTCTCCAAGAGCAGCGGCGGCGACGCAAATCTGGCAAGTGGCGAAATCGACTTCCTGACGGCCCGCACCAATGCCAAGGTCGCCCTTGCCGATCCGACAAAACCGCCGCCGCGGCTGACGGACTGGAAGGCGTTCCTCGGTCGCAACAAGGACCATTATCGATATTACGCAGCCCAGCAATTGCTGGGGGAAGTGCTGCTGGCCGCGAACGACGTGCCGAGCAGAGAGCGCATTTGCGACTGCATGCGCGCCGTGGAGCGACGTGCAGATGGCAGGCAAGCTGGGAAGTGGCGAATTCTGTTTCGCCAGGGCAACGCCGCCGGGGAAGCGCAGAAGATGTTTGACGAAATCGTGGCCGGGGCGAAAGCCGACGACCCGGCCACTGCCGCCTGCCGGCTGGAGGCGATGCTCGGCCAGCGCAATGCCTGCGGGCACAGCGCAACGCTCGACGCCATCCCGGTCTTCGCTCAGATCGCCCGCGACGCACACGAGAACGACTCACGACTGCAGGCCGAGGCCTATATCGGCCAGGAGAGGCCTATCTGGCCGAGGGAAACCACCTCAAGAAGCCCGCACCGCGTTCCTGATGGTCGACGTCATGTTCGCCAAACACGGCGACCTGCGCGCCGAGGCCCTGTATCAGTTGTCGCAGATTTGGCCGCAGCTGGGCCAGCCAGTCCGCGGCAGCGAAGCGTCGGCAAAACTTGAGCAGGAATACCCGAACAGCGAGTGGGCGAAAAAGCTGAGCGGGGGGTGAGGCCAGAGGTCGGCCGGAGGAAGTTGAACGGCTCAACTGTCTGTAATCCGGCAGAGAACGTGACCGCGTTTCAACAACGGCGACGGCCATGCTTGCACTGCGGACATTGCTGCTGACGATCAGCGTGTCCTGCAAAGTGCTCGCTTGCTCGACGGCGGTCGGGCGGATCCGACCGCGTGCTTGACGTCTGGCAGGGTCTGGCCCCGGGCGAGACGACGTCCCACGCCGGGGACATCATGCCACCCCGTGAGAACGAGACGCCGCCTGCGACTCGCATCACGAACATCACGAGTCCGCAGCTCGAAATCTACGATCCGAATCCCGCGGAGCGCAACGGAGTGGTCGTCCTCATTCTGCCGGGAGGTGCTTACAACTATGTCGTCCGCGACAAGGAAGGCTCAGAGGCGGCTGAATGGCTCAATCGGCTGGGAATTACCGGCTGCGTCCTGCGCTACCGCACGAAGGACGGCTCGAACCGTCCGCTGTGGCAGCGACCCGTGCAGGACGGCCAGCGGGCCGTCAGTCTGGTGCGTTCACGGGCGGCGGACTGGCAACTCGATCCCAACAAAATCGGCGTGCTCGGTTTTTCTGCGGGGGGTCAAGCCGCAGCACTCATCGCCACGCGGTTCCATCAGCGGGCGTACGAGGCCGGCGATGAAATCGATTCCGCCTCATGCCGCCCGGATTTCGCGCTGCTGTTGTATCCATGGCAACTGGTCGACAACGAGACGGGCACGCTCAAGTCCGAGTTCACCGTGACAGCCGAGACGCCGCCGACGTTTCTGGTCCACGCACACAATGATTCCCACACGTCGCTCAGCAGCGTGCTGCTCTACGTCGCGCTGCAGCAGCAGGGCGTCCCGGCAGAGCTGCATATCTATGAAACCGGCGGACATGGATCTGGATTGCGGCCGGTCGCAGGCTCGCAGTTCGCCACCTGGCCGAGCCGTGCGGAAGACTGGCTGCGGGCGCGGAAGATCGTTGGCGAATGAGCGTCGAGCGCCGGACGATGCTGCTGCAATGCTCCACGAACGGCCCAGCGCGGCCTATGGCCGCAACCGAATAGGGCCTGGCCACCGAGGTCACAGAGGTCGCCGAGAATTCAATAGAGATTTCTTCGTCTCAGTGTCCTCGGTGATCTCGGTGGCCCAGATCCTCTCGTGATCTCGGTAGGTGGCGGGGAAAAATTTGCGCAAGAAAACAAACTTCTGGTCGTTAGTAGCACACGTCGCCAATTCTCGCCGCGATTGCAAATTGAGGCGCGTCTATCTGGCAGGACGCAATGCGCAATCTGCTGATGCGACGCGGCTGACGTTCTTCCCGGCCCGTGCCGGACTGCACCCGCGGCATGGGATTCATGACCTATGCTTACCTGCGGGGCGTGGCGAGTCCCTGACTGCGCAATCGCTGCGCACCTTCCGCCCCTCAGGAGTCGCGCGATGTCCGAAGTCAGTTCCACGGCGGAAAACGATCTGCGGATCGCAGAGATCAATCGCATTGTTTCGATCGTGGTCGGCGTCATCTTCCTTGGAGTCGCTGGTGTGGCCGTATTTCAGTTCCGGGACTCGCACAAGGTCCCGGACCGCAGTCCGGAGTCGCCGGATTGCTGGCTGAAACAACTCTCGACGCCGTCCGGTCTGCCGGAGTTCGACGGCGCCGTCAAGACGCAGTTCGACGGCCTGCAGTTCGACACGTCGATGTTGCAGCCGCAACCGCTGCAACTCGACTTCTCGTCCGGTCAATCGAAGACGGACCGGTCTGCACGCAGTCAGTCGCCACAGCCGCGCCGACGCTCGTCGAATTCGTCGCGATAGGCGGCGAATTGCTACAATCGCGCGCCATCCGGCGGGAAGCGGGCCTGGATTCGTGCAGTCGGTCTGATCCGACAGCGCCAGGCCGTTTCCGTCGACGAGGGAGACCGTCGATGGACGAATTGACCGCCTATTTGCGCGACAGCTCCGAGGACGGATTCTGGACCGCCATCCAGACCGAGGCCCGGCGCGAGGCGGACTGCGAACCGGCGCTGGTCAGCTTCTTGTTTTCGTCCGTGCTCAGGCATCGGAATCTGGAAGAAGCGCTGTGCGTGATCCTGGCGAACAAGCTGCAGAGCGCCGACCTGTCGGCGATCTCGCTGCGCGACCTGAACATGGAATCGTTCCTGGATGATGCGGAGATCCGCGCTGCAATTCGCGCAGACCTGCTGGCGGCGCGGACCCGTGATCCGGCCGCCGGCGGTTACCTGGTGCCGTTTCTGTACTACAAAGGCTTTCACGCCTTGCAGGCCTACCGTGTGGCGCACTGGTTGTGGAACCGCGGTCGGCGCACGCTGGCAGCCCATTTCCAGAACCGCATCTCGGAAGCCTTCAGCGTGGACGTGCATCCGGCCGCACAGATCGGGTCCGGAATCCTGATCGACCACGGCACGAGCGTGGTCATCGGCGAAACCAGTGTCGTCGAGGACCACGTCTCGATCCTGCACGAAGTGACGCTCGGCGGCACGGGCAAAGACTCGGGAGACCGGCATCCCAAGATTCGCCGCGGCGTCCTGCTCGGCGCCGGATCAAAGATTCTCGGTAATATCGAGGTCGGCCGCGGCGCCAAAGTCGGTGCCGGCAGTGTGGTCCTGACGCATGTTCCCCCGCACACCACCGTCGCCGGGATTCCGGCCCGCGTCGTGGCCCGCTGCACGGTCGACGAACCGGCGCTCGAAATGGACGCCACTTTCCCGTTGGCGGGCGAGGGCATCTGACCAGTCGACTTTGAATCAGGCCCGGCACATCTGATCACGTCCGGGTCACAGGGACTGTCCATTGCGACCACGTCCCCGCGCACGTCGCCACAGTCGCCCTTCGTCTGGTCCGGATTTGCCCGCCACACGTGCCCCGCGAACAATTCTGCATTCGTTCTTCAGCACCGAGGACGCAGAGAGCTGCCATGCCGTTCAACAAGTCCGTTCCTGACGCACTTCGATTCCTCAATCTCGCGGGCGACGCGGGTCAGTCGACAGGCGGCGCCCAGAATCCCTCGCGGCCGCCGCCGGACGAAACCGACGTCCTCGACGCATACTCGCGGGCCGTCATCAGCGTCGTCGAAGCCGCGTCGCCGGCGGTCGTCAGCGTGTTCAATGCGCCCGGCGACCAGCGCGGCGGCGCCGGATCGGGATTCCTGATCACGCCGGACGGTTATGCCGTGACGAACAGCCACGTCGTCGGTGGTCGCGAGCGATTGTCGGCCGAGACCGCCGACGGAGATCGCCTCGACGCCCACGTCGTCGGCGACGATCCGGCGACCGACCTTGCGGTCATGCGTCTCTCGGCGCGCGACCTGCCCTACGTCGAACTTGGCGACTCCGCCGCCCTCCGCGTCGGACAGCTCGTCATCGCGATGGGCAGCCCGTTGGGACTGCAGGCGACCGTCTCGGCGGGAGTCGTCGGCGCTGTCGGCCGCAGTCTGCGCGGTCGTGATGGTCGGCTCGTCGAGAACATCATCCAGCATTCAGCGCCGATCAATCCAGGAAACTCCGGCGGTCCGCTGGTGGACACGCGCGGCCGCGTCGTGGGCATCAACACGGCCATCATCGCAGGCGCGCAAGGCCTCGGGTTCGCAGTACCGAGCAACGCCGCTCGCTGGGTCGTGACCGAAATCCTGCGATTCGGCCACGTGCGCCGGCGGCAGTTGGGCATTGTCGCCTCGACCACGCCGCTGCCGCGGCTGCTCGTGCGAGAACTCGATCTCATCGCCGACCACGCCGTCCAGGTCGTCGAAGTCGCGCCCGGCAGTCCGGCGACCGTCTGCGGCATTCAGGCGGAGGACCTGATCATTGCCGTCCAGGGACGCGTCGTGACCACCGTCGACGACGTGCACCGGCTCCTCACCCAGTTGCCGCTCGACCAGCCGCTGGCGGTCTCCGTGATTCGCGGCGAAGAGCGGCTGGAGTTGGAGATCGTCGCCGACGTGCGCGAGTAATTCCACTCGCGCCGTTGCGGTCGTCAGGCATCTCCGGCCGGCCGGAACCGGGCGACCGCGCGGATTCCAAGGACAATGAATGCCACCAGAGTCACGAGTTGCACCGTCAGGGAGACAAACGGGGGGAGTGCCTGCAGGAACGATATCTTCTGGAAACTCTGCACGATCAGTACGACGAAATTCAGGTACTGCGCAAAGATTGCTGAGATGACGTATGTGGCTCGCCACTTCCCCGCCAGCTTGCGGGAGTACCGGCCATACACCGCCAGCCCCAATGCGATCAGCGACACGATCCCGAACACGTGGCCGGGAGTGAGCTGCGTCGCTGAAAAACCAAACCCGGTGACGCTGGTGAGGATCGTCGTTACCGAGAACACCGCCGTCCGAGCGCGGGATTCGCGCCACTGCACCATCTGGGAGATCACGACGAATCCGGCGACGATCGCGATCAGGCTGATCGCCACGTGCAACAACGTATACGCCGCCAGGAAACCGGGCACGCGATCCTCCCGTTGTCGACGGACGAATGAGCCGGTCGTACGATCGGGCCGTTGGAGTACCGCCTTCAGGCGGAACAGAGTCAATCGACGCTCGGCCGCCGCCTGGAAACGGAACCCGTTGCGCAGGGATCATATCGTCTGCCAGTTGCAAATACGCTGTTGCCGCGCTTGTCGCGTTGTGTCTGCTTCGTTATCGCAATCGGCACTGCCCAAGCCGAGCCGCGCCGCGACATCCGCACGCTGAGCCAGCATTTTCTGCACGGCGCCGAGGACACCGTGCCGTGGACTTTCGGTCCAGTGGAGAACATCGCCAGCCTCTCGCTCACCGAGCATCCCGGCGTGGTCACGATCTGGGAAGCCGGCAAAGGCCAGGACATTAAAGGGCTCCTGCCGAAACCGATTCGCATCGACGACTATCCCCTGCCCTGGGAATATCACCTGGGAGTGGTGCAGAACTACCAGGCGATGAAGGGCATCAGCGAGCAGCAGATCAATTACGCGATCGGCCTCAACCTGGCAGTGACGTTCTCTGACCCGGCACGCTGGCCGCAGGACCGCAACCAGCTTCCGCCCGATACGCATACTCTGCAGTTGCTGGTCGTGCACCTCGGAAATGTCGGTGAGAACTATCGCCAGGGAGTGCCGCAGGTCAAGGCGTCGCCGCTCAACAACTTCGACCCGTCGCCGGAAGTGTACCTCGTCTACGCCCGCGGCGATCTGGCGCCCGAAGCCAACGGCGACTGGCAGATGGGATATACCTGGCTCGGCTACGAAGGCTCGATCTCCGGCTCGTGGTCGAAAGGCGAAGGCCCGGCGAGCTCGATCCTGCGCTTCCGCGCGGGATTGCTGAACTCTTCCCTGCTGCACGTCGGCGTTGGCTACGGCGAGCATCCCGGCTGGCGGATGCGGAACATCGACGTCAGCCGGTTCGGCAAGATCACCGGTATCTGGGAAATCGGCCCCGTGATCTCTCTCGATCGCTGGATCCCGGACACGCTGGCCAGGGAGCTGAAAATCGCCGGCGAACCCGAGTGGTTCAAGAGCTTCAGGCAGCGCCTGCCGTTGATCACGGAACCCGCCGCCGCAAGCTCCCCGGCCATCAAGGAACTGGAACGCACGTTCCGGATCGATCCGCCAGATCCGAAGTTCGAGTATTTCATCGACTACTCGGTGTTCTACGGCAACGGACCGCAGAACTTCGACCATCTCTCGGAAGAATTCAACGTCCCCGGCTTCCTGGCGGACCAGAAGTGGTACCTCGAAGGCAACGGCCTCGCAGAAACCTTTTCCAATCCCGGCTACTTGTCCGTCACCCTGCTCGGCATGAACGGCGGCTGGGCCATGTGCCCGATCCTCTCCGGCGACGGCATCGACCTGCAGCTGCACCAGCCCCCGCTGGAGTTTGAGACCTCCTTCATCGCCCCCGACGATTCCATTCCCTGGAATCTGTGGTGGACATTCAGCCTGATGGACGAGCAAGGGAAGAACCTCGGACAGACGTGGGGACCGGGAGTGCAGAACATCCCCGGTCAGGGGCGGGCCTTCATCAACACGTTCAACATGGACCCGCAGAAGTTCGCCCGCAGCACCTTGTTCAACGTCGAGTTCGATCCGGAACTGCCGCAGTCGCTGCTGACCGCCAAACCCTTGCAGATGCTGGTCCAGGTTCCCGATGCGGCCCATGTGCGTGTCGGATTCCGGGCGAAGTCCGAGGACGATTGGACATTCTCCCGCGACCTCGATCTTGAGCAGACGATTGGCAAGCGGATCGGCAAGATCGGGTATCCCTGCCTGGCATCGATCCAGGGAGCAGCCGGCGCCAAAGGCTGGGGAGTCGGGAATTCGCCGCAGTATCAGCGATTCCTGTTCGACTACGTCCGTTTCCGCGCGGCGAACACGAATTCGTCAAAATAATCCACGCATGCGACATTCCAGCAGGTTCACATGATCCGCATCTTCCTGGTGACAACGATGGCGCTGGCAGCGCTGATCGTCAGTGATCGCGGCATTTCGGCAGCCGATCCGCCGCCGGCGGACCTGGACGTCTTGGTGCCTTCCGCTGAGGCGCTGATGCCGTCTGGGACGACTTACGAAGCCGTCGTCCCGGACACACTCGATCTGGCCGAACAGTCCCGGTTGTCACTCAATGGTTTGATCGGGAATCTGGAGCCGGATTCGTTCTACGGCGTCTATCAGGGCTTCTCCCTCACCAGGGAACAGCCGGCGCATCCGTCCGCACTCACCTGGAACATCAGCGTCAAAAACGCAAGAACGATCCCCTGCCTGCGGGTGATGACCGGAGACGATTTCGGCCTCGAGGCGGAGTTCGGTCTGCTGCGCGCTCTGCTGCAGGAGGTCCGCGCCGATGGGCTGATGTACTACCCGTTCGACGGCTCCGGTCCTCCGAAAGGAACGTCGTATCCGCAAACCAACGCCTCACTGATCGGCGTGATCCTCAATCGCCAGGGGCTCGATGGCAACCCGGCCTGGCGAGGCTGGCTCGACCGGCTGGCCGGCGGACTGAGGAACACCGCCATCACCGTCGAGGACCGCGCGTTCTTCCCCATGCAGGCCGGGATCGACCCGCAGGGACGGTGGCACGTCATGAACACCGAGTCGGAACCGCCCTACGGAAAGAGCCAGCGCCCGTTTGAATACGATCCGCTGGAGGAACCTCGCGCCGACGCAATGGGCTACGAAGGCGCTGCCCGCGCGGAGATCAACCGCGCAATGGCCTTCCTCGCCCGGCACTACCAGATTACCGGAGACGAGAAATCGCTGCAGGTCGCCCGCCGCTTGTTGCGGTTCGCACTGAAGCCCGGCATCTGGGCGGCGAACCAGGATGAGCCGCGCTATCCCGGCTACGAACACGGCATCTGGGCCGGACATTTTCACAACGGCACGCAGGGGATCGTTGCGCTCCTCGACATGGCGCTGGCAACCGACAACGACTGGCTGAAGGAATTCACCCGCGAAGCCTACGAGAACACGCGCCGCAACGGCATCGTGCGCATCGGCTGGTTTCCCGCCTGGAGCACGCCGGAGTCACAGGGCCACCGACCAGCCATGCTGGGCGATCTGACCGAACCGTGCGCGCTCGCCGATATGATCGTGGGCGCCGTCCGCTTGAGCGACGCCGGACTCGGAGATTACTGGGATGACGTCGATGCCATCGTCCGCAACCACCTCCTCGAGCAGCAACTCACCGATCTGGACCAGTTACGCCGGATCACGGGGTCGCACCTCGACTGCCGCAGCGCGCTCCGGCCGCTTCCGCGGCGGATTCGGCGGCTGTGGCGTGACCAGCCTCTACCAGCCGAGCGTGGCCGGCTGCTGCACGGCCAACGGAGCGCAAGGTTACTACTACGCCTGGCACGGCATCACGCGGTTCGATCAGGGAGTTGCGACGGTCAACCTGTTTCTGAACCGCGCGTCTCCCTGGATGGACATCGACAGCCACCTGCCGTATGCCGGGAAGGTGGTCCTGCACAACAAGACGGCCCACACGGCGTTTACAACCGCATTCCCGGTTGGCTCGACGGCGACGCGATCTGTGTTCGCGCACGCGCGGCTTCACCGGAGACGTCAGCGGCCATGTCGCCGCCGTTGGGCAATCTGCTGGTCTTGAGCGGTCGTTGGCCCCAGGAGACCAGGTCGTGCTCGAGTTCCCCGTCCCGGATTCCACCGACGAGTATACGATCCACGGCCGCAAGTACACGATTCGCTTCCGCGCCAGCACCGTGGTCGATATCAGCCCGCGCAGCGACGACGGCCTCCCCGATTATCGTTTGTACCTGCGGAACCACCTGCGCGACGGACGCGTCGCCGCAACGGTCGGTCCAGCCGCTTCGTCGCCGACCGGGTGGTCCCGCTGGTTGCTTTCTAGATCTTGATGTGCGTCTGCGTCACGCCTGCGCCGCGCACCGCCGTCGTTTTCAGAGGACGAACGATGTGCCAAGCGCCGCCGCCGTTATGACAATCTCCACGTCTGCTCGCGACAGCCGCAGGCAGACGTCGCGCTCCTGCTGCAGCGGCCACCAGTCGTACAGCAGGATCTCCAGCGGCCGCCACATCGCGACCCACCCGCCAATGATCAGGCTTTCGCGGAGAATGGCGAACAGCGGATTGTCGCCGAGTTTGCCGATCATGTGGGCGCCGGCCACCGACGCCGCCAAGCAGGCGAGCCCGATCGCCAGACTCGTTCGCCCCAGGTCCAGCATCCGGCGCAGTCTGCGCTGCACGACGTCTGCCCGGTACTCGAAGAACCCGTGCAGCGCCGTCTCCACCTGTCGGATGTGCTCCGCATCGGCAGGAAATTGTTCCACATGGATCCGCAGGCGCAACGGCGAATCCGAGCGGAATTCGATCGCCCACCCCAAAATGAAAGCCTCGGCATCGGCGTCCAGGTCGGTCTCGGGAAACGGCGTCGCATCCAGCGAGTTGAACAACTGCCGGATGTCGCGGATCCGCACTTCAATCGTGGCAATCTCTGACTTCATTTGTTCGGACCAGTGTGCCACTCAACGGGTGCCACGGTCTTCGCCCGCACGAGGCGATTTGACGCCCGCACTTCGATGACACCGGCGGAGCCAGTAGCGGCCGCCCCTCATCGTGCGGCCGCATCTTCGTCCAGCGGCGGCAAACGCCTGACCTCGGGTAGCGGATATTTCAGTCCGCTCGCACAGCTGAACAGCACCGCGCGCTCTTGGGAACTGATCCGGCCACTGGTCAATCTTCGCTTCCACGCGGCATACGTCGCCGCCCCTTCCGGGCACAGCAGTACGCCTTCGCGCCGCGCGACCTCATCGCGCGCCGCCAGGATCGCATCGTCATCGACGGCGGTCGCGAACCCACCGCTTCCCGGATGGCCCGCAACATCGTGGAAAGTCCTCCACCGCCGCCGGCACCCGGAATCCCGCCGCCACCGTGCGCGTTCTTCCACAGTTCTGCAAACTCCGCGCCCTCATTGAATGCCTTGACGATCGGCGCGCAGCCGCTCGCCTGCACGGCCACCATCCGCGGCAGGCGGCCGCTCAGCCAGCCGATCTCCTGCAACTCCTGGAACGCCTTCCACATGCCGATCAACCCTGGTTCCGCCGCCTGCTGGATACAGGATCACGTCCGGCACGCTCCATCCGAGCTGGTCCGCCAGCTCCAGCCCCATCGTCTTCTCGCCTTCGATCCGGTACGGCTCCCTTGAGCGTGGAAGTCGAACCAGCCCATCCGTGACTTCCCCTCTGCGACAATCCGTCCGCAGTCGTTGATGAGCTCGTTCACGCGCCAGACCGGCGCCCTGTGCCTGAATCTCGCGCACATTGATCTCGGGCGTGCCTCCGACAGAACACAAACTTTCGATGCCGGAAAACGGCTGGCATACGCCGCCAGCCGCCGCCGGCGCTGCCGTTGGTCGGCATCGTGACCCGGGTGATCCCCAGCTCCTGCGCCATCGATACCGCCAGGCACAGCCCGCAAGGCCTTGAACGAGCCGGTCGGCAGTCGCGCTTCATCCTTCACGAGCAGCTCCCCGCTGCCGGCCTGCAGCGTGCGCAGCGGAATCAGCGGCGTACGGCACTCTCCGAGGCTCACGATGTTCTCAAGCGCGCCGCACCGGCAGGAACTCGCGATACCGCCACAGGTCGGCCGGACGATCCGCCAGTTCGTCTCGGCTGACGCGTTCTCGCAGTCGCGCCAGGTCGTATTTCACCAGCAGCGGCTTACCCGCCTGCGACAACCCGTGGACGCGATCGGCC
Source organism: Planctomycetaceae bacterium (assembly GCA_046349775.1). Classification (GTDB taxonomy): domain Bacteria; phylum Planctomycetota; class Planctomycetia; order Planctomycetales; family Planctomycetaceae; genus JAEUIG01. The sequence goes on along the minus strand of JAXMBS010000031.1, from coordinate 24,209 downwards.
TCATAACGATCGCCTGTGAGCGAACATTCCAGATGCGTGACGAATGTCTCGCGTTCCGCGTGCAGATTGCTGTTGTCCATCGCCGCATTGTCATCGCAGTGCGGGCGGCGTGCAAAGCCGATGCCTCAAGGCGCAATGCGACCTGGACGCTGCAAACTTCCGGGTCGCTGTCACTTCACCGCGCGACCAGCACTGCTTCATTCACTTCCAGCAGCAGGTCGCTGGCGTTCGTATCGAGCTTCTGGAACTGCTCCGGCGTGCCGACGAACTCCTCGAACGCCACGTCGCCATCGGCATTGCGATCCATCCGCTGGAACCAGAGCGGCCCTGCATCACCGCACTGTCGGCGTTGCCGCATCCGCACTTGCCCTGTCTGCTGCCGGCAGCGGGGCGCGCAACGCGCTCAAAGGCCAACTGGTGAAAAGCGGCACTTCGGCCTCGACCAGTTGCCCGTCCGAATTGGCGTCCCACAGCGGATGCCGGTCGACCGAATCGCGCAGCTCGCGCTGCGACATGCGGCGATCGACCAGGTCCAGGATCTCGAACAGATCCCGGCCCCGGTCGTCGACGGCGACGCCTCGCGGCTGGAGCCGGCGCTGGCAATCTCGCCCGCAGCCACTGCCAGCAAAGTTCTCCTCGAAGACCTTGGCGTCGGAGTCCCGGTCGAACCGGACTGGAAGTTGATTTCGAACAGGCGTCGCGCCGTTCTCGTTGTGATCGAGATAGCCATTCGCGTCCGAGTCGACCATCTTGAAGCTCTGCACAAACGCCTGTCGGAGCGAGTCAGCCGTCCGCTCGGCCGGACGCACACCGAACTCCAGTTGCATCTGGTCGTCAACCAGGCTGACCAGCCCGGCCGGCGTCACTTTGACCGACAGGTTCTCCAGCGTGGGGGGAACGAGCACCGACACCGCCGTCGCCCCCTCGGCGAGCTTGCCGATCCGCACGGCCAGCTCGACATCCGGAGCGGCGTGCGTGACCCAGTATCGCAATTCGTCGAAGTCGAGCCGCGCATTGTGGTCCGCGTCGAACGGGGCCCAGTGCTCGCCGGGCCGGCCGAGCTGCTCAACCGTCAGCGAATTCTGCGGCGCCGTCCCGTTTCCCTGGTACGCCCGCAGCAGCCGCTTGACCAGCACGGTCGACGGCTCGCCGGAAGACAGCACGTGCAGCGGAATTCCCGGTTGCTCGCCCGCCGCCGCCGCCTGCGGCACGGCGACGAACGGGCCTGCAGATGGTCCAGCTTCGTCCACCGAGCAGGGCGCCGTCGCTGTCGAAATCGAGTTTCCGCAAGCTGCCGCCGACGCCTGCCGCAGGTCGTCGACCGACAACTGGCCATCCTGCCGCATCCAGAGCCTTGAACAGTGCCGTGCCGGCGTTCGCGTTCTGCACCGGCAGCGGCGGCGTAGCCTGCTCTTCCGCGGCGCTGCTGATGTTTCGCGGCGCCTGAAACGAACCGCCGCGGCGATCGGCCAGGAAGGCCGCGAACTCCGACTCCGAGATCGATCGATCAACAGGATCGATATCGCACTGTGCGAGCCCCGGCAGCGACAGGACCGCCAGCAGTTCCGTCCGCAGCGGACTCTCAGCCGTTGGAGCCGCCTGCCGTTCGGTGTCACTCAGCCGGCCATCGTGATCCTGATCGGCGACGGCGAACAATTCCTGGGCGTACTTGCGCCACGTCTGTCCGAACGCTTCGCCGTCAACAAACAGGTGCAGCCGAATCACGACCGGCCGGCGCGGCCCGAGATAGAGCAAGTCCTGAAGGTCTGTCGCAGATTGCGAGTTGGTTTCCGTCGTCGCAGCGTCCGGTTCGGCACGAACCTTCTCGCAACTCACCACAATGAGCACGGCGACAGCGAGCAACACGCGCACCAGCGTGCCATTCTCCCCCTCTCCCCCGCGAAGAGCATTGAAGACAGTGGAGACTTGAATCGGGGGGGAGGGCCGGGGTGAGGGGTGCAGCAATGTTGACGTTTGCATTTCCCTCCCCTTCATCCGGCCTTCGGCCACCTTCTCCCCACTCGGCGAGCTAAGGCCGGGGATGAACGCCCACCGTGGGGAGAAGAGCGCGATCGTCGCCTTCAATCAATCCAACGTTACGTCTGATTTCCGGCATCGGCAGTATCGCCCGCAGACGCCAGCAACTCCTCGATCGGTTTCGCGCCCGGTTCGACGATACGGATCGGTCGTCCCACGTTCGACATGTTCTGCTTCGCCGGATTGATGCCCAGCGGCTTGCAGATCGTGGCGAAGAACTGCGGCACCGAGACCGGATTCTCCGCGACGCCTTCGCCCCCCACGGCCGTCTTGCCGTACCGCTGACCGCCGCGAATGCCGCCGCCGCACAAGACCGTGGACCAGGCATTCGGGTAGTGATCGCGGCCGCCGGAGCCGTTGATCCGCGGTGTCCGGCCGAACTCGCCCATCCACACGATCATCGTCGAGTCCAGCAGCCGGCGCTGTCGCAAGTCCTCGATCAAAGTTGACCAGCCGGGATCGAGCACCTCACAGAAGGCTTTCACCGTCGTGAAGTTGTTGTTGTGCGTGTCCCAGCCGAACACCTGCTGGCCGGCCACCGTACTGAGTCCGATTTCGATGAACGGCACCCCCTGTTCAACGAGCCTGCGCGCCAGCAGGCACGACTGGCCGAACCGGTTGCGCCCATATTTCTCGCGCAGCGCCGCCGGCTCCTCGTCGAGGTTGAACGCCTTGGTCGCCGGCGACCGCATCATGCGTACGGCCTGTTTGTATGCCTCGCGGTGGCTGTTCGTCGCGAGCGCGGGCCGCGAATCAGTGAAGCTATCTTCCATCGCCGTCAGCAGGTCGACTCGTTTTGCCGCTTGCGGTTCGCCGACCCCCTGCGGCAGCGTGATGTCGCGGACCTTCAGCGGCGGGCCGTAGTCTCCGCCATTCCCTGCGACTTGCGGCTGACCCGGCATGTCGGCGCCGACGACCAGCGGCGCGCGCGAGGGTCCGAGGAACCCTGCCCCCAGGCCCTGATTGAAAAACGCATTCGGCGTGATGCTGACGAATCCCGGCAGGTCGAGGTGTGCATCTGCCAGCTCATGGCTGATGAGCGCCCCCAGCGCCGGGTACTGCACCGGCGGCTGCGGCAGGTAGCCGGTGTGGAGATGGTACGTCGCCCGCAGGTGGTCCCCCTCCTTGGTCTGCATCGACGACACAATCGCGATGTCCTGCATCTGCTGCGCTAACTTTGGCAGGTGTTCGCAGATCTGCACGCCCGGGACCGACGTGTCGATCGGCTTGAATTCCCCGGCGTTGGCATGTCCCGGTTGCAGGTCAAACGTGTCGATCTGGCTCGGACCGCCCGGCATCCACAGCAGAATGACCGAGCGGGTCTTGCCCGTGAGCACCGGCGCATCGGCCGCCAGCGCCGGCAGCCAGCCGGAGAGCGAATGCCCAGAGACCCCGAGCGCCGTCAACCGCAGCCAGTCCCGACGTGTCAATCGCATGACTCACACTCCTCATTTCAACGTGACGGGAACCACGGAACACACGGAAAAACACGGAAAGGGATGAACCGCGAAAGCAGCAAAATAAGGAAGCCAATCAATGCCCTCTTCTTTCGTTCCTTTCGCGTCTTTCGCGGTTCTTATTTTCTTCTTTCTACGTCCGTGACTTCCGTGTATTCCGTGGTTTGCTCTTTAATGGTTGTACAGGAATTCGCTGCCGTTCAGCAGCACCCAGAACACGTCGGCCAGCGCCTGCCGCGAATCGCCGTTCGCACCCCCCGCGTCGATGTACGCGACGAACTTTTCACGCTCGACCGGCGTCGGTGCGCGCGTCAGTGCGGACAGGAATATCGCGTCCACGCGGTCCGCCGTGGTAAAGCCGGGAAACTCGGCAACCGATCGCAGCAGCCGGCTGTCATCCAGTTGGGTTTCACGTGAAACGAAGTCCCCGTTCATGACCGCCAGCGACTGCAGGATCGTTGTCGGCCGGTCCATCGGGGTCGTCCCCTGATCGGCAAACAACTCCGCCAACCGCTGGCGCGGGGTGTCCTGCCGCCCGAAGACGTACGGGTTCACGAGTGCAAACGGCTCGAAACAGCCCGTCGCCTGCACGAAGCTGTCGTACACCTGGTTCGACGACAGGCCCTTCACAGCCATCCGCGCGAACTGCCGCGAATCGGCTTGGCTGGGATCGGTCTGGCGGCTGCTGAGGTTGTAGGCGCGCGAGCGTGTGATTGCCCGCATCAGAAACTTCAGGTCGTAGTTCTGGTGGGCAAGCTCCTGCGCCAGCGCGTCGAGGAGTTCAGGATGGCTCGGCGGATGCTGGTCGTTGAAATCGTCGATCGGATCGACGAATCCGACGCCGAAGAAGTGCCCCCACATGCGGTTGACCGCCATCCTTGCGAAGTACGGGTTCTCATCACTGACGATCCAGTTGGCGAGCGTCTGCCGCGGCGAGAGCAACGTATCGCGACCCAGCGGCTTGCCGCCGAGAAACGTCGGCTCGACGAATTCGTTCGTGTCCGGGATCTGGACGTTGCGCTGCCCCAGCAGCTCTCGCAATTGGGCGAGCAGTCCCTGCGGTCCGGCGTTACTGCGCTGCAGGCCTGCGAAAAACGCCGAATAGCCCCAGAAATCGCGGCGCGTCCAATGATCGAACGGATGGTCATGACACTGTGCGCATTCCAGCCGCACGCCCAGAAACATTCGCGACGTCGCCGCCGCCAGGTTCTCGGGTTTGATTTCCTTCGTCGCGTAATACGCCACCGGCGAGACGTTGTTGTACTCGTACATGCTGTTCGCGGAGACGTTGACCTCCAGGATCTCGCGAACCATGTCGCGGTACGACCGATTGGCGAGCAGCCGCGAGCGCAGCCAGCCCTCGAACACCGGCACCTGGTACCGAGCCATCAGGTCCGACTCCGCTTCCGGAATCAGGATCCGCCGCCAGTAGTTCGTGAAGTTCACGGCGTACCGCGGATCATCGAGCAACCGGTCCACGAGCTGTCGGCGTTTGTCCGGCGAGTCGTCCGCCAGGAACTGCCGCGCCTCCATGACGTTGGGAATCCAGCCGTTGAGGTCGAGCGTCGCTCGGCGGAGAAACTCGGCGTCGTCGGCCGGTTCCGACGGCGTGACCGAGTCGGCGCGCCACTGGCTCTCCAGGTGCCCATCAATGACCGCGACGATCCGCCGGAGGTCATCTTCGACGGAGGCGGCCTCGTCCGAGCGCACCTGGTCGGTGCACAGCAGTCCCCATGCCAGCAGACATCCAGCCCTCAGTGCCCGCGAGGTGACCATAAGCGTGCTCTGTGAAATGAACCGGAACATATTCAAGGTACCCACCCGCGAATCCGTTCGATAGTGGAGGACGCCGCCGCCAATGGCCAGATTTCGACGCCGGTCTTGCCGCTCGCGGAAAACAGCACCGCTCCGTCACTGCTGAACGACAAGGCGAACACGTCGTCCTCGCTGCGAAACCGGTGAGTCAGCTCGCCGGATCGTGAGTCCCAGACCTGAATGCTGCCGTCGTGCAGTCCGACGGCGAGTTGTGTGCCGTCCGGCGCAAATGCGACCGGCCGCGCACCGACGGCGTTCTTCCAGCGCGTCACCGGCAGCAGCGTGTCAGCGTTCCAGATGACGACGAGTCCTGCCTCGTCGGTCGACGCGAGCTGCTTGCCGTCGGGATGGAACATCACCCCTCGCACCGCATGCTGATGCTCGCGCAGTTCTCCGGTCACCGCGAGATCGTGCACGCTCAGCAGCTTGAGGAATCCCGGCTCGGGCTTCCGCCAGTCGCCGCCGCTGGCCGCCAGTCGCGCGCCGTCTCGTGAAAAGGCCAGATCGTACACGGCCTGTTCGCTGACGCTCGCCGTCCGCGGTCCGTCGTCCGTCTGCCAGTTCCAGGTCTGCACTTTGCCGTCATCTCGTCCGGCCGCCAGCAGTTGCCCATCCGGCGAGAACCGCACGCACCGCAGCTTCCCCTCCGCAGTCCGCTCCGCGAGTTTCTGCCCGGTCTGCGTATCAAAGATGACGGTGTTCTGTTCCCGCCAGCCGCAGACGGCCAGATGCTTGCCGTCCGGTGAGAGATCGATGGCATCGGTCGTCCCCTTGAATCCCTCACAGCGTCGAGCGGACTTTCCGGTTTGCAGATCCCACGCGCCGCAGAAACCCTTCTTTCCCGCCGCGTAGACGGCCGAGAGGTCAGGAGCGACCGCCACCGCCCACAAATTCCCGTCGGGATTGTCGATGCGCGCCAACCGCGGCGTCGGCGGCAGCTTCGCCTTCCACAGGTTCACCGCGCGGTCGCGGCTGATCGTCACCAGCGCCTGCGCGTCCTGGTGAAAGCCCACGGCGGCGATTTCGTCCTGGTGATTGTCGAACTCCGATGTCCACTCGCGCGTCGCCACCTTCCAGATGCGCACCACTCCTGATTGGTCGGCCGTGGCGATCAGGCGGCCGTCATCGGTGAACGAAATCCGCAGCAGCGGTGCTGCGTGGGTCGGAATCAAAACCTGACCGCCCCACGCGTCCTCCAGCGTCGTGGCACTCCTGGCCTGCACTCGGCCCAGGTCGCTGCCAATGAGCAGAGTCGAGCCGTCCGGTGCAAACGCGAGACTGCGCACACCCTCCGAGTCCAGCTTGGCTGTGCGCAGCACCGACGCATCGCCGGGGTTCAATAGCCGCACCGTGCCGGAATCGTCGCCGGCGGCAAGCAGTTGTCCGGCCGGCGAGAAAGCGAGGCAACGGATCGTGCCGGTGTTTTCGGTCGTTGCGACCACGAGCGTCGGCGCCGCCAGATCGCGCCAGATCCGCACAAGACCGTCATACCCGCCCGCCGCTACTTGCGTCCCCTCCGGCGACAATGCAACGCAGGTCAAACGCGCTGGCTGCTGCGGCAGACTGCTGATCGCAGCGCCCGTTTCACTCAACCACACGCCAATCGTCCCGTCGTACGCCGCCGACGCGATTCGATCGCCGGCCACATTGATCGCCAGACCGGAGACCGTGTCCCGATGGCCGTTCCAGCGCCGTAGCGGCACGCCGTCAGCAGTGCGCCAGACGACCAGCGATCCGTCATTGTGCCCGGTGACAAACCGGTCCCGCTGCGGCGTCAGCGCCGCGGCATACGGCTCCAGCGGGAGATGTGCCAGCAGTCGCGGCACATCCTCGAAGTCGGTGATCGGCTCGGCGGCTCGAACAGCGACTGCACCGCAGAGGCTGATCCACACAACCGCACAGACCGCCGCTCGCCGGGTGAACCGGGGCAGGGTTTTCGCGTCGGGAGGAGCGATGCGCAGGGACATGAGGGCGTCGCCGGACAGAACACGGGATAGTTACGCTGCGGCCCGTCTCCGGCACGAACGGATTCTTGTGATTCCTGTCGATTCTGGCAGAATTCGGTCAGCATGTCCGCGACAGCGGCCGTATTCTCGGCCAGAGCGTGGCAACCAGTCGGTCAACGAGTCCCACTTCGGTTTCAGGAGTATGCGTATGTCGATTCGTCAGAAACGGTCTGTTGCCATCGGGTTCCTGCTCATCGCGGTCAGCGTCGGCGTGGGGTTTACGTTCGCCCAACCCAAACAACTGGTCGCACCGGAAAAGTTGCTGCCGGCGTCCGCGGTGATCTACGTCGGAATGGACGGCGGGCTCGCGCATCAGGAGGCGTGGCAGAAAACGGCCGCCTACGAGGCGCTCTACCAGAGCGGACTGATGGAGTTCGTCGGGCGAATCTTCGCCGATCTGCGGCAGGCGACCGGCGGAGAACAGGGGATCGCCGGTCAGGCCGGGGGCGTGTTCCAGCATGTCACTGAACACGGGGTATCGCTGGCGGTGGCGCTGGATGCGCAACCCGGACAGCCGCCACTCCCGTGGGCTGTCCTGGTGGTGCATGACGCCGCCAAATACGCCGATGGCGTGATGCAGCTCGCCCAGATGGCTGCGCGCGGCGAGGTCGAGTTCCAGAAGACTGACAAACAGGGCCGCAGCGTGACGCACGGCATTCTGCCGCGCACGCCGGGCGTGGAAGTCGGCTGGTGGTCCGAGGGAGAGCACCTGGTCTTCGTCGCCGGGATGCAGGCGGTCGACTCCGCCATCGCCGTTGCCGACGGCGGCGCCAATATCACCACGAATCCGCTGTGGCAGCAATACGTCGTCGCCGATGCAGGCTTTGAAGCGGGCAATGCCGGCTGGCTCGATTTCCAGGCGCTGCTGAAGACGTTCGGCGCGATGCCGGTGCCAAATTCGCAAAACGATTCGCATCCCAACGGCGTGACGATCAATGAGATCGCCAAGATTGCCGGGCTGGATGGCCTGAAGACGGTCGCCGGCCGCACCGGCTACAAAGACCGCGCCCTGTGGTCGGAGTTCCACATTGACGCGCCAACCCCGCGGCAGGGGCTGTTGAAGCTCATGGACCAAAAGACCATGTCGCTCGGCGACCTGCCTCCGCTGCCGGCTGACATTTCGGCGTTCACCGCAACCAGTTTCGACTGGACGGCGGCGTACGACACGCTGCTGGATGTCGCGAAGCAAATCGAAGCACTGCTGCCGCAGGAGCAACAGGGCCAGATCGACAAAGTGCTCGCCCAGGTCCGCGACGAGCTGGGACTCGATATTCGGAATGACCTGCTGGAACCACTGGGCAGCGTGCACTGCGGATACGCAGATTCGTCCCAGGGCCCGTTCGGACTGGGAGCGGGTGTCATCGTTTCCGTGGATGATCCAGCGAAGCTCCGCTCGTCAATCGACAAGCTGCTGGCAATCGTGCAGCGGGAATCCAACGGACGTACGGTCGTCTCAACGGTGCAGAAGCAGGGCCAAGACGTTGTCGTGGTGGAAATCCAGGGGGGCATGATGGCGCCGGCGCTGTCGGTCGGCGAAAAGTGGCTGGCTGTCGGGGTCGTGCCGCAGCTCGTCGAAGGTTTCCTGATGCGCGAGCAGGGGAAACTGCCGCAGTGGCAGCCGGATGCCGAACTGAAGTCGGCGCTGGCGTCGGTCCCCGACCGGTTCACGGCGATCACGGTGACGGACCCGCGGAACACATACCGCTTCATCGCCGGCCTGGCGCCATTCGCCTTCGGCGCCGCGCAGGCGGGACTACGACAGGCGCAGGTGCTGCCGCCCGACTTCCGTTTTTCTGTCGGTGTCGCCGATCTGCCGCCGGCGGAACTCGTGTCGCGTCCGCTGGTCCCCAACGTCTCTGTGGCGGGGATCAACGATGCCGGCGTCACGTATACGTCGCGGAGTTCGCTGTCCGGACTGCCGTTCGGCGGCGCCGTCGATGGCGGTACAGCCGTGACGACGTCGGCCGTGATGGTCGCGCTGTTGTTGCCGGCCGTGCAGCAGGCGCGCGAAGCGGCGCGGCGGACGCAGTCGCGCAACAACCTCAAGCAGATCATGCTGGCGATGCACAACTACCACGACACATTCAACCATTTCCCGGAGGGGACGGTACCCAACGAAAAGCTCGATCCGGATGAACGGCTGAGCTGGCTGGTGAGCATCCTGCCGTACCTCGACCAGGCACCGCTGTACAACATGATCGACATGGAGGCCGGCTGGGAGGACGACGCCAACCAGCAGCCGCTGAAGACCCGGCTGATGGTGTTTCAGAATCCGAGCAACCCGGAGACGCCACCGGAGTACGGTTCGTCGCACTACGTCGGTCTGGCCGGACTCGGCAAGGAGGGACCGAAGCTGCCGGTGACGAGCCTCAAAGCTGGAGTGTTCGCCTACAACCGTGCGACCCGGATTCAGGACATCACGGACGGCACATCGAATACGATGTGCGTTGCCGACTCGAGCGAACCGGGGCCGTGGGGGGCGGGCGGGCACGCCACGATCCGCGCACTGACGGAAAAGCCGTACATCAACGGACCGGACGGCATCGGCGGTCCGCACGTCGGCGGGATCAGCGTCGGGCTGTGCGACGGATCGGTGCGGTTCGTCAGCGAAAAAGTCAGCCCGGAATTGTTCGAGGCGCTGACGACGATCCGCGGCGGGGAGGTGATCGGAGACTTCTAGGAGTGCGAAAAGTATGAACAGTGCGAAGAGTGTGAAAAGTCAGGAGAATCCGCGTCGGTTTTACTCTTCGCACTTTTTTACTGTTCGTACTTTTCGTACCTGGTCACCGCGAGTTGACTACTGCCGGATCAACCAGACTTCGGAGACCTGGCAGCCGCGGCCATTGCGTCCGAGGCCCTGCTCCTTGTGCCAGGTCAGAGTCAGCTTGCCGTCAGCGGTGGCGGAATGCGGGATGTCGAACTCGTGCAGAGGATCGCGGACCTCGCGCATCATCAGCGGATGAATCTCGGTGCTCTCATCCGCCGTGAGCCGGATTTTCGCCGGAGTGTCCCCCATGTACGAGACGCGCAGGCGGTACGACGCATGCGGATCGAGTTCGTCGTACTGCATGCTGAGCGGCGCGTCGCCGAGCGATTCGGCGTGCGTCCACCATGAAATGGGATTGTTCGACTGGATGCCGTTCCGCACACTGATCCCCAGCAGCGATGACTCGAAGTGCTCCGGGTCGAGGACGTAACCCAATCCGCGGACAAGATGCGGCTGGCGCGACGGATTGCCGAGGTCGTCGTAGAACCCACCCGGACCGGGGTCGGTCCAGTTGACGATCTTCTGGATTTCGGCCAGACGCTGGTCTTCGTTGTCGAGCTTGCGGATTTCTGCGAACCGCTTCTGGAGCCAGAGTCGGTTGTTGAGCGGCATGTCGATCGTGTCGAGGCTCGCGCCGCGCTCGGTGGCGATCGCCTTGTGGCGTTACACGCTGAGCTGCATGCGGATGCTCTTGTTGAGTGCGTCGGCCAGTTCGACCACGCGCTTCCGCCAATCCTGAGAGCGGGGCGCTTCGACCGCCTGCATCAGGACTTTGTTCGCCGAGTCGATCGCTTCCATTGCGCCGGGCTTTGATCCATGCCTGAGAATTGCCAGCGCCTGATCTTCGAGATCGGTCTCGTGGATCAGCCGGCTGCGGACATAGGCGTCGTAATACGCGCGATACACCGCCTGCTGGAACCGCCAGTTTTCCATGCGCGTCGGCGAGGCGGCGCGTTCCATGTCCTGGAACTGCTCGAGCGTCGTGTACACGCCGGAGTTGGCGAGCAGCGGACCGCGCCAGTTGCGCTCCAGCGAGAGGAGTCCCTGGGCGAAGCCTTCCTCGACGTCGGGGCCGATGAAGTAGCGACTGTACTGGCGCAGGATTTCGATGACTGGCGTGTCGGTGTTCCAGCCGACGCTGCTCCAGACGAACTTGTTGACGTCGTCGTTGCAGCCTTCGGAGTAGGTGATGAAGCCGTTAGTGGACTTGTACGTCTGGCGATAGATGTTGGCTTCGTCGACCGGACGGGGATTGACCCCTTCGCGGCCGATCGTGAGCGCATACGCGAGGTCCCAGTCGGGAACCGGGTACTGGCTATGGCGGCTGTGCGTGATGTCGGGATAGTCGCGGATCGGGTACTTCGCCGGGACGAGTTCGCGGAGCTTCGGCAGCGGCATCCAGACCTGCGGGCCAAACACGATACCGGCCAGCCAGTCCGGCTGATCGCGCTGGAGATCCTTGATGAAGATGTCCATCCACTCGTTGCTGAAGCTCTGTGGCGACATCCACATCTGGGCTTTGGGATGGAACTTCTTCAGGCTGGCGGCCTGCTTTTCGAGCAGCGCCATCAATGGCTTGGGGTGCGTATGGCCGGGGTCGCCGCCGGGAACGAAGATCGCGTTGATCCGCGGCAGCTTCTGGAAGACTTCGGCCCACTCTTTCAGTGCGAAGTCGACCGTGGCCGGATCGGCGTAGTCCTTGTCCATCGCCGGGTACCAGATCCAGACGTCCTGGTCGTACTCGTCGCAGATGCGGGACATCTCGACCATCATGTCGATCTTCGGCAGCGGAAAGTGCGGGCTGTCGTCGTCGTCGTCCGATCGCGGCGGGATCAGTTCGACGGCGTTGTTGCCGAACACGACGAGATCGCGGATGTACTGGTCCCACATCGGGGCGGACCAGGCGTCGTAGGAGTTCGTCTTGGGACGGTAGCCGAGCTGATGGCCGCGCAGCGGGGCTTGGGGTGCGGACTTGATCTCAAATGCGCTGTCGAGCGTGATCTTGCCGGGCGACATGCGGAGTTCGCGGAGCAGGCGACCGGCGGCAAAGAGGACGCCGCGTGAGTCATCGCCGACACAGGTCACCCCATCGCGACTGGCATGGATCACGAAGCTCTCAGGTCGAATCGGACTCCGGCGGCCGGGCTGGCCGTTCGGCTGCTTTGGTGCGGGTATTGCCTGGATGTCGCCAAGGTAGATCGCCGGCACGTTGCCCGCACTCTCATCAACCCGGTTGAGCCGAATGCCTGTTCGCTTTTCGACTTCCTCGACGAGCATCTGCGCTGCTTTGCGCTGCGCCTTAGGTGTCTGATCGTTTTGAGGCGCAACTAGGACAGCTTTGGACAGGTCGAGCGGCTCGGCGGCTTGCACCTGAGCGCACGCGGCGAGGAGTACGAACAGCAGACCAACAGTCGCAATCGGTCGATGAGGGTTCATGGCGTCAATTTCTGAAGGAGTCCATCGAGAACCGGAAGTTTGACAGGATACCCGTCTGGGCGAGCCGAGGGTACAGTGGCGGTCTCTGTGAAGCAGAGGAGATATGAGATTGCGATCGACACGCAGCCACGGTTGCGCCCTTCTCCCCACAATATGCATTCGTACCGTTGCTGCGGCCACCGAGTGGGGAGAAGGTGGCCGAAGGCCGGATGAGGGGGAGTGAATCCGTTTTGCACCCCTCACCCCGGCCCTCTCCCCCGAGTGACACCGAGCATGAATTCAAGACGTTTCGCGGGGGAGAGGGGGATATGACTCAGACGCTAACTCATCCGAGGGCTGACGCCGCTCAAATCGAAGGACTACACCGATGAACCTGACGGCGATTGTTGCGCTCACGTGCGTCGTTGCCACCGGCGAAGCGCCGCTGTACGAGGCGGAACTCGTGTTCCCCGGCGAGCCGTTTCACAACCATTCGTCGTGCATCGTGGAGACGGCCGGCGGCGACCTCATCGTCTGCTGGTTCCACGGCAAAGGGGAACGCTCGGACGACACGCTGGTCATCAGCGGCGCTCGGAAGAACAAAGGAGAGTCATCCTGGTCGCCGCCGTTTTTGATGGCGGACAATCAGAACCTGCCGGATCAGAACTGCACGATGTTCATCGATCCGCAGGGGCGGCTGTGGATGTTCTGGATTTCGGCAATGGACAACCTCGTCCGCAGCTACTTCCTCAAGTACCGCTACTCGACCGACTACGAAGGAGACGGTCCGCCGGTGTGGAAGTGGCAGGACGCGATTTTCTGCCGGCCGAAGGACGGCGAGACGATCTTCCCGGAACTGGCGAACAAGAGGATCGAACAGGTGAAAGCTTCGACCGAGATTCCCGAGGAACGCAAACAGCGGATTCTCTCGCGGATTGAGGAGTACAAGCAGGAAGCCAACGACAAGCTGTTCCAGCGGCTGGGGTGGATGCCGCGGCAGCCGCCGATCATGCTGAGCGACAAGCGGATGATGCTGGGCCTCTACTCCGACACGTTCAGTTGCTCGATGTTCGCGTTCACCGAGGACGGCGGGCAGACGTGGGAGTTCAGCCGTCCGTTGCAGCAGCGGGGAATTCAGCCTTCGATCGTGCGGAAAAAGAACGGCAACCTCGTGGCGTACATGCGCGACTCGCCGGTGGTGCGGCGGGCGGAGTCGAGCGACGGCGGGATGACGTGGACGGAAGACCCGATCGACATTCCGAATTCCGGCGCCAGCGTGGCGGTGCTGGGTCTCAAGAGCGGGACGTGGCTCCTGGCGGTGAACGATCTGCCGCGCGGGCGCGAGCGGCTGACATGCTACCTGTCGGAGGACGAAGGTAAGACGTGGCCGATCAAGCGGCCGTTTGAGGATCTGGAAAAGGAAAAGGGGACGGCGTCATACCCGACGCTGATCCAGACGCCGGACGGCAGTATTCACATCACATACACGCACCAGGACAAGAAGCTGTTCGAAGGAGAAACGATCAAACACGTGCGGTTTAATGAGGCGTGGGTGCGCGGGGAGTGATGTTGGCTGATGGTTTATGGTTGATGATTGATCGACATGTATCGGGGCCGAATTTCCTGTTCGGCAGACGGAGATGCGACTGGAGCGTTGTCGCACGAGCGGCTCGGCAGGAGCCTCGCCCTCCCTGCAGGGTCCGGCATCCTACGCCAGCAGTTCGGGGCGGACTTCGCCGCTGCCGGCGACCGGATAGGGGCGGTGCTGGCGGTCGTACATCAGCGCGTGCGGGTCGATTCCAAGGAAATGGAAGGCGGTCGCGTGGATGTCCTTGGGTGAAATCGGCGTGTCGAGGACTTCTCCGCCGATTGCGTCGGAGCGCCCGATGACCGCGCCGCGCGGCGTGCCGCCGCCGGCCAGCGTCGCGGAATAGACCTGCGACCAGTGGTGGCGAGCAGCGCCGACGGGCTTGGAGTCGATCTTCGGCGTGCGGCCGTGCTCTCCCATGCAGATGACCAGCGTGTTGTCGAGCAGACCGGACTGGTCAAGGTCGCGAATGAGCGCGGCGTAGGCGCGGTCGAAGCCGGGGAGGAGATACTGCGTCAGGCGCGGGTAGTGGTTCTGGTGTGTGTCCCAGCCGCCGGAGAAATACGTGCCGAACGGGTCCCAGAAGACGCTGACGAACTTTGTGCCGCCCTCGACGAGACGCCGTGCGGCGAGGCACGACTGGCCGAACAGCGTGTAGCCGTAGTCCTCACGAAGCGCGGCCGGTTCCTGCGAGACATCAAGGGCCGATCGCAATTGGGGAGACATCAACAGCGAAATCGCTCGCTGCTGTTGCAAGTTGTAAGACTCGGGGGCGGAAGGCACGGCCAACAGGCGCGGCGGATCGAACTGCCCCAAGAGTGTCTGACGTAAGGCGAATCGATCGGTGGTCAGGTTGTCAGCGAGGCGGCCGGCGCCGTCGATGATGAATCGGCAATCGGGATCGACGCCGGCATACGGATCGACATACTCGCGCTGCTGTTCATGCCGGCACTTGGGCGCGACGCGCAGTGGCTTGCCTTCAAATTTTGCCCACAGCGGATCGTGACGCTGGCCGAGAAAGGCCCCGTAGGGACCGGCAATCAGGCCGAGATCATCGACCTGCGAGTTGAAGACCCACGGCAGGCCGATGTGTCTCGGCAGCGTCCGCTCCCCTGCTCCGTTGCGCGCCCAGAGATGGTCCGCAATCGCGCCAAAGTACGGCCAGTGGGCTGGATCTCGGGGCTTCGTTTCGAGGTCGGTCGTATACGTCGGCAGTCCGCTGAGCGCGTAGGCGACGCAATGCAGCGGGAACGGGTGCGTCATCGAGCGGATGATCGTCATCCGATCGGCGACCTGGGCTGTGTGCGGGAGACCTTCGCAGAACGAGACACCCGGCAATGACGTGGGGATGGCCTTGAGCTGCCCCTGGATTTCGTCGGCGGCGAGCGGTTTGGGGTCGAACGTTTCATGCTGCGGCGGTGCGCCGAACAGGAACAGCAGGATGCAGGCCTTGGCGCGGCCGAACTGCGGGAGTTCGGCGGCGGATTCCGATGGCGAGGCAGTCGCAGTGCGACCCACAGAGAGGGCGGAGAGTCCCAGTGCGCCGGACTGGAGGGCTCGGCGACGGGAGATCGCACGTGCTGCGGGGGTCGTCGTTGGATCGAGCCGGGACATGGAGTGCTCGGAAGTCGGCAGTGTCCGAACGGCATTGTACCCTGCCGAATCCGGGATGCGAGACCGTGACGGGGCGGACTGCGGGCCATCCCACAAGTGTCAGTCTGCGAAACCGCAAGCGGGCGACGCCAGCGATTTTGCGCGACGCTGACGTGCAGTCCGCAGTTCAGTCGCCGAAAGCGGCGTGGATCGCATTGGTCGTGCGCTCGGCCCGGAACTCATAAATCCGCCGGCCCCAGGCGGCCGTCTGTTCTACCGGCGCCAATTCGACGCCATTGATGTGGAACTTGCCGGCGGCGATCCGCTGTTTGGCCCGAATGCTATCCGGCGAGACGGCGCACATCTGCGAGCAGTTCGTGAAGTCGTCGTGCAGTCCCTCCAGCGTCTGGTGGATGCCGTTGTCTTCCAGGAATTTCAGGATGCCGGCGTTGTCGTAGAACTCCGGGATGTAGGCGATCCGCGTCTTGTCGCCGGCCCACTGCTGCGCGAGCGCGGCGGCGACGTTCTGCATGCCGGTCTGATTGCCGCCGCTGTCGCCGATCAGGACGATCCTGCGAAAGCCGTTCGCGCGCAGCGAACCGCAGATGTCGGTGAGCAGTTTCTCAAAGGTCTCTGCCGTGACGCTGATGGAGCCCGGATAGCGCATGTGGTCCGTCGGCGGATCGATGTTGCCTTCCGGGACAAAGGGGACGATCGGCGCGACGAGCGTCTTGCCGAGCTTGTGGGCGAGGGTCTCCGTTACGCCGCGCAGAATGATGTTGTGCTTGTTGGTGACGAGGTAGGGCCCGTTTTGTTCGATGCCGCCGGTGGCAACGATGACGGTGTCGGTCCCGGAGCGCAACAGATCGCGGATTTCCATCCAGGTGAGGTCTTCCATGAAGACCGATTCAACCGCGTCGATGGGCCGCGGGCTGTTGGGATCGGGACTGACGGGATCCGGGATAGCGGCGAGCAGCGGGAGTGCGAGGACGAGAGCGGGCGCGAGGCGGAGCATGGGAGCGGGTGCCAGGGGTCAAGGAGGGAAAGAAGATTGCAAATTGCAAATTGGGACGCGCCGAGGATCGTCTGTTGTGCTGGGTGCTTCGTCAACGTTGACGACGAATGAGAGGGGGCCGACCGGGTTGGGGAGTCAGGACATGGGTGGCGGATGACGGTAATGCTGCGGTACAAGGCGGAGATGAATCGAGCTTATCGACGATTTGAAGGACGCTGCCAATGAGTCACGGGAAATTCTTGCATCACACGAGCGGGGCGGCGCACACGATTTTTCCGGGTGTGCATTTGCGCGCGGCGGCCGGCCAGGAGCTGATGCTGTCGTACGTGACGATCGAGCCGCACGCGGTCGTCGAAGAGCACTCACACCCGCATGAGCAAGCGGGGATGGTCGTGTCGGGCAGCGCGCGATTTATTGTCGGAAATCAGGAGCGCGTGCTGCGGGCCGGCGACCTGTACTTCATTCCCGGCGGCGTGAAGCACCGCGTCGTCGGGCTGGAAGAAGGGTGCGTGGCACTGGATGTGTTTCATCCGGTGCGGGAGGAGTATTTGTAGCGGGTCGTGAGTAGTGGCACGTCGTTCGAGAATTGACACCACGCAAGTACTTTGTCACAGCTAAGAATTCGGGTACCACTGGCTCTGCCAGTGCGACATGAATTCGGCGTCTGGCTGAGACTGCACTGGCGAAGCCAGTGGCACCCAACGGGAAATCTCAGACGTGACGCCACACTAGCGCGGAGTGGACGTGCGGGGAGCGAGCCATTCGGCGTCAGTGGGCTCAGAGAGCAGATCGGCCTGAGAAGAACTGGCCGGCGGCGAACTTGGTGATGGAATTGACACGGACGGCGCAATCGTCGGGGCCTGCGCCCGATTCGTGGGTTTGATCTGGACTCCGGTCTGGACAATCTGCGAGCGCGCTACGCGACTGTTGTTGAGCAGCAGTTCCAGAGCGGTGTCGTTGGGCCACCGGTCGGCGGCCTGGGAGAAGATCTGCTCGGCCAGCGCCGGATTATTGCTGCGGAGGGCGCACACGCCGCGCAGGACGCAGACATCGTGGGTATCGTGCCCCTGTTCGGCCAGCTGGTCGAACAACCACCTGGCGCGTTCGATTTCGCCGCTGCGCAGACAGGCGTCGCCAAACTCGATGCGATCGGTGACCGACAGCATGCTGGTATCCGTTTCGAGGCAGCGCTGATATTCGGCCGCCGCGAGGGGATAGCGCTGCAAACGGTAGGCGCACTTGGCGAGCTGCCGTCGCCAGAGGGCATTGCGTGGTTCGCTCTGGACGACCTGCTGGTAGTGCTGAAGCGCCAGCGTCCATTCGCCGGCGGTTTCGTAGAGCCGGGCGAGAGCCACGGGGAGCACGCGATCGTTTGGATTCTGAATCTGCGCGGCCGTGAGGACGGCGGCGGCGGTCGTCAGATTGCCGTCTTGCAGGTAGATGCCGGCCAGATCGCGCGCGTACGTCGTTTCACGCGGCGCCAGTTGCACAGCACGCTGCATGGCGGCAAGGCCGTCGGCGTGTTCTCCGGCTTCATACAGCATGCGTCCGGCCGAACTCTGGATTTTCGCCGAATCACGGTTCGTCGCGATGATGTTCCTTAAGGCCGCGATGTGTTGTCCCCGGTTTCCCAGATCGGCATGCAGCAATGCTTCCAGCTCGTAGGCCGCGGCCATTGACGGATCGCTTTCGCGCGCCCGGCGAGTTTCCTCGAGGGCCTGCTGGATGTCGCCAGACTGATACTCCGCGACGGCCGCATCGAGCCGTTCGCCGCCGTCGAGGATCTGCTGCGTTTCGCGGTCGAACTGCGACTGAAACGGTCGCGGCAGCGACTGGCAGCCGGATGCCGCAGCCAGGCCCATTAGCAGGGCCGCTACCGACCGGCGCAAAACCGGAGGTCGGCTGCGGCGGCGACGCCAGAGGAGATCACGGAAATCCATAGGGTGCGGGTCACCGCAGGAGGAAGGTTCCGTCGCCCGGGAGACGGGCGCGGACTGCGGTTCACGGGAACCGGTCCCTCTCAGAGATATCGGCAGCAGCAGAACGCGAGCGGGCGTCAAATCCGCTACAGACGTCAGAGTTGCGACGATTTTCGTCGCAATCGCGGGCTGGCCCGACTTGCGCTCAAGTGGAGAAATAAAAGAAGCGCGGCAAGGTCCCCTCAAAGCTCCTAGCTTTCCTTGCCGCGCTTGCGCAATTTGCACAGAAACGCGAAACAGTCCGGTGGATCAGACCGGTCAGGAAAAACATAGGTCACGAGGGGATTTAGTCAAATTGGGGTGAGGATCAGCGGCAAGAGCAACGGAATCCCGCCCCCTCCCCCCCGAATGCGGCGCACCGGCCGGTCATCGGGCGCCCTGCGCGTTACGAATCCGCTCGTCCGGCACGCCGGGCGATGCGCAGGCACCAGACGATCAGGCTCGAATTCACGATCAGCACGGCCACGAATAACCAGCGGCCGCTGACGGCCGCCGCGGCCTGGTGCGCCGGGAACAGATCGGCGATCTCGAGCCGCGCGAGCCGGATCGTCTCGCGCAGGACGCCCAGCCCAATGAGCGTCGTGGCCAGACCCGCGGTGAGTGTCGCCAGTTTCGTGCGATCCAACTCCGGTCGCCGACAGAGCGCGATCCAGACGAAAAACTGAACCGCCATCCCACAGCAGGCCGCTGTCAGATACGTGCCAGCGAGCGGGCCGGTCAGCACCCGGCGGACTTCCGCCGGCAGGAGTTGGACGTAGATGCCTGCGAAGACGCACATGAGTGCCAGGCCGCCAAGGGCAACGGAAGCGACGTGGCGGACATCGGCACGCGCAGCGTCACGATGGACATCCGCCACCATGTCGGGACCGCTGTCGGAATTGAACCACAACTGCCAGGCCAGCCACACCGCCAGGGTCGGTAACGCGCTGGCCAGCCACAGTCCCAGGCGAGGAAGCGCTTCACCCGTGTGGTACATCACGGTCCCCGCCGCGTACTGCCGCGTCCAGGTCTCGAGGTTCTGCACGCTCAGGAGGTGATTGGTCGTCCACAACCAGGCCACGTACAGAAAGCAGCCGCACACAGCCAGTTTGGCGGTGATCCGGAACGCCAGTCGCTGCAGGACCGGCGCTTGCGCTTTCAGCAGGTACAGGAGGTAGAAGGCGACCAACAGCGCCGGCAGGATCGCCAGCCAGCGGTAGAACAACAGCAGATTGGCCGTATAGAACCGCTGCTGATAGACGACCTGCGCGAACAGCAGCGGAGCGATGCCGGCGGTGATCGCGGCGCTGAGCACAAACGGCAGCCACTCCCGCAGCAGCGTGGCAGGCGTGCAACCGTCGGCCCGGCGTCCCTGGCTGACGGTGCGGACGGCGAGATACACGGCGCCGCCGAGCACGTAGTGCATGAAGGCGACGTGCAACACCCACGTGGCGACCAGCAGCGTCAGGTAGACGGCCGTGTGAAACGGAAAGCCGAACGGGAAGGGAGCGTGCATTCAGGGCCTGCCTTCCAGGGCGGCGACAGCCTGTTCTGACTCCGTCCCCGCCTCGATCAGCCAGTGTTGAATCTGGCGCAGGGCCGCCGGATCGTGCGATTCATTCCAGCCCGCCGGACGTTTCGCATGGATCCACCGCAGCCACTGGACGAGGGCTTCCAGTTCGTCCGGGGTGCCGGCGAACGGCGGCATGAAGGGCTTCGTCCGCTGCAACATGGCGATGTTGAGCCGCAGTTGCGTCTCGCTCCAATGCTCGGTGAGGTCGGCCAGGCCGTTCGAGGCGGCGGGCGTATGACAGGCGCTGCACAGGTTGCGAAACACCTGCGCGCCAAGCGCCACCTGCGGATTCGGATACGAATCGCGGTCGCGCAGCGGATAGGGATCGTCGCGCGTGCAGCCGATCTCGCGGAACCGGCGGACATCGGCTGCGGTCAGGGAATTCGAGTACAAGTAGCCGCGAATCGAATACGGCTTGCGGACCCCTTCGCGGACGAACTCCGCGAACGCGGTCGCCAATAGCGCCAGCGACAGCAGCAGCGACGAGGTGGCGGCGTTGACGAACAATCCCAGTCGCAGCAACCCGATCAGCGCATAACCGGAAATCAGTGTGGAGCACACGATCGCCAGCACGAAGAACATCATCATCGGGACGTTGCCGCCGAGCGCCCAGGCGCGGCTATCCGGCGGAATCACGAGGAAGTACCAGACGCCCAGGATCGGCATTCCGAGTGCTGGCGTCAGGAACCGCGCCGCGCAATGGATCAGTGCCTCGCGCTGACGTCGATCGAACTCGGACAGCAGATTGACAACCAGAAACGCGGCCAGTGCAGCGATGGCCATCGAGGTGATGGTCCGGAAGATCACCGACGGGAAGAAGCTGGGATTGAAGAAGCCGTCCCACATCAGGCCGGTCTGGAGGTAACGTCCCGGCGTCAGTTGCCACGACAGGATGCCATTAATCCAGAACAGGCTGAACCATGAGCCGATCGAGTAGATCGCCAGCAACGTCATGCGGCTGCGATCGTCGAGCCGCGGACCATAACGATAGAAGCAATAGCCGGCGACGATTTCGAGGCAGAAGAACAGCCACTCAATCGCCCAGACCCAGTGGAACTCGCCGACCATGGCGCCGATGGTGCGGGGGCTGACCTGAATGGCGGTGAACCACATCCCGACGCCGGTAATTGCCCCAAGTACGAAGCTCACCAGCACGACGAACTTGAAGTACCCGTCAGTGAACCGCCGAGCCAGCGGCTCACGTCCGGTCTGCGCGAGCCACTGGAAGTAACACAAGAGCAGTCCGCCGCCGATCCCGAACTGCGCCAGGAACACGTGCACGATGCCGAGCGCGCCGATCACCATGCCCTTCATGGCGGGGCCGAAATCGTTGATCGGATAGTACGGAAAGTCGCCGGTCACCGTTTGAAACGCA
This sequence comes from Planctomycetaceae bacterium, assembly GCA_046349775.1. Classification (GTDB taxonomy): domain Bacteria; phylum Planctomycetota; class Planctomycetia; order Planctomycetales; family Planctomycetaceae; genus JAEUIG01. The sequence goes on along the minus strand of JAXMBS010000031.1, from coordinate 2,610 downwards.
CCCTTCCTGACTCCCTGCGCGGCTGAAGCTCAGCAAATGCAAGCCGGTCAATGCAGCCCACAGGCCACATGCGGGCGTCAATACTCCTCCGCGACGTACTTGTACGGATGCGATGATTCCTGATAGTCCCCCGGCTTCTGGCGCTTCGGCAGCTCAATCTTCTCGCGCGGAGTATCTTCATAGGGAACCTGGCTGAGCAGGTGGCGAATCGTGTTGAGCCGAGCGCGTTCCTTGTCGTCGGAGCGGACAACGTACCATGGCGCCCAGTCCGTATCGGTGGTTGCGAACATGTCGTCCCGAGCTCGAGAATAGTCGTACCACCGGCTGTAAGACTTGAGGTCCATGGGCGAGAGCTTCCAGAGCTTCCGTCCGTCCTCGATCCGCGACTCGAGCCGGCGCGTCTGCTCGTCCGGGCTGACCTCCAACCAGTATTTCAGGAGGATCACACCGGAATTCACGATTGCCTTTTCGACCAGCGGTGCCACGCGCAGGAACTGCTGCGCCTGTGCTTCGGTGCAGAAGCCCATCACCCGCTCGACGCCGGCCCGGTTGTACCAGCTGCGGTCGAAGATCACGACTTCTCCCGCGGCCGGCAAATGCGGTAGGTACCGCTGGATGTACATTTGCGACTTCTCGCGTTCGGTCGGCGCGGGCAGCGCGATGACGCGGAACACGCGCGGACTGACGCGTTCGGTCAGCGCCTTGATCACCCCTCCCTTGCCGGCGCCATCACGCCCTTCAAACAGGATGCACACCTTCAGACCAGCATGCTTGACCCATTCCTGCAGTTTGACCAGCTCGACGTGCAACTTCTTGAGCGCCCGGGCGTACTCTTTTTTCTTCAGCGGCTCACGTTCGTCGGTTGCGGGGTTCTCGTCGTGACGCTGTTTCTTGTTGCTCATATGCACTCCCATCAGCCATGCGATAGACAAAGCAAAGGTTTCTGCGTCGCCGATGGATGCGCACGCGGCATATTCAGCGACGCCGGGCCGTCTTCTACGACGGTGCAGCCCATTCGCGGATGACTGCGTGTCCGCTGCACACTACTGCGGCTCGCCGGTCGCGAGGCGCCGGCAGACCGACGAACTGCTCTCCGGCTAGCGTTGTACCGGGAGCGCCGGAGATAAAGAAGTTCGGGCAGACGGTTCGCCTGCGTGCAGCGGATGGTGCGTTCAGACCGACTTGCAGCGCGTGGAGCAATTCGTCGAGCGGTGAAAGGTGCCGCCGGTTCATCACATCGAGTATATTGAGGGCACACGAAAGACGGTTTCGGTGAGGAAGAGACATGCTCGGCGAATACTCGACCAGATTGCGACGAGTGCCGCCTGTGGTGATCACGTTGATGGCAGCGGGATGGCTGGCAGGCGCAGTGAGCGCCGGCGACGACCCGACAGCGGACGAATCCGCCGCGGCCGACGCCAACGCTCAGGCCGAGACGGCTTTTCTGCAAGAAGTGCTGCCGATTCTGAAGCAGCACTGCTTCGAGTGCCATAGTCACGACGCGGCGGAAATTCAGGGCGGCTTAGTGCTTGACTCGCGCAGCGGCTGGGCGAAGGGAGGCGATTCTGGTCCGGCGGTCGTCCCCGGCGAGCCGGAGAAGAGCCTGCTGATTACAGCTGTCCGCTACGCCGATCATAAGATGCCCCCCTCGGGCAAGTTGCCTGATGAGCTGATTGCCCGCCTGGAGCGCTGGGTGGTCGAGGGAGCGCATGACCCGCGCGTGTCGGACACGGTTCAGTCCGACGCGACGATCGACATCGAGGCCGGCCGCAAGCACTGGGCGTTTCAGCCGCTGCGCAATTCGCCTCCGCCGGATGTGGCCAACATGGATTGGCCCCTCGGCGACATCGACAGGTTTGTCCTGGCAGCGCTCGAGCACAAGGATCTGCATCCGGTCGCCGACGCCGATCGATACACGTGGCTGCGGCGCGTCACGTTCGATCTGACCGGCCTCCCGCCAACCCCGCAGGACATTCGAGCCTTCGAGGAAGACCAGTTCCCGCAGGCGTTTGAAGTCGTCGTGGACAGGCTGCTTGGTTCCCGTGAGTTCGGCGAGCGTTGGGCCCGGCACTGGCTCGATCTCGTGGGTTACGCCGATCAGATCGGCACGTCGAACTCGGTCTTCGCACAGTACGCGTGGCGGTATCGCGACTACGTCATCGACGCCTTCAACAGCGACAAGCCGTTCGACCGTTTCATTCGCGAGCAGATCGCCGGGGACCTGTTGCCGTACGCGACCGTGGAGGAGCGGGCGACCAATCTGACGGCGACCGGCTTCCTGGTCCTGGGCGACGTCGAAATTGTCGAAGCCGACAAGGAGAAGCTGCTGGTGGACATCGTCGACCAGCAGGTCAGCAAGGTCGGCAAAGCGTTTCTGGCCATGACCCTCGAATGTGCCCGGTGTCACGCACACAAATTCGACCCTGTGTCACAGCAGGACTATTACGGGATGGCCGGGTTCTTCCATAGCACGTCTTCGGTTTACAAGACGAACCGCGGAGTCTGGAGTGACGTAAACGTCGTCGACTTGCCGGAGACCAGCCCGCAACAGGCGGAACGGGAGCAACGGGAAGCAGCGCAAGCGGAACAACTCGACCAGTGGGACTGCGA
>JAXMBS010000030.1:0-66612 GCA_046349775.1 Planctomycetaceae bacterium | reverse complement strand
TATCGTGCAGATCTACCAGGCGGACGTGGAGGGGAACGCCGCGTACATTGCGGCGGAATACTGCGCCGGCCCCAATCTGGACGAATGGCTGCAACGGCGGACAATGGCGGTGGCGCCGGCAATCGCCGCTGAGATCGTGGCCAACCTGGCGGACGCTCTGGGGTTTGCACACGACTCGGGGATTCTGCATCGCGACGTGAAGCCCGGCAACGTGCTGCTGGCAGTGGATGTCGCCAATGATTGCGAAGCGCCGCAGCACGTGCGTCTTGCGGATTTCGGAATGGCGCGAATGCTCGAGCAGCAGGACGGGACGGCGACGGCCGACGGCACGTTGATCGGTTCGTTTGCGTACATGGCGCCCGAACAGGTGCATCAGTCCCATGGCGGTGTGGGACCGGCGACCGATGTGCATGCGCTGGGACTGTTGTTGTACGAGTTGCTGACGCTGCGCAAGCCGTTCGGCGGCGACGACCACAGCCGCATCCTGCGACGGATCAGCGAGGAGGCGCCAAAGCCACCGCATGAATTGAGGCCGGACATCCCGCGCGACCTGGAGGCGATTTGCCTGAAGTGCCTGGAGAAGTCGCCGGGGCGGCGTTACCGGGACGGGAGTGAGTTGCGCGACGACCTGCGCCGGTTTCTCGCGGGAGAGCCGACGCTGGCGCGACCGCTGTCGCCACTGGAACGGGGAATTCAGACGGCGAGACGACATCCACTGGCTGTCGGCGTTGCGGCGGCCGTCGTAGCGGCATCGATCATCGCGGCGACCGCGGTGGGGTACCACAATCGGCGGCTCGAAGAGTTGCTGCGCCAGGCCAACGCGAATCTAGACCTCGCGAATGAGCGCCAGGCCGCCGTGACGGACATGCTGTACGTCGCCGACATGCATAATGCGCTGGCGGCACTCCAGAACGGCGACCCCGCGACTGTCCGACGGCAACTGGAAAAATACCGGTCGCAGCCGGAAGTGCGGGGCATCGAGTGGTCGTTCCTCAATCGCGGGCTGTGCGATCCGGACATGGTGCTGTCCACGCCGGGAGGACCGATCTACTCGTCGGTTCTGTCGCCGGACGGCTCGGTCCTGGCCACGGCCAGTCAGGACGGCGTGGTCCGGTTGTGGGATCTGGCGAGTCGGCAACTGGCGGGCGAGCTGCGCGGCCACGACCGGGACGTGAACGACGTCGCATTCAGCGCCGATGGCCGGCGACTCATCTCGTCGGGCGAAGACGGGACGGCGCGGATCTGGGACGTGGAGTCGCGTTCCTTGATCCAGACGCTGAGCGATCCCGGCGGTGTCGTCTACGGCGTGGCGTTTTCACCGGATGGCGCTTGGGTGGCCTTCGGCGGGAAAGGCAAACACGTGCGGTTGTGGAATGTCTCCGGTGCAGGCGTCGAGTCGCTGGGACCAATGGAGATGGATGTGGAGTCGCTCGTGTTTTCGCCCGACGGCCGATGGCTGGCGGCCGCGAGCGGTGCGGCAGTGCATCTCTGGCTGATGAGCGACCGTGCGACCGTGCGGCGCCTGCCGGTTGAAACTCCGTTCGTGGCGAAGGCGGCATTTTCACCCGACGGTTCGCTGATTGCGGGGGCGGGGCAGGACCGGAAGGTCTATCTGTGGAAGATGGAGTCCGGGGAGCAGTTGGCCGCGTGGCCGGGGCACAGGGACTCGATTTACGATGTGGAGTTTGCGCCAGACGGCTCGGGTATTGTGAGCTGCGGAAAGGACGGAACGGTGCGTTTCTGGCCAGTTCCGGACGCGAAGGGGGAGATCATTCGCCATGCGTCGGCGCTGGAGGCGCAGACTGGACGCCTCTGGTCCACCGCCCTGGTGAATGGCGGCCGAACGCTGATCGCGACAGGTGAGGACGGAGGCCTGCGGTTCTGGGAGATGGACAGGATTCACTCCGGGCCGGAATTCGGAGACACGCCGCAGCAGATTCACGCCGTCGAGTTTTCTCCGGATGGGAAGCGATTGGCGGCCGTGCGGACTGACGGCGCGGTAGCCGTCTGGAACACTCAGCGAAAGTCCCTCGAAACAGTCCTGGGACCGGCCGAAGAGCCGGTGTCCACGGCGCCGCGCTGGACGCCCGACGGGCGCACAATTGCGACCGGCCACGATGACGGCACTTTGCGGCTCTGGCCCGCGGATGGGTCGGCGGCGCCGCGGACGATCACGGCACATACGCGGACGGTGACGGGCGTTCTCATCTCCCCAACAACGCCGAGCACTTTGCATTCGTGCGGCTACGATGGCACTCTGCGCGAATGGAACGTGGAGACGGGTCGTCAGACGCATCAGGTGGACTTCAAGGTCGGCGAGCCGCAGACCATTGCGATCTCACCCGACGGCGGAAATCTCGCGTGCGACGACGGGCACAATCTCGTGGTCTGGCGATTGCCAGAATGGCGCGAGACACACCGGATCGAGGAACCCAGGGGTCGGCCGGCATCGCTGGAATTCAGCACCGACGGACGCCGTCTCGTATCCGGGCACGGCGACGGCGCCATTCAATTGTGGGACCTGGGATCGGATGCCGCGCCGGTGGAATTGACCAGGCACACGCAGAAAGTGATGGGGGCCACGTTCTCGCGAGATGGACGGACCATCGCCTCCGCGTCGGTCGCCGGATCGGTGCGGCTGTGGCATGTACCGACACAGCAGGAGCTTGGCCCCCTGTACCGGGATCCCGCCAGTTTTCAAGCTCTCCGGTTCTCAGCAGACGGACGCCGGCTGGCGGCCGGCTACATCGGCAGCGACGACCAGTCGGGACTGCTGCTGTGGGAGTCCGAGTGACGTGAGGGGCTTCTCCGATTCAGGCCAGACCGTACTGTCGGAGGAGGGCCTGCGGGTCGGGGTCGCGACCGCGGAAGTCGCGGAAGACGTCCATCGGGTGCCGGCCGCCGCCCAAGGCGAGGACGGTGTCGCGAAACCTGCGGCCGACTGTACGGACGGCTGCTTCATTGTCGAGCCCCGCCTCCTCGAACGCGCCGAACGCGTCGGCACTTAGCACCTCCGCCCATTTGTAGCTGTAATAACCGGCCGCGTAGCCGCCGGAAAAGATGTGCTGGAACGAGCACAGCGAACGGCTGTCCGGCAGCATGGGTAACACGGACGACTTTGTCCATGATGCGCCGCTGGGCGTCGAAGATCGATTCGCGGCCATGCGGATCGAACCGTGTGCAGTTCCAGATCGGTCATGCCGAAAGCCATTGCCTCAGCATGTCGGAACCGGGCGCGGAAACGTCCGCGCCGCACAGTTTCTGATACAGCTCCTCCGGGAGAGGTTCGCCGGTCTCGGAAGTGAGCCGTCATCCCCATCAGCGTCGGTCGGTGATAGCACCAGTTCTCCATGAACTGGCTAGGTAGCTCGACGGCATCCCACTCGACGCCGTTGATGCCGCCCGCGTCGGGATAACGGTGACGCGCGTCAGCATGTGTTGCAGGCCGTGGCCGAACTCGTGGAACAGCGTCTGCACTTCGCGGAACGTCATCGCGCCGCGGGTTTGCTGCCGGCGGGGGCGTGCCGTTGCAGATGAGGTGTGCCACGGGAACCTGCAATCTGTCTTGCAGCACGCGGCGTGAGAAACAGAAGTCATCCATCCACGCGTTGCCGCGCTTGTTCGCCGGCCGCGAGTAAGGGTCGTAGAAGAATCCGGCGATCTGCGCACCTGAGTCGTCGAGCACCTTGAAGTACCGCACGTCCGCATGCCAGCGCGAGGCTTCGCCGTCCGCCGGCTTGATTTGCACGCCGAACAGCCGCTGGATCAGTTCGAACAGCCCGTGCAGCACGCGTTCGTGCGGGAAGTACGGCCGCAGCTCTTCCTCGCTGAACTGGAACCGCCGCTCGCGCAGCCGTTCGGCCCAGAAGGCGACGTCCCATTGCAGCGGGGGCCGCATCTCGCCGGTCGCGATCGCCAGCTCGTGGATCTCCTGCATGTCCGTATTCGCCGCGTCCCACGACGCGACCCGCAGCTTGTCCAGCATTGCCAGAACGGCGTCGACATCAGCGCCATTTTCCGCCGCCTGTCGGCAAACGTCTGGTAGCCGAGCAACTGCGCTTCCTCGTGGCGGAGTTCGAGGATCTTCGCAGACAGATGGGGTGTTGTCGAGCCGCCCGCTGGAAGCCCGCGTCATGTAGGCCTGGGTACACCTGCTCGCGCAGTTCACGGTTGCGCGGGGTTGCCGAGAACTGGAGTCGAGACCGGCAGATCGAGCGCGGATCCGCCACGGCCCATTCTCGAGTCGCCCGCGCATGTCCGCCGTCGCTCTTCAGGTCGACCAGTGCGGCGATCCGCCGCAGGCTCAGCGGCAGGCCGTCGGTGTCGGCCGGATCGCGGAGGATGAGTTCGTAGGCCTTGGTCGCATCGAGGACGTGGTTCGAGTAGTCGCTGCCGAGCCGAGAGTTCCTCGGCGCAATTTCGTTGAACTGCTCGCCGTCGGAGAGCCCAATTCCCGACAGCTCGCCGCTCAGCAGTTTGCGCTGGATGATCCGCTGCTGCGCTTCGTTCAACGTTTCCCGTGCCGGTCCTCGCGCAGTCCCTTGAGCCGCTCTGTAAATCGGCTCGCTCTGCCGCATCTTGAGTGCCTGCTCGGTACGACGTCCGGCAGGACTGTCTCGTACGCGGCCCGCAGGTCGTCCGAGTTCTTAACGCCGAACAGGTGCGTGACTGGGCCCCAGGTGCGTTCAAAGGCCCGGCCGATCTCGTCCGACGGCGGAATGAGCGCGTCCCACGTCGGCGCCAGGTTCGATTCCATTTCGGCCAGGCGGCGTTCGGCGTCGGCCAGCAGCGCGCGGACGGCCGGCTCGACGTGCGCCGGCTCGATGTGCTCAAAGTCCGGCAGACCTTCCCTGGACAGCAGCGGATTGTCAGTCAATGCAATCGCTCTCGATGGAAATCCGAAACTCGACATCCGAAACGCTTCTCTTGACCCAACCCCCATAGCCCTTGGTCATTTCCGACCTCTGGCTTCCGACCTCTGGCTTCCGACCTCTGACCACTACTTTCGGGCTGTCCAAAGCATAGGATTCTGCCATGATATCGGATAACGTGCGATCCGCGAGCAAACTTCCCACGGCGGAAGCGGTTGCGACGTACAGATTGATGCCTGCCGGGCGTCGTTGGGACGGCTTCGGCGAATGCGAATGATTCGGGCGGGGCTCGCCTGTCCGTCGGCCTCAACGAAGGATGCGAAATGCGCAAGGTGAGAATTCCCCGATTTTCAATACTGCTGACGCTGGCCGTTGCGGCCACGGCCCTCGTCCTCAGTGCGGTCGGCGATGCGGCCGACGAACCGGCCAAGCCCAAGTCCAAGGAACCGGCCGCTCCAGCAGAGACCCCCGCGGGGGAAGAAAAAAAGGAGGTCGAGGTGGACCTCTTTGCGCCCCCCGCCGACGACGCCAGCTCCCAGGAAGTGATCCTGTTCCTCAAGCGGCTGGCCCGGTTACAGCCGGAAGAGCAGTCGCAGGAGGGTTTCGCTGCGCACTTCAATAAGTTCGACGGCGCACTCACGAACGTCCTGGCGCGGACGCTCGATGACGAAACAATCTCATCGGCCAGCAACCTGCGATACCAGGTTCTGGCCGTGCTCGATCGGTTGGGCGACGAAACCGCCGCCAAGCGTCGCGAAGAGTTCGTGGCCAGCCTGGTGAAGGACGACCGCCCGCCGATTGCCAAGCTCGGACGCCAGATCGGCTTCATGGAGCGGATGGAGCAGTTGCCGACGCAGGAGAACGCCGATCGACAGAAGCTGATCGATGACCTGGTGGCATTCATGCAGGAAGGGGAACTTGAAGGCCCCCAGGTTGGGCTGGCGATGCAAACAGCCGGGATCCTCGAACAGGTGTCGCCGGAACTGGCGGTCGCCGCGTACAACGTCTTCGCCAAGCATATCGAGGCGGCGCAGAAGCCGGAGTTCGCCCCGTATGCCAAGGCGATGTATGGCTCGGCCCGGCGCTTGTCGCTCCCCGGTCATCCGATCGAAATTGCCGGAAAGACGGTCGACGGCGCCGACTTCAACATCACGGACTACAAGGGGAAGGTCGTCCTCGTCGATTTCTGGGCGACATGGTGTGGACCGTGTCTGCAGGAGCTGCCGAACGTCCTCGATAACTATGAGAAGTATCACGAGAAGGGCTTCGAGGTCGTGGGCATCAGTCTCGATGAGAACGCCGAGACGCTGAAGACGTTTCTGGAGGAGAACAAACTTCCCTGGGCCACGCTCTACGATAAGGAGCAGGAGAAACAGGGCTTCGAGAATGCCATCGCCGAGCACTACGGCATCACCGGCATCCCGACGGTCATTCTCGTCAATCAGGAAGGGAACGTCGTATCGCTGGAAGCCCGCGGCGAGCGGCTCGGTGAACTGCTGGCCGAACTGCTCGGTCCGCCGCTGGAGAAGAAGCCGGAAGACAAACCGGCCGGCGACGAGAAGCCCGCCGAGGAGAAGCCGGCTGCGGCGAAGACGCCGGGACTGAAGATTCCGACCAAGCAGCCGCTGGGAAAGTAATCGGACCCGCGCACAATCGTTGATTCCACTCGCACCCCGGCTGCTCCCCGCAGCCGGGGTGCTTGCGTTGGTGAACAAGGCGAAGCACGGTGAATAATTCAATGCTCCACTTGCCGTCTTTGCCCCTCTGCCTCTCCCTCCGGTACACGCGCTGCGTTCCCACCTCCCACCGGAGATTCCCCATGCCCGGATTCACCTGGACGTGCCTTCCTCAACACTACCGCAGCGCCGCCACGCTCCTCCTCCCACTGCGTTCGCTGCGGAGCGCTCCCACGTCCGGCCGGCCGAAGATCGCCGCCGTCTTCACGCAGATGTTCGAGTTGTCCCACGCCTACCACATTTGCGAGGCGCACATGGGACCATACCTCTTCAACGGTAAGCTGACCGATCCGGGGGTGGACGTCGTTTCCTGGTATGTCGACCAGTTTCCGACCGGCGGCCGCGATCAGGCCCGTGAAGCGGCCGACCGCCTCGGCATGCCCATCTTTGACACCATCGCCGGCGCCCTCACGCTGGGGGGAAACGAACTGGTCGTGGACGGCGTCCTGTTGATCGGCGAGCACGGCGATTATCCGAGCAATGAACTCGGCCAGCACATGTATCCGCGCAAGGAGTTCTTCGATCAGATCGTGGCGGTCTATCGCAAGTCCGGCCGCACGGCGCCGATGTTTAACGACAAGCACCTCTCCTACCGCTGGGACTGGTCGAAGGAAATGTACGACACGTCGAGACAGATGGGCTTCGCGCTGATGGCCGGCAGTTCGGTCCCGCTGGCCCAGCGCGTGCCGGAGTTCGAGCTGGCCCCCGGCGCAGACGTTGAAGAGGCGGTCTCCGTGCATGGCGGAGGCATGGAGTCTTACGACTTCCATGCCCTGGAAGTCCTGCAGTCGATCGTCGAAGCCCGGCGCGGCGGCGAGTCGGGCGTCTCCCGCGTCCAGTTGCTGATGGGGGACGACCTGCTCAAGGCGGCCAGGCAGGGACGCTGGTCCTACGATTTATACGAAGCGGCGATGCGGGCCGAAGCGGAACATCGCGACGACACGCCAGCGAACGAGAAGCCGCGCGAGCTCCAGCCGGGCCACGGCATTCTGCTGGAGTACAAGGACGGGTTCCGCGCGGCGGCGATCCAGACGGGCAGCAGTTCGGTCCGCTGGAACTTCGCCTGCCGGCTTAAGGGGGAGCAGCAGCCCCGCGCCACGACGTTCTACCCGGGACCATGGGGGAACCGGAACCTGTTCCGGGCGCTCTCGCACGCGATCCAGCATATGTTTATCAGTGGCCACTCACCCTATCCCGTCGAGCGCACGCTGCTGGTGTCCGGCATCCTCGACGCGGCGATGCATTCGCATCACGAGGGGGGCGTCGTCAAAGAGACGCCCGAACTGGAGTTCGCCTACCAGCCGATGAGCTTTCTCGCGATGCGCGAGATGGGAGCATCCTGGAAGATTCTCACGAAGGACACGCCGAAGCCGCCGCGGTTCGAGCCGGGAGACCTAGATACGCTGCCGAACCTGAAGTGATAGCGGGTTTTGGCGGGTCTCCTGGCCGTGCCGCGCGACGGATCGCAGGTCTCGTTCTTGCTGACGAAAGGAAAGACGATTGCAAATTGCAAAGTGATGATTGCAAATTGTTGCTGAACCGCGTCACATCGCGCCAGCGATCTGCTTTAGCGCACGATCTCAGATTTCAAATTTGAATTTTGCAATTCGCAATTTGCAATAACTGTGTACCAGGCGCATCCAACCTCCCGACGGCCTCAAGATCATGTGTACTCCTCTTCGTGCGCTCAGCGCACTCTGCATTGTCTCTGTTACAGCAGCGGCCTTCGCGGATGACGCGTCCATCAAGTCCGCGCTCGAAAAGCCGATCCTCGACGCCAACCAGCCGTGGCAGGAAGTCAAGGACTTCTGCCGCCGGCGCGTCCTGCCGATGCCGGAGCCGAGGACCATCGCCGAGTGGGAAAAGTACGCCGAGAACGCGCGCCAGGAGACGCTGAAAAATGTAGTCCTCCGCGGCGAAGCGGCCGAGTGGGCCAAGCTGCCGACGAAAGTCGAGTGGCTCGACACCCTGGATTTCGCGCCGGAGTACGTCATTCGCAAGCTGCGGTTCGAATCGGTCCCGGGCCTGTGGATTCCGGCCCTGCTGTACGAACCGAAATCGCTGCCGGACAAGACGCCCGTCATCCTGAGCGTCAATGGCCACGACGGCAACGGCAAAGCGGCGCCGTACAAGCAGGAACGGTGCATCAACCTGGCCAAACGCGGCATGCTGGTTCTCAATCTCGAATGGCTCAACATGGGCCAGCTCAAGGGGGACGACTTCAGCCACTACCGCATGAACCAGGTCGACCTGTGCGGAACCAGCGGGCTGGCCCTGTTTTACCTTTCAATGAGCCGCGGGATCGACGTCCTGCTCCAGCAACCGCACGCCGATGCGAACAAGGTGGCCGTAGCCGGCCTGTCGGGGGGCGGCTGGCAGACGATCATCCTCAGCTCGCTCGATCCCCGCGTCACGCTCAGCAATCCGGTCGCGGGGTACGGCAGTTTCATCACGCGCAGCGAGATCACCAGCGACCTCGGGGACTCCGAACAGACACCGACCGACCTGGCTCTGTACGCGGATTATTCCCAGCTGACGGCGATCCGCGCGCCGCGCCCCACGCTGCTCACCTACAACGATCGCGACAACTGCTGCTTCAAGGCGGGAAGCGCCCTGCCGCCGCTGCTCGAAGCGGCCCGACCGATTTATTCCCTCTACGGCAAGTTGGAAAACCTCGTCGCGCACATCAACCATACGCCCGGCAACCACAATTTCGAACAGGACAATCGCGAAGCGTTTTACCGGATGATCGGCGAGCACTTTTATCCGGAGCAGCCGTTCAACGCCCGCGAAATCGACGTCACGGCCGAGATCAAGACCGCTGAGGAGCTGAAGGTCGCCATGCCGGCCGAGAACGCCGGGTTTCATACGGTCGCGAAGCGCCTCGCGGCCGAGCTGCCGCTGCCGTCAATCGCCGCCATCGAGCCGCGCCGCGCGCGTCTGGCCGAGCTGGTCCACATGCGCGACTACGTCGTGACCGACAGCAAGCTCGCACACTCGGCCGACAGCGACGGCGTACACATCGACGGCTGGACGCTGGAGGTGGGCGACGTCTGGCACGTGCCGGCGGTCGAATTTCTCCCGCAATCGCAACGCGGCACAACGCTGGTCGTGTCGGACGGTGGACGGATCGCTGCGGCCGGAAAGATTGCCGAACTGCTGGCCGAGGGGCAACGGGTCGTCGCAATTGACCCGTTTTACTTCGGTGAGTCGAAGATCGCGCAACGCGGCGAATTGTACGGGCTGCTGATGGGGGCGGTTGGCGAGCGTCCGCTCGGAGTGCAGGCGTCGCAGATCCGCGCGGTGGCACGGATGCTGTATGGCCAGCAGGCGAAGCCCGTGCGGATCGTGGCGCTCGGCCGGCGCACGGGGCTGAGCGCGCAGATTGCCGCGGCGCTCGATCAGGATTCCATCGCGGGAGTCGCGGTCGATCAGCCGTTCGCGAGCCTCAAGCAGATCATCGACGAGAACCTGCAGGCGACCGACGGTCCGGAACTGTTCTGCTTCGGCCTGCTGCAGGAATTCGACGTCCCGGAGATCGTGGCGCTCGGCAATCCGTAGGACAAGCTCCGCCTGACAGTTTGCGCTTCGTTCTGAGCGCACGCGTCGATCGCCAGCGTACATGTCACGCAGAGCGTGACCTACTTCTGATTCCGCTGCGAGCGGCGCCGGGCGAATGCGGCCACTCCGAGGCCGATCAGCAGGACCGGCAGCACGTGGACCGGCTCGAGGTAATGGGCCGGCTGTTCCGGCGGAATGGTGCCGTGGCCGGGATGCGCCAGAGCCGCTGCCGCGGATCCCAGCGTCACAATCGATGCCGCGCCAATTCCTGTCAGACGTCGCAACATGCGAATTCCCTGTCGGAGGTCGATCACTCCGCGGGATTGTAGCGATGAGCAACGGACGCGGCTACGCATCTTGCACCGGCACGTCGCCGCGCGCCAGCACCAGTTCGGCGACCTCCGCTGGTGATTCGCCGCCGGCGATCGGAACCTCGCGGCATTCCACCAGATTGCGGAACCAGGTGTGCTGCCGTTTGGCAAACTGCCGCGTGCGGCGTTTGAGCGTATCAATGGCCTCCGCCAACGTGCTGCGTCCGGCAAGATGATCGAGGACTTCCTTGTAGCCGAGCGCCTGCTGTGCCGTCCGGCTGAGCCCGCGTGATGCTGCCGCGAGTGCCTGCACTTCTTCCACCAGCCCGACGGCGAACATCTGGTCGACGCGTTGATTGACCCGCTCATGCAGCCACCGGCGCGGCGGATGCAGCCAGTACACGTGCGGCGGTCGCTGCTCCGCCGGCAGCGGCGCCTGCTGTTGCAGTTGGGACGCCGGCGTGCCCGTGAGGTGGTGAATCTCCAGCGCGCGGATCACGCGCCGCACGTCGGCCGGCGGGAGACGACTTGCGGTCGACGGATCGACCTCCTTCAGTCGCGCGTGAAGGGCGTGCACGCCGGTCTGGGCACATTCGATTTCCAGCAGGTGCCGAAACGCCCAGTCCGCCGGCGGTCCCTCAAAGATCCCGCGGAGGACAGCCCGCAAGTACAGCCCGGTCCCGCCGACGAACAGCGGCGTCCGGCCGCGTGCCAGGATTTCTCGGCAGGCGACGTCCGCGCGCGCGACGTACTCCGCGACCGAGCACTCCTCGCTGGGATCGAAGACATCGAGCAGATGGTGCGGCACTTGTGCGCGTTCGTCGGCCGTCGGCTTCGCCGTGCCGATGTCCATTCCGCGATACAGCGTCATCGAGTCCAGCGCGATGATCTCGGCGCCGATCCGCTCGGCGAGCGCGATCCCCGCCGACGTCTTGCCGGCAGCCGTCGGCCCGGCCAGGAACCAGCACCGCTTGAGAATCGCCGGGTCGATCTGCATCAGAAGATCCGAATGTCGAAATCCGAAACGAGGATGATGGTTTATGGTTGATGGTTAATCGACAGGCTATGCAAAGTACGACACCTAACGACCAAACACCCGCTGCTGGCAATCGCGCAGTGCTTGATCTAGCCTCTGAGCACCGGCTTGCGTTTTCACCCCATCCCCGGTCTGAGCATACAATGGCGGAATACGAACATCAGCAGCGGCTGGGCTGCTCGGTCGAGGCGGTGTTTGATTTCCTGTCGCGGCCGGCCAACCAGTTGCGGCTCAGCCAGCCGGAGTCCCGGCTCACGTTCCTCGATCCGCCGGAAGTGATTTCCGCCGGTGATGAACTCGAGTTTGAGGTGCGGGCCTACGGCACGACGCAATCCATCGTCCACGAAATCGTCACGCTCGAACGCCCGCGGCTGATCGTCGAACGCATGGTGCACGGTCCGCTGGAAGAGCTGGAGCACGAGCATGTCTTCGAATCCCGCGAGGGGTTGACGGTGCTGATCGACCGGGTCCGGTTCAAGCCGCCGGGGGGGATGATCGGCCTGTTGCTCACGGAAGCCCGGTTACGGAAGTCGTTTGACGAATCCTTCGCGTATCGCCGCCGGGTCCTGGAACAACTGGTGGCCGAGGGCGAACTGCAATGAGCGACGGCCGGCGCGGCACGAGCGACCTGGAGGCGCGCCGCAACGCCGGCACGTGCCTGGCGATGTTCGGTCTGCTGTGCGTCGGCGGCGGCCTGTTCGCGCTGGCCGTCGTCATCCTGCCGGACCTGCTCAAAGCCGTGCTGTTCGGCGCGTTCATCGTCGGGTTCATCGTGCTGCACTACGTCACGTGGGGGCGGTGGCTGTCACGGCCGCGGCCCGGCGACCTGGATGACCAGCCGTCGCCCGCCCGCCGACCGTCGACCGAGTCCAAGGAAGTGGGTGAAGATTGACGCTTCGCGCTCCGGCCCCGTATCTTCGACTGTGCGGAAACTGTGACTGAATTCAGTTCTCTCGACAGGAGTTTGCGATGATCCGAATCTGCCTGCTGGCGGCTGCCGTGATCGGCAGCGCCGTTGCGTCGAGTTTGTCTGCAGCCGACGAAAACAAGGAGAAAGCCGTGCCCAAAGTCGGTGACCCCGCTCCGCAGTTCACCCTGCAGGACGACCAGGGGAAAGAATGGAAATCGTCGGACCATTACGGCAAGAAGATCGTCGTGATCTACTTCTATCCGGCCGACATGACCGGCGGCTGCACGAAGCAGGCCTGCGGCTTCCGTGACAACCTGACGGACCTCTCGGATGCCGGAGTGGAGGTCGTTGGTGTCAGCGGTGACAGTGTCAAAAACCATCAGTTGTTCAAGAAAGCACACAGCCTCAACTTTACGCTGCTGGCGGATCCGAAAGGCGATGCTGCGGAGAAGTTCGGTGTGCCATTTAAGCCGGGAGAGCAGTCGGTTAAGGCCACGATCGACGGCAAGGAAGAAATCCTGATCCGCACGGTCACAACGCAGCGGTGGACAATCATCGTCGACAAGGACGGCAAGATCGCCATGAAACGCGACCTGAAGGCCGAAGGAACAGAGGCCGGCAAAGACCCCGAAGTCGTCAAAGCCGCCGTCAAGAAGCTGCAGGCTGGCTGATTCAAAGATTTGACGCAAAGGCGCAGAGCCGCGGAGACGCACAGAGCAATAAATTGGGCGGAAGAATCTGTCCGTTGTTGTCGCAATTTGCCGCGGATCCTCAATGATTTGCGGCGACCGGCTGCATTCTCTGCGCGTCTTTGTGCCTCCGCGTCTTTGCGTCAAAACTCGTTATGAATGCACGGAGGCGGGATGCGCGATCCACGTATTATCCGGCTCGCCGAGCTCCTGGTTGGCCACAGTTGCCAGCTTCAATCGGGAGACAAGGTCCTGATCGAGGCGTTCGACCTGCCGGATGACGAACTCGTCTGCCGGCTCATCGAAGCCGCCACGCGGCGCGGGGCAGTGCCGCTGATCAAGGTGAAGCACAATCCCGTGCAGCGCGCCCTCTATCGGCACAGCACGCAGGACGCGCTGTCGCTGATGGGGGAGCTGGAACGGCTGGAAATGGAGCGGATGGATGCCTACATCGGCATCCGCGGCGCGGCCAACTCGACGGAAATGGCGGATGTGCCGGCCGAGCAGCTCGACCTGTACCAGCAGCACTGGTGGAAGCCGGTGGCCGACGTGCGACTGAAGCGCCGCTGGGTCGTGCTGCGCTACCCGACGCCGGCGATGGCCCAGAGTGCTCACATGAGCACTGAAGCGTTCGAGGACTTCTACTTCGACGTGTGCACGGCCGATTACGCGCAAATGGCCCGCGACGAAGACCCGCTGCGGAACCGCATGCTGGCGGCCGACCGGGTGGAAATCAAAGGGCCGGGGACGGACCTGTCGTTTTCGATCAAAGGGATCGGGGTCGTGGCGTGCAGCGGGCGGCGCAACATCCCGGACGGCGAGGTGTTTACGGCGCCGGTCCGTGACAGCGTGAACGGGGTCGTCACGTACAACACGCCGTCGCTGTACCAGGGGACGATCTTCAATGGCGTCCGGTTCGAGTTCCAGAACGGCCAGATCATAAAGGCAGAGTGTGCGAACGCGACCGACCGGCTCAACGAAATCCTGGACTCCGACGAGGGGGCGCGGTTCCTCGGCGAATGGTCGCTCGGCTGCAACAACCGTGTGCGCAAGCCGATGCTGGATACGCTCTTCGACGAAAAAATCGGCGGCTCGTTTCATCTGACTCCCGGCAACGCCTATGACACGGCCGACAACGGCAATCGCAGCCGGGTCCACTGGGATCTCGTCTGCATCCAGACCCCGGAATATGGCGGCGGAGAAGTCTGGTTTGACGGCGAATTGATCCGTAAGGACGGCCGGTTTCTGCCGAATGACCTGCAGCCGCTGAATGTGGGGTTGGAGTGAGGGGCCTGGAGGCGTCACCAACGAGGGAGGCATGAAAAGTGAGAAAAGTGTGAACAGTACGAAAAGTCGCCATTCACTTTTCGCACTTTTCGCAGTCTTTGTACGGTTCACACTTTCTTGCGAATTCACCAGCACTTGACGACCGTTCCGGCGTACTGGAGTCATTGACAACCCGGCCGCGCGTCCGGCATGCTCGTGGCTGGCGCGATCCGTTCACCGGCCTCCCTATCCCGTCGAACCCAACCCCATGACCAAGTCGGCCGGGCCTGTCTGGTGTGCCTTCCTCTGGCTGGCGGCCGCCTCGTCCACCACGGCGGCGGACCTGCTCCGCGTCGAAGGAGTCACGCTGGGTTTCGACGGCACGGTCGTCCTGAACGCGTTCAACCCCGTTTCGTTTGAGCTGCATAACGACTCGAACGATCAGATGAATCTGCAGCTGCGGCTCACAAGGTCCAACGGCCTCGAGTCGGTTGACCCGCCGATCGGCGTGGCCCCGCCCGCCGAGCCAGTGTTCCTGGCGCCGCAGAGCAGCCGCCGGGTCCAGTTGTTCGCCTATGTGCAGGGCGTTCACAACGATTTCACTCTGTCGTGGGGCCGGGGCGACGAGCAACGGCTGGACCTCGTCAACAATCAGCAGTTGACGCTGGGGCCACCGGCCACCGTGATCCTGTACGATCCTGAAGCGGTATCGCCGCGCGGGGCCGGATTGCCCCGTTTTGACGAGTCGTTCTTCCCGATCTCGGTCAGTGGCACGACGGGGCTGGCAGCAGTGGTCCTCGACCACGCGCCGCGCTGGCAGACCGCGCAGCAGGCGGCGTTTCTGGACTGGCTGCGGTGCGGCGGAATCGTCCATCTGTTGCAGCCGTCGGTGGGTGAATTCCCCACGTTCGACGGGGATCTCGCGCTGCTGAACGCGCCGTTCGACGAACAGCGGATCGGGGCGGGCCGCGTCATCAAGCATGCCGTGCCGATGTCGCAGCTCGACCGGACGTTCGCCGAGTCCCAACTGCTGCCGCGGAATCCGCTCCAGCTTAAGCCGGCGCCTGAGACGACCGATGTGAACGCGGCCAACCAGAATATGTATTCCTGGATCGACTGGGACGTGGCCGGACAGGTTTTCAACCGCGTCAGGCAGATGACCCGTCCCGATCACAACTGGGCTCTGATTTACGTGATGTCGCTGGTTTACCTGGTGTTGATCTTTCCCGGCTGCTGGCTGATCGGCCGCCGCAAGGCCGATTACCGATTGACGTACGGGGTGATGCTGGGGGCCGTCGTCCTGTTCAGCATGGGATTCAAGACGGTCGGCCAGCGTGGGTACGGGGAGGAGACTGCCCTGCACACGATGACGGTCGCGCAGCCGCTCACCGGCGGCCGGCTGGCCTTCCGCGAGTGGGGCAATTTGTTCGTGACGAACGGCGATGACTATCGCATTCACCACAAAGGCAACGGGCTGTTGTACTCCAGTGGCCAGTCGAACGAGGCAGTCCGGGGGTGGATCGTGAGTCCGCCGGCCGGCGAGTTCGTGGCGGATGTTCCTCCTTTTTCTTCGCGGACAATCGCCAGCGCGGGAGTGGCCGACAGCGGCGGCTTCACGCCCGTCGTCGAGGAACTGCAACTGGGAGACTCACTCAGCGCACTCCGGTTCCGGCTCGATCCGCCGCTGAAGTCGCCGCCCCAGGCCATGCATGCGCTGTACCGGGACAAGGTCTACACCCTGGAGCTGACCAAGGAGGGCAGCTTCAAGCTCAGTTTGGGGGGAGCGCAGGACTGGCAGGGCTTCCTGAAACCGGATGGCTGGAACCAGTACGGAATGAACTATGGCTTCGGCTACAACGGCAACGTCAGCAGGAAGGACTTATTCGCCTCAGGACTGACTCCGCTGATGGCGGCCGACATGCGCATGCAGGACGAGCAGACCATGAAGCGGTTCCAGCTCGCGCCGGACCGCGTGCGGATCTACCTGTTTGCCGAGACGCCGGACTCGCTGTTCGCAGACTTGCAATTTGCGTCGGCGCCGGACCGGCTGCTGGCGGCCAAGCGTGCAGGGCGCGTGCTCTACGCGTTTGACCTAGCGCCGCCGGAGCAGTAGACCGTTTGCACTGACGAGAAGGACGCAGATTTCGCGGATTTGCAAGAGATACACGCAGATTGAAGGAAAGTCTTGAGACGTGCAGCTCAAAACGGATATCAGCAACAAGTTTCGCATGCCGTGATCCATCTGCGTCAATTTTTGAAATCTGCGTTCATCTGCGTACCTGATTTCAGATGTGAAGAATCGAATAAGGCACAGCATGGCAACGACGCTGACTGACGCGAACTTGACTCCGGCGCGGACCGCGGGATCCGAAACGGCCGTGGAACCGGTGATCGACGTCGAAAACGTCACGCACCTGTTCAAGGCGCATCGCGCGCTCGACGGCATTTCCTACAAGGTCCGTGCCGCAGTTGCTGCGGCACCGTCGCGTTCCCTGGCGGCGCGCGGCGAACTGGCGTCATCGAGCTGGTCTGCTGCGCGCCAAGCCGCAGGTGGGCCGCATCCGCGTGTTCGGCCACGACGTCCGCGACGACGTCAAAGCCATCCGCCGCCGGATCGGCTACATGCCGGACCACTTCAGCATGTACCGGCAGATGACGGTCTTCGAGTACCTCGACTTCTTCGGCGCCGCCTACGGGTTTTCGCTCAAGGAGCGCAACCGCATCGTGGCGGATGTGCTCGACCTGACCGACATGACGAACCGCAAGGAGGATCTGATTCAGGGCCTCTCGCGCGGCATGCAGCAGCGCGTGAGCCTGGCCCGCGTGCTCGTCAACGATCCCGACCTGCTCCTGCTCGACGAACCGGCGTCGGGCCTTGATCCCCGCGCCCGCATCGAGCTGATGGAAATCCTCCGCGAACTGCAGCGGATGGGCAAAACGATCTTCATCAGCAGCCACATTCTCAGCGAACTGGCCGAGCTGTGCGACAGCGTGACGATCATCGACCGCGGGAAGACGAAGTACAGCGGCTCGATGGAGAACCTGCTGCACCACCAGGCAGACCATCCGATCTACCGGCTGCGGTTCGACGATGAACCCGCCGACATCGAGTCGCAGCTCAAGCAACTTGCCGGCGTGCTCGGTGCAGCGCAACGAAGGCAAGCCAGGTGCCGGATCACGATCGACCGGGAGAGAACCGATCAGAATACGCTGCTGCGCGGCGTGCTCGACCTGGGCGCGCCTGTGATGAGCTTCCAGCGCGACCAGCGGCACCTGAACGAAGCCTTCATGGACCTGACCGAACGCGGCGTCCGGAATTAGGAGAAGATCGTGAGCCTGCGACAATTTTGACACTCAGCCGCCAAGATGCGGAGACACACAGAGACGAATCGTCAGCGTCAAAATCAGGTCTCGCCTCAGAACAAGAGCGATTGCGGCCGGTTCTTTAACTTCTTTGTCTTTGCGCGTCTCTGCGACTTCGTGCCTTTGCGTCAGAACTATCGGCTGGCGACAGATTGACGGACTACGGGAGCGAGGCCGTGCTGCAGAAGACGTTCGCCCTGCTGCATCGCTCGCTGCGGACCGACGTCCGGCTGCTGCGAACGCACATGTTCCGGGCGGCGCTGCTCCTGTTCATCCTCTACTGGATGTACGAATGGGGCGGTGTCGCAACTTCGGGCGCACCCGGACTGCAGATGTTCGAGTGGTTGAGCTACGCGAACTTCTGGTTCATCGTCGTCGCGGGCGGGCTTTACTTCTCATCGGCCATTACCGAGGAGAAAGAAGAGCAGACGCTGGGGCTCCTGCGCCTGGCCGGCATCAATCCGCCGGCGCTGCTGCTCGGGAAGTGGTTGCCGCGAATGATCGGCGCGCTGCTGCTGGTCTCGGTGCAGTTCCCGTTCACGCTGCTGTCGATCACCCTGGGGGGCGTGCTGATCCATCAGGTGGTCGCCGCCTATTGTACGTTGGCGGCGCATCTGGTCCTGTGCGGGAGCATCGGTCTGTTCGCCTCGGTCGTTGCTTCGCGCGCCGGCGGAGCGGCGGTGCTGGCGTTCCTGCTGATGTTCTGCCTGTCGATGACATCGTCTCCGATCGATCGGATCGCCGGCCTGCTCAATACCGCCGGGTATCTGCCCGCCGGCTGGATTGAAGACAAGGGGCTCGAAATGAACCATGCCTACGGCAACGCCCGGCTCGATCAGATCATGACGACCGGCTTCGCCGGCGCCGCGGTCGGCTTCCAGGTCGTCTACAACCTGCTGCTGGCACTGGTGTTCGCCGGTGCGTCGTGGTTGCTGTTCAACCGCATGACGCGCAAGGACACGGCGGCGGTCGAGGTCTCGACCAGATGGATCACGCAGTTGACGCGGATGGGGCGTCGCGGCTCCCGCCGTGCGTGGGCCATGCCGATCGTCTGGAAGGACTTCTATCAGATCGCCGGCGGCGGCTGGACGCTCGTGAAGTTCGTCGGGTATCCGCTGCTGATCATTTTCGTGCTCTGTTTCTGGAGCGGATGGAACTGGTGGGCGAGCGCCCCGACCAGCTCTCTGATCGGCAGGGCGATACTGGGGGTGATGTTGTGGGTGGCACTGTTGGAAGTCGCCGTCCTCGCCGCGCGCGTGTTTCGCGAAGAAGTGCAGGCGCAGACCTGGCCGGTGCTGGTGATGCTGCCGCGGCGGCTCGCCGACATCAGCTATGCGAAGATTTGCGGCGCATTGCTGGGGCTGGTCCCGGCCCTGGTGTATTTCCTGTTCGGAGCACTGTTTGCTTCCGATGAGGTGTACGACTTCGTCGACTTTCTTTCAGGCGACGCCTCGGCGCTGCTGCTGTTCACGTATGTTGTCTCACAGTTCGTGCTGTTCTGGCATGCTGCAACGCTGCTTTCCGTCGTGTGGCGGTGGGCGGCCTGGCCGGTGTCGATCCTGTTCGCGGGATTGTTCGTGCTGGGAGGAAACCTGATGATGGCGGCCTGCCTGGCGGCCCTGCCCGGCAGCGGGCCGGACGAAGCGCTGCTGGTGGCGCTCTGTTTTATCGGCGCGATGCTGGTGTTCGGCGTGCATGTGTGGATCGGCGCCGCGCTGGAACGGCTTGCGGGAGAGTAAACAGGATTATCGTAGATGGTTGATTGTTTATCGACCCGAGGGAAATCCGAAATCCGAATGTCGAAATCCGAATTCCGGTAATCGACGGCTGAAAACCGATAGCCGACAACCAAAAGCCGATAACCCTTGCTTACCAAGACCCTCGCCCTGACGCAGCGCGGCCTGCGGCGCGACACGCGACTCCTGACGCAGCACCTGCTCAGGATCGGCATGCTGGGTGTCGCCGCGCTGGCCGTGTTCGGCGCGCACATCAGTTCGATGACCGTCGGCGCGCCGGGCCTGGGTTTCTTCACCTGGATCATCTGGACGACGCTGATCTTCTCCACCGCGGCCGGCGGACTGTTCTTTTCGACCACGATCACAGAGGAAAAAGAGGAGCAGACACTCGGCCTGCTGACGCTGGCGAATGTCCGGCCGCTCGCGCTGATTGTCGGCAAGTTCGCCCCGCGGCTCGTCAGCGCGCTGCTCATCCTGACTCTGGTGCTGCCCTTCACGCTGCTGGCGATCACGCTCGGCGGCGTGACGTGGAGCCAGGTCTGGGCCGCCTATTGGACGCTGGCGGCGCATATCACCTTTATGGGGAGCATCGGGCTGTTCTTCTCCGTCGTCTGTCGGCGCTCGGGAACGGCGATCGCCTGGTCAATTCTCGCCATGCTGGGATATTTCACCATCCCGCCGATCGTGGCGTCGGTGGTCCCAGTCGGCATCCGCACGTCGGGGGCAGTTCCTGCGCAACTCATTGGTGCTGCGGTCAGCAACCTGTACGAGGCGTCCGCGTTCGTCCGCGTGTACGAGATTCTGCAAACCGGCTTTGATCAAGGCGCCTTTGGTGTGCAGGTCGTCGGCAACCTCGCGATCAGCGCGATGTTGCTGTTGCTGGGCTGGGCCCTGTTTGGCGTATTCAACCGCGACGGCGACACGACCGCCCAGACGTTGCCGCTGCTCGACCGCAAGCTGCGGCTCCGTCGCGAGTCGCGGCGCACGTGGTCGCGGGCTCTCATCTGGAAGGACTTCCACTACCTCGCCGGCGGCTGGGAGTGGATGCTCATTCGCATGCTCGGCTATCCCCTTCTCGCTGTCGTGGCAACGGTCGCGTCCTATCGGTCCGACTTCATACGGGAACTCGGTGAGAAGCTGGTGGAATGCATGCTGTACGCACTGCCGTTCGAGACGGTGGTGTTGGCAGCGCGACTGTTCCGCGCTGAAATCAAAGAACAGACCTGGGCGACACTCGTCGGTTTGCCCCGGTCGATTCCCGGCTTAGCCCTGGAGAAACTCGGAGGTGGCGCACTGGGGCTCGTGCCCGCGGCGCTGTGGGCGGTCGTCGGCCTCGCGCTGATGCCGGACAAGGTTCTCGAAACTGTTGCCGGGGGCGGGATCGTTCCCCTGGCGATGGGCTTTCTCTCGATGGCGGGCTATCTGCTGCTGTTCGCACACCTGACGACGCTGTACTCCATCATATTCAACGCCTGGGCCGGCGTGCTGCTGGCGATCGTCACCATGTGGATCGGTAGTTGCCTGGCGACGCCGCTGTTCTTGCTGCCGGTCATGTTCCTGAGTGCCGCGTCCGCCTCGGGGACCGAGTGGGTCGGAATGGCGATCGGATTGGCGGTGTTCAGCGTAGGATTCCTGGGAATCTGCTTCGGTCTGGAAGTGCTGATTGTGCAGCAGTTGCGGTCGGCGGCGGCCAAATGACGCGATTTCAGTAAGTTGGTCCTGGTTTCCCGGCCGGCAGAAAATCAGTCGTGGGTGTCAAGATCGTTAAAACTATGGGGGTCGGCACCGGCCGCAGGACGCAGAGGGGCGATCGGATGAAATTCGCGCGTTGCCCGAAGTTTTGGTTGCAGCGGGTGCAATGGCGTCGATAACATCACTTTGAGTGGACACGCTGCGCCCCGACGGGTGCAGGCAGCCGGAGGCGGCGGGGATATGGCCCCGGGCCGACGGTTCAAGGAACGCACAGAACTTCCAGTCAGTCTCGGCCGATCGGCCGGGCTTCTCCGAGGAATTGCGTATGAGCCGCAAGCCGAATGGGCTGGTCCGGGGGACCCGTGGAATTGTGTGGGCCTTGTGTGGATGCCTGGTGCTGGGATCGGTCGTGACGGCCGGTTCCCGGACAAAGGAGAAGCGGGTCATCACCCGTCCCAAGTTCGACCCGTCCGCAGAACGGGTCGCCCTGTTCGACGGCTTGGATCAAGACGTGCTCTCCGCGCGCGTCGTCGCGAAGGACGAATTTGGCGGCCAGGTGTTCGTTGAGAACAAGACCGACAAGCCGCTGACCGTCGAGTTGCCCGAGTCGATCGTCGCCGTCCAAGTGTTGCCGCAGATGGGTATGGGCGGCATGGGGATGGGCGGAATGGGCGGCGGAATGGGTGGCATGGGCGGCGGTATGATGGGTGGCATGGGCGGTGGCATGGGACAGGCGATGGGCGGAGGGATGGGTGGTATGGGCATGGGCGGCATGGGCATGGGCGGCGGTGGAGGTATGGGCGGCATGGGCATGGGAGGTATGGGTGGAATGGGCGGAGGCGGATTCTTCTCGATTCCGGCCCAGGCGGTTGTCCGCGTCCCGTTCACTTCGGTCTGCCTCGAGCACGGCAAGGCCAATCCGCAGCCCCGTATGAAGTACAAGCTGGTCCGGCCGGAAGTCTTCACCGACAAGCCGGCCGTCCAGGAACTGCTGAAACTGATTGCCAAAGGCAAGCTCGAACGCCGCGCCGCGCAGGCAGCCGCCTGGCACCTCGCCAGCGACATGTCGTGGCAGGAACTGACCAGCAAAGAGTACAAAGAGGCGGGGTCGGAACCGGTCCCGTACTTCAGCGGTGACGAGTTGTCCGGCGCCCAGTCGATCGTTGCCGCGGCCGAACTGAAGGCCGCCGAAGCGGCGGAGAAGGCCTCCGAACAGCCGAATCAGCAGCCGGTTGTCCGTGATCGGGTGACCGGCCAGGTCACCAGCAAGTGACCGTGGCGGCGCACAATTCATGAGAGCCCGCAGGCCCGTCCTCGCGACGGGCCTGTTTCGTTTTGCCGGCGCGAATCATCCGTGACTGGCACAAACGCTGGTTTGGCAGCCGCTGCGTCGTACGTTACGCTGCCTCGGCGGCCGAAGCCGGGCGCTAACACGCCAGACCGACGCGGACCTCATGGAATCAGGCGGGATTCAAGTCTCGGAATTAGCGAACGGCGCCGTGCTGATCGTCGAACCGATGGGCGACGTGCAGTCGGCCGCCGTGTCGATTCTCACGCCGGCCGGGAGCATTTATGAGCCCCCCGGCTGCAACGGAGCCGCCGCAGTCCTGGCAGAAATGCTGCTGCGGGGTGCGGGCGAGCGAGACAGCCGGGCGCTCGCCGGCGCGCTGGATACGCTGGGAGTCCAGCGGAGCGAATCGGTCGGCTGGAACTTCCTAACGCTGTCCGCCGCACTGGTCGCCGACAAGCTCGACGCCGCCCTGCGAATCTACGCCGACGTCGTGCTCCGGCCGCATCTGCCCGCGAGCGAAGTCGAACCGGCGCGCGCCGGCATTGAACAGGACCTGCGGGCAATGGAAGACGAGCCGCAACGGAAGGCGCTCTCCGAGCTCCGCCGCCGCTGCTACGACGCCCCCTGGGGGCTGCCGCCGGAAGGGACGCTGACCGATCTGCCGCGTGTGACGCATGCGGTGCTCCGAGAGCACTTCCGGTGTTGCTTTCGCCCCAACGGCACGATCGTCGCGATCGCCGGCAACGTCTATCCCGCGGCCGTGCAGCGGCTTGTCGAGGAACTGCTGGCGGACTGGCTCGCCGGGACCGCTCCCGCGGTGGAGCGGGTACCGCACGGTGCGTCGATGGACCATCTGCCGGACGATTCGGCCCAGACGCAGATCGGCATTGCGCTGCACCAGCCGTCCCGTATGCAGACCCGGACTACTACGCCGCCTGGGCGGTCGCGGGAGTGCTGGGGGGCGGCAGCAGCGCGCGGCTGTTCACCGAGGTTCGCGAGCGCCGCGGTCTGTGCTACTCCGTCTACGCGACCCACAACACGCTGCTGACCGAAGGGCGGCTGCTGATCTATGCCGGAACCACGGCGGAGCGCGCGCAGGAAACGCTCGACGTGATCCTGCACGAGCTGCGGCGGCTTCCAGAGGGGATCGGCGACGACGAACTGGAGCGATGCAAAGCCCGCGCTAAGAGCGCGCTGGTGATGCAGCAGGAATCGACGTCGGCGCGGGCTGGTGCGATCGCCCGTGACTGGTTCCACCTGGGCCGAATCGTCACGCTCGAGGAGATTCATGCCCGCATCAACGAGCTGACGGTCGAGCGTCTGCTCGACTATCTGCACGCGCACCCGCCATCCGACCCGACGATCCTGACGATGGGGCGCGAGCCGCTGTCGTACCGTGAACAGTGAATAGGTCATGGGGAACAGCAAGTCGGCCTGCTTTGACCACTGATCGCTGATATCGCTTACTAACGTCTTACGTCGAACCTCTCCGTCCATGCACTTCGAACACGCCACGCTGAACAACGGGTTGACGGTGATTGCCGAGACCAATCCCCGCGCCCACAGCGCGGCGATCGGCTTCTTCGTCCGCACCGGATCGCGGGATGAGACACCGGACATCTCGGGAGTCAGCCATTTTCTCGAGCACATGGCGTTCAAAGGGAACGACCGCTTCAGTCCCGACGACGTGAACCGCATCTTCGACGAAGTCGGAGCGCGGTACAACGCGTCGACCAGCGAGGAACTCACGCTGTTCTATGCGGCCGTCCTGCCGGAATACGTGGCGCGGACCTTTGAGCTGCTGGCGGCGCTGCTCCGTCCCAGCCTGCGGGACGCGGACTTTGACACCGAGAAGCAAGTGATCCTGGAAGAGATCGGCATGTACGACGACATGCCGGGATTCGTCGCACACGAAGCGGCCATGCAGACGCACTTCTCGGGAAATCCCTTGGGAATGAGCATTCTGGGCCCATCCGAAGTCATCCGCAGACTCACGGCCGACCAGATGCGCGAGTATCACGTCCGCCGCTACAACGCCGGCAATATCGTGCTGGCCGCCGCCGGCAGAATCGACATGTCCGAGCTGCTGGCTCTGGCCGAGGAACATTGTTCCGCCTGGCCGACCGGCGTGGCGGGCCGCAACAATGCCGAAGTCGCGCCGACCGGCGGCCGGCAGTTCGTCCTCCGGCCGCAGTCGCAGCAGCAGCACCTGATGTTGATGGCCGCCGCGCCGGGCGCGGCCAGTCCGCTGCGGTATGCCGCAGACGTGTTGTCGATCGTCGTCGGCGATGCACAGGGAAGCCGGCTGTACTGGGAACTCGTCGACCCGGGGCACGCCGAGTCGGCCGACCTGGGCTTCAACGACTACGACGGCACCGGCGCATGGGTGACCTACGTCTGTTGCCGACCGGAGGATGCGCAGCGCAATCTGGATCGAATTGAGCGGATGTACGCCGAGATCTTGCGCGACGGGATCACTGCCGAAGAGCTGGAGCAGGCCCGCAACAAGGTCGCCTCGCGGATCGTGCTGCAGAGCGAGCGGCCGATGGGGCGGCTGTCGTCGCTGGGAGGCAACTGGCTGTACCGCGGCGAATACCGGTCCGTCCGCGACGACCTGGAGACGCTCAACGCCGTCTCGCGCGACGAGGTCCGGCGGCTGCTGGAGCAGTACCCGCTCACGCCGACTACGATCGTCGGCGTGGGTCCGTGGGAGAAAAAAGTGGGTCGTGGGCAGCTGTGAGTGGGTAGGACTTCACCGATTGCTACCCACTACCAACTATCCGCAACTTACTTCGCTTCAACTGCCGACTGCCACCGGCCGCGCGGGCCGCGCCGAAGCCGCCAGCTGCCGATTGCTCAGCCAGATCAGGACTGGGCTGGCGACATAGATCGAGCTGTACGTTCCGACGATGATCCCCAGCACCATGCAGTAGGAGAACCCGTGGACCCCTTCGCCCCCCATCACGTACAGGATGCTCAGGACAATGAGGGTCGTGCTGGACGTGAGCAGAGTGCGTGACAGCGTCTCATTCAAGCTCTTGTTCACCATTTCGTTGGTGAGGGCCGGGTTCTTGCCGCGGACCTCGCGGATGCGGTCGAACACGACGATCGTGTCGTTCATCGAATAACCGATGATCGTCAGGAACGCCGCGACAATCGACAGGTCGATTTTGAAGTCCGACAGCCCAAGGACCGGCCCGATGGGCGTGCGGCTGAGCAGCGCACCAATCGCCAATAGTCCGAGCACGATCATCACGTCGTGCATCGTGGCGACCACCGCGGCAATGCCGAACGTCGCATGGTGGAAACGGAACCACAGGTAGAAAATGATCGCCAGGTTGCTGAGGCCGATCGCGATCAGCGCGTTGCGTTGCGTGTCTCCCGCGACGGCCGCATCGAACGTGGTCTTTTCCTCGAAGGCCGGCTGGCCGTTTATCCGCTGCTTGATCTGGTCGAGGGCTTGCTGGACATGCTCGGCTGCCACGGCCGGCCGGGTTTCGACGACGAACGCTGTGGCCTTGTCGGTCGGCGGCACGTCCTTCGGAGCGACGACGACGAGGTCGCCGGCATCCGGGTACGGCCCGGCCGACGCCCCTTCGGGCTTGATCCCCTGCAGGGCTCCCTCAACCTCCAGTTTCAGCGTCGCGGCGAGAATCGGTTGACCGACCGTCACTTCCGTCCGCTCACCTCCGGCGAAATCGCTCGCCGCCGTGTTGGCGGCGTCTCCCTCGGGCTTGGGAATCACCGTCGGCGCCGCGTAGTCAAACGTCTGCTGCAACAACTTGTGCGGCGATTCGGCGAACGCCGCGGCGACTTTCCGCCCGACTTCTTCGACATTGTCGTCGACGGTCCGCAGTCCGAAGAGCACGTCGTTGCCCGCGTCGCCGCCGGATTGCAATTGCAGCCGCTCCACGGAAATCGACGATTCGAACTGCTTCTCCAGTGCACTGCGGACTTCATCCGCGGTCGGGGATTGCCCGGCAAATCGGAACGTCACCTTCGAGCCGCCGCGGAAGTCGATGTCCAGGTTGTCGCGGCCCCGGAACGTCAGCGCCACCAGCCCGACCGCCATCAGCGTCAGCGACGCGAACACCGCGATCTTCGTCTTGCCCACGAAATCGACGTTCTGCGGCTCGATCAGCGAGAACATCTTGATCCTCTTCAGCCAGCGCTTGCGCTCGGCGATGTCGAAGATCAGCCGCGCGACGAACACCGCGCAGAACATGTTCCACACCAGCCCGATGAACAGCGTGACGGCGAACCCTTTCACCTGCTCCGAGCCGAAGATGTACATCACGATGGCCGTAATCATCGTCGTGACGTTGGAGTCGACGATCGCCGACAGGGCCTTCGAGAAGCCGTTGTGGATCGACATTCGCAGGCTGGAGCCTTTCTGCTGCTCCTCGCGCATGCGCTCGAAGATGAGCACGTTGGCATCCACCGCCATGCCGATCGCCAGCGCCACGCCGGCCAGGCCCGGCAGCGTGAACGTGGCGTCGATCAGGGCCATCGAACCCATCAGCAGAATGATGTTGAGGGCCAGGCACACGTCCGCGACAGCCCCGGCGACGAGGTAGTACCCACCCGTCACCAGGAACACCGCCAGCGTCGCCCACAAGATTGCGTTGATGCCTCTCGATTGCACGTCGAGGCCCAGCGTGGGGCTGACGGTGAACTCGCTGATCGGCTTTTCGATCAGCGGGACGTCGAGCGCGCCGGCGTTAAGGACATTGATCAGCTCCGTCAGCTCCGCATGATCGAAGTCCCCCTCAATGACGCCCCGCGATTCGATCATATCGTTGATCGAGGGGGCGGAATGGATCTCGTCGTTCAGCAGGATCGCCAGCCGCGTCTTGTAGCCGGCCCCCTCCTTGGGAAGGTGTGCCGCGGTCAGCCGCTTGAACAGGTACCCGCCGCGGTCGTTGAATTCAAAGCCGACAACCGGCGCACCATTCTTCCCCATGTCCTCAGACGCGCGCTTCAGTAACTGGCCGTTGATGCGCTTTGTCGGATCTGGCTCGACCACGACCAGAAACTGCAGCATGTCCTTGCCGTTGCGCTTGACCGTTCGCGTCGCCACGCCAAATTCGGCGCTGACCGGCTTGATCTGATGGGTCTTGGGATCCTCGCCGGCCGCGCGCCACTTCGCCCGCAACTGACCACCCTCGCGCAGTTCATCGACGTTGTCCGGCAGCGCTCGGCCGCTGCGGATCAGCGGATCGTGTTCGTACATGTTCGCCAGCAGGCCGAACTCCAGGCTGCCGAGCTTCGTGATCTGCCGCTTGACCCGCTCCACCTTCTCGGGATCGGCGCCCGGAATGATGACTTCGATCCGGTCCCGACCCTCCTGCCGGACCGTCACTTCCTCGGTGCCGCTGGGGTTCACGCGGCGGCTGATGGCGCCGACCATCTTCTGCATGGTGTCGGCCTGCACGGTCTTTTCCAGCGCGGCCGCGGCCTCATGATCGACGGCAAACACCATGTTGGTTCCGCCGGCCAGGTCGATCCCCCAGTTGAGGGCGTCGGACAGCGGACGCCCCGCCAGCACCTGGCCGACGAACGGCGCCAATCCCAGCGTGAGGGCGAACAGCACGATCCCGATCTTGGAGCTCAGGTCTTTCAGCCGCAGCAGTTTCGCGAGCGCTTGGCCAATGACGAACGGCAGGACCAGCATCGCGATCACTGTCAGGAAAATGAGCCAGCCGCTGGTACCGGAACTGGCGACGTTCGTTGCCGCCGGCGCCCCTGATTCCGTCGCCTTGGCCAAGGTATCGGCAGCGACGCCGGCGGCATCGACCGTCTTGGTGACTGATTCCTGAAACGCGAGCAACATGGCCGGCAGCATGGTCAGATTCATGAATGGTGTCGGTGTCTTTTTTGATTTCGGCTTCGGTCCGTCCTGATCGCAAATGCCGTCACCGGAGCGTCGGCATCATGCAAACCTCACTTCACAGGGGTGGCCTGCGGCGTGGTTGACGTCTTGACGATCACCTCCCGGATGGCGTCCCGCCGGAAGCGCAGCCGGGTGTTGTCGTCGACTTTCAGCGTCACCTCGCTGCCGTCTTCGGACAGATTGGCGACGGTCCCGTAAATGCCGCCGATGGTCACTACCGGGTCGTTCTTCTTGAGCTGTT
This sequence comes from Planctomycetaceae bacterium, assembly GCA_046349775.1. Classification (GTDB taxonomy): domain Bacteria; phylum Planctomycetota; class Planctomycetia; order Planctomycetales; family Planctomycetaceae; genus JAEUIG01. Next base: position 38,016 of record JAXMBS010000030.1, on the reverse strand, counting down.
TCAACATGTCGTCGCGTTTGGCCTGATCCCGACGCTGCGGCCGGGCGACCATGAACTGGTACATCAGGAAGAGCACGATCAGCGGGGCGAACATAACCCAAAAGGCGCCCGATTGAGGGGCCTGTTCGCCTGCCGGTTGTTCGCCGGCGAGCAAAATCAATTGGTTCCAAATCATCCGTCGTACTTGTCTGGTCGATGGGCATTGCACCCGTAGGAGTGTAGAGGAGCCTGCGGCAACCGCCGGCAGACGACGCCAACACCCCGTCCCGGGAAACCGCTGGGAGGCACGCTGCGAACAAGGGAAGGGTGATGGAACACCCTCGGGCTGCGGCCGCGTGAAACACGCCCGCCCGCCGGCCGCCGGCCCGGACGTCGCCCAAACTCCATGGCACGCCAACCGGTTGCGGCACAACGCCCCGCTTGCAACTGATGGGCCGTATCTTAGGTTGCGTCAACAGCCGCGGCAAGGTGAGCCGACCGGAAGTCCCATCCTCGACCCGAGCGGATTGCCTCCCGCAGCTCCCGCATCAGCCGCTGGTAGTAGGTGATGTTATGCAGCGACAGCAACATCGGCCCCAGCATCTCCTCGCTCAGGAACAGGTGCCGCAAATAGCCCCGGCTGAACCCCCGGCACGTCGCACAGTCGCAGTTCGGGTCCAGCGGGGAGCGGTCCCGCTGGTGGACCGCATTCCGCATTTTGACCGGGCCGACGCTCGTGAAGGCCGTCGCATTCCGGGCATTTCGCGTGGGCATGACGCAATCAAACAGGTCGATCCCGCGCAGCACCCCCTCAATCAGGTCGATCGGCCGCCCAACCCCCATCAGGTAGCGCGGCCGGTCGGCCGGCAGCAGCGGGACCGTGAAATCGAGCGTCGCATACATCAGATCAGGATGCTCGCCGACGCTCAGGCCGCCAATTGCGTACCCCGGGAAATCCAGCGGCAAGAGCCCCTCCGCCGACCGCTCCCGCTGCCGCTGATCGATCCCTCCTTGCAGGATGCCGAACAAGGCCTGATCGGTCCGCCGCTGTGCGTCCCGGCAGCGGGCTGCCCAGCGGGTCGTGCGATCGACGGCGGCCGCCAGTCGCTCGATGGGAACGTCATGCGGCGGGCACTCGTCCAGGCACATGATGCAGTCGGCCCCGAGTTGTTCCTGAATCCGCACCGCCGATTCCGGAGTCAGGTCCAGCAGGCTCCCGTCAATGTGCGACTTGAAGACCACCCGGTCGTCGTCGAGCGTCCGCAGTTCTGCCAGGCTGAACACCTGGAACCCGCCGCTGTCAGTCAGGATCGGCCCGTCCCACCCCATGAAAACATGCAATCCCCCCAGGTCCTGGACGACTTCCGCCCCCGGCCGCAGTGCCAGGTGATAGGTGTTCGCGAGGATCATCTGCGATCCGGCGTCCCGCAACTGCGACGGCCACAATCCTTTGACCGTCCCCCGTGTCCCGACCGGCATGAAGGCGGGAGTTTCGACGACGCCGTGCGGCGTCGACCACCGCCCGGCGCGCGCCCGGCTCGTTGCATCCACTGCGTCAATTTGGAATTGGAACTGCGACACTGACGCGCTCGTCTTCAACTCGCGGCTCAATATGATCCCGCTGATATCCGATCATCAACGACCGACAACCCATTCGCCGCTTGCTCTTTCCGCCTACCGCCTGTACACTTCCTGTCCCTTCGCGGGGCCGGGAGTCGGACCGCGCGCGGGAGCCACTGGAGAGTGACGAACGACGAGACGCGACATGAAAAACGGCATCCATCCTGACTATCACCCAGTCGTGTTTCACGACATCGGCGCAAATTACAAGTTCCTGACGCGGTCCACCATGACGTCGAAGGAAAAGATCAAGTGGGAGGACGGCAAGGAGTACCCGCTGATCACCGTCGATATCAGCGCGGCGTCGCACCCGTTCTACACGGGCAAGATGAAGTATGTCGACTCCGCCGGCCGCGTCGAGAAGTTCCAGAAGAAGTACGGCTGGAAGAAGAAGAGCGACGAGCAGGCGGCAGAATAGTCGCGCCGGGCGCTCATTCGATCGCCGGCCGGCTCGTTGCTGAGACGTTCGCCCCGATCCAGGGAAGGGATCGTCCGACGATGCACTGCGCGATTCGAGCTCATTGGCCCGCGTTTGTGCGGATACGACTGGCGGGGCTCAGACCGTCCCGCCGCGCCGCAGCCGTGCTCCAGCAGCAGTTCCGTTAGCGCCCGTTCCCCGCGCTGACGTCGAACGCCCCCGCTCGCGCCCCGCTGAGCTTCACGACAATGTTTCCCAGCCTCGATACCAAGTTCAAACGCTTTCAAGACCTGGAGCGGCAGCTTCAGGATCCAGTGGTGCTCTCCGACCCCACGCGGATGGTCGAAATCCAGCGCGAGTACGGCGGCCTGCGGCGCGTCGCCGAACCGGTCCAGACGTACAAGCGGCTCGAAGCGGACATCGCGGCGGCGAAGCAGATGATCGCCGAGGAGCAGGACGCCGAATCCCTCGCGCATGCGGAATTCGAGTTGGCGGAACAGCAGCGAGTTGCACCTCGAAGCGGAGCTCGAGGAGCTCGTCCTCGGCAGGGGACTCGTAACGCGTGGCGGGGTCATCATGGAAATCCGCGCCGGCACCGGCGGCGACGAAGCCGCGATCTTCGCGGGCGACCTGCTCCGATGTACTCACACCACATCGAAAGCCGCGGCTGGAAACTGGAACTGCTGGACTCCAGCCCTACCGAACGCGGCGGCTTCAAAGAAATCACGTTCTCGGTCACCGGCCAGGGCGCCTTTCACGAACTGCAGTTCGAGAGCGGCGGTCATCGCGTCCAGCGCGTGCCGGAGACCGAAGCGCAGGGACGCATTCATACCAGCGCCGCGACCGTCGCCGTGTTGCCGGAAGCAACCGCCGTCGAAGTCGAGATCAAAGACGAGGACCTGCAGGTCGACACGATGCGGGCCGGCGGCCCCGGCGGCCAAAAGGTCAACAAGACCGAAAGCGCCGTCCGCATTACGCACATCCCGACCGGCATCGTCGTCAAGATGCAGGACGAGAAGAGTCAGCACAAAAACCGCGCCAAGGCGCTACGCATCCTCCGCAGCCGTTTGCTGGAAGCCAAGCAGCGCGAAGCGGCCGAGCAACGCGCGGCCCAGCGCCGCACCCTGATTGGCAGCGGCGACCGGTCCGAGCGCATCCGCACCTATAATTTCCCGCAGAGCCGCGTGACCGACCACCGGATCGGTCTCACGCTCTACAAGCTCGACCAGGTCATGGCCGGGCACCTCGACGAATTGGTCAAGGCCCTGCTGGAATTCGACCGCCAGGAGCGCCTCCGCGGCGATGCGGGCACTGCCGCACAGAATTGATGCAGAAGAACCGCGAAAGACGCGAAAGCGGCGAAAGAGAAACAGAAGATGAATTTCGTCCGTTGACGTCAGTTAAGAATTGTCGCGTTGATTCCGCCAAACACGAACAGAGTGCAGGAAACAGAGATTCCATTGTGTCTTTGCAACAGTGGCCGAAGCGGTCCTGAGTTTTTCGTTCCTTTCGCGACTTTCGCGGTTCATTCCATTTGAGTGCCATGAACACCCGGACGCCGACATCGACGCCTGCCGACGGCACGTGGACGATCCGTCGCGTCCTGGAATGGACGAGCGGATACCTTCGCGAGAAGGGGAGCGAGAGTCCGCGTCTCGAAGCGGAGGTGCTGCTGGCTCACGCCCGCGGCTGCCCGCGGATTCAGCTGTACACCGCGTATGATGAACCGTTGCCGGACGCAGTCCGGGCCCGCATGCGGGAAATGGTCCAGCGTCGTGCGGCGTCGGAGCCGGTGGCCTATATCGTCGGTCATCGCGAGTTCTTCAGCCTCGACTTCGAGGTGACCCCCGACGTCCTGATCCCGCGACCGGACACTGAAACGCTGATCGTCGAAGTCCTGGAACGCCTGAAGTCGCGGCCGAATGCCAGAATTTTGGAAATCGGCGCCGGCTCCGGGTGCATTGCGATCGCCCTGGCGGTGAATCAGCCGGATGCAGTCGTGACAGCGGTCGACATCAGTCCCGCTGCGATCGCCGTGGCGCGTCGCAACGCACAACGGAACAACGTCGCCGATCGCGTTACGTTCGTCGAAGGAGATATGTTCTCGCCGATTGCCGCAGACGCGCAGTACGACGTGATCGTCAGCAATCCGCCGTACGTGCGGATCGACGAAATGGAGCAGCTGGATCCGGAGGTCCGCCTGCACGAGCCGCACGGCGCGCTCCGCGGCGGCGAGGACGGCATGGACATCCTGCGGCGGATCATCGATGGAGCGGCACCCTATCTGGTCAAGAACGGCTGGCTCGCGCTCGAATGCGCCCGCGAGCAGGCGGCCGTCCTGCAGCAGCAAATCAGCGGGCGTTCCGAGTTCACCAACGTGCGGATCGTGAACGACGCCACTGGCCACCCGCGCGTGGTCCTGGCAAGACGCACCAACGTTTAGCCGCGACCCGCAGGGGAGCGCGGCATCAGCAGGAGTCCATGGATGGACATGCTCATCGTTCGCGGTGGTCGACCGCTGCAAGGATCGGTCGCAGTCAGCGGCTCGAAGAACGCCGCCCTGCCGATCATGTCGGCCGCCCTGGCCGTCGACGGAACGTGTCGGCTGCAGAACGTCCCCGACCTCGCCGACGTCCGCACGTTGACCGCACTCCTGGGCGCCCTGGGGACTTCATGTTCGCGGCTCTCGGACGGCGCGCTCGAGCTGCAGCCCGCATCCCGATCGAATTGCGTTGCCGACTATGACCTCGTCCGCCGGATGCGAGCCGGCGTCTGTGTGCTGGGGCCGTTGCTCGCACGGCACGGCTATGCCTGTGTGTCCCTCCCCGGCGGCTGCAACATCGGCCACCGGCCGATCGATCTGCATCTCAAGGGGCTGCGCGCACTCGGCGCCCGGATTCAGATCGAGCGCGGCTATGTCATCGCCGAAGCGGACCGGCTGACAGGAGCGAACATCTATCTCGGAGGACCGTTCGGCAGCACCGTGACCGGGACATGCAACGTCCTGTCGGCAGCCGTCCTGGCCGACGGCGTGACAACAATCGAAGCGGCGGCCTGCGAGCCGGAGGTCGTCGATCTGGGCCGGTTTCTGATCGCGGCCGGCGCGCAGATCACCGGTCTCGGCACGCCGACGATCCGGGTGACCGGTGTCTCCGCACTGAGCGGCTGCACATATCGGATCATCCCGGACCGCATCGAAGCTGCGACGCTGGTGATGGCCGCAGCCATCACGCGCGGTCGGATCGACGTCACCGGCGCCGAGCCGACGCACCTGACCGCCGTCCTGGAACTGTTGCGGGAGATCGGCGTCGGCCTCGAGTACGCGGAGGCGACAATCCAGGTGGATGGGCGCTACCGTATTACGATCGGCAGAGTGTGTCGCACTCCCGTACCCGGCAGTTCCCACGGACATGCAGGCGCAGCTCACCGCGTTGCTCGCCACTGCGGACGGCATCAGCCTTGTCACTGACAAAGTGTTTCCGGACCGGTTCATGCATATTTCGGAACTGGGCGCGGATGGGGGCTCGTATCCGCCGCGAAGGGGCCAGCCATTGTGAGCGGGCCTGCGCGACTCAGCGGCGCTTCCGTGATGGCGTCCGACTTGCGGGCGAGCGCGCGCGGCAGTGCTGGCGGCGCTCGCCGCCGAGGGCCCGTCGGTCGTGCGCCGGATTTACCATCTCGACCGCGGCTACGAACGGCTGGAAGAGAAGCGCGCGGGCTGGGGGCCGATGTCACCCGCGTCGAAGACGTTCCGCGGAACGTTCCGCAGGAATTGAGCGACTGCCGGAGCGCGTCCACCGACGCCGACATTTCCGGTGTTCCGACGGCCATTCCAGCCCCGCACTTTAGTGGAACCGCCGTACGTACCGAGACTGCGCAACGGTGAACCAATTTGTTATCGTGTCGCCGCCGCGGCCTCTACTGACAACTGACCAGCGGTCCTCGACGATCGCCGTCGCCTGCGGCACCCCGCTAATCGACTCCGACCACCGATTCCCGACTTTCGCATGAGCATTCCGCGCGACGTTCTCTCCCCGCAACCTCCGCCTCCGGCCAAGTCGAGCAACACGTGCCTGATCCTGGGGCTGGTGTTCGGCGGCTTCGGCGGGTTCGTGCTCCTGTGCGGCGGTTGCTGCTTCGGCACGATGTACTTTGGCTTCAGCACGATCGAGACTCAGGCACGGCCACAGATCTCGAACAATCCGGTCGTCATCGAGCACGTCGGGCAGGTCACGTCGGTCGAAATGGATTGGATGGCGTCGATCCAGATGTCCCAGGACCAGGAGAACACGTTTGTGTTCGACGTGAAGGGGGACAAAGGCTCTGGCCGAATCGTTGCGGTGATGGACCCCGGCAGCCGTAACCCAATGAACCTGCAGTCGGGCCAACTGACGATGAGCACCGGCGAGGTCTACGAACTTGTCGAGGGCGCCGATTTCAGCGGCGTCGAGATGCCCAGTGAAGTCCCTGATCCGGGAATGGAGGAATTCGAGCGCAGGTGCAAGCGCGCTGGCGGACAACCCTGTGCTGGCGGAAAAGGTCGGCGAAATCTCCACCTTCAAACACGACCTGGACGCCTCAACAGCTGAGGCTGAAGACGTCCATGTCTTCCAGATCACAGGCGCGAAGGAGCGGCACGCTGCGCGCCGAGTGCATCTCGGACGGACCGGACACCGAAAAGGTGACCTCAGCCGAGTTGACGCTGGGGAACGGGGAGAAAGCCCAGCTTTTCCCCGACAAACCCCTGCCCCAGGGTCGTCGGCGAACATCCCGCGCCCACCGCGTGTCCGGCAGAATGTCCCAATGGAGGAATGTCGAATGCATCAGCTCCGTCATTCGACATTTGATCATTCGAACATTCCAATCATTCTTGTCACTTTAGTCTGACCTCACGTCTCCCAGCCCGTGTCTCTCTTCCGTCCCAGCGTCGATCGCCTGCACTCGTACGTCCCCGGCGAGCAGCCGCAGGATGCCGGCTGGACCAAGCTCAACACGAACGAAAACCCGTATCCTCCGTCGCCGCGCGTCATCGAGGCGATCGAACACGTCGCCCGCAGCCGGCTGCACCTGTATCCCGACCCGCTGGGGAATGCTTTCCGACGCGCCGCCGCTGACCTGTTCGGTGTTGACCAAGACTGGATCCTGCCGGCGAACGGCAGCGACGAAAACCTGACCCTGCTCGTCCGTGCCTTCGCCGATCCCGGCGATCTCATCACGGCGCCGTACCCCAGCTATATCCTGTACGACACGCTGGCGCAGATTCAAGCAGCCCGCTACGAGCGGCTCCTGCTGCGGCCCGACTGGTCCTGGGACCTCGCCGCCTGCCGCCGTTTGATCGAGGACAGTCGGCTGGTCTTCGTCCCCAATCCGAACTCTCCGTCTGGGACGCACTGGAGCGACGCCACCATGCTGTCGCTCGTGCCCCCCCGCGGGATTCTGGTCCTCGACGAAGCGTACGGCGATTTCGCCGATCAGCCCCACCGCATGGAATTGCTGAACACCGATCCGGGTGCGCGAATCGTGGTGACGCGATCCTTCAGCAAGTCCTACAGCCTGGCCGGGCTGCGGATGGGCTTCGCCGTCGCACATCCGGATCTGATCGCCGGGATGCGTAAGATCAAGGACAGCTATAACTGCGACGCTCTCGCCCTCGCCGGCGCCGAAGCGGCGCTGCGCGACCAGGAGTGGATGCTGGCGAACCGCCGCAAGATCGTGGCCACGCGCACGACTGAGCGCCGAGTTGACGACGCTCGGATTCCGGGTCGTTCCAAGCCAGTCCAACTTCGTCTGGTGCACACACCCCTCCGGCAAGCACCACGCCATCTACGAAGCCCTGAAATCCCGCCGGATCCTGATCCGCTACATGCGATTCCCGAACGCGCTCGGCCCGCGGCGCGCTCACGGCGATCGACGGCCTGCGAATCACCGTCGGCACGGACGACGAGATCGATCGGTTTCTCGAGCGCTCAAGACGATCGTCGTCGCTTTAACGGAGTGCGAACAGTACGAAAAGTAGCAACAGTACGAAAAGGGGGGAAATCGACGCGGAGGTTCGCGTGGGCGGCGAGGTTCCGTTACCGTTCGTACTGTTCTCACTTTTTCGCACGCTCTTTCGTCCCATGCCCCGCAACGCCGAAATCAAACGCCAGACTGCCGAGACCAACATCACGCTGCGCCTCGAGCTGGACGGAACAGGCACGTCGCAGGTTCAGACCGGTGTCGGGTTCTTCGACCACATGCTCACACTGCTGGCGAAGCACGGCCTGTTCGATCTCACCGTTGACGCCCAAGGGACCTGCATGTCGATCACCACCATACGGTCGAGGATGTCGGCATCTGCCTCGGCCAGCGCTGGCCCGCGCGCTGGGAGACAAGCCGCGGCATCGCCCGCTACGGCTCGATGACCCTGCCGATGGAGGAAACGCTCGTCACGTCGGCCGTCGACCTCAGCGGGCGCTACTGGTACGTCGGCCGGTACTCGTTCCCCACGGAGAAAATCGGTGAATTCGACACGCAGCTCGTCGACGTGTTCTGGCAGGCATTTGCGGCCAATGCGCTGATGAATCTGCACCTGGTACTGCACCACGGCGACAACAGCCACCACATCGCCGAAGGGCTGTTCAAGGGGACTGCCCGTGCGCTGCGGATGGCAGTCGCCCTCGATCCGCGGCAGCAAGGCGTGCCGTCATCGAAGGGCGTCTTGTAGATCCACGTGCCGCAAAGCCGCGGGGACGCAGAGACGCGCACTGAGGGGGCGTGCTGCACATGCTTGACGCGCCTTTGCGTCAATTCATGCCTTTTCGTGAACCTTTCGCGAAATCCCGTGTCAGCTCGTCGATTGCGGCTGGATGTTCCGCGGCCCAGTCGCCAGACTCTCTGCACGCGGCGACCTCTCACCCGCAGCGATGGAGCGCATCCTCGTGGCCGACGCCGTTCAGCCCCGACAGCGACGAACGACTCGTTCGGCTATGACCGTGGAACACGCGCAGGAGTCGTCCGATCCGCAGAGATCCCCTGAGCCGCCTCGCGCGGCAACGGATCCGGACTCGTTCTCGGGCACGTTGCGGGAACTGCTCCGCGTCGCAGTCCCGCTGATCGTCAGCTCCGGTTCGCAATCGCTGATGCATGTCACCGACCGCATCTTCCTCACGCGCTCGTCCGTGGATGCAGTTGCGGCGTCCCTTCCGGCCGGCGTGCTGTTCTGGGCGATCCTGTCGCTCCCGTTCGGCACCGCGGTTTACACGAACACCTTCGTCGCGCAGTACACCGGCGCCGGCAAGCCGGAGCGCGTGGCGGCAGCCCTCTGGCAGGGGGTCCGGTTCGCCATCCTCTGCGGGTTGCTGCTGGCCTGCTGCGGCCCCTTTGCGAGTCAACTGCTGAGTTGGACCGGACACTCGGGACGTGTGGCGCAGATAGAGGTCCAGTATTTCTCGATCTGCTGCTACGGCGGGCTGCCGGCCCTGCTGTCCATCGTTTGTTCGTCGTTCTTCAGCGGACGTGGACGCACGATCGTCGTGATGTGGGTCAACATGGGGGCGGCCGCGCTGAATGCCGTGCTCGCGTACTTGTTGATCTTCGGAGTTGGCCCCTTTCCCGAATACGGCATCGCGGGTGCGGCCTGGGCGACGAACATCGCGAATTGCTGTACCTGCACGCTGTTCGCCGGACTCGCCGGCTACGCCATGCTCCAGGAAGGCTATCCCCTGTGGCAATCCTGGCGGTTCGATCGCGAACTGACGCTGCGCATGCTGCGGTACGGCCTTCCGACCGGCGTGCAATACCTCGTCGACGTCGGAGCGTTCCTGTTGTTCACCGTCCTCATCGGGCGGCTGGGGACATCCGAACTGGCGGCGACGACGATCGCCTTCAACCTGAACTCGCTGGCGTTCGTGCCGATGTTCGGGCTGGGAACGGCCGTCCTCACGGTCGTCGGCCGGCGGATGGGGGAACGCCGCATTGACGCCGCCGCGCGAACAACCTGGTGTGCGTTCGCGGTGGCGTCCGCCTACATGGGCGTGTTCATCGTGCTGTACCTCGCGCTGCCGCACCTGATGCTGCTCCCCTACGCCTCCGACGATCCGGCAAAGCTGGCGGAGTTCGAAAAGGTGCGGCCGCTCGTCGTGCACTTGCTGCGGTTCGTGGCGCTGTATTCCTATTTCGACGCGATGGCAATCGTCTTTGGGTCGGCGATCCGCGGGGCAGGGGACTCCCGGTTCTCGCTGTTGTGGACGTTCGCCGCCAGTTGGACGCTGATGGTCCTGCCGGCCTGGCTCGTCGTCCGCTATGGCAGCGGCCAGTTACTGCACTGCTGGTGGGCGGTCTCGGTCTACATCATGGTGCTCGGAGTGGGATTTCTGCTGCGATTTCGCACCGGCCGCTGGCGGACGATGTCTGTCATCGAGAGGGACAGCTCAGAGGCGGCCGCATTACCAGGTTAAAAATCGGCCAAATCGTCGCTGATTTCGCACCTCGCGTTTGACGAACCGGATTCGCAAAGCTAGAGTTTCGAACGGTGCGAAGCGTTTGGACGTGTGCTCCGCTGGGCGGACGCAGGGACGGCGTCGCAGCATGCGAGCCTGGAGCTTAAACGTCCGATCGCCGCCACCCGGCGATGCTGGCTGTTGTCCACATCGTCAGCGCACCGTCCGGCTCACTTCAAGGAGGAGCATCTATGCTGGCCGAAAGCACAGCGACGGGTGTGGTTCTCGATACCGCGGTCGATGATCTGGTGACGCGAGTAGAGCGCATCGTGCGCTGCCGCACGGGGGGCCGCATTCGCGACCTGCGAGTCGAAGTGCAGGGGCTCGACGTCATCCTCAGCGGCATCGCGTGCACCTATTACGCCAAACAACTGGCGACACACGCGGCGCTGGGAGAGCTCGATTCCCGCACGCTCTCCAACGAGATCGAGGTCATGTAAGCGGATCGCCGTCCGCACCACGGAATGTGAGGTTCCCGCCGGGGCGCGCGGGTGCCCGTGGTCTCGATGCAGCGTCTGACTGCCGAACGTCACAGCAGCGCCGTCGTCTCGTTCAGCCGCCGGACTGTGCGTGCGAGGCCGTTGTCGTCAGGTCGAAGTGACCGTACAACGTCTCGCGGTTCCGCAGGATGTAGAACTTCAACGGATTGAAGTTCGAGAACTGCGGGTGATTCAGGATGTAGGTCAGATTCTCCGGGCTGATCGTTTCCCACACGTGCAGACCGACAAGGACGTCGCCGTTCTGCAGGCCGTTGCGGGCGGCCGGGCTGTCCGGACGCACCGCCGTCACCGACAACCCGCCGTGATACGGCTGGCCTGCCAGTGATGTGTCGCCGGCCGCCACTTTCGAAAGCCGCAGCCCGAACACGTTCCAGATCCGGTCGGACAGCGCATCAGTCGCGGCGGCTGTTGTTGTTGTTGTCGTCGGGGCCGGCGTCGTTGTGGGAGTCGGAGCGATATTCGGCAGCGTACGGTGGGCCGGAGTCGCGCGTTCGGGTGACAGGGCCGCAAGCTTCAGTTGCAGGTTCTCGTTCGCTCCGGCCCGCTCGATCTGGAGATCAACGACATCGCCGGGATGTCGTCCCAGGAGGATGCGTTCGAGGTCGGCGGCGTCGATCACGAGCGAGTTGCCGGCCTTGCGGATCACGTCCCCGGGCTGCAGTCCCGCCGACTGTCCGGGCGAGCCGTCAAACGCCCGCCGGACGAGCAGCTTGCGGTCGGCGCCGTGCTTGACGTCCGACAGTTCGAGACCATGGTAGGTCTTATCGAGCGCTTCGATGCTGAGCAGCCGCGAAATCACGACGCGGGCATCGTCGATGGGAATCGCAAAGCCGATCCGCTGCGCACCGGCCCGAATCGCCACGTTGATCCCGATCACGTCCCCGTCCCCGTTCAGCAGCGGGCCGCCGCTGTTGCCGGGATTGATCGCCGCATCGATCTGGATCAGGTTGCGGTACGACTGCTCGTCGTCGACTTCAACGTCACGGTGCAAGTGACTGATGATGCCGCGCGTCACCGTATGTTCGTAGCCGAACGCATTGCCGATCGCCAGCACGTCTTCGGCCAGCATGAGGTCCGACGAAGTGCCAAACGGCATCACCGACAGCGGCTGAGCGGACTCGATCTTGATGATGGCCAGGTCTTCCCGGCTGTCGTAGGAGACGACGCTGGCATTGAACGCCGAGCCGTCATGCAGCGTCACCCGCAGGCTCTCCACGTCGCGAACGACGTGGTAGTTTGTCACGATGTAGCCGCGCTCGTCGACGACGATGCCGGTTCCCATCCCGCTGATCTTCTTGTCCTTTCCGGCGGAGAACAGGACATCGGCGGTCTTGGCGCGTTTCTCGCTGTGAATGTTCACGCAGGAGCGCGTGGCGCGCTCCACCGCCTTGACGATCGACGTCATCCGGGCGGCGGAAACGGGCGCGACCGAAGGCGCTTCGTCGGCCAGGAGCCGTGATCCGCAGACCGCCAGGCACAGAATGACCCACAGTCCGGCGGACCGATTACGGAGCATCATCTGTGGACCTGTATAAGTGGCGGGGGGGATGCGTCGCTTCACGTCACGTGCCGCACTTCAACCGCTTCCGGGGGCACGTGCAGTTCCGTTCGACGCCTTCGGCTGCCCGGAAATCCCGAAGGTGTCGCTTGGCCGTATCCGTCAGCCTGCCGGAGAGATAGAGTCCATTCTCCGCGAGTGGATCGACCACCCGCGTTGCAACGCTTGAAACGCCGGTCCCGATCACGCACAACTTGCCTAGTTGCACGTTGTCGAACGGGGCAAACTGTGCGGACATCCGCCGCACCTTGCCAGGAATTGCCGCCGGAACCACGATTTCGCATCAAGCAGGCGGCCGCTCACCGCAACAAACCCGCCACCGACCTCCGAACCCGGCCGCCAACGCCGGAGTCCCGACCATGTCCCGACTCGAGAAGCTGCAGGAACTGCTGAAAGCGACCCCCGACGACCCGTTTCTGCATTACGGACTGGCGATGGAGCACCGCCGCGCCGGCAAAGTCGACGCAGCCCTCGCTTGTCTCGCAGACGCCCTCGCCAAAGACCCCAATTACGTTGCGGCCTACTTCCAGCAGGGGCAGGTCCTCGCCGAACAAGGGAATGCCGCCGCCGCAGGCCAGGCGCTCCGCGCCGGGATCGGCGTGGCGAACCGCATCGGCGACACGCACGCCGCGGGAGAAATGGCGGGACTGCTGGAGACGCTGGAGTGAAGTCAATTGATAATGGTCAATTGTCGATGGTTCAGGTTTTGTCCACGGCCAAACTCGATGCTGAACCTTTCACAATTAACAATTGACCGTTAACGGTTAACCCATTCAGTTCCCTGGTCCCATGTCCTCCGCCGACGCCAGCCGTGAATTTGCGACGCAGGTCGTCCAGACGTTGCAGTCGGCCGGCTATACGGCGCTGTGGGCCGGCGGATGCGTCCGGGATCTGCTGATGGGGCGTGAGCCGCAGGATTACGACGTCGCTACCAACGCTCGGCCGGAGCAAGTCCGTGACCTGTTTGGTCATCGCAAGACGCTCACCGTCGGCGAGAGCTTCGGCGTGGTCATCGTCATTGGACCGCGCGTCCACGGCGTGCATCTCAAGGTCGAAGTCGCGACGTTCCGCAGCGAAGGGGCCTATCCCGACGGCCGGCGGCCCGATCCAAGCCAGATTCGCTTCACCACGCCGGAGGAGGACGCGCAGCGTCGCGACTTCACGATCAACGGCATGTTCTACGACCCGGTCGCAGGCGCGGTCCGCGACTACGTCGGCGGCGAGGCGGACGTCCGCGCCGGCCTGGTCCGCGCGATCGGCCGTCCGCAGGACCGGATGCAGGAAGACAAGCTCCGCATGCTGCGGGCCGTCCGGTTTGCCGCGACGCTGGATTTCGAACTCGATCCTGCGACCGCCGCGGCCGTTCAGGACATGGCGCCGCAGCTCGTGGTTGTCAGCATCGAGCGGATCACGCAGGAACTGCACAAAATGCTGGTCAGCCCGCACCGCCGGCGCGCGGTGCGATTGGTGCAGCAGCTCGGGCTGCTGCCGGTCGTCCTGCCGGAGATCGGCGACCTCGCCGCCGCGGTCGACCTCGGTCCCTGGGCGCACCTGCTCGACATGCTCGACCAGCTCGATGAGCCGACTTTCGAACTCGCGCTCGCCACACTGCTGCAGCGACTGCCTGCCAGCGGCGGCGAATCGAAACGCGACCGCGATCGCGCGGGGACGGTCGCCGGCGTCACGCGCCGGCTGCGGCTATCGAACCAGCAATCCGATCGCACCGTCTGGCTGGTCGCCCACCAGCGCGACCTGGTTGAGGCACCGACGCTGCCGGCGGCAAAACTCAAACGCGTTCTGGCACATCCCTTCGCCGACGACCTGTTGAAGTTCGTGCGCGCCGATGTCGCCGCCCGGCGCGGCGACGCGACCGCCATCGAGTTCGTCGATCGCTATCTGCAGCAGACGCCGCGCAAGATCATTGATCCGGCGCCGCTGGTCACCGGCGCGGACCTCATCGCGCTGGGCCAGACGCCGGGGCCGGAGTTTCAGTCCTGGCTGGACCGCATCCGCGATGAACAACTGGAGGACCGCGTCACGACGAAAGAGGAGGCGATCGCCAGATTGAAGTCCTGGCTGCTGCCATAGTCGTGCGGCCGATCCGTGCCAACCGTTGTTCGTTGAAAGTTTTGAACCACAAAGGCACAACGGGCACAAAGAGGAGGTGTGCTCCTCGCCTGCGTGTTCTTCGTGCCTGCGTGGTGACATAATTTCGCCTTCTCAACAGCCCCAGCAGGAATCTGCGATGAAAGCACTCGTCACATGGTTGGACGTCCCCGCCTTGGCCTCACTGCTGCTCGCGGCAATGGCAACTTCTGTGCTTGCAGAACCGGCTTTCCGCGTGGAGCAGCAGCCCGGAGCCCTCGTGATTCATTCAGGCGATCAGCTGGTCGCGAAATACGTGTACAAGGACGAACAGATCACACGACCGTATTTCTGCGACGTCCACACGCCGGCGGGGGTGCAGGTGACGCGGAATCATCCGCCGCAGGAGGGGGACCTGCAGGACCATGCGACGTATCACCCCGGGATCTGGATGGCGTTCGGCGACATCAGCGGGGCGGATTCGTGGCGCGGGAAAGCGACCGTCGAGCATGTGGAGTTCGTGGAGGAGCCGGCGCAGGCGCGGGGGATTCTGACGTTCACCGTGCGCAACCGGTACTGGAACGCGGCGCACGATGCGGCGGTGTGCGATGAAGTGTGCCAGTACTTTCTGGTGCGGACGCGCGAGGTGTATTTCCTGACGCTGGAGAGCAAGTTCTCGTCGGACCACGAGTTCGCGTTCGGCGATCAGGAGGAGATGGGACTCGGCGTGCGGCTGGCAACGCCGCTGATTGAGAAGACGGGGACCGGGGCCTGCATCACAGACAGCGAGTTCCGGACGACGGCGAGCGCGGTGTGGGGACAGGCCAGCGACTGGTGCGATTACAGCGGCGTTGTGGACAAGAAGAACGTCGGGGTGACGGTGCTGTCGCATCCGGATAATTTCCGGAAGCCGTGGTGGCACGCGCGGGCGTACGGGCTGCTGGTGGCGAATCCGTTCGGGCAGAAGGCATTTACCAAGGGCAAGGTCAGCAGCGTGGCGGTTGCGCCGGGCAAAGATTTGCAGCTCCGCTACGGGATTGTGATCCACGACGGGCGACCGGGAGCGGGTTACGATCCGCGCGTGGCGTGGGAGTATTACCGGAAGTAGATCCTTTCATTCTGCCGGCGTCAGGCGCTTGCCGGTGTGCTTCCACAGCCGGTCCTTCAGTTGCGGGAACAGTTCCAGCGCGTTGTCGCGGAGGATCTGGCGGCCGATGCGCAGGGCCTGGGCTTCGTTGAGATCGCCGTTGATGACCTTCTCCGCGAGGACTTCGGCGATGCACTGCCGGTTGAGCTCGGTGGCGCCGTAGATGCCTTCGGCGTGGTTGCAGTCGGCGCCCCACATGATGCGGCTCGACGGCATCGTGTCGAGCCATTCGTGGAAGGCACGTTTGGCCGTCGAATAGCTGAGCATCGGCAGCCAGACCGAGTCGATCCAGACGCGTGAGGAGTAGCGGTGGACGATGATGCCGGTTTCGCCGACCCACGGGTAGCCGCCGTGGAACAGGATGAACTTCGTTTTGTTGTTGGCATCGATCAGGTTGACGAGGTTCATCGGATTGGAACCTGCGTCCAGGATGCGGCCGTGACCGGTGTGGATCTGGAACGGAAGCTGGTACTTGGCGCTGAATTCACACAGCCGCCACATGATGAAGTCTTCGAAGTCCTTGATCTGCGCGGCGGTGAGCATGGCGCCGCGCTGGCCGAAGGCGGCAGCGGCGCGGTCCTTGGGGACGTTGTCGAAGAACAGCGTACGCTGGTAGGCGAGCGTGGTTTTGAGGCAGACCGCGCCGCGGTCAGTGGCTTCGAGGAACATCGCTTCGAGGACTTTGAGATAGTCGTCGAGCGATTCGATGGCCAGGCCGTGGTTTTTCGCAAAGACGTAGGGGCTGTCGGCGTCAGACGGAAACTCGGACGGGTGGAACCCACGGACCAGCGGCGTGACGTTGAAGACCAGGACTTCCCAGGGGTACGAGATCTTGAAGCCGTAGCGATCCCAGTAAGGGTCGTTGAACATCAGCTCGATGTTGGCCCGCTCGGTGACGGCCTCGTACAGCCATTTCGGGTCGCGGTAATTGGCGACGATCCGCTGGTTGAGTTCGGCGGCCTGCTCGTCGGTGATGGTGTCGAAGTCGATGCCGTAGAGGTCCCGGATGGCAATCGCGGTGTAGCGGTAGTAACTGGCGCTGCGGACGTTGTCGAAGTCGTCGCGGGCTTCTTTCCACCAGTCGGCGAAGGGGACTTCGGACTTCCAGGGGGTGATTTTGGCGAGCTGCGGGAGGTAACTGTTGCGCCATATGCTGCAGAGGTTGACCTGTTCGCCGTCGGGCGTCTTCTCGCGGGCGGGGAGGCGATCGAAGGGGAAGAGGTGATCGTGGGTGTCGATCGCGGGGACGGCATTGAGCTCGGCTTTGATGCGGCGGTAGGTATCGGTTGTGCGCGTCCCCTGGGCGGCAACCGATGTGGTGAGTGTGCCAATCGCCACACACGCGACGAGCAGGCGTCGGCAGGATTCTCGATTTGTGGACGTCGATTCTGGTTGGCAGATGCGCATGGGATCGATCCGGAACACCGAGCGGAGCTTCGCACCGAAGCTGGTGGCGTCTTTGTCGATCACCGCACGTGCGACGTCAAGGCTTGAGCCGGCTCGCGTTACGTGAGCTGCCGGCGTTGCGTGTGAACTGCGCCGCAACCTGCCCTCGTCCACTGCCGGCGCGCGACGAAATCGTCAGAGTGGCTTCCGCAACGCCCGCCGGACGCGCCTCCGGCGCGGGCGTTCAGCACACCCGCGCCGGTTCGGTCTGTGGCGAGCGACTCCAGCAACTTCGGTCGTGCTTGTGCCGACTAGCGGGTAAACGCCAGCCCCGGGTCGGACGCGGGCCCCCCCAGTGCGCGGAAATTGAACTCTTTGTCACCGTGGAGCGCGACGGTGCCGACCATGGCGCCTCCTTCCGTTTGCGCCAGCGACAACTGTTCGCCGTCCACGGTGTAGGTCCCTTCGATGCGGTGACTTTGCCCGCCTTGAGCCACGTCCCAGGTAAACTTGCCATCCGACTGAAGCGCCAGCGAGATCTTTGTTCCGGGATCGGGACTAGCGGTCCAGTTCCCGGACAGCTTCGCGGGGTCAATCGTGGTTCCCGGTGAAGTCGGGACGGGGGATGGAGGCGGCGCCGGCTCCGGAGGTGTTGCCGGCTGCGGCGGTGTTGCGGGTTGGGGCGGGGCCGGTTGCAGCAGCGACAACAGTCCGGCCGACAGCTGGTCGCCGGGCAGCAGCTTCACCACCGCCTCGTACTGCTGTGCCGCCTCTTCCTTGTATCCCGCCGTGCTGTAGTGATAGGCGAGCAGGAACGCGGGCGCCGCATCGTCGGGATGCTGTGAGCGAAAGTTCTCCAGCGTGCGCAGCTGCTGCGTGTAGGTATCGATGTCGGCGTACAGCCCCGCCATCGTCGTCCAGTCCCAGCCGGGACCGACCGACAGCACCGAGTACAACACGGCGGCCGCCTCGTCGTATCGCTGCAGGGCGAACAGCACCAGCGCCCGGAATTCGTGCATCGCCGCGTCGTTCGGCATCTTCGCCAGCGCCTGGTCCGTGAGCGATAGCGCCTGCTGGTAATCCCCGGCCTGGAACGTCAGCCGTGCCTGGTCGAACGTGCTCACCGCCGGCTGCGTCACCTCCTGCGCGGGGGGCGGAACTTCCGTGTCGATCGGCAGCGCGTAGTCGTACACCGGCATCGGTTGCTGCACGTACACCTGCTGGACGGCGGGTGTGTAGTACGGGTTGGAGTAGCTCGAGTAACCCCAGGAGTACGGCCGCGAACCGAGCGCCCAGCCGGTCAACGAACCGGCCGCCAAGCCCGCCCAAAACGCGCCGGAATTGCCGCCAAAGTAATAGTTGTTCCCGCCGCAGCCGTGGTACCAGTTTCCGTGATAACCGCAATACGCGGGGCGCCACCCGGCGCCGTATCCCCAGGTGTTGTCGTGGAAGTTATTGCCCCAGCCGCCGCCGTAACCCCAATCGCCCCGGTAGCCGTGGCCGTACCCGCCCCAGGCCGCGCCCCCGCGATAGCCATTGTTGTTGATCGTGGGACTGCGATTAATGACGTTGTTGTTGATCCGGTTGTAGTTGATGTTCGTGAAGTTGTTCTGGTTGAAGTCGAAGTCGTTCCGATCGCCCGGCCGATTGCCCGGTCGGTCGGGCAATGGCCGTTGAACTCCGCCGCCATCCTGACCGGGTCGAGTCGGACGCTGTATCCCACCGCCATCCTGTCCTGGACGTGACGGCAGTGGCCGTTGAATTCCGCCGCCATCCTGTCCCGGACGAGACGGAAACGGACGCTGGATTCCGCCGCCACCTGCTCCGGGTCGAGTGCCGCCCGGCTCACCCGCAATACTCCCAGGTCCCACTTGACCGGGATGGATGGCCGGCCGCGATGTCGGACGCTGGCTGAAATCAGGCACCTGCGGACGTGATCCTGCTCCACCAGGGCGATTCATTTCCGGTCGCTGCCCTCCCTGGCCCGGATGATGACCGCCACCCAGACCCGCGTGCCCCATGCCGCCATCGGATAAGCCCGCGCCGCCACTCCCCGGTCGCTGAATGGGTTGCGTTCCCAGCGACGCCATACCTCCGCCCCTGTTTCCGCCACTTGGAAGTCCGCCTCCCGGCCGGGACATGCCTGCCCCTCCTCCCGGGTGCCCGCCGCCCCCCGGGCCTGCATGCCGCCAATGTTTCCGCCGCCACCTCGATGACCACCGCCGCCCCCGCCGCCCCCCGCGCGGGGCCGCCTCCGCCATGGCCCCCACCCCCGCCTCCACGACCGCCACCGCCATGGCCCGCACTGCCTGCGGACCAGGACCAGGCTGCCAGCGCCGCCGCCAGACCCACGCCAAGCCATTTCATTCTTGGAGCGTTCATATTCGTGGTTCCTTTCTGGGGTCAGCGGCTCTTATCCGCGCCGGACGACTTGGGCGTCGGCGGCTTGCGTGCAATGGTGTACTCCGACACATCCGGCTGCACTTCGCCACCGGCCACGCGATCGACGGACGTCCACGAAGTCAGGTCGGCCCCCAGCCGGGTGACGTACTGTGTAGCGGATGCCACTCGCCCGTCTCCCAGCACGCCGGACGCCTTCACGACCCACTGGCTGTCACCGTGACGCGTCCATGTCGCCTCACCATGCCCTCCGTTCGCGTCGAACAGCCACGACTTGATCTGTCCCGTCAGCGGGCACCGCCCGATGAACATCGTTCCTCCCGGCGCGTTGGCTCCGTCGACGTCGACCGTATATTCCCAAACCAGGAAGTGGTTGTTCTGCGCCCAGCGGCACGAACTCAGCGCTTTGCCGTCGGTGTCTTCCTCGACCCACTCACCAACCATCCAATCGAGTTCCTGGAGCGCTTGATTGTCCGCCACGGCTGCGTTGCTCTCGGAAGGCGGATAGTCACGAACGATGGCGTGCAGCCATTGGCCGTCCACTTTCACATACGCGGCCGAGTACGGGTTGAACTCCGCATCTTCCTCACCCGGCACGTGCAACTGAGAGGCTCCCTCCTCGAACGCCGCCTCAGGGCTCAAGAACTTCAACGAATCGGTCCGCAGCGTAATCGTCACGCCCGGAGTTTCGCGGAAGGATTCCGCCAGCTGCTTCTGAATCGCCTCGCGCCCTTCGACGGTCTTCCCGGCCTCGTCGGTCATCCGTGCGTCCACGGTGAACAGCTTCGCCAGTGCCGCCGCATCCCCGGCGTTAAAGGCCCGCGTGAACTCCGCATTGATGGCGTCGATCGCTGCGCGGTCCTTCGTGTTCGGTTCATTCGAGGCCGCTGCGCCCGGCCCCCGCGCCGCTGTTGCCTTTCGCTCCTGCGCACCCGATTCGTAAACAAGAAACAAACCGCACAACAGCAGACCTGCTACCCAGCAAAGGCTTCTCATGGAATTGCTCCGGGACCCGAAGGTGGACGAACTGGCGCGACGCACGCAGCGACGTAAAGCGGCAGTGGAATCTCGAGACGGCCCTGTGCAGACCGGAAAAGACAATTTGTGATCAGGACAACAACCGCCCGCCCCATCACGAAATGGCGGCATCATTGGCCCCGTTCCTGCAAAATCCCCCAAGCATCAGCAACGGTCGCCCGATCATGCAACACCGCGTCCTGACGCGGCCACGAATACACGCCGCTGACGAACCAGCGCAACCCGCGCGCAACGGCAGCGACGACAAATCTGACCTGGATCTCAGTGAAGAACCACAATCATGTTCCGCGAGAGAAGTGAGACCCGCAGCGCACCAGTGATCGAAGGGTTGCGAGAATTCTACCAATCGCCGAATCGCAGCGCCAATCAACTGAACTCCGAGACCCCGTCAGCCTGGTGCGAGGGTGCAGCTATGTCGGGTTCCGACACATCAGAGCTGTCACAAATGGGCGACTGCTCCCTCCGCTCAACAGAAAGACGCCGGCAAGCCACGATTGTTTCGCCCTACGGCGAAACTGGATCGGGACTGCCGGCGTATCGAGATGGTGCGGTTGCACCGGGCGAACACCCCGTTGATGTCGCACGTGCGGGCTTGATATCACGGGGTGCTTGAGCCCGGATACGCCGCGCCATTCAGCGATCGAAGTTTTGTCGACGGCGAGATGCGGAAACCGCATTTTTCGTCGCCTCTAACAAGTTGAGCGCACGTGCTGGGAAGTTGTTACAGAGGAAAGTCAGCTTTCTCGTGTAGACCCCTCATGGACCCAGAGGGTGCCCCCCCTCTCCCTCGACTCACACATTGCTTGACATCACAGCGATTCGCGGGGGAGAGGGGGACGTCAGCGTCGTGGCAATGCGGGGCATAGTCCGGTAGAGTCGCGGCGACGCATTCAGCAACTTCGATGGGAGAATCGTGCCGAGATGCTTGCGAATTCCGGAGTCACCCGACGCGATGTTCTGGCCGGCGCCGCTGCCGCGGCGGTGTATGGTCTTGCCCCCCGGAGCGGAATTTGCGCCGCGGAGAAAGTGCCGCCAAAGTCCGTGGCGGCGATCATTACGGCGTACGAGCACGGGCTGCACGCGGACGTGCTGTGCGGGAAGATTCTGGAAGGGTGGAAGCAGGACGGCGGGCCGGGGCCGGCGCTCAAGCTGGCGTCGATGTATGTCGAGCAGTTCACCGACCGGGACCTGGCGCGGCCGATGTCGAAAAAGCACGGCGTCCCGATCTTTGACACGATCGAGGGAGCGGTGACAGTCGGCGGTAACTCGATCCCCGTCGACGGCGTGATCGTCATCGGCGAGCACGGCGACTACCCGTATAACGAAAAGGGACAGCACCTGTACCCGCGGAAACGGTTCATCGCGGGAGTGGCGGACGCCTTCGTCAAATACGGGAAGGTCGTCCCTGTATTCCACGACAAGCACCTGGGCCCCGAATGGCCTGACGCATTGTGGATTTACGAGCGGATGCGGCAGCTCAACGTGCCGTTCATGGCGGGTTCGTCGCTGGCGGTGACGTTCCGCACACCGGACATCGACGTGCCGCTGGGGAGCCCCATCACGGCGGCTGTCGGGATCGGGTATTCGGGGCTGGACATTTACGGGTTTCATGCCCTCGAGGCGTACCAGTCGTACGTGGAGCGGCGGGGTGGAGCGGAGACCGGCGTGGAGTGGGTGCAGTGCCTGCAGGGGGACGCGATGTGGCGGGCTCTCAGTGACGGGACTGTCTCGCGGGAACTCTTCGATGCGGCTTTTGCGCAGGTGGCGAGTGCGGGGACCGATCCGCGGTCGAATCCGACCGAAGAGACCGCGCTGTTCCTGTTCCGCTACCGCGACGGTTTCCAGGGGGCGGTCTGTATGCTGCCGGGGGTGGCATCGCGTTCGGCCGTGGCATTGCGAATCGACGGGCAGTCGGCGCCGCTGGCGACGCGGTTTGAAGAGTACGTCGAAGGGCGGCATCCGCATTTCGCCTATTTGCTAAAGGGCATCGAGCGCATGATCCACACGGGTCGGCCGAGCTACCCCGTGGAGCGGACGCTGCTGAACGCCGGGATTCTCGATCGGGCGCTGACGTCGCGGTTTGAGAAACAGCAGCGGCTGGAGACGCCGGAGCTGGCGATCGCGTACCGGCCGGTGGATTATCCGCATGCGCCGCGGCCGGCGCTGGACTCGGATCCGAGGGGGTAGTGGCTGGTAGGTAGTTGGTAGTGGGTAGAGCCGGTGACGGGTCGGTGAGGGAATTGCGGATTGAACGCTGAATCTCACGACGATGACACTCGGTCGGTCGGCTCCGATGGGGACCGACGCGCTGTGTCGCCAGATGCTGATGAAAACGTCGTAGCTGTGCCGGAGGCGCAGCAGCGACTGAACAGCCTGATCTTCATAGTAAATAACTCGCTGATCTACCTCGTCGCCCCCGTGCTGTACGTCGGAGTGCTGCACGCGGCGATTCTGGCGGGCGCGGGGGCGAGCGACGCTCTGGCGAACCTGCCGTCGTCGGTCTCCACGTGGATGATGCCGTTGCCGGTGCTGGTGTCGTGGCTGTTCCCGTCAAAGCGCCACTTCCGTTGGCTGTGGATGCTGAGCTACCTGCTGATGGGCGGGGCGGGGTTGCTGGTCGCGGCACTGTGCTGGGGCCGCCGCCGCTGGCACGGGCGGCGGGGATCGTGCTGCACGCATGCTGCATCGGCGGCGCGAACGGGATCATGAATATGTGCCAGTGGGAGATGATCGGCCGGGGGATGACGACGGAGCGGCGTGCGTGGACGCTGGGCATCACGTTCGGGGCAGGTCCTGTACTGGCAGTGGTTGGTTCGAGCGGCTTCGCAACTGATCCTGGGGGGCAGTTTTCTGAGCATCTCGGTCACGCCGCTGGCGAGACCGTGGAGCTATATCGTGCTGTTCGCGCGACGGCGCCGGCGATGCTGGCGGCGGCAATCTGCGCGTCGCAGGCCACGCTCCCGCCGGGCGAGACCGGCGAGCCGCGCCCCTCGCTGGCCGGCATTCGCGAGGGTTGCAGCAATACTTCACGAACCGGCTGATCCTCGTGGCGCTGGTCGGCTTCCTGATGACGTACGGTGCGGGGAACCTGATCATGGCGAACCTGGCGCTCTATACGCGGGACGCCATTGGAGAAGCGCCTGAGACCTACACCGGCGTGCAGATGGCGCTGCGGTTCGGCTGCAAGAGCCTGTTCGGGTTCGTGCTCGGCTGGCTGCTGGCCAGGTTTCACCCACGGACGCCGGCGCTCACGACGACGCTGACCTGCGTTGCCGGACTGGCCTGGGCGATGTTCGTCCCCGGCAAGTGGTACCTGTTCAGCTTCGGGCTGCTCGGAGCAGGAGAACTGTTCTACGTGTACTATCTGAACTACATCGTTGGCTGTTCGCCGGAAGCGCGCGTGCGCGAATTTACCGCCTATACCAACGTGCTGCTCGCCGTCGTGGGATTCATGCCGCTGATGTTCGGGATGATCTCCAGAGCTTACGACCTCCGCACGAGTTTCGGCGTCGCAAGTCTGATCCTGATTGCGACGGCGCTGCTGATCTGGACGCGACTCCCCCAGGAACCGCGGCGCGCCGAGGAGCCGCCGGCGGCGGACATGAGTCCATAGATCAGCGCCATCTGACCACGCCCTTCGCTTTGCGAAGGGCGTGCCACCCAGCACGGCGATTAACCCTGCGGCTCGGTAGTCTCAAATCTCCGTGACCCGCGCCGTTCTTACAACATCGACTGCGCGCGTTGGACGAACTGGAGCGTGAGACCCCAGGGGTCCTGAACGAAGGCGAGGACGTCGCCGCTGGCCTGACGGTCGATCTGTCCCCAGAGCTTGCCGCCAGCCTTCTCGATGCGGGCAACGTCGGCATCGACGTCTTTCGAGACCAGCGCCAGATGTGTCACGGCGGGATGCTGCTTCTTGTAATCGGGAACCGGCGCATCGGAGCGGCAGTAAATCTCGATCATGACGGTTCCGCTGTCGTCCGCCAGAAAGTGGCCGTAGGGGGGATCGACGAAACGCCTTTTCACTGTGAAGCCGAGATGCTCGACGTACCAGCGGGCGGCGGCGTTGGGATCGGGGACGTTGAAGGCGACGTGTTCGATTTTCATGGTTGTCGGTTATCGGTTGTCGGTGAAGAGCTATCAGCAGTCAGCAAGCGGATGTAGCACGCAACAGAATCTAACGAATCGCTGAGAAGGTCGCAGGTCTATCCGCTTCACACTCCCCACGACCTGCGATCCACTCGAAGCAGGATCAAGGCGCGATTGCTGCGGTGTCCGGGTGGACGTTCCTGTGGGATTTGACTCCCTCGCTAGCGCTTCGGGCTCGTGATGGAATCGCGTTCGTGCACTGCTTCGCCGATGGATTCAATCGCGACGTCGCAGAGCCGGTCAATAAGTTCGCCGGGCATGGCCGGGGCCGGCATGAGGACGACGACGTCGCCAAGCGGGCGGATGATGACGCCGCGCTTACGGGCGGCGAGCGTGACGAGGTGGCCGGTGCGGCGTTCGATGGGGAAGGACGCCCTGGTCTCGCGGTCCTGGACGAGCTCAATGCCGATCATACCTCCTTTTTGGCGAATCTCACCGACATGCGGATGATCGGCAAGCGGAGCGAGGCGTTCGGAGATGCGCGCCGCGTTCCCCCGAGCGTTGGCCAACACGTGGTTCTTCTCGAACAGGTCGAGCGAGGCGATCGCCGCCGCACAGGCGAGCGGATTCCCGGTGTACGTGTGGCCGTGATAAAAGGTTTTGCCTGCGTGAGGAGCAGCGAGAAAAGCGTTGTAGATCTCGTCGTTGACGATCGTGGCGGCGAGCGGCAGGTAGCCGCCGGTGATCCCCTTCGCAAGACAGAGGATGTCCGGAATGACCTGCTCCTGTTCGCAGGCGAACATCGTCCCGGTGCGGCCGAATCCGACTGCGACTTCGTCGGCGATCAGCGGGATGCCGTGGGAGGCAGTCAGTTCCCGGACGCGCCGGAGGTACCCCGATGGATGGACGAGAATGCCGGCGGCGCCCTGGATCAGCGGCTCGATAATGAAGCCGGCGAGGCGGTCCTTCTGCTCAACGATCACGCGCTCCAGTTCAGCGAAGCAGTGATTGTGGTACGTCTGGGGCGTGTGACCCGCCGGAACGCGAAACGTCACGGGCGAGGGGACGGAAATCGTGCGAAACAGCAGATCGCCGTAGACGCGGTGGAACAGCTCGATGCTGCCGACGCTGACGGAGCCGAGCGTGTCGCCGTGATAGGCGCCGCCAACGGAGGCGAACAGGTCGCGGCGATCCGGGCCGCCAGGCTTCTGGCGGTGATACTGGTAGGCGATCTTGAGGGCGGCTTCGACGGCGGTGGCGCCGTTGTCGGAGTAGAACACCCTGGCTAAGGGCTGAGGGCCGAGGGTCAACGGGGAAGTGACGGAATTGTTCAATAAGCTGATGAGCCGGCCGGCGAGTTCGATGGAGGGGACCGAAGAGAGGCCGAGGAGCGTGGTGTGGGCGATGCGGTCGAGCTGGTCGCGGATCGCGGCGTCGATATCGGGGACGCGGTGGCCGTGGACGTTGCACCACAGCGAGGAGATGCCGTCCAGATAGCGTCGGCCGTCGGTGTCGATGAGGTCAAAGCCCTCGCCGCGTTCGATGATCGGCGCATGCTCGTTCGCATACGCCTGCATCGGGGTGAAGGGATGCCAGACATGGGCGAGATCGAGTTGTCGCAGGTCGTTGTTCACTGCGACATCGTAGAATCAGGGCTGCGCCGCGTCAGCCGAGTGCCGCAGCACCTGCCCCTGCTCCTTGAGAATCGACTGGAGCGTTTCGATCGGAATTCGGCGAGGAGGCGCGCTGTTCTCGATCGCCAGATGCGCCGCCACGCCCGCCGCCTGCCCCAGGCACATCCAGGTCGGCTCCATCCGGATGCTCGAAAACGCCACGTGCGTGGTACTGGCCGCGACCGGGACAATCAGACCGTCGATTTGCAAGGGGACCATGATCCGGTAGGGGATCTCGTACGGTCGGGTGATGTGCGCCAGCATGCCGAGATAACCTTCCAGGACGCGCGTGTCCGTCGGCTGGCGCTTGTGGCACGGGAAGCTGTCGATGGGAAATTCACCGACGGCGATCGTGTCCGGGTGGTGGACAGGCTCCTGTCCTTTGCCCGTGATGTCATGCTCGGTCAGTGTGTACTCGCCGACGAGCCGGCGACCTTCGCGAACGTAGAGCTGCCATGGAAAGTGGCCGTTGTCCGTGAACTCGTCCAACGGCAGGTGCAGCGTGTTCGCCAGCCGCCGATGCTCGGCCGGTACTTCCGGGTCGTTCTGCAGGAACCAGAGCAGGCCGATGGCCAGGTCTCGATGACGCTGGCAAATCCGCTCGCGGGTCTTGGCGTCCCCCTCGATGTAGCCCTGGTTCTCTTCAACGAACGGGAACGCCAGCGGACGCGGGTTGATGTTCACATCGGTCTTCCGGTTCGGCAGATCGCTGACCGACAACGCGCGCACCAGCGTGTTGCTGAAGACCGGATTATTGCGCTGGCCAGGCTTCGCCACTTGTGTCTTGCCCAACCTGCCGTCTTTAAGATCGTCAAAATATCCGACGTAGTTCGCGCGATCGTAGTTCGGCGGCGGCTCGGTCATTCGCGCCGCATTGGCCGGGTCTTTCGTGAGGCACAGCCGGTAGGTGTAGGCCGGCAGCCGGTCGTCTCCTGCGCCTGTCGTGCCGGGAAGAAGCTCGTGCGTGTCGTAATCGAAATAGATGACGCCGGCATGCGGCTCGCCGTGCTCGGCGCGAGACTCGCGACCCAATCGAAACTCGGCGCCGGCGGCCGCGTACAGGTCCCCCTCATAGGTGGCGTCGATAAAAACAGTCGCTGTCAGTTCGCTCTGCGCATGGCTGCGGAGATCTTCCACGACGATCGATTGCAGCGTGTCCGCATCAACGGTCGCTGAGACCAGTCGCGACTGCTTGCGCACGACGATATTGGACGGCTCCGCCAGCATGGCTTCGAAGACCGCCTCCGCCACGGAGGGCTCATAAAAGTAGCCCTCGTCGCACAGTCGGACGTTTTCCGAATCCGCGCCGTCGGCTGAAACATAGTGCGCTTTCACTCGCTGAGTGAACTCGACAAACAGGCCCTGGATGACGGGGCGGTTGGTGATGTCGCTCTTGCCGAGTCCGCTGGCCGACATGCCGCCGACGTGCGCCTGTGGCTCCACGAGTACGACGGAACGTCCCATGCGAGCGGCGGAGATCGCCGCCGCGATGCCCCCCGGCGTGCCGCCATAGACGACGACGTCGGTGCGCTCGGCGGCGAATGCCGTCGCCGATGCAAGCGCGAGGGCGGCGGCAAACGCGAGAACGCGAAACCGCAAACGACGCTTGAGCGCTTGATTCAAGATGGATACGGAGAGTTCACTCATTTGGCGGCCAGGTGCGAATCGAACCAGGCAACCATCCGCGTCACGGAGTCTTTGAGATCTTCCGGAGGCAGGCCGTGGCCGCCGTTGGGATACTCGACCAGTTGGACGGCGACGTGCTCCTTATCGAGTGCGTCACGAATCCGGCGGCTGTGGTCAATCGGCACGAGTTCGTCTTTCACCCCGGCGAGGAGCAGCGTGGGGGCGTCGTCGCTGGTGACTGCCATCAGCGGAGAATGGACCTTGGCGCCGTCGAGGTCGAGCGACAGAGCCGGGAACTTGTCGTACGCCGGCAGGTGTCCCGGGCGGAGTGGACCATGATCGTCAGGTCGGTCGGCGCGACGTACGCGACGACCGCCTGGTCGCGATCGCTGACGCGCAAGACGGGGTCGGCATCGTCCGCTTTGCCTTCATCGGACGCGGTGCCGAGCATCAGCGACAGGTGGCCGCCGGCGCTCATGCCGTAGACGCCGATGCGGTTGGGATCGATGCCGAATTCGCTGGCGTGCAGACGGATGTAGCGGACGGCACGGCGGACGTCGGAAACGGCGTCCGGGATGCCGTACCTGGGGCTGCTGCCGTGGCGGACAGCGAAAACGGTGTAACCGGCGCTCGTCAGCGGCGCGAAGCGATCGAGCGCTTTCTCCGGCGGTCCCCAGGCGGAGTACCAGCCGCCGCTGACCATGAACAGAACGCCGACGCCTTTCGCGTTCTGCGACGGGGTGTAGACGTCGAACGTCAAGGCGAGCCCATCTTTGTGGCCGTAAACGACGTCGGAGGTGATCTTGACGGCGGAGTCGTCGGCACGGGCGATCAACGGAGTGAGCGCGAAAATGAGAATGAGAGCGCAGCGGTGCATGGGAATCGTCCCGGTTCAGGTGAGCGTGTTACGTTACCGGCCGGCGTAGCAGCCGGGCGGCAAGGGATATGAGATACCCGCAGCGGGGGCAGGGGAGCAAGGGTGTCGTGGATTTGCCAGGGACGCACATCGCCGTGACAGGGCTCGCGGCAACGGGCGCCACGGGCTCCGGCAGTGCAGACCTGAATTTGAAGATCGATGGTAATGCACGGGCATGGTGTGTGGCGTCTCGATCTGCCTTCGAGAGCGCTGGCGGATGCTGGTTACGACCGAAGTCAGGTCGTCAGCTGCAAGATTTCATCGACTGACACACGGAATCGATCGCCATGCTGGCGCATGCCCGCCAGCGTCGCGGGATCGATGGGAATTCCAGTCTGCCGTCGCTGCCGCAATGTGCGAAATTCCAACTCGCCCGGGACAAGCACTTCCGAGAATCCCGGCGCCGGGCGCGACGACTTCATGTAGGCGACGGTCTCGTCCATCAGGCCCCGAAACTGGTCCAGCGGACAAAACGCCGACGGATCGAGCACTGCAAAGCAGTTTCCGTTGCCGATGAATTTCGGGTCCGTGCAACCGATACCTGCCAGGGCGCTCCCCAGGATTTCCACGAGCAGGCTGAGCGCGAACCCCTTGTGCCCGGCGCCTCCCCCCAACGGCAAGATTCCGCCGCGCGGCGGACCATAGAACTGGCTGGCGTCGTTCGTCGGCCGGCCGTCCGCATCCAGAATCCAGCCGTCCGGCACGGCCCGTCCTTCATTGCGGTAAAACCGAATCTTCCCCTCCGGAGCGACGGACGTCGAAAAGTCCGAGACGATCGGATCACCACCGGTTGGGACGGCGTAGGCGATCGGATTCGTCGCCAGCCGCGCGTCGCGTCCGCCCCACGGCAATACGTAGTGGCCGTAGACCGGCGAGTTGCATGACGCCAGGCCGATCAGCCCCTCCGCAGCGGCCAACTCCACCCAGGTCCCCAGCCGCCCGATGTGGTTGCAGCGACGCGTAATGACGCACGCCGTCCGCTGCTCGCGCGCCAGGTCGATCGCCACTTGCATGGCCCGCGCCGCGCCAACCGCGCCAAAGCCGCCGCCGCAGTCGACAATGGCGGTCGACGGCCCGGTCCGCTCCACTGTGGGGGTCGCGGCGGGAACGACTTTCCCCTGGGCGTGCAGGTCAAGGTATTCGGGAATTCGCAGCACACCGTGCGAATCGTGCCCCATCAAGCTGCTCGTGACCAGCGACGTCACCACGGCCTTCGCCGCTTCGGGAGTTGCCCCCGCTGCCGTGAACAGGGCGATCCCCAGTTGTGTGACCAACTTCGCTTCATACAGCCGTGTTGCGGACGGCGAACTCTCGTTCATTGGAAATGCTGACTCGTGGAGGGCGGAGCAAGGAATCGGTCGGAAGAACGCGAAACATCATAAGGTGGCCCCGACAGGGGTCATAGCATGTCGCCGGAGCTGGAAGCGTTAGCGCCCGGAGCCAATCGCAGCGACGCACGCTCACCCGCTGCATTCAGTTGTCCGGCCGGTTGTGGTAGTGTCGTCGAACTCTCATCCGCGCGTCTGAGACGCCCGGACTTCGCTCTCTTCACTCCGCGACTGTAACGGTACACCTCGCATGAGCGACGCCTGGCGCTATGACCCCTATGCGCTCCCCCCGGAAGCGGTGCGGGAACCGCCGCAGTCGCTCGGTGCCGCGCTCCGCCAGATCGGTCCCGGCATCATCCTCGCCGGCGCCATCGTCGGCTCCGGCGAACTCCTGCTGACGACTGCGCTCGGGGCAGAATTCGGATTCACGTTTCTGTGGCTGATCCTGTTCAGTTGCGTCATCAAGGTGTTCGTGCAGATTGAACTCGGCCGCTATGCCATCTCCGCCGGGAAACCGACGCTGGGGGCGTTCAATGAACTGCCCGGTCCGGGATGGCGCGTGCACTGGCTGGTGTGGTGGTGGCTGATCATGCTCCTGGCGAACATCACCACGTTCGGGGCCATGATCGGCGGCGTGGCGCAGGCGATTCACCTGGCGATTCCGGGAGGGGCCGAGTGGTTGGCCGAAGCCATCACTCCCTTTTCGGCGCGCGGGGCCGAGCTGCTGCGCTCACATCCCGAGTACCCGTGGGCCGTTCTGACCGCAATCGCCGCCGTCGGCCTGTTGCTGATGGGGGGCTATCGCTCGATCGAACTCATCACGACGGTCCTGGTCGCGGGCATCACGCTGATTACCGTCATCTGCGTCCTCGGACTCCCGGCGAGCGGCTATCCCATCACCGGGAAGGACATTCGCGACGGGTTTTCGTTTGCGGTGCCGGCGGCCGGCATTGCGGCGGCGTTCGGCGCGTTCGGAATTACGGGTGTCGGCGCCAGTGAACTGTGCATGTATCCCTACTGGTGTCTCGAAAAGGGCTACGCGCGGTTTGTCGGACGGGCGACCGACGACGACGAGTGGGTCCGCCGCGCCCGCGGCTGGCTTCGGGTGATGTATCTCGATGCGTGGGTCAGCATGCTGTTCTTCACTACGGCAACCGTGGCGTTCTACTGTCTGGGCGCAACAGTGTTGCATCGCCAGAACCTGCATCCCGCCAAGTCCGAGATGATCGCCGTGCTGTCGGAGATGTACGTCCCGACGTTCGGCGGCTGGACGCGGTTCGTGTTTCTGATCGGCGCATGGGCGGTGCTGTTCAAGACGCTCTACGTCGGCTCGGCCGCCAACAGCCGACTGACCGCCGACTTCCTCAGCGTCGGCAAGTTCCTGCAGTTTGACAGCGCCGAGCCGCGGCGGATCTGCATTCGCCGCTTCTGCGTGTTCTATCCGACAATTGGACTGATCCTGTATCTGACATTCCGCGACCCGAAGGCGCTGGTCATCTTCGGCGGCTTCTTCCAGGCGGCCACAATCCCAGTGCTCTCGCTGGCGGCCGTCTACATGCGCTACCGGCGGACCGATCCGCGGCTGTCTCCGTCGAAGTTGTCGGATGTCTGCCTGTGGCTGGCGCTCATCAGCATCTCGCTCGTTTCGGCCTACGCGATGTGGGATTGGGCACTCCACCAGTTCTGGCCGGCGGTCAGCGAGGCCTTCGCCGGCTCGAAATCCCGTTGACGGGCGATCCTCGTCCCCTCGCAGGCGGCGGGATTGATCTCGGCCGCACCGCACACGCACTCACACGCGAATCGCCCCCGCTTCACGGGCGGCGGCCAGCGTAGGGTAGCCGTTCACGGCCATTAGCAGATCCGCTTCGGCCAGGATGCACCGCAGCACGTGCGCCGCGCCGTCGGCGCCGTCGAGCGCCAGGCCGTACGCGTATGGCCGACCGATGCCCACCATCGTCGCGCCGAGCGCGATCGCTTTCACCACGTCGCTGCCCGAACGGACGCCGGAGTCGAACAGCACCGGCGTGCTGCCTGAGGCCTTGACGATGCCGGGCAACAGTTCGAGCGTGGCGACGCCGCCGTTCGCCTGTCGCCCCCCATGATTTGAGCAGTAGATCGCATCGGCGCCGCCGTCGATCGCGCGCCGTGCGTCATCCGGATGGCAGATTCCCTTGAGCACGATCGGCAGCTTCGTCATCCCCTTCAGCCAAGGCAGGTCCGCCCACGTCAGGACTTTGCCGAACAGTCCCATCCAGGTGCGGACTGCCGCCGGCAGGTCCTCTTCCGGCGGTTTCGCCAGCAGCGATCGGAAGACCGGGTCCGTGAAATAATTCTGCAGCACGAGGCCGCGCAGCATTGGGAAGTTCGACACGTTCAGATCGCGCGGCCGCCAGCCGGAGACCCACGTGTCGAGTGTCACCACAATCGCCTTGTATCCGGCCCGCTCCGCGCGAGACACCAGGCTCACGGCCAGCTCCTTGTGCTTTGGCGTGTAGAGCTGGAAGAAGCCGGGCGTGCTCCCGGACGCCTCGACGCATTTCTCCAGGGGATCGTTCGAGAATGTGGTCGCGCAGAACGGCACCCCCGTCATCGCGCTGGCCCGCGCGGCATGCAGGTCGCCGTGGCCGTCCTGCGTGCAGATGCCATTGACCCCGATCGGCGCCATGAACAGCGGACTCGGAAACGTGCAGCCGAATAGCTCGACCGACAGGTCTCGCGCTGACGAGTCCACCAGCATCCGCGGGACCATTCCCCAGCGGTGAAATGCCGCCACGTTGCTGTCTTGCGTCCACTCGTCGCCGCAGCCCCCCTGGATGTAGGTCAGCACCTGCGGCGGCATGGCCGCTTGTGCACGCTGCACCAGCGTGGCGAAATCGACGGGCAGCTTCGGGATCACCCCCTGCAACCCGGCCCCGTAAATCTGCAGCTGATAATCGCCAAAGTTCGGCATGCGGACGCTCCTGGTTTGCCGGGCAGAATAGCCCGTCGAGTCGGAAGTGGCAAAGTGACATCGTGGCAGAGTGGCACTGCCAATGAAGGAGCCGAGAGTGGATTCGTTCTCTGTCACTTTGCCACAACTTTCCGCGTAACAACCGTTCTCACCGTCCGCTTTGGATGCCAGCACGAGAGGCGGTCGCGGGAATCGTCCCCGACGCCCCTGGTCGCAACCTCTTTGGGAGCCGAGTCATGAAGCGGATTTCCACATCTCTGGTGAGCGGCCTGCTGGCAGCGTTGGTGACGACCGGGATGACTTCGGAATCCCGCGCACAGAATCCTTACGGGCAGACTGCGTTGCCGCGCGTGGCGGTGTTCGGCGGTGAGGCCGGCTATTACGGTTTTGGCGGCCATGCGTCTACGTTCCAGGAAGGTGTGCTCCGCGGCGAAGCCGATCTGTTGCGGGCGCAGGGCGAAGCATCACTCAATTCGGCCGAGGCGCTCCGCAGTTACGAGGCTGCCGTCGATCACGCTCTCGACAACCGCGTCAAGACGCTGGCCGTACGCCAGAAGCGGCAGCTCATGGCCCGCATGCATCAGGCGGAACTGCAGCGCATCGAGCTGTCGCAGAAGGCCGAAGCCCGCGCTGCGCGGCTGCAGTCGGTGGCAGAAACCGAAGCCGCCCTGTCGCCCGCCGACAAGGCCGAAAAGCGGGAACGCCTCGCGGCCGGCAAGCTGGATCTGGCGCGCAAACTCCAACAGAGCGGACGCGGCCAGCAGGCACAGAAGTGGTTCGACGAGATCGTTCGCGACTATCCCGAAACGGCCGCTGCACGCGAAGTCAGCCTGTCCGTCGCCGGCAACTGATGAACCAACCCACCGTTCGATGCTGCAGGGTCACCAGTAGACGTACCTCTGCAGCATTTCGCGTTGACCTGCAGGCAGCGCATCGACGTTTGGAATCAGGTACCGGTTTTCCTCCAGGTCGATGAACACCTTGCCGCGCTGGCCGAAGTCCTGCACCTGGCTCTGCGTCCAGCGCATCGCAAACGTGGTCGGTCCCTGTTCAGTCCGGACCTCAAAGTCGAGGCAGCCATGCTGCAGCCTGATCCGGTCGATGGCCGTAATCCGGCGCTCCAGACAGCGCTTGTCCAGTTCGGCACGCACCAGCGCCTGCACTTCATCCGGCCAGTCCGTCAGCGCGCGGATCATTCCCACCTCGCGCTCCTTGCCGTCCTGATCACAGACGCGCAGACTGACGAAGCCGTCGGGTTCAGAGGCCGGAAAGCAGCGGGCGCCGCGGACACCGCGATGGATCTTGCCGTCGTGCAGTTCGATTTCCAGCGAATCGTGCGGCCCGGCCCGCAGGATGGTGTTCTCGGGCGCAATCCAATGCGGGATGAAGTCTGCGGGCGGCGCCACCGGTTCTTCAACCGGTTGCGGTACCAGCAGTGACTCCACCTGGTTGTCGCGTGCAATCCGCGTCTGGATTTTGACGAGCCGTGCATACGTCCCGTCCAGTTCCATGAGCTCCGCGTGCGTTCCCTGCTCGATGAGCCGGCCGTCGTCGAAGACGAAGATCCGGTCGGAGTCGCGCAGCGTGCTGAGTCGATGTGCGATCGCCAGCGTCGTGCGGCCACGTGCCAGGACACGGAGTGCGTCCTGGATCGCCTGTTCCGATTCAGTATCGACGCTGCTGGTTGCCTCATCGAGGATCAGCACCTTCGGGTCGTACAGCAGCGCGCGCGCGATCGAAACCCGCTGCCGTTCGCCGCCGGACAGTCCCGCACCGCGTTCGCCGATCCAAGTGTCATAGCCCTGCGGCTTCTTTAGAATAAAGTCGTGCGCCTGGGCTGCGCGGGCCGCAATCAGTGTCTCCTCACGGGTCGAGCCCGGCCGGCCATAGATCAGGTTGTCAAAGATCGTCCCGCGGAACAGGAACGGTTCCTGCAGCACGACGCCGACGTTTCTGCCGCAGCGTCTGTGGAGAGTTCGCATAGATCGACGCCGTCCAGCAATACGAAATCACTGGTCAACGTCGTAGAAGCGGCTCAACAGGTTGACGAGCGTCGTCTTGCCGCTGCCGCTGCGCCCCACGATCCCGATGCGCTGCCCCGGTTCAATTGTGAAGCTGACATCCTTCAGGATCGGGCGATGCCGCTCGTAACCGAAGGTCACGCCCTCGAATTGAATCTCGCCGCGTACGGCGGGGAGATCCGTTTCGCGGTCGGGCTGTTTCGTTTCTTCCGGTGTATCGAGCAGTTCGAACACCCGCTGGCAGCCGGTGAGGAAGTTCGTGAGCCAGGTCGTCAGCTGCGAAAGCGTCGACAGCGGGGCGTAGAACATCGCGAGGTACGCCAGGAACGCCATCAGCGAACCGAGCGTCATCGAGCCGGCCAGCACGTCGCGGCCGCCGACGTACCAGACGATCAGTCCGCCGAGACTGAAGATCAGGGCCATCGCCAGCTGAGAATGGGCGTTGGCCCCTTCGACGGTGAGCCTCGAGTCGCCGAATACTCGCTGCTCGCTGGAACCGCACCAGCTCGCGCGCGGGCTCCTGCGGAAACGCCCTTCCACAACACGGATGCCGGAGAGCATGGCCGAGACGGCGCTGGCCTGCTTGCTGCTCGGCTCCAGTAGCGGTAGTAGACGGGGTACACCCGCCTCCAGAAGTACAGGCTGCCGGCGACGACCAGCGGCAGGGACGGAACAGTACTGATTTCCAGCAGGGTCAAACGTAAACAGCATCGCGGCGACGGCGACGATCTGCACGATCTGCAGCAGGAAGCCGCCGATGCCGCGCCCAGCAGCGTACGGCCGCCGCTGTCCGTAGGCAGCACGGCTGACGAGCGAACGGTGACTGGTCGCAGTCCACGTAGTAGCCGACGCCCAGCATACGCTTGTGCGGGTTTTGACCGCAGGTCAACGTCAGTTGTACCCCGACGCATTGGCGTAGACTACCCCAGTTGACGACTCCCAGCAGTACGCGAGAATTGCCGCGAGCGCGGGTGCCGAGCGAGCAACAGGGCCGGTCTCCAGGGTGAACTCGCTTCAGGGCGATTTGCCCTCCGGCGAGAATATCATCGACAGGGTATTCGCGCAATTTGGGTGGCGCGAGGTTCATCGCCACGCCGACGACCATCAGCGCCGACATCGCTAGCGCCGTCGGCCACTGCGGGCGCATGATCTGCCACAGGCGCGCGGCGATGGCCTTGCGCGGCAGGCAGCGGGGGCACGGCTCCCCCTTCGCCGATAGCCGCCGGTTGCAGGTTGTGCAACGCAGTTGATCGGCGTCGGCGTCATTGGTGGCGGCGACTTCGCCCGTTGTACGGAGGCCTTCCAGTCGGCCGGCGACCTGGTGAAAGCGCCAGGAGAGCGAGTTGGAATGCCGGACGACGTCGATCCACGCGCCGTCCACGTATGCCTGCAGGAACCCCGAGCCGATCGCGCTGTGCGACCGGAACTTTTCGATCCGGTTCAGGGGGACGTGGTGGACGACCTCCGGAGCCGCGCCGTCGGCCACGACCGAGACGTTGCTGCGGGTGACGACCAGCCACTGGCGACGCGGCTCCCCGCGCAGGCCCAGATCGCTGGATGTCGAAAGCAAAACCGGTTCACCGTTCAGTCCCTGCTGCTCCAGCAGCTCCTGCACGTCGCAGGGCGTCTCTTCCTGAATCATCTCTCTCGCAAACGCCTCAATCGTGACGGGAGCACCGGTCCGAGTCGTGCTCGCCATCCCCAGTCGAATCGTCCGCCGCACCTCGAAACTCGCTGCGGCGGGCATCCTGCACCGTTCGTCGCCGCCGGGTCAGGTCGAAATTCGACTGTCCGGAGCGCGACAATATTACGCAGCAGTTCGCGGCAGGCGGGCCTGAATTGTCCGAATTCCTGTGAATCTTCAGATTTGGGCGGTCACATCGGATTTGTCATCACCGAAAGTCGCGCGAGCGGGCATCGACGTCACTCAGCAGTCGCGTGAGATCCTGTAACCGGTCGACCAGTAGGTGAATCACCCCCTCGGCGCGTTGCAGGTGGCCGTGAGCGACAAATGCCGTCGCGGTGGAGGCGATGCGGCGGTAACGCTCCCAGATCTCCTGGCGGATGATGAGGTTGGCCGGGCCGGTTTCGTCTTCGATCGTGACGAACGTGATCCCTTTTGCAGTTCCTGGCCGCTGGCGCAGCAGGACCAGCCCGGCGACCTTGTAGTGGCGATCCGCCGGCAGGTGGGCGAGGTCGCAGGCGGCGACGATACCGCGGCGCTCCAGTCGGGGGCGGACGAACTGCAGCGGATGACCGCGCAGCGACAGGCCGGCGGAGTGGTAGTCGTCCGCGACCTGCTCGCGCAGCGTCAGGGCAGGCAGCGCGGCGGGAATGTCTTCGTCGGGGAGATCCTGGAACAGCGGCAACTGCCGCTGCGCCGGCAGCGACTGCCAGAGCGCGGTGCGGCGGTTGAGGCGGAGCGAGCCGTACGCATCGGCTTGGGCGAGCGTTTTCAGCACGGCATTGCTGAGCTGCGTGCGGCGCGTGAAATCGGCGAAGGACGCGAACGGCCGGTCGCCACGCTCGCGGACGATCAGCAGCGCGTGCCGTTCGGCGAGGCCACGCACCATTCGGAGCCCCAGTCGCAAAGCCCAGCAATGGGGCGAAGGCTGAGGGCCGGAAGAGGAGTGGCAAAGTTGCAAAGTGGCAGAGTGACAAAGAGAGTCCCCACACTCTGCCACTTTGCCACTCTGCCACTCTGCCACTGTCCCTTCCAGCGTGCAGTCCCAGTCGCTGGCGTTGATATCGACCGGCCGGACTTCGACGTCGTGCTGGCGTGCGTCGAGGACGAGCTGGCCC
>JAXMBS010000029.1:0-66673 GCA_046349775.1 Planctomycetaceae bacterium | reverse complement strand
AACTGCACGAGCAGGAACTCGATGTTCGCGTCGGCGAGTCGCTTGCGGAGTTTGTCGCGTTCGCTCATAGGAGGGTTGATCGTTTATGGTTGATCGACAATGAGCCGTCAGGAGTGCGCAATCAGCAAACAGAAGGATTCACCACAAGGACAGCACCAACGCGCGGGCGGACAGAAAAGGCCCACTTCGGCAATCAACATCTCATCGCGTCACTCAACGAACTGAACAGGATTGAACAGAAGGAAACGAAGGTAACGAAGAACGCACTCCGGTGAGCCAGCCCTTTGTTCTCTTCGTTTCCTTCTGTTAATTCCATTTCCGTGTATTCCGTGGTTTGTACTTTTCGTTGCTGGCATCCGGAGCATGACCTACGTGCCGGGGACCCAATTTGTTCCCGCCAGCGGCA
The DNA here is from genome assembly GCA_046349775.1 of Planctomycetaceae bacterium. Lineage (GTDB taxonomy): Bacteria > Planctomycetota > Planctomycetia > Planctomycetales > Planctomycetaceae > JAEUIG01. The sequence continues at coordinate 66,267 of JAXMBS010000029.1, read as the reverse complement.
CCTTCGCCATGGCTGCGGCTTCAATCGTCAGGGCCACGAGGTCTTCGCGCTCGAGGTGGTGGACGTTCGACTTGCCGCAGGCGCGGGCCAGCGTGGTGAGTTCCATCGTCATTGTCTGCAAATAGTTCTTCAGACGTCGCGCGCCCCATTCGGGCTGCATCCGCTGTTCGAGCTCCGGGTCCTGCGTCGTCACGCCGACCGGGCACTTGCCGGTGTGGCAGTGGTGGCAGTACCCCGGTGCGGTATTCAACTTGGCGTAGTCGGCGGTGGCGTCGACACGCTCCGCGCCGCGCTGCCACCACTCGCTGTTGCAGCCGAGCGACATCAGGACGCCCTGGCCGATGGCGACTGCGTCGGCGCCGAGCGCGAGGGCTTTGGCGACGTCGGCTCCAGTGCGGATGCCGCCGGAGATGATGAGCTGGACCTGGCCGAAGACGTCCATTTCTTCGAGCGCCTGGACGGCCAGCGGGAGGGCGGCGAGCGTAGGGATGCCGGAGTGCTCGATAAAGACCTGCTGCGTGGCGGCGGTGCCTCCCTGCATGCCGTCGATGACGACGACGTCGGCACCGGCCTTGACCGCCAGCTTGACGTCCTCGCGGACGCGGGTCGCGCCGAGCTTGATGTAGATCGGCACCTGCCAGTCGGTGATCTCGCGCAGCTCTTCGATCTTGATCGTCAGGTCGTCCGGACCGGTCCAGTCGGGATGCCGGCAGGCGGAGCGCTGATCGATGCCTTCCGGCAGCGTCCGCATCTTCGCGACGCGCGGGCTGATTTTCTGTCCGAGCAGCATGCCGCCGCCGCCGGGTTTTCGCCTTGGCCGATGACCAGTTCGATGGCGTCGGCCTTACGGAGATCGTCGGGATTGAAGCCGTAGCGGGACGGCAAGCACTGGTAGACGAAAGGCCTCGACGACACGCGCTCCTTCGGGCGTCATGCCGCTGTCGCCGGTGGTTGTCGAAGTGCCCATCGCCGTCGCCGCGCGGCCGAGGGCTTCCTTCACGTGGGCCGACAGGGCGCCGAAACTCATGCCGGCGATGGTGATCGGGATCTCTAGCTCGACCGGCTTTCTTGCGTGGCGGGTGCCGAGCGTGGTCTTCGAGACGCATTTCTCGCGATAGCCTTCCAGCGGATACTGGGAGGCGGACGCGGTGAGGAACGTCAGATCGTCGAACGTCGGCAGTTGCGCTTGGCCCCCAGCCCGCGAATTTCATAGAGCCCATGTTCCGACGCGTGCTGGATGTAATCCACGTCGCGGTTGAACGAGTAGCTCTCTTCGAGGTGGGGCATGGGGGGAGGTCAGGTGTCAGCGGTCAGCTTTCAGCAAGGTGGTCGTTTGGCGGCTTGCTGTCTGGCTGTCTGGTTGTGTTCCGGCCTTTCACTCAGATTCATTCACTCGCTTCCACGATACGGCTGCTCCATCTTTCGATGCTCGAAGGCGAATCGTGTCAGCGGTTGTGTCAAGGATTTCTGTCGAATCAGAGTCGCGTTGGATTTCAAAGATGACACGCACCGTTCTTCCCAGTCGTCCTAGCAACGTTCTTGGCTTCGGCACGATCCACACCCGGTTGTCTCTGACCCACCAGTTGACGGCACGCCGCCGGTGTAGGTGCAAGTACCATCGTCGTTGAAAACAATAGTCCCCGGATTCGACACATACGACCAAGTGCCCACGAATCGTGGATCGGCGGGCGGTCTGGCATCGAACGGATGGCAAACATCCCGATGGCGATCACGATCGCGCCACGATCAGGTTTCGCAGTTTCGTGCGAGACAATGTCATCTCGGCTCCGGATGCAACACACTCGATCAGCCATCAACTCATTTCGATTTTGATATTCGGATTTCGATTTATTCGCTGTCGCCGTTGGCCTCTGCCAAACCGCGGCTTTCAGCATTCCTGTTCCGCATCGGCATGCCAGTGATACAGCGAGCGTTTAGATGCAACTCGCTTGAATGACTTGGCGTCGTGGTCGATGCCGGCCTGCTTGAGCAGCGCAGCGACGCGTTCGTGGTCGGCTTTCGTCATCGGCTCTTCCTCGGCATCAGCGCCGAGGCTGGCGATTTTGCCGCCGACGTAGATTGTGGCTTCATAGAGCGAGTCGCCGAGGCTGGGGCCGGCGTCGCCGCAGACGACCAGTGTGCCAGCCTGCGCCATGAAGGCCGACATGTGGCCGACGCTGCCGCCGACGACGATGTCGCAGCCTTTCATCGAAATCCCGCAGCGCGATGAGGCGTCTTCTTCAATGACGAGCAGTCCGCCATGTCCGCTGGCGCCTGCGCACTCCGACGCGCAGCCCTTCACCCGGACGGTTCCCGACATGATATTCTCGGCCACGCTCCAGCCGACGTTGCCGTGGATGGTTACCGACGCCTGCTTGTTCATGCCGGCAATGAAGTAGCCCGCGTGTCCGCGAATATCGACGTGGACCGGCGCGTCGAGGCCCGCCGCAATGCTGTGCATGCCGCTGGGATTCAGGATCTCCACCTGCGACTTCCCACCGGGAAGCTCGTGGTGCAGAAACTGATTCAACTCGCGCACGCTGCGGCGGCTCAGGTCGAATTCGATCACACGGGCCATGAATAAATCTGTTCGGGCACGGGTTCAAACAGGCGCGCGTCCTTGATTCCCGGCAGGTGCGCCAGCGCGCGGAACTCCGACGAGATCGCCACGTAGTCGTCCGTTTCGGCCACGACCGCCGGCTTGCAGGCGAATGCGTCGCGCACGAGCAGCAGCTTGTCGGCCGTGGCCATCAGCAACGTGAAAAAGCCGTCCAGCTCTTCGAAACCCTTGCCGATCGCCTCTTCCAGCGTATCGCCTTCGCGCATCCGCCATTCGAGGAACCGGCAGGCCGCTTCCGTGTCGTTGTCCGTTTCGAACTTCACGCCCAGCCGCTCGAGTTTCCGTCGCACGCTGTAGGGGTTCGACAGCGAACCGTTGTGGACGAGGCAGAAGTCTTCTCCCGCCGTAAATGGATGAGCATGCGCCGGCGTAACGGCGGATTCGGTCGCCATGCGGGTATGACCGACGGCATGCGTTCCGCTGAACTTCGCGAATCCCAATCGGTCGGCGATCTCGCGCGGGTGTCCTTCGTCTTTGTACATGTCGATCGCTCGGCCGACCGACAGCAGGTGCAGTTCCGGCGCGCGTTCTCGCAGCCACCCCTTCACGCGGCGTGGCTCGACTTCCGTAATCAGCCGCGCGTGGTTCTCGACCGGGTGCAACTGGCAGGTCGGGCCGAGGTCGTCATGAAACCGCTGCTGCAAAACGTTCCAGTCGTAGGTGCGGCTCGGCGCAAACAGGCTGAACTTTCGTGTCGATGCGGGCAGCGGATCGGAAAAGACGGCCAGACCGGCCGAATCGGGGCCGCGGTCCCCCATGCAGGTGAGCATGGGGACGACGTGCGCGCCGAGCGACTGGCGCAGGGCAGGCGTGCGTGCCAGAAATCCGACAATGCCGCACATCGTACAACTCCACCGGCTTCGGGGAGGCGCCGGAGCCGAAATGGCAGTCTACGAGGGCACGCGGGAAGATTCCACGTCGTCCCGGATGTGGGAGGCGGGAACCAGGGAATACGCGGAACGATGGCAGAACACCGACCGCGATTATGTCGGTAGATCACAACCGCGAATGACGCGAAATCGACGAAAAGGGGGACCGCTAATGAACGCTCATCAGTGATATTGATTGCAGGTGGCTGCCACGCAGAGTCGCGTTACGAGTTAGCGTCGATTAGCGGTTTCGTCCGTACATCGAGCGCTTGTCTTTCATGCTACTAACGATAAGAAGTTTGTTTTCTTGCGCAGATTCTTCCCCGCCACCAATCAAGATCACGAGCGGTTTTGGGCCACCGAGATCACCGAAGACACTGAGACAAAGAGATTTCTATTGAAATCTCTGTGACCTCTGTGACCTCGGTGGCAAATCCCTTTTGTGATGCGGCCATCGGCCGCGCTCGTTAACCCGTGGTTCGTCCCTTTCGCCAGCGGATTTGCGAAATGGTGTGGGCGCAAAGCAGCAGGGCCGCCTTGCGGCGGCCCTGTACATTAAACTTCGTGAAGCACAGCGCGAATTACTCAGAGAACGCCGGGAGCTTGCCGTCGTTCAGCAGGTCGCCGTACTCTTTGCCGTCGGCGTATTCCTGACCGGCGACAGTGTCGAGCGCCTTGTTGATTTTCTCGACGTCTTTCACCTTCTTCTCACCGAGCGCCTTCTCGAGCGCCTTGGCATAGTCGTTCCGCTGCGTCTTCTTCGCGCCGTGGCAGACCTTGCACTGCTGGGTCTTCACCTCGGCGGCCACCTTCGGGTACTTGGCGCTCAGCGCATCCATGTACTGCTTCTGGGCTCGCACAGGCTGTGCCTCCACCGCGAAGAACACGCCGGCGACGGCGACGGCCGTCAGAATCGTCAGAGCCTTCCTCATGCCGCTTTCTCCCATTGTCCAGAACTGTCGAATCGACGGTGTTGTTTCCCGCGACGTCGTTCCGCAGAACAGACCCGGTCAACAATCCTGAGTGCGAAGTCCGTACGCCGCACCGTCGCCCAATGCGCACTCATTTAATGCGCGCAGCCGAAGACTGTCAACCGAACCCATCAGCGATTATTGATTTTTAACTCGCGCAGACGCGAATCGCGGACAAGCGCAACCGCATAATCTGTCTGAAGTTTTGGCGGATCGACCCCACCCCCAACTGGACAATCGACGATGGTATGGGAAGCAACCGCCGTTGCTTCCACGAACACGACTGCAATCAGCGCGGTTGTCACCGTCCGCCGACCGTTGGCGGATCGATGTGCAGGACCGTGACCGCTGGTCCGGTTCGCTTTCTCTCTGGTCCGGCAGTGGTATTCTGTCAACCGAGGTGACACGATGCTGCAATTCCATGCCCGCCGGTACGACAACGGCGAGCCGGTACGGATCACGATCTCAGGCGACCGCGTGACGGCCGTCGAACCGGCGATCCCCACGGCCACAGCCGCAGACTGGCCCTACGTCGGGCCGGGACTGTTCGACCTGCAGATCAATGGACTGGACGGCATCTGGTTCGCTGCCGAATCGCTGACCGTCGACCACGTGCTGACCGCGCTGCACGGTCACTATCGCCTGGGCGTGACGCGCCTGTGCCCGACGCTCATCACCAATGCGACCGAGGCGCTCGAATCGGGATTTGCGGCCATCCGCCAGGCCTGCGAGCGGGAAGCCTGGGCGCAGGCGATGGTCCCCGGCTGCCATTTGGAAGGGCCGTTCATTTCTCCGGTCGACGGGCCGCGCGGAGCGCACCCGCTGGCTCAGGTGCGCGCGTGCGACTGGGACGAGTTCGCCCGCCTGCAGGCGGCCTCCGGCGACCGCATCCGGCTGACCACGCTGGCGCCGGAATCGCCTGGAGCAGAGGAATTCATTCGTCGCGCGGTGTCGTCACGGGTGACAGTGGCGATCGGCCACACCGCCGCCACAACGGCCCAAATCGACGCGGCAGTCGTCGCTGGCGCGCGGCTGAGCACTCACCTGGGGAATGGTTCGCACGCCGTGCTGCCCAGGCATCGAATTACATCTGGGACCAGCTCGGCGACCGACGGCTGTGGGCCAGCGTGATTACTGACGGATTCCATCTGCCAGCGAGCGTGATCCGCACGATCGTCCGCACGAAAAGGGCTGCAGCGGACGATCGTCACTTGTGACGCGTCCGGTTTTGCGGGGTGCCGCCGAGGGATTTTACGAATACTCTGGAACCAAGGTGGAAGTGCTGGCGGACGGCCCGATTGTCGTGTCCGGCCAGCTGCAGATTCTGGCCGGTTCGTCGCGTTCGACCGCCGCCTGCGTGGCGCATGCGGCCCAGGCGGCGGAGTTGACGCTGGGTCAAGCTTGGGAGCTCGCCGCGCGGAATCCGGCGCGGCTGCTGGGCTTTGAGGTCGTGCGACTGGCCCGCGGCGCGCGCGCCGACCTGACGATTTTCGATTACGCCGGCGAGCCGGCGCAGGTCCGCGTCCGGGGAACGATTGCCGGTGGACAGGTGGTGCACGGCGAGTCCGAAATCAAGTCGTTTGCCGCGTAAAACCTGGGGATCGTGGCGCTGCCGCACCACGCGCGGGACGGATGTTGACGCGCGTGATGACCGTGATACGATGGGCCAAAGTGCGGTCAGGAATCAGGGCGGGCGGCTTCAGCATTCCTGAAACGGTTGAGACGCGGCCAGCGAAGTCCGACGCCGCCAGCGACGGTGCGCGTCGGGCCTGGCTGCCGACGCCCTGCGGCTGGATTGCGCGACAATTGCCAGGGGACCAAAGCCAGGGAGCATGTCGTCGACCGCCGGATTTGTCTCCGGCGGCCTGTGTTATCCGTTCAATTTTCGATTCTCGCCGAGCGCCGGAAACATCGGATTCCGCGCCAGGTGAGACGATCGACAAAGACTGGGACCGGTGGTGACCTTCACTCCCGGCGAATGAGTCGCGATGTCGCCGCGGACGCTGGACGAGCTTGTTTCGATTCTGGGTCAACTCCGACTCGTTGACTCGAAACTGCTGCTGCGCTGCAGCGGCGAACTCCCCCCCGGCTCTTCGCCCGACGCCCTGCTCGCGCTGCTGGAAAGCCAGAATGCGCTGACGCCGTTCCAGATCGAACGGCTCCGCAAAGGGGACACCGATGGCCTGGTGCTGGGCGGCTACAAGCTGCTGTACCGCAACGCATCCGGCAGCTTCGCCCGCGTGTTCCGCGCCTGCTCGATCGACGACGACCGGATGATCGGGCTCAAGGTGCTGCGCGAACGGTGGTCGACCGACGCGGACATGGTCCGACTGTTCCATCGCGAGGGGGACATCGGGCAGAAACTGAAGCATCCCAATATCGTCCCGGTCTTCGGCGCGTTCGAGCAGGGGGCGTACCACTTCATCGCGATGGAGTTCGTCGAGGGGGGCAACCTCCGCGACTTTCTGAAAATTCGCGGCAAGCTGTCCGCCGAGGAAGCCTGCCGGTACGGGCTGCACATGGCGCAGGCGCTCGAGTACGCCCTGCGGCTGGGCATCACGCACCGCGACCTGAAGATGACGAACGTGCTGATGAGCACCCAGGGGATGGCCCGGCTCATCGACTTTGGTCTGGCGGCCGACGACCGGTTGCTCAGCCGGCTGGGCACGTCGGATTTGCAGCAGGCCGTGGAGTACACCACGCTGGAACGCGGGACCGGCGCACCCAGCAACGATCCGCGCAGCGACCTGTTTTTCCTGGGAGTGATCCTGTACGAGTTGCTCAGCGGCGAGCCGCCGTATCAGCGAACGCGCGACCGCGAAGAGCGCAAGCGGTTCAGCAGGTACCGTGACGTGCGGCCGGTGACGGCGACTGAACCGTCGGTGCCGCGGCGCGTGGCTTCAATCGTCGACCGCCTGCTGCGAATCACTCCGCAGGAACGTCACCAGTCGCCGTCGGAGCTGGCGGCAGACCTGCGCGGCGCCCTCGGGGAAATGGGGCACGCACTGACCGGCTCGAACGGCGACGCGGCGGCAACCGTGATGTGCGTCGAGGACCGTCCCCAGCAGCAGGATCTGCTCCGGCAGTACCTCAGCAAGCATGGGTTCCGCGTGCTGCTGGTGAACGACGTCGAACGGGCGCTGGGCCGAGTCAAGCAATCGCCGCCCGCGTGCGTCGTCCTGATGGGTGAATCGATCGGCGACCGCGCGGCGGATGATTTTCACAAGGTGCTGTCCGTCGAAGCGCGGCAAGCCAGGAGCCGCCGTGCTGGTGCTCGGCACTGAGCAGACGCATCTGCAATCGGCGACCGCCAACGACAATCCGTTGGGCAAGTACCGCAGCAGCCGGTGACGCTGCGGGAAGTTCGGTTCGCCATCGACGGCGGACTGGACGTCGGCGATATACCGGCGGCAGCTTGAGCCGCTGCTCGCGTCTCGGATTTCGGTGCCACTGGCTCTGCCAGAGACTCACACGAATCGCCCAACGTGAATTGCACTGGCAGAGCCAGTGGCACCCAACACAGATTTCCATTACACGACCTCGGCCGGGATCCGCGCCAACGACGCCAGCAGGTCCCCTTCATCGAGCGTCATGATCTGCACGCCCTGCGTGTTGCGTCCGATCGGACGGATGTCGGCGCGAATTTGCTGATCTTGCCGCTGGTCGAGACCATGAGCACGCCGTCGCCGTCGTGCAGAGCGAGGATGCTGACCACGCGGCCGTTCCGGGCGGTCGTTTTGATGTCGGCAGCCCTTGCCGCCGCGCTTCTGCCGGTAGCGCATGCTGAGCGGTTTCGGGGTCAATTCGCTCTTCGACGGGCTGTTCTCCTCGCCGGCTTCCGAGGCCGCCTCCAGTTCTGCCCCTGTGCGTCAGACCCGCTGACGGCGAAGCCATCTGCATCGCCGGCGGTTTCGCCCTCCGATTCGTCCCCTTCGAGAACCCTGCCGAACGGCGTGCGCTTGCCGTATCCGCGCGCTCGCAGACGGTGAGCAGCGATGCCGCGGATCGGCAACCACCATGCTGACCACCTCGTCATCTGAGGCAAGATTGATGCCCTTCACCCCCATCGTGCTGCGCCTCATCGCGCGCGGGCGTCGCTTTCAGTGAAGCGGATCGACAGCCTCGCCGTGCTGAGGACGACGTCGTCCGCCGCCACCTTGACGACGTCGATCACGCATCTCCTTCGTCGAGCTTGATGGTGATGATGCCGCCGCGCATCGGCCGGCTGTAGGCGGAGAGGGCCGTTTTTTTGACGATCTTGCGGGTCGCCATCAGCAGGAAGTGCTCTTTGCCGTCGAACTGGCGGACGTCGATGCAGTCCTGGACCTTTTCGCCTTCTGCCAGTGACAGCAGGTTGACGAGCGCCCGCCCCTTGGCGGTCCGGTTCTGTTGCGGCAGGTCGTACACCTTCTGCCAGTACACCTTGCCGAAATTCGTGAAGAACAGCAGATACGCGTGCGTGCTGGAGACGAACAGGTGCTCGATCGGGTCTTCTTCGTCCGCCTTGGCCCCCATGATCCCTTTGCCGCCGCGGTTCTGCGACTGGTACGTCTTCAGCGGCAGCCGCTTGATGTAGCCGCGCTGCGAGAGCGTGACGACCATGGACTCTTCCGTAATCAGTTCGTCCTTGTCGACATCGGTCAGCTCTTCCTCGCTGATCTCCGCGCGGCGCCTGTTCGGGAACTTGGCTTCAGTTCGGCCATCTCCATTCTTGATGACCGTGCGGATGTTGGCCTCGTCGGACAAGAGCGTGCGGTATTCACCACGATGCCGTCGAGCAACGCCGGTGCTCGCCCTGCAGGTTCTCGCGTTCCAGATTGGCGAGCGAGCCAAGCTGCATCGAGACGATCGCTTCCGACTGGTTCGCGGACAGCGAATACGCTGCGCGGCGCGCCCGTATTTTCCTCCTGCAGTGATTGGTCCTGCGGCGCTCCAGCGCCCCCCACCACCAGCTCCTGCGTGGCGACCTGGATCTGCTGCAGCCGGACTTGAAGCGCGCGGCTGGGTGAATTACGATCGTCTGGATCACCTGACGATATCGATCTGGGCGATCAGCATCCCTTCGACGGTGTGCTGCGCCGCCGGCTTCTTCCAGCAGGAATTCCAGCGTTATGATTCTGTCACCCGGTGATCGATGAATTCCTCCAGCAGCCGTTTGACCGTCAGCGTCTGCGGCCGATTGCCGACCAGCCGCCAGCAGGATCACGCTGACCGTCTGCTGCAGCGGCGAATACCGGTACAGCTGATTGAGGACGACGTCGCGATCGGCGTCGACGCAGGTAGATGCAGCCGCACCTGCCAGCCGGGCGTCTTGCGGTCCGTGTAGCCAACGATCTTGGCGATGCCCTTGATCTTGTCGTCCTTGACTAGTTCCTCCAGACGCTCACGAATCCGGTCGGCGTAATCCTCGTAGGGAATCTCCGTGACGACAATGACTTCGGTGTTCTTTTCGGTCTCGAACTCGACGCGCGAGCGGAGCGTGAGGGTGGCGCGGCCGGTCATGTACCCCTGCCGGATGCCCATCCGGCCACAGATGATGCCGCCGGTGGGGAAATCGGGGCCCGGCAGCACGTCGAGGATTTCATCGAGCGTCGCATCCGGATTGTCGAGCAGTAGTACGACGGCATCGGCGACTTCGCCGAGGTTATGCGGCGGAATGCTGGTCGCCATCCCGACCGCGATGCCGGTCGAGCCATTGACGAGCAGGTTGGGAAACCGCGATGGCAGCACGACCGGTTCAGTACCGCGCTGGTCGTACGTGGCGACGTATTCGACGGTGTTGCGTTCGAGGTCGACCAGCATTTCGGCGCCGGCCGCGGACATGCGCGCTTCGGTATATCGCATGGCGGCCGGCGGCAGACCGGCGAGCGAGCCGAAGTTCCCCTGCTTGTCGATCAGGACTTCGCGCATCACCCAGTCCTGCGCGAGCCGGACCATCGTCGGATAGATGGCGGCATCGCCGTGCGGGTGGTAGTTGCCGCTGGTGTCGCCAGAGATCTTGGCGCACTTCATCCGGCCCGCGGCGGGACCAAGATTGAGGTCGTTCATCGCGACCAGAATCCGCCGCTGCGACGGCTTCAGGCCATCGCGGGCGTCGGGCAGCGCGCGGCTGATGATCACGCTCATCGCGTAGGTGAGATAGCTCTGCTGCATCTCCTCGCGGATGTCGAGGCGCTCGATGCGGTCCGCGCCGACGGGGCCCGTCGCGCTCTCGGAATCTTCAGCAGGCAGATCGTCCTCAGGCAGCTCACCGTCAGCCAACAGAGTTCTCCTTCAGTCGTTTTCGCGTCCGCTTTTCGGCGCGCCCGGGCACGTTATCCGGCGTGTCAGTTGAGGTGCTCAGGTTCGTTCCCGAGCGTCATCGCCCCCAACCATTCCCGGCGGCCGCGGCGGACCGCCAAAGCCCATTCGCAACCGCAATTCCCACAAAGATTTGCAGCGAGACTGCGAGCCGGAACTGGACGCAATTCCTGGTGGCCGAATTGTAGAAAAAACCGGACGGCACAACAACCAGATGAGAGACGAATTCGACCGCAATTCAGGGCGAATTTGACCCAAAAAACGTCTAGTGACAACCGAAATCCGAGATCCCTCAACTCCTCCGTTTCACCCCCCGCAGCGGTTCGGCGCTCAGCGGATCTTCGGGCCACGAGTGCTTCGGATATCGACGTCGCAATTCGCCGCGCACCGCCGGATACGTGTTGGCCCAGAAGCTCTCGAGATCGTCGGTGATCTGCTGCGGGCGCATGTTCGGGCCGAGCAGGTGCAGCAACACCGGCACCCGGCTGCGGGCAATGCGCGGCGAGCCCCGCAGCCCGAAGACCTCCTGAATCCGCACCGCCAGTACCGGCGGACGGCCGACTTGATATGTCAGTCGAATCTGGCTCCCACTGGGGACGGTGATCCGCTCCGGCGCCTCGCGCTCGACCGTGCGGAGCTGATCGTAGGTCAGCGCCGACTGCAGCGCCGCCAGCCACGGCGCGCGTTTCAACTCCGCGAACGAACTCCGACCATGACACAACTGTCGCAGCACTTCACGCAGACTCGCCTCATCGAACGCCGGCAGTTCCAGTTCCGGCAGCCAGCCTTGCAGACACTGCACACGCGTGACAAACCCGCCAATCGCCTCGTCGTCCGCCGGATACACCCGCTGCCAGTCCCGCGAAGCCTGCTCGAACAAGAGATCGGCTGCTGAGTCGTCGTCGGGGATCGACGTGGGAGACTCGTCCAGCAGCAGATCCTCCCAATACGTGCGACGTCGGGCCATTATCTGCCGCTGGCTCGGATGAAAGAACAGCTCGACGGCGCTGCGCAGGCACTCCGCCGGCAGCCAGTCGCGTTCGACGGCGGAGGCCTGACGGACGACTGCCTCCGCGCCGCCGTCGTCGACATCGATGCACAGGAACAGTTCGTCGCGAGTCACCGCAGACCGCGGACCAAGCTTCACTCCGCGCCCTCCGACCATGACACCGCGCGGCCCGGTGGCCTCGCGCCGCCGCGCCAGCCGGTCCGGATACGCGGCGAGCAACGCCCGCTCAAGCGAGACTTCTCCCGGAGTGGTCGAAGCCGAGTTGGGACTGGTTGTCGATCGACTCTGCGGCTCTCCCGAACGATCGGGATCGCCCTCCCGGGACAGCTCCTCCCGCAAACTCCGTGCAACTGGTCGCCCGGAACACCGTCAGCGCCGCCGCTTCCTGCAACTGGCCGGCGTGGTGATCCTGCCCGTCCGTCGCGCTCGTACTCCTCCAGCATGACGATCCGGTCAACCACGTCGGCAGAATGCGATGCGTGCGCATGCGCGCCGGCAGCCAACTGCGGCTGGTCCGGATTCCGAAACGGGTCGCGTTCCGATAACAGCTGCTCGCCGCTGCTGCCGCGCGTTCCGCGCAGCCGTATTCGACGCCGGCGACGATCAGCCGCGCGAGCCGTGGCTGGACCGGCAATCGCGCCATCCGTCGACCAACCTCGGTCACTCCGTTGTCATCCAGCGCGCCGAGCCGTCGCAATAGGAGCTCCGCGCCTGTCACCTGCTCTGTCGTCGGCGCTTCGAACCAGGGAAATGCACGCACGTCCGCCTCCCCCCAGCAGCGCAGTTGCAGCACGGCCCCGGACAAGTCGACGCGGCGAATATCCGCCTGCTCGTATTCGCGGCGGCTGCGATGCGACGACTCATCCCACAGCCGCAGGCACGCCCCCGGCTGCAGCCGGCCCGCGCGGCCCGCCCGCTGATCGGCCGACGCCTTCGAGATCGGCGTCAGCTCCAGTCGATCCAATCCGACGTGCGGATCGAACTGCATGATCTTCGCCAGCCCGCTGTCAACGACGCCGGTGATCCCTTCGATGGTCACGGATGTCTCCGCCACGTTCGTCGCCAGCACGACTTTCCGCTGCGACTGCGGCCGCAGGACCTCGTCCTGCGAGTCCGGGTCCATGTCGCCGAACAGCGGCATCACGAGCAGGTCGTGCCGACGCGCGAGCGGTTCGATTTCTCGCGCGGTACGGTGGATCTCTCCCACTCCCGGCAGAAACGCCAGCAAATCACCCTGGCTCTTCGCGAGCATTTCCTCAATGCCGGCCGCCATCCGCACCGGCAGCGGGCGGCGGTCGTGCGCGCCGGCGTAGCGGACGTCTACCGGGAACATTCGGCCTGCACTTTCGACGACGACACAATCGCCGAGGAACTCCACCAGCGGCGCCGGAGTGAGCGTCGCCGACATGACGACGATCTTGAGGTCCGGCCGCACTGTCTGCTGGACGCGGCGGACCATGCCGAGGGCCAGGTCCGACTCGAGGCGCCGCTCGTGGAACTCGTCGAACAGCACGGCGGCGACCCCTTCCAGGAACGAATCGTCCTGCAGCCGCCGCAGCAGGATGCCGTCGGTCATGGCGACGATCCGCGTCGCGCGCGACGTCTGGTTGTCGAACCTTACCTGGTAGCCGCACTCCTGGCCGAGTTTCCAGCCGTGTTCTGTTGCAATGCGCCGGGCCGCCGTCCGCGCGGCGAGCCGACGGGGTTCGAGCATCAGCCGCGGCCGTCCCCGACGAGGCCGACGTCAGCAGCGCGGGAGGCACGCGCGTCGCCTTGCCGGCGCCGGGTGGGGCGTAATACGACGGCGGTGTGAGCGCGCAGCTCGGCAATCAATGACGGCAGGACGTCATCGATCGGCAGCGTGGGAAGGGACTGAGCAGAGCTGAAGGAGTTCACAGAAACTAAGACTCACCGCAGAGAGCGCGGAGTCCGCTGAGGTATGCCCCCTCGGATGACAATTCGCGCAGAGTGTAGTCCCCGGCGTCGCAGCCTTCGATTGCAGTCGTCAACTTGCTGCGCGAGATCTTCGTGTTCAAGCGCACTAAAGTTCCATGCATTCGCGCATGTTCTGAGGAACGCCGATTCGAGCTTTACAAGCTTCCGCCGTGCTTCTCTGCGCACACTGCGGTCTCTGCGGTGAATCCCGATGCAAAGGGATGGTCACCGGCAGCGCGCGAGCGTCATCAGCGCAAATGACGTTCCGTAAGGCTGGTGGTAGGCATAGAACGGGTAGTCCCACCACGAGCCATCTTTCTCCTGCTTGTCGAGCATCAGATGCGCCAGTTGAGCCTGATGCGGCGGCCGCTGCTCGGCCGGCAGTTCCTCGATGCACCGCGCCGCATAGTAATGGCCGAAGTAGTAGAAGTAACCCGCCACGCTGAACCACGACTCATGCGGCACCGGCCGCTTGCGACCAATATCCAGCCAGCCATTGCGGGCCACCAATCGGTCCAGCCAGTCCGTCACCAATTGATCGGTGATGGTTTTGTCGCCCCACAGCCGCAATGCGAGATTGCATGCCTGCGTACGCCCGAGACTGCCGCCCGGCCGATTGATCCCCATTCGCGGCTGCCATTTCAGGTACTCCCCGTATAGGAAGCTGTCGTCGGGCAGTCGCTGACGCTGTGTCGCCACGATGGCGCGATCGACCATCCGCTGCGGCGGCGCGTGTCCGGCGGTCTCGGATTCCTTGAATGCGACCAGCACCGCCGCATTGAGGAAGCTCATCGAATCGCTCGACGGCTGCTTCGTTCGATAGCGGAAGTCGTAATAGCCCCATCCGCCGTCGACCGATTCATATCGCTGGAGCAAGTCGAATTGCAGATTGATGAGATCGGTAATTTGTCGTCGGCGCTCGGTGTTCTCGGCCGGCGTTCGCTGCTCCATGTGAATCAGGCACTGCAATCCGTAACAGTGCGTCCAGACGTTGTAGATGGCGATCCCGTTCGCGCGTCGGACCTGCCCCAGATGCTCGAGCAGCCATGCTTCGGCGCGATCGAGCGCGGCACGGACGTCCGCGCGTTCGCCTCCGGTTTCGTAAAGGGCCAGGATCGCCAGCGCGGTCACGGCGGCCCGAAACGCATCGTGCGCGCCTGGAACGGGCGCGTAGATATTCAGGTCCTTGGTGTGTGTCGCGCTGCCCCACGAGCCGTTCGGATTCTGATCGGCCAGCAGGAACTCGATCCCTTTGCCGATCGCGGTGTCGAAGTCCGCGACGGACGGCGCAGAAACCGGCTTGGGCCGCGGAACGGGATCGGTTTCGGTCGCCGGCTCCGCGGCGTTCACCGCAGCGGGCAGCAACGCCAGCTGGCATACCCAAGCAAGGCAGTTCGGTTTCAATCGGCGAAACGGCATCCTGGAACCGGTCTGCTTGCAACCCCGATCACTCGCCACCTGACACTCGTCACTCGTCTCTGCACTCACTCCGGCTTCTTCAGCAGAATCTGCTCTCCTGCCGTCAGCCCGGACAGAATCTCGGTCCGGTCGCCGCTGACTTCTCCAATCTGCACGGACTGTTTGCGCGGCGGCATATCCTTCACGGACAAGAAGACGTACTTCTGTTCCTTGTCGGCGTCCTCGGAGAACACGGCCGAACTGGGGACTGCCAGCGCATCCGTCCGCGTATAGGCAATGACTTTGATCGAGGACTTCATTCCCGGCACGATCGTCGCCGTCCCGAGGTCTCCCGTAATCGCAATCTTGCCGTCGAATCGCCCTTCGGCGACGGGAATCGGATCAACCGCCGTGAACTTGCCGGCGATTCGCGAGCGCGGAAACGCCGTCGGCTCGAGTGTGACTGGGGTTCCCGGCGTCATGAATCGCACCGAGGCTTCCGGCACGTCGGTGCGGACGAAGCCCGGACCGGGCGCCACGATGGTCATCAGGATCTGGTTGGCGCCGACGCTGCCCCCTTTGCGAAGCTGGCGCGCGAGGCTGTCGCCGGTCGTCCAGCGACCACGGTCGCACTGGCCGTAGTAGACGACGCCCGCGGCCGGCGCCTTGACGACCATCAGATCGCGGTCGGCCTTGAGCTTGTCGTGCTCTCGGACCTGCTGCTCGTTCGCGAATTTCTGCTTCTGCAGCGCGATCTTCTTTTCCTCAACGTTGCGGGGAATTGTCGTCTGCGCCCGCTGGTACGCGAGCGCCGCACGTTCCGTCGAATCGCGGATCTCTTCCTTCTGCCGCGGCAACTGCTCGTTGAGCGTCCGTTCGTGGCGGATCTTGGCGAACTCGAAGAAGAACTTTGCCAGGTCCAGATCGCGCCGGGCCCGCTTCAAGATGATCTCCTCCGTCTTCTCGGTCAGGTCATCCGCCTTGTACATCTGCTCGAGTTGGTCCAGTTCCTCCTGGGCGTACTCCACATTGTATTGCGAGCCTTTGAACGACTCCTCCGCGGAGCGGGCCGCCATGTCGGCGTCCACCTTCAGGTAATGCTCCAGCGATCGATCGGCTTCAGCTTTGGCGCGCTCGGCCGCACGCAGGTCGAGCTGCGCCGCGGCTTCCGCTGACGAAAGATCAAGCTCGGCCTGTGCCAGCGTCAGCTTCGCCAGTTCCAGATCGAACTCGCCGTTCTTAAGTTGTTGATCGATACGTTCGGTTTCCAGCCAGAGAATCGGCTCGCCGGCGGCGACTTTGGTCCCCTGTGGAACGGCTTTCTCGACAACCAGTCCGGAAAACGTCTCCGGGCGCAGAATGACCTCCGTCATGTGCTCGGACTCGAAAATACCGTCCAGATCGACGAGCAACTGGAACGGCCCCGCCGCGACGGTGTGGGTTTCCGGCGGCTTCGGATCGTCGGCCAAGGCCGCAGATACAGCGAGTAGCCACAGGGCCAGACTTCCCAAGCCGCCGCGAGCAAACACACTGGTCATCAGATTGCGCCCCCTACACGATTTCAGATCCAGAAAGAACCGCTAATAAACGCTGATAAACGCTAATTTCCTGAAGCGGCGTGCACCGTCTGCTCTTTCATTAGCGCTGATTAGCGTTCATCAGCGGTTTCCTGCTTCCTGTCCTGGCCGAGCCGCTCACGTCCGCGTGAAGTCGAACATCGGCGTGGACAGGTACCGCTCGCCGGAGTCCGGCAGGATCACGACCAGCGTCTTGCCGGCGCTCTCGGGCCGGGCGGCAACCTTCAGCGCGGCGGCCATCGCGGCGCCGCAACTGATGCCAGAGATGATCCCTTCCTCTTTCGCGATCCGCGGCGCCATTTCGATCGCCTCTTCATCGGTCACCTGGACGACTTCATCGACCAGCGACATGTCGAGGACGTCCGGCTTGAAGCCCGCTCCGATCCCCTGAATCTTGTGCTTGCCGGGCTTGCCGCCGGACAGCACGGGGCTGTTGACCGGTTCGACCGCCACCGAGTGCAGCTTGTGCTTCTTCTCGTTCTTGATGAATCGCGTCACGCCGGTGATCGTGCCGCCAGTGCCGACGCCCGAAATCAGGATGTCGACCTTGCCGCCGGTGTCTTCCCAGATCTCCGGACCGGTGGTCTTGAAGTGAATCTCGGGGTTGGCCGGATTCTTGAACTGCTGCGGCATGAAGTATTTCGGGTCGGCGGCCAGCTCTTCCGCCTTGGCGATCGCGCCCCGCATGCCGTCGGCCCCTGGCGTCAAAATCAGTGTCGCGCCAAACGCCTTCAACATCTGCCGCCGCTCGATCGTCATCGTCTCGGGCATCGTCAGCGTCAGCGGATAGCCCCGCGCCGCGCACACATACGCCAGGGCAATCCCGGTGTTGCCGCTGGTCGGTTCGACGACCTGCATGCCGGGCTTGAGTGCGCCGCGCTTTTCCCCGTCCCAGATCATCGCGGCCCCGATACGGCACTTGACGCTGTATGCGGGGTTGCGGCCTTCGATCTTGGCCAGGACAGTGGCGTCCAGTCCCTTGGCGAGACGATTGATCCGCACCAGCGGCGTGCGGCCGATGGATTCCGAGTTGTCCTTGTAGATCGGCATGATTTCAATTCCTGAGTCGAGGAAAAGTGGGCGTCATTCGTCGTCCGTGAAAGCCAGAGTCAGCGCTCCGGCGTGTCCAGTCGCGCCCCGATTGGCCGCCGCGCATTATGGGGACCGCACGGGACGGGAGCAATCGTAGTTGGTGCTAGGTCCCCAGCAGCAGAGTCTCGCTGCGGAACACCGGCCCCTCCACGCAAGTGCGGCGGTAGTCCCACCCCGGCAGCTCGGTCGTCACGACTTTCGTCACGCAACTGAAGCACGCGCCGAACCCGCACGCCATCGGCGACTCCAATGACAGCCAGCATGCGACACATTGCTCACGGCAGATCCGGGCCACGGCCGCCATCATCGGCTCCGGTCCGCAGCAGTACACGGCCGCAGGCCGGTTCGACACCAACTCCTCGCGCAGCAGGTCCGTAACGAACCCGTGATGCCCTTCGCTGCCGTCATCGGTGGCGATGCGTGCGCGGAACCCGGGGACATCGTTGAAGTCCGACAGATCGGCGCGCAGGTCGCGGCCGCGGACGCCGTACAGCAGCGTGACCGAGCGGGCTGCATCAGGCACTTCACGCACGGGAACACCATAGCGTGCAACGCCGCAGGCCTCCCGGGCGACGGCCAGGAACGGTGTATAGCCGATGCCGCCACCGACACACACCAGCGGGCCGGCGGGCGGCACGGGAAACCCGTTCCCCAGCGGTCCCCACAGTTCGACCGGCTCGCCCCCCTGCCAGTCGCGCATCATCCCGGTGAGTTTGCCGACCACATGGTAGCCGAAATCGAATCCGGCCGGCCGGCCCGCCGCATCGCGGTATACGTCATACAGCGCGAACGGCCGCCCGAGCAGCGGATCAACGGCACCCGCCGGTTTCAGCATGAAGAATTGTCCCGGGACGATTCGCCTGGCGATCTCCGGGCACGCAATCCTCAGCCGGTGCGTCTCGTGCGCCAGCTTGGCCTGTTCCACAACAACGCCTGTGGTCTGGACGGCGTGGCCGTGCAGCAGGTTCGAGGTTTCACTTCCGCACGGCGGCAACGTCATTCGGTCGGACTGCATTCGTGGGTGATTCCGCCGCAGGCAACCCCCGTTGATTGCGGCCGTAGACCGCGCCGGGTTTACCATACCGTGAACCGGTCTGCACTAGCGCAAACGTCAAATCGTTACAGGATGCCGTACTTGGCGTAGGCATCCGTCGCCTTCATTCCGGCCCTGATGGCGTCGCGCGTGATGTTTTCCGCATGCACTTTGTTCCACGCGGCTGTGACGGCGGCCTGCTCAACCGCCTGCGGCACGACGACGACGCCGTCAACGTCGGCGATCACCAGATCCCCCGGTGAAAACCGGACCCCGTCGATCTCGACGGCGACGTCCAGATCGACGACCCGCTGCCGGTTCTGACTGTCGTAGACGCAGGTGCCGCGGGCGAAAATCGGGAACTGCATCGACCGCATTTTGGCGATGTCGCGTACACCGCCGTCGACAATCGCGCCGATACAACCCGCATTGCGGGCCGCCGTGGACAACAATTCTCCCCAGATGCCCGAGTGCATCGATCCGCCGGCGGCAGCGATCAATACGTCGTCCGGCTTACAGGAGTCGACCGCCTGCAACTCGAGCTCATACGGGCTCGGATCGGTGTGATACATCGTGACCCACAGCGTCGTTTTGCACCGGCCGATCAGGACCGCGTCAGTCGTGTACGGGCACAGCGGGACGCGCGGCGACTGGTGCGGATAGCCCAGGGAATCCAGCGCATCGCAGACGACGGCCGAATACAGCGCTTCACGCATCATCGACAGCGTGATTTCCATGGGAGACTCAATCGTGGGACTGGTTTAGGGGCGAACGGCGGCCGCGTTCCACTGTACCGAGTGATGCGCAGGGGACAAGCCGGTACGATGACCGCTGGCGTTTGGTCGTTTGGTGTTTGGTCGTTTGGTCGTTTGGTGTCCAGGTGGGAGTGCGAGAACAGCCATGCGCGTCGGGATCATTACGCTGCTGCAGGAAACGAATACTTTCATCGCCGAGGCAACCACGCTGCGGCATTTTGAAGAGAACCTGCTGCTGACCGGAGAGCCGATTCGCGCGGCGTTCGCCGACACGGCGCACGAAGTGGGCGGGATGTTCGCCGGTCTGCACGAGGCGGGAATCGACGCCGAGCCGATCTTCGCCGCGCGGGCGCTGCCGTTCGGCCTCGTGACGGACGACACTTACGCCACACTCAAGTCACGCCTGTTGGCCGCGCTCGCTGCCGCCGGTCCGCTGGATGGCCTGCTGCTCGCGCCGCACGGCGCAACCGTCAGCGCCAGCATTCGCGACGTCGACGGCGACTGGATGTGTGCGGTGCGCGACAAGGTCGGCGGCAAACTGCCGATCATCAGCACAGCCGATCCACACGCGAACCTCTCGCCGGCCATGGTCTCGGCAGTGAACGCGCTGACGGCGTACCGCACCAACCCGCATATCGACCAGCGTGCGCGAGGACTCGAAGCGGCGGCCCTGATGGCGCGGTCGCTGCGCGGCGAAATCCGGCCTGTCGTCGCGGCCGCATTTCCGCCGATGGTGATGAACATCGACAAGCAATGCACGGACGAGGAGCCATGCCTGTCGTTCTGCCGGACGATGGAAGCGGTGCGGCATCGACCCGGGATTCTGTCCGCGAGCCTGTTTCTCGGATTTCCCTATGCCGACGTGCCGGAAATGGGCTCGGCGGTCCTCGTCGTCGCCGATGGCGACCGCGCGCTGGCGGAGCGGTCGGCGGCCGAACTTGGCTCGCAGTTGTGGGAACGGCGCGCGGAATTTGTCGCGAACCTGATTTCACCGGCGGACGGTATCGAACAAGCGCGGACGCTGCCGGGACCGGTCTGTCTCCTGGATATGGGCGACAAGGTCGGCGGCGGTTCGGCCGCCGACGGCACGACCCTCGTTCACGAGCTGCATCGTCGCCAGCTCGGACCGGCGTTCGCCTGCCTGAGCGACCCCGCAGCGGTGCGTCAGGCGGAGACCGCCGGCGTCGGCGCCACCCTGAAGATGCGTGTCGGCGGGCAAACCGACTCACTGCACGGACCGCCTCTGGAAGCGGAATTCAAAGTGTTGAAACTGGCCGACGGCAAGTTCGAGGAGCCGGAAGCGCGGCACGGCGGCATCCGGCACTACGACCAGGGGCGGACGGCAATCGTCGAGACGGCGACAGGGCTGACGCTCATGCTCACGTCACAGCGAATGGTCCCCTTCAGCCTGCACCAGTTGACGGACTTCGGTGTCGATCCGCGCCGATTCCAGTACATCGTGGCCAAGGGCGTGAATGCGCCGCTGGCGGCGTATCGGCCGGTCTGCCCCAGCATTCTGCGTGTCAACACGCCGGGATCGACGACGGCGGACATCGAAAGTCTGACGTATCACCTGCGTCGGCGGCCGCTGTATCCCTTTGAGCGCGAGACGCAATGGACGCCGCGGGCGAATGCACAATAAACGCCAACCCCGCGAAGGTCCGTCCGTGGGCATGAGCGATCGCAAAAAAACACCCCGGCTGCTCTGCAGCAGCCGGGGTGATGATGACCGACTTTCCTAGCACGCTTACTTCACAGAAACCACGGTCGCGGGAGTGGTGACAATCCCGTTGCCGCCGGTCGGACCTTCTTCCAACACCACCAGCCGCGGCGCCGGACTCAGGATGACGGGGATCAACTCCGAACGACCGCCGAACGAAACAACCTCAATGTTCGCACGCTGCGGCTCCTGCAACTTGAGCGCCGGCAGCGTCGCCACGATGCCAGTCGGCGACCAGGCTTCGACGTTCATCGGCAACTTCACGTCGCCAATCCGCAGGCAAGCGTCGCCGTCGGTACCGAAGTGTCCGGCCAACGTGATCTTTGCACCACTGGGGACCGCCACCGGCGGAGGCGCGACAGGAGCCGCAGGAGCCACCGGCGCGACCGGCGCAGTGTAGGTCGTGTTGTAGTAGCCGTTGTTGTAGTAGCCCGAGTTGTAGTAGCCCGAGTTGTAGTAACTGGGGGTCGAGTAGTAGGGCCGCGAGTAACCATTCCAGCCGCCCCATGACCCGTGACACAAGCCGCCGAAGCAACCGCCGGCCGAGGCGGACGAAGTGCTCCACAGGGAAGCGGCCATCACGCTGCACGTCAAAATGTGAGTGAAGAGTCTCATCGCAGTTCTCCAGATGTTCTTCGCAGGGTGGCACGCCCTTCGCAACAAACGATGGGTGTGGCGGGCGATCCAGGACGTATCGACTTGTCCGACGATCGCTACTCTGCGTGGGTTTCAGGAAGTCGTTTGACCCCCTTCTAGGTATCTGAAGCGGAGAAACCTGGAGAATGTTTCTGCCGCCTGAAGAGATTTTGGGAATTCAGGCGGGAGCCGCTGGCTTTGCCAGTGCCTGTCGCAATTCCGCATCAATGCAAGTGGCACGGGCAAAGCCCGTGGCACTCAGAGCGGTGCAGAAGCTGAATTGCCGTCACTTGCCCGGATCGGCCGGCACTTGCGGCAACCAGTCGAGAAGCACCCGGCCGACTTTCACGAGCGACGCTCCGGAGCAGGCCGCCGGCACGTCATTGCGGGTATGCCAGTACGGGTAATCGAAGTCGATGACATCGCACGTCGGAATTTTGGCGATCTCATTCAGCGGCAGATGGTCGTCGCGGACTTCATGCTTGGGACGGGGAATGAATTCCTTCTTGAGGCCGGCGCGGGCCGCAGCGGCCCACAGGCTGCGGGTCAGCGTGGGCGCATGCTTCAGGCTGTTCTGTTCCTGAAAAATGTGGAGATCCTTGTCGCCGATCATGTCGACCAGCACGCCGCAGACGTACTGATGTTCGGGAGGCGCGTCGCGGTACTGCGTCGCGAAGTACGTCGAGCCGAGGAAATACTTGTCGCGATCACTGTAGATCAGCTCCTCCGCATCGAACAAAATGAAGTCGACGCCGTACTTCGTCGGGGCAGTCGGCAGATGGTGCCCGAGCTCCATGAACAGCGCGACGCCGCTGGCGCCGTCGTTCGCCCCCAGGAATGGCCGCGTACGGTATGCCGGATTCGGATCCTGATCGGGAAACGGCCGCGTGTCGTAATGACACGCCAGCAGCACCCGGGACGTCGTCTCCGGATGCCAGGAGACGATCATGTTCGCCAGCCGGACCGGCGCACCGGTCTGCGGATGCACGGCGTCGAACTCCTGGTAGCCGATGGTCGCCCCCAGTTTTGTGAAATGCGCTTCGAGCAGTTCTCGCTGCCGCGTCATCCCCTCACTGCCGCTGATCCGCGGCCCGATCTTGCAGATCTCCGTCAGATACCCGAACGCCCGCTGCGCATCGAGCTGCGGTTCGCCGGCATACGCGGGCGCCTTCAGGACGAGCAAAATTGCGACAATCCAGAAACAGCGCCCTGCGAGTCTCAAGCGGGTGATCATGTACGGAGTCTAGATTGATCCGCCGACACCGCGAAGAGGAATGTGCGCAGCCTTCCACACGGGCATCCGCAACTGACCGCTGACAACTGACGGCTGACCGCTCCGTCAGTGATTGACGGTGAACTCGGCCGAGTTGAGGTATGCCCAGTACACGTCGCGCAGTGCCTCGCGCAGCGCGTCACGGGCATTGCCGACCCGGCCGGACTGCACCTGCTGGCGGACGTCGTGCCGGATCGCTTCCCGCAGCCGGTCGAGTTCCTCACGCGACGGATACCGCGACAGCGTCGCCAGACAGATCCGCCGGATTCTCTCCGATTCGTCCGGTGATTCGGATTCAATCGCCGCCAGCCGCGTATCGGCCGCGGCGCTGACGGCGTGCGTCACCAGGTCGCCGTTCATCATCGACAGCGCCTGCGGCAGCGTGCCGTCGAACGTCGTCGACTCGCAGTTCTCCTCGGTTGGCTCGGCCGTGAAGAACTGGCCCATCCAGTTCTGGCGCTGCGCGGTGGTATTCGCGAGCGCGGCGCCGGGCCGCGCTTCGGCCAGCGTCGCGACCTGCAGCGAATCATAAAGCTGCTCCGCAGTCAGCGGCTTGAGATACATCCGGCTGAACAGCGGCGGATCTCCCTGCGACGGGTCGTCTACGACCTGGTCGGCGACCGACCGGCTTGTGAGTTGATACGGCATCGAATTGCAGATCGCCCGAAACACCGCCCGAACGTCGTAGTGGTTCATGACGAACTCGTCCGCCAATCGGTTCAGCAGTGCGGGATGCGTCGGCGGGTTGTGCGGTCCCATGTCGTCGACAGGATTCGTGAACCCGTAACCAAAGAAGTGCGCCCAGGTCCGGTTGATGAACGCCCGCGCGAGCTGCGGGTGATCGCCGGCGACGAGCAGTCGCGCGAGCTCGTGCCGTCGATTTGTCGTCTTGCCGGGATCAATCTCCGTATTGGCGAATTTCGGGAACGCGACCTTCATCTCGCCGTTGCGGTTTTCGTAATACGTCGGACCTCCCGCATCGCGCGTGGCCAGCGCGAGCGTCATCGGGCCGCCACCGGCAGACGGCTTGCGTTCCACAGCCGTCTGCTGGAAGAAGCTGTTCAGCTCCCAGAATTCCTCCTGGCCCCACTCTTTGTAGAACGGATGCGCGTGGCATTGCGTGCACTGCACCTGCATGCCCAGAAAGCAACGGGCCGTGATGGCGGTTGCCGGGACCGCCTCGTTGTTCATATGCGCCAGGAGGAAATTCGCAGCGCCGTTTTCCCGGGCCGATCCTTCGGCCGTAATCAGTGCCGCGACGGTTTCGCTCCACGGCCGGTTGCCGGCGAAATGATCCTGGAGAAACCGCTGCAGCGCGGCGCGGTCCAGTTCCGGATTCGCCGTCCGGCCGATGAGCAGGTTGGTCCAGACTGTGGCAAAGTTGCGGGCCGTCTCGGGGCTGTCGAGCAGCGCTTCGACGAGCTGTGCGCGCTTGTCGGCGGACGGGTCTGCAAAGAACAGCTCGGCTTCGACCGTGGAAGGAATTCGTCCGGCCAGGTCGAGGTACACGCGGCGGACCCATTCGGCATCGTCGGCAACCGGGCTGGGCTGCACCTCGGCGGACTGCCAGCCGGCGGCGATCTCTTCGTTGATCGCCGTTACGACATCGGCGGCGACCGGCACGTCGATGGGCCGGAAATCGCCTGGGCCGACTGCGACTTCCAACTTGGGCGCTGGCTCCGGCATCGCTGCCGTCCGCCGCGGGCCGCCGATTTCGATCTTGGGATCGACCGGCGCCGCCACAGCCGGGCTGCCGCGGCCATCGGCGATCGAGTCCGGTGACGGGACCATTGCATTCGACGGAGCAGGCGACCGCAGCCACCAGACGGCGAGCGCCACTGCGAATGAGGCCGCGAAGGCCGCCACACCCAGCGTCAGGCGGGTCGACCGGCGACGCAGCGGTTGCTTTTCCGCTGCCGCAGCCGCAGCGAGCGCTACGAATTTGCCGCTGGCGGCGGACGCGACATCCCACGAGAGCATGCCATGCAGCGCGATGTAGTCGACATACAGCCGCCGCGCCTCGGCGTCGGTCACGACCAGCCGGTCCAGCCGCGCGTGCTGCTCCGGCGACAGCCGCTCCTCACAGAGGGCCTCCAGCAGCTCCGGGAGTTCGCGATGGTCCTGCGGCGTCATGTGGGCGCCTCCGCGGCAAGCCGACGCTGGATGCACTCCAGCAACGTGCGACGAATCCGGCCGAGACTTTGATACACCGAGTTCGGCGGCCGACCAAGGTCTTCCGCAACGTGCTTCCCGCGATTGCCGGGTTGATAGCGGTGATGAATCAGTTCACGGTCCCCCGGCCGCAGCTTCTGGAGGCACTGTTCGAGCGCGACTCGGCGACGCTCGAACTCGTCCGAATGCTCGATCACGTCGCGGCTGACCGTTTCAATAAACTCGTCGCTGAACCGCAGCTTGTCGCGACGCTGTCGCTGCCGGTGCTTCAGAATCTCGTACGTCGCGATCTGGGCAGACCACGCGAAGAAGTTCGTTGTGACGTCGAACTGGTGGTACTTCGACCAGATAATCAGGTTCGTCTCCTGCAGCACCTCTTCGGCGTCCTGCGTGCTGGCGAGCTGCGACAGGATGAACAGGTACAGCCGCCGCTGGTGGATGGTGAACTGCTGAACGAACTCCTCGCTCGGCGGGCGCACCGGGAGCTCCGACATCGGGCGGGAATCCCGATCGGGCACGTGTTCCGGCGGTTGCACGTCAGCAGGCAAGCGGCGAGGTCGTTAAGCGTTTAGGGTTTAGGAGCTTCACACAGCCACGTTCTGATCGTTGAAAGCTGACGGCCGACCGCTAAGTCAGCAACGGCTTGATCGGGTTGCCGCCGTTGGCGATTTTCATCGGGCGGCCGCGGGTGGAGGTGTGCACAGTGCTCAGTGGGATATTGAGGGCATGCGCGACGGTCGCCCACAAATCCCCCGGCAGATAGCTTTCGCTCGTGATCGTGAGGCCGTCCTTGTCAGTCGCGCCAATCGCCTGACCTCCCTGCAGTCCGCCGCCGCCGATCAGCACCGACCAGCTCGCCGCCCAGTGGTCACGGCCGACGTTGGCGTTAATCCGCGGTGTGCGGCCGAATTCCCCCATGCAGACGACGACAGTGTCCTCGAACATGCCGCGGTCCTTGAGATCGGCAACGAGACCTGCGATCCCGCTGTCGAGCATCGGCAGATTCGTTTGCCGCAGTGCCGTGAACACGCCCTGATGCAGGTCCCAACCGTTCGGATTGCGGACCTCGACAAATGGCACGCCCTGTTCGACGAGCCGCCGCGCCATGATCAGGCTGTTGCCGAACGGCGTGCTGCCATAGGCCTCGCGGACTTCCGCCCCTTCGCGATTGACCTGGAAGGCCTCCATCTGCTTTGACGTCATCAGGTTGACGGCCTTCTTGTAGACGTCGCGATGGGCCTGTCCAACGTCGCCGCGCTTCGACTGGATGAAGCTCTCTTCGATCGTTCCCAGGATTTCCAGCCGCTGTCCGAGCCGCTGCTGGTCCATTCCGGCCATTTCGGCGTTCTGAATGCGGCCCTGCGCATCGACCACGAATGGCGCGTGCGTCATCCCCAGAAAGCCGGGACTCATGCTGCCGCCGCCGATCGAAATGAACGCCGGGATCTCCAGTTCCGGCCGCGTCTTCGCCAGTTCGTAGCTCACGACGGAACCGAACGTGGGATGCACGACCGTTGGATTCGGCACATATGCCGTGTGCAGGTAATAGGTGCCGCGCTCGTGATCGGCTTCGCGCGTGCTCATTGACCGCACGACCGACAGCGAACCCATCTGCTGTGCAATCTTCGGCAGATGTTCCGAGATCTGCAGATCGCCGGCCGTGCTGATCGGCTTGAACTCGCCGCCGTTTTTGGACTCGGGCTTCAGGTCCCACATGTCGATCGTCGGCGCGCCGCCTCCCAGCCACACCAGGATGCAGGCCTTGCGGTTCTTCTGAACGTCCGCGGCGTGTGCCTGCAGATGTTCCAGGAAGTGCGAGGCGCCCAGAGCCGTCGCACTCCCCGTCGCCAGATGGCTCAGGAAATGTCGCCGCGACATGCCGGGAGGAAGAGAGCGTTGCATGGTGGTGGGTTATCGGTTGTCGGTAATCGGTTGTCGGTTGTCTGGTCGTCGGTTTCGAGTTTCCTGCGTGTCGATCAACCATTAACCATCGCGGTGCGCCGGGATCAACCCTCTCAGTGATTCACCACAAACTCGTTCGAATTCAACAGCGCCCAGTACAAATCCTGGTACGCCTGCAGCGGATTTGGATGCGATTTGACGAACAGGCCGAGCTGACCAATTTCCTTACGGGTCGGCAGGCGGCCGAGCGTCGAAACGTACAGACGCTGGATCTTCAGGTTTTCATTGCGCAGGCGGGAGTCGTTCAGCACGGCGCACGAGGTAGCTGCCGGAATCGGCGGCGACCGCCTTGCTGACGAGTTCGCCGTTCATCAGCATCAGCGCTTGCGGAATCGAGCCGGCAAACACGGTCGGTTCCTGATCGTCCGCGCCTCCGAACGTCCGCAGAAATTCGCCGAGCCAGCGCTGGCGCTGAGCCTGCGCCTCCTCGTATCCCGCCTGCCCCGCCTGATGCGCGCCCGTGGCAATCAGCAGCGAATCGTAGAGCTGCTCGGCCGTCAGCGACTTGACATACATGTGGCTGAACAGCGGCGTTTCACCGTTCGCCGGGTCATCGACGCCGTTCTTGTCGTTGAACTGGCTGGTGAGCCCGTACGCCTCGGTCTTGCAGATCCAGCCGCACAGCCGTCGCACGTCGTAATGCGCGGCGATGAACTCATCCGTCAGCCGGTCCAGCAGTTCGGGATGGCTCGGCGGATTGTGCGGACCCATGTCGTCGACCGGTTTGGTGAACCCGAAGCCGAAGAAGTGCCCCCACATCCGATTCACCATGGCGCGGGCAAGCTGCTTCGACGGATCGTCGCGGCAGATCAGCTTGGCGAACTCTGCGCGGCGATTCGTGGACGGGCTGCGATCGATCTCACGTCCGAAGTACGCCGGATACGAGATCTTCATCTCGGCTGCGCGGGTCTCGTAGTACACCGGGCCGGAGAAATCTCGCGACGTGAGCTCCGAGTAGTCATCCACCATCCGGCCCGATTTCGAGTCGTAGCGTTCGACGTCGTTGCGGACGATCTGCTTGAAGAAACTGTCGAACTCCCAGAACTGCGCCTGCTTCCACGAGTTGAATGGATGGTCGTGGCACTGCGTGCACTGCACCTGCATCCCCAGCAGGATGCGCGACGCCCGGGCCGTCGCTTCCACGGTGTAGTCCTCGCGCCGCGGGTTCCCCTGCAACTGCGCCAGCAGGAAATTGACGGCGCCGTTTTCCTCGAAGTTTCCCTCCGCGGTCAGCAGGTCGTAGACGATGTCGTTCCACGGACGGCGGCGGGCGAAGCTCTCGCGGAGGAACTTCTCCATCCCGGCGCGGCTGGTCCGTCGGGGCGTGACCTGGCCAATCAGCGTATTCGTCCAGATCGTCGTGAAGTTCCGCACCCAGTGCGGATCCTCGAGCAGCACGTCAGCCATCCGGGCGCGCTTGTCGTCCGACTTGTCTTCAAGAAACGCCAGCGTTGTGTCGACGGACGGAATATGCCCGACCAGGTCGAGGTGCACCCGCCGCAGCCATTCCGCGTCGTCGGCTGTGTGGCTCGGAGTGACCTCGTTATCCGTCCAGCCGGTCCGGATCAGCGTATCCACGTCGGCAACGACCTCGGCCGCGGTGCGGTCGGGCGCAGCTTCGTCCGCCGCCGGCAGCGGCGATGAACACACAATCAGCAGGAGCAGCCAGCGGCCCGTCAAGTCTCTCCACTCCAACATGGAGGCCAAACTCCTCGGCCCACAAAAAATCAGGGAATCCGTCGGCCTTCGTGGCCCCGGATTCACCCGAGGTTAACAGGCAAACCTATGGCCGCTCACCGATGTTCGGGTCAAACTTGACAAACACTTCACAAATGAGGACTTCCCGGATTCTGGACCGAATCCCCATTCCTGTTTGGAGTTGCAGCGGCCCAAAGTGTTGCAAAATGCAACACTTTATGAAGGTGGCAGCCCAACTTCCATCATATCTCTGAGGGCTGGTCCCGTCGTACCGAATTCCAGTGCCGCCGCACCGAACTCGCCTCACTTGCTCTCCCCGCCGGCGCCCGATTCCCCCTCTCCCCACCGCCGCGTCAGGTTCACGTCGACCTTCAACTGGTCGCAGATCCGTGCCACGACGAAGTCCACCAGGTCGTCGATCGACAGCGGACGGTGATAGAACCCCGGCGCCGCAGGCAGCACGATTCCACCGGCTTCCGTCAGCTTCCGCATGTTCTCGATCTGAATCAGTCCCAGCGGCGTCTCACGCGGGACGACGATCAGCTTCCGCCGTTCCTTCAGGTGGACGTCCGCTGCCCGATGGATCAGGTTCGAGGACAGCCCGTTGGCGACAGCGGCCAGTGTTCCCATGGAGCATGGGCAGATCACCATCCCGCCGGTCCGAAACGAGCCGCTGGCGATCGCAGCCGCGTGATTCTGGAAATGGTGATAGACAATCTGTCCCGGCCGGACACCCTCTTTGACCAATGTTCGATTCGCCGACGTCAGGATCTGCTCCGGGTCGAAGGCATCGACGTCGATCGACAGTCCGAGTTCCAGCTCGGCGACGCGAACAGCGGCCGGACTGATCGCCAGATGCACGTTGCGACCGGCCGCCAATAGAACCTGCAATAGCCGCACGCCATAAGCGGCTCCGCTGGCTCCGGTGATGGCAAGGACTATGGGATACATAGGGAGATCGGTACAAGTGCCGGAGCGGTCGCCTGCGGCGCCCGGCTCAACATTCTACCGTTGTCCGACGAGCCCGGCGATTTCCTTGAACTCGGACCGCAGTGCCGAATACAGCCGGCCGTAACTCGAATACGCGGCCTGATATGTCTTCTTGTCGGCCGCGTTTGGTGATGTGCTGTCGACGGTTTGGATCGTCGCCTTGCACGCTTCCACCACGTCGCGATACGCCCCCGTGCCCGCCGCCGCCAGCAAAGCAACGCCGAACGCAGGTCCTTCGTGGGCGTTGATCGTCGAGACTTTCTGCCCGTAAACGTCCGCCTGCACCTGTCGCCAGAAACGACTGCGGGCGCCGCCGCCGGAGACGCGGATTTCCTTCACCGGGATGTCCAGCCCCTTGATGATCTCCAGGCTGTCCCGCATGGCGTACGTCGCCCCTTCGATGACCGATCGGACCAGATGCGGACGACCGTGCCGCCGCGTCAGCCCGATCCACGCGCCGCGAGCGTACGGATCGGCGTGCGGTGTGCGCTCGCCCGTGAGATACGGCAGAAAGAACAGTCCCTCGCTTCCGGCCGGAGCCTGGGCAGCGACGGCGGTGATCTTCTCGTAGGGATCGACACCGTCACGAGCAGCCTGTTCAACCTCGGTTTGGCAGAATTCGTCCCGATACCACTGCAGACTCCCGCCGGCAGACAGCACTACGCCCATCACATGCCACTTGCCGCGCACCGCGGCAGGGCAACGTGTGCACCCGCCCGGCCGGATCAATCTGGACTTCGTCGCTGTGCGCGAACACAACGCCGCTGGTCCCCATTGTGGCGGAAACCACGCCGCGTCGGACAATTCCGTTGCCCACCGCCCCGGCCGCCTGATCCCCCCCGCCACCGACCACCGGAGTACCGGCGGCAATCCCCAGCTCTGCGGCGATCGAAGACTTCACACGTCCGCTGACTTCGTCCGACTCGTACACCGTCGGCAGCAGGCCCGGATCGAGCTTCAGCAGTCCCAGCAATTGCTTCGACCACTGCCGTTTGCGGACATCCAGGAGCAGCGTGCCGGACGCGTCGCTGACCTCGGTCGCAAACTCGCCGGTCAAACGAAAGCGCACGTAATCCTTCGGAAGCAGCACCTGTCGCACGCGATCGAAGTTCCGCGGCTCGTGGTTGCGCAGCCACAGGATTTTTGGAGCGGTGAACCCCGTCAGCGCAGGATTCGCGACCAGCTTGATCAGTTTCTTGCGCCCGCCGGCGCGCTCCTCGATTTCTTCGCACTCCGCCTGCGTCCGCTGATCATTCCAGAGCAGCGCCGGCCGAATGACCTTGTGCGATTTGTCCAGAAACACGCTGCCATGCATCTGGCCCGAAAGGCCGATCCCTTTCACGTCGTCCGGCTTGGCC
Source organism: Planctomycetaceae bacterium (assembly GCA_046349775.1). GTDB lineage: Bacteria > Planctomycetota > Planctomycetia > Planctomycetales > Planctomycetaceae > JAEUIG01. The sequence continues at coordinate 34,899 of JAXMBS010000029.1, read as the reverse complement.
TGCGCGTCGCCCATCACCCGCTGGACGGAACGGACCGTCGCCTGCCACCAGTCCTCCGGGTTCTGTTCGCTCCAGCCGGGTTTGGGCGTGGAAAGCCCATAAGTCTCGGTAGCCGAAGCGAGTATGCGGCCATCCTCGCGCATGGCCAGGGTTTTCGTTCCGCTCGTGCCAATATCAATCCCAAGGTAAATGCTCATGAAATCCGAACTTCAAAGTCCGAAGAGGTTGATCGACAGAGCCGTCACTTCTCGGCCCGACCGACGACCGAAAAATCGAAAATCCGAATTCCAACATCGAAAATAACGAACTGGCCGCTCGGGGACTCGAACCCCGACGCCTTGCGGCACAGGATCCTAAATCCTGCGTGTCTGCCAATTTCACCAAGCGGCCGTCGAAGTTTTGTGATCGCGGGGATCGTACCCCAGAACGATCGTTCGTGCGACGTTTGACGCGAAACTCTGTGAAGGGACACGCAAGTCATCGCGATGTTCGATGTCGCCGCCCCTCCCGCGACCTGTTCTCCGTTCCTCCGTTTGCTAGGATGCATCCTCCGGAGCCGTGCCACAACGACGTCGCGCTCCGCACTCGGACATCGCAGCCTCCACGGAGTCTTCGCATGCAGCGTCCGCTTTCCTTCGGCAGTCGTTTTTGCCTGCTCGCGGCCCTCTTCGCCGCCCCCGCCATCAATCTGCATTTTCAGCCGCGGGCCGTGGCCCAGGAGAACCCGTTCCCCGGCAAGTTCGCGGCTCCCGATCTCGAAGGGGGCGTCGAATGGTTCAACACCTCGCGCGAGATCGACATCCGCGAGCTGAAGGGCAAAGTCGTCCTGCTCGACTTCTGGACCTACTGCTGCATCAACTGCATGCACATCCTGCCGGACCTCAAGTACCTCGAGCACAAGTACAAGAACGAACTCGTCGTCATCGGCGTGCACTCTGCCAAGTTCGACAACGAGAAGGACTCCGAGAACATCCGCAACGCCATCCTGCGGTACGACATCGAACACCCGGTCGTCAACGACGCCAACAGCGTCATCGCCCGTAAGTACCACTTCATGGCGTGGCCGCAACTCGTCCTTGTCGACCCCGAAGGCAAGTTCATCGGCCTCCAGACCGGCGAAGGCAACCGCGAGCTGTTTGACAACGTCATCGCGAAGATGATCGAGTACCACCGCGCCAAAGGGACCCTCGACGAAAACCCCGTCAGCTTTGACCTCGAACGCAATCACGCCCCCCCCGGCCCCCTTAAGTACCCCGGCAAGCTCCTCGCCGATCCCGCTGGCAAGCGGCTGTTCATTTCCGACAGCGGCCACAACCGCATTGTTGTCGCCGGCCTCGATGGCCAATTGATCAGCGTCATTGGCAGCGGCGCGTTCGGCGCACAGAACGGTTCCTATACGGCCGCCTCGTTCGCCCACCCGCAGGGGATGGCCCTCGTCGACCGCACGCTCTACGTCGCCGACACCGAAAACCACCTGATCCGCACCGTCGACCTCGACACCGAAACCGTCGCCACGCTCGCCGGCACCGGCCACCAGGCCCAACAGCCCTCGCTGGGCGGTCCGCTGCAGACCACGCCGCTCAACAGCCCGTGGGACCTGCTGCACCACAACGGCGCGCTGTTCATTGCCATGGCCGGTCCCCATCAGCTCTGGCGGCACGAACTCGGCACACCCACGATCGAAGCCTTCGCCGGTTCCTCCCGCGAAGACATCATCGACGGCCCGCGCGACACCTGCGCCCTCGCTCAGCCGTCCGGCCTGACGACCGACGGCAAAGAACTGTACTTTGTGGACAGCGAAGGCTCCGCCGTCCGCCACGTCCCCCTCTCCGGCAATGGGAACGTGAAGACCATCGTCGGCGCACACGACATGGAGCGCGGCCGCTCGCTGTTCGAGTTCGGCGACATCGACGGTGCGGCGGCCAAGGCCCGGCTGCAGCATCCGATTGGCCTGACCTGGCACGACGGCCTGCTCTACGTGGCCGATACCTACAACCACAAGATCAAGAAAGTCCACCCCACCCGCCGCACGTCGGAAACCTGGCTCGGCACGGGCAAGCCGGGCACTTCCCTGTCGCCGATCGAACTCTTCGAACCCTCCGGACTCGTGCCGGTCGGCAACACCCTCTACATCGCCGACTGCTACAACCACCGGATCGTCACCGTCGACTTCAATTCGCCGCAGTCCGGCCAGGAATTCATCGTCGCCGGCCTCGCACCTCCCACGCCCCCGGAAACACCGCAGGCGCCAGCCGAAAATGTTGTCGCCGACGCAGTCCCCGCCCAGCGTGTGAAGCCCGGCGATGCCTTGCAGGTGCGCATCGGTTTTGAACTCCCGGAAGGCTTCAAGCTCAACCCGGAAGGGCCGGTAAAGTTCACGCTCACCCCCGTCGGCAACGCGTCGCTCGTCGCGATCGACAAGTCCCCTTTACGCGGCGACGCAACGAAGGGAGAAAACGAGGCGACGTTCACCCTCCCGCTGTCCGCCAAATCCGGCACTGGCACCTACGACCTGACCCTCACCTATACCTTCTGCCACGAAGGCAAGGGGGGCGTCTGCCGCTTCGCCAAACAGGCCTGGCGCGTCCCTGTCGAAGTCGCAGCGGACGCCGAAGCCGATTCGGTCACGCTTACGGCGAGCCCGAAATAGCGGTCAGTTGTCAGCAGTCAGCCAACGAGCCACGGGGTTCATCCCCGTGGCACGACGCTGCCAACGCTCGTACTTGGGCGGCAAGCGTCGCGCGACGAACCAATCAACGTATAATCGTTGAGTGGTAAGCTGCGAGTGACTGCGTCCGAACAGTCCACCCCCCTACACCGGCGGGGCTATTTCTTGCGCCCGTGGTATCATCCGGGCATGGACGAACCACGCAAGCGACGGCTTGGCAAGCGGGCGAGCTTGATGATGGCCGGCGCCGCGGTTCTGATCGCCGGCATCGTTGCTTTCCGTGCGCAACGGCACGAGCGATTGTCTCGCAGCATCAAAATCGGAATGACGCGAAGTAAAGTGGAGCAGGTGCTCGGCGCAAACCCGAACATTGTCGATCGTGGATCCGCCTACGGGCTGTTGTACGGCAGTTACGGAGATCTGCGACTCAACCTGATACGACGGTTTAGGCTTTCAATGTCTCGGATTGGATTCGGCAGCATCAGCTTGGAGGTGGTCTGTCCGCATTTGGATTGGCGCGGGACGACCGCGTCATTCCGCATTGAGCGGAGACGAGGCCGAGGGCGAACCGCTCCCGGCGCTAAATCGTGCCTGTAAATAGAACGCCTGCCTATCCGCCACAGCAGCCGGCTGCACATGAAATGGAGTGAATGCGCGGCACGGGGCAGCTGTATGTGCTCGTCATTGATTTCACGGTCTTATCTGCGCAAATCTTTGAAATCCGCACCATCTGCGGCCTTTATTGATTCCACTAACATCGGACGTTATTCGTGCAATCCTTCCGCCTCGCACTCCTCTGTTCGTTGATTGCCCTGCTCACTGGCTCCTTGCAGGCCGCTGCCGATCGCCCCAACATCCTCTTCTGCATCGCCGACGACTGGGGCTACCCCTGGGCCGGCGCTGTCGATCCGCCGTCAAAGCACCGAACTTCGACCGCCTCGCCCGCGAAGCGTCCTCTTCACTCACGCATTCACCGCCTCTCCGTCGTGCACCCCGTCGCGCGCTGGTCGCCACCGGCCAGTGGCACTGGCGGCTCGAAAGCTGCGCCCAGCAGCCACTCGGCCGTTCGGCGATCGCTTTACGACCTACGTCGAGCTGCTTGAGAAGTCCGGCTACGCCACCGGCGTCGTCGGCAAGAGCCTGAGGCCAACGAAGCAGAAACTCCCAACCGCCCCGTCGCCCGGCCACCCAGCCAAGAGCTTCACTGATTTCCTGAAAATCCGTCCCGCCGACCGCCCCTTCTGCTTCTGGCTCGGCAGCGGCGATCCACACCGCCCTACGATCCCGGCACCGGCAAAGCCGCCGGCATCGACCTCACCGCGATCGAAGTTCCTCCTTGCTGGCCCGACAACGAACTCGTCCGCTCCGACCTCGCCGATCATCACTTCGAAGTCCAGCGCTTCGACGCCCTCGTCGGCCAGGCCGTCGCCGCGCTTGAGTCGGCCGGCGTCCTCGACTCCACGCTGATCGTCGTCACCGGCGACCACGGCCTCCTTCCCGCGCGCGGCAAGGCCAACATCTACGACCTCGGCGTCCGCGTCGCTCGTCATGCGGCACATCCCCGCTGATCAAGCCCGGCCGCACCGTCGACGACTTCGTCAGCCTCACCGATCTCGCCCCGACCTATCTCGAACTCGCGAGTCTCCCGATCCCGTCCGACGCAGCCGGCACGAGCCTCGTGCCGCTGCTCCAAGACTGCCGACTCCGGCATCATCGACTGGTATCCCGCCTCCGACTACATCATCTTCGGCAAGGAGCGCACGTCCCCTCGCAGCCCGCTCCGGACATGGGAGGATTACCCCTGCCGAGGCCTCCGCACGCGCGTTTTCTCTACATCCGCAACTTCCCGCCCCGACCGCTGGCCATGGGCACACCCGACTACGAACATGCCGCCATCCCCGGCGCTGGTTCGCCACCGACAACGACAACGGCCCGACGAAAACCTTCATCATCGACAACGCCGACAAGGACGCGGCTCACCGCCACTATTTCGAACTCTGCTTCGGCTTCCGCCCCGCCGAAGAGCTCTACGACCTCCGCAAAGACCCCGACCAGCTCACCAACGTCGCCGCCGATCCGCACTACGTGCAGACCCGCGACGCCCTCTGGGCCAAGCTCCGCGACGACCTCGAACGCACCGGCGATCCGCGCGTCACCGGCGGCGGCTATCGCGCGAGCAGTCTCCGTATTTCGGCAAAGGCCCAAAACACCCCGACTGGGAACGCACTCATCCCGGCGAATAACGCGTACGCATGCCCGAGCCGGAAGCGTCAGCGCTTCGGAGAATTCCCCCTCTCCCCCGCGAAACGCGTGGAATTCACAATCGATGTGAGTCAGAGGGTCAGGGTGAAGGGGTGCACTTGCCGCTTAGATGTCGAGTACTGCACATCAGAGGTTCGATCCAATGGACGTCGAATCGATCAAAACACTGATTCGTAACGCATTCGCTAGCGTCAGGTTTCCCGGCGACTCTCGCTTACGCGGCAGCAGCAGAGGTGATGAACCATTCCTGTTGGAGCAGGAATTCCAGGGAAAGACTGACTGGCGGACGCTCGATGCAGCCTTTCTCGACCAGGCGGCGGACGGCTTCTCGACGGCAGCGCATGCTTTTCTCCGACAGAAGCATTCCGGTTCTATCTTCCCGCCTACCTGATTGCGGATCTCGATGGACGGCTGGAATCCACGAATCCTGTCTTTCACCTGACGCACGGGCTAACGGATGCGGGTCGAAACCAAAGGTTAATCGCCTGCGTTACGGCGAGCGAACGTGGTATGAGGGAAAGTCCACCGATGTCAACGTTCGATTCAGCACAAGTGGCTGCAATCATCGCTTACATGGAATTCAAGCGCGTGAGCGACTCATTCAGCGTGAGGACATCGACCAGGCATGACAAACTACTGGCACGGCCGCGAATCGCACGCGTAAGAGCACTGTGAGTTAGATCCGTTGGTGCTGGACGCGCTTCATGAGGGGGGTCTTAATCCCTCCGTAAGTGGTGCGACAACGAGCACATGAAAAGGTCGCGCTTCCCCTCGGCTCGTCTATGTAGCTTCATCACCGTCATAAACACATGAAGTCAATCGACGGTTGTGCCCTCCATCATCCACCGGAACCCAACAAGTTCTCCACTTTCCACACAGCAACTTGGTCGCAACTTGGCCAACTTGGCCGACACCCCCACTTGCGGCAAAGTTGCCAAGTTATCTTTCCGCAGAAAAATCAACCAGCCCGCGGCCAGTTGCCTCCATCCTGCACCCCCACGATCTGACCTCAATCACGCATGCGCGCCGCGACCTCCCTGAAAACCGCCCTCTCTGCCGCCGCGGCCACCCTCCTGCCGGCGGGCGTCTACTGCATTCAGCACTTCCCGACTTCCTCACAACCCTTCCGCAGCGCCCTGTGCGTCTTCACTGACCACGTCGACGACCTCGGCTTCAGCTACGCCGACATTGCGAAACAATACGCACGCCGCGGCTCGGCTGCGGTCCTGACTATCACCGTCCGCGGCGGCGGTGTCGTCCCCCGAGCGTGTCGTCGACGAACTGCCGAAAGCGGTCGACGCCTTCCACACCGCCGGCACGTCCCGGTGCCGATGATCAGCACGTCCATCAACGACCTCGCCGATCCTCGCGCTACGCGGGAACAATGCACAAACTGGGCATCCACTACTACAAGCTCGGCTACCTCCACTATCACGACGTCGCCGCCTGGGAGACCGAACTGAAAGCTGCCTGCGCGGTTGAAGAAGCTCGCCGCGGCATGCAAAGACCTCGACATCACCGGCGGCATTCCTGGCCGCCGGCCAGACCATCGGCGGCCCGCTGTGGGACCTCCCGCAACTTTTGGGCGCGCGGAGCTCCCCCAACATCTGCTCCTACTTCGATCCTGCCCACGCTACGATCGAAGGCGCCTTCGGCTGGAAGATCGGCTTCCAGCGCTCATGCGGATCGGCATGCTCGCACTCAAAGATGTCCTCTGGGAAAAGTCCGACGGCCAGTGGCGCACGCGCTGGTGTCCGCTCGGCGAAGGCATCGTCCGCTGGCCCGAGTTCTTCGACCTGCTCGCCAAGACCGGCTTTAGCGGCCCGATCTCCGTCCACATCGAATACCCGATCAGCGGCAACTCCCGCATCGAGAAATTCGACAACTGCCTGGCCGCTGCCCAGCGCGACCTCGCCTTCGTCCAGTCGCAACTCCAGCGGGCCTATGGCGTTTAACCCATAAATCGTCGCAGATTTTCCCCGGCCGCGACCGATTGATACCATTGAGGTGTTTGGTGCTTGGTCGTTTGGTAAGTGCTGGACGGCGGTCGCCCGTGCGTTGCGACTCTCACCAAACACCAATCGACCAAACACCAAACACCCACTCCCCCCATGCCCAAGCCCCATTTCCGCCGCCAGCGACGCCGACCGGTCTCCCGCCGGGGATTCCTCGCCGTCGGCGGAATGGCCATGGTCGGCCTGTCGATCGCCGAACGCGCGGCCGTCGCACAGGCCCAGCAGCGCAGCGGACTGCGGTCTGTGATCCTCGTCGCCATGAACGGCGGCCCCAGTCAACTCGAATCGTTTGATCCGAAGCCCGAGGCGCCGAGTTACATCCGTGGTCCGCTGCGCGCGATCGCTACGTCGATCCCAGGCGTCCATGTCAGCGAAGGCTTTCCGCAACTCGCCCGCCGCGCGGAACGCTTCACGATCGTCCGCTCGCTGTTTCACGATGCGGCCCCGATCCACGAAACCGGCCATCAGCTGCTGTATGCCGGCAAGCTGCCGAGCCGCACCTGTCAGCCCGCCAGCCTTGGCTCCGCCACTGCCCGGCTCCTCGGCCCTCGCGCCGATGCCCCGGCGTATGTGTTGCTCCCCGGCCCGGTCTCCGGGCTCGGCGTCCGCTCGGAACTGAACGCCGGCGCGGGATGGCTCGGAACCGAGTACGCCCCGCACGTCTTCGACCGAGCGCCGCCGGTCCCCGTCGCAGAGACATCTGGGGACGAGCCCGCGGAACCGTCGCCCGAGCCGCTGATTCCCGAGTTCGCCACCGAGCGCGTCGAAATCCGCGAAGACTACGGCGAGACCGACTTCGGCCGCCGCCTGTGGCAGGCCGCCCGCCTCGTCGAGCGCGGCGTCCGCGTCGTTACCGTGAACCTCTGCCCGAAACTCCACGGCGAAGTCACCTGGGACGCGCATGCGCACAAGCCGTCTGCGCCAGCCACCCTCGCCGACTATCGCGATACGATCGGACCGCAGTTCGATCGCGCCTGTTCGGCGCTGCTCGACGACCTCGACGCCGGCGGACTCCTCTCGGAAACGCTCGTCGTCTGCACCGGCGAGTTCGGTCGCACGCCGTTTCTCAATCCGGCGGGCGGCCGAGACCACTGGACCCGCTGCTGGTCGGCCCTCGTTGCGGGGGGCGGAGTTTCCGGTGGACGCGTCATCGGCGCAACCGATGCGCGCGGGCGTGAGATCATCGACGAGCCGATCTCGCTGCCGGAACTCGTCGCCACCGCCTATGCCAGTCTCCGCATTGACCCGCTCGCCCCCGTCACACTGGCGGACCGCTCCGAGCAACTGCTCGCCGTCCAGCCGGTCCCGGATCTGGTGGCCTGATCGGCCCGTGGCGATCGCCGCACCGTGCCGGTATTCTTGTCGACGCGTTCGGCGACCGCTTTCGGTGTGCCCCGACGTCCCGCCTTTGCCACGCGAAACCGCCCCATGCCTGCGAGTCCACGAACCGTGATGACCGGCCACCGTCTGATCCGCTATTGTTGCTGCCTTCTGGCCGCCTGCCTGCTCCTGCCTGGCCTGGCACGCGGAGCCGAACCCTCTCTGGCCGACGAACTTCCCCGCATCCCGCCGACTGAGCCGCAGGATGCGCTGGGCACGTTCACCGTCCAGCACGGATTCGCGCTCCAGCTTGCCGCCCACGAGCCGATCGTTGCCGACCCCGTCGACGCCTGCTTCGACGAGGCCGGCCGACTCTACGTCGCGGAAATGCACGGCTATCCGTACTCCCCCGAACCGCGCGAAATGCAGCCCCTGCCGCTCGGCAGAAAAGACACGTGCCTTGTCCGCCGGCTGGTGGACACCGACGGGGACGGCGTTTTCGACAAGAGCACCATCTTCGCCGACAAGCTCAACTGGTGCGTCTCAGTCTGCTGCTACGACGACGGAGTCTTTGCGCTCGCGCCGCCGTATCTGTTCTACTTCAAGGATACGAATCACGACGACGTCGCCGATGTTCGCGAAACCGTGTTTACCGGGTTCAGCCGCTACAACGTGCAGGGCCTGGCGAACAACCTCAAGTGGGGGCCGGATAACCGCATTTATGTCGCCGGTGGCACCACCAATGACACCGAATTGAAGCGCGGCGACGAATCGCTCGGACTCCTGCGCGGTCGCGACTTCTCGTTCGATCCCAAGACCCGCGACGTCCGGTTCGAAAGCGGCGGGCTGCAGTTCGGCCACTCGTTCGACGACTGGGGGAACCGGTTCGTCTGCTCCAACAGCAACCACATCCTGAACGTCGTCTTTCCGGCAAAGTATCTGGACCGCACGCCGGGAGTCGCGGTCTCCGACGTCGTGCGGAGCATCGCCAAAGAAGGGGGCGCGGCGCCGGTCTTCCGCAAAAGCCCGCCGGAACCGTGGCGCATCGTCCGCACGCGCCGCCGCGCGGCCGATCCCGAATACCGCAAACGGCTCCCGCCGACGGAGCTGGTCGCGATCGGGTTCTTCACCTCTGCGGCCGGTGTCACGATCTATCGCGGCGACGCATACCCCGAAGAATTTCGGGGCAATGCCTTCATCGGCGACGTCGGCGGCAATCTGGTCCACCGCAAGACCCTGACGCCTGACGGCGTCAGCTTCGTTGCCACCCGCGCCGATCAGGACGTCGAGTTCATCGCCTCGACCGACAACTGGTTCCGCCCGGTTAACTTCGTCAATGGCCCCGACGGCTGCCTGTACATCCTCGACATGTACCGGGAGATGATCGAGCATCCCTCGTCAATTCCCGAGGACATTAAGGCCCATCTCGACGTCTACAGCGGATCTGATCGCGGGCGGATCTATCGGCTGGTGCCGGCCGGTTGGCAGCACCGGCCGGTGCATTGGCTCGCTGGACTCGACTCCGCGGCACTCGTCGCTCAGCTCGAATCGACCAACGCCTGGCAGCGTGAGACCGCGCAACGGCTGTTGTTTGAGCGCGGCGACAAGTCGGCCGCGCAACCTCTCCGCGCATTGCTGAAGAAATCGACCCTCGCACCTGCATCGAAGATTCCGGCGCTCGACACGCTGGCCGGGATCGGAGAACTCACCCTCGACGATCTCAGTCCACTGGTGCGCGACGCCGATCCGCGCGTCCGCGTGCGAGTCGTTCAGTTGCTGGAGTCTCTTCGGCGCGGCGCAGTTCTCCCGCGCGAACTTGTCGCTGCGCTCACCAGCGACAACGACGTCCGCATTCAGTTCCAGTTGGCCCTGAGCGCCGGGGAATTTTCTGCGGCGACTGGCAGCGAGATTCTGGAGCGCCTGGCCGCTCGCGACACGGCCAACGCAGACGTCCGCCAGGCGATGCTGACATCGGTCGGCAACCGGGCGCCGGCGCTGGCGGCCGAACTCGTCCGCAAGCCCGTGTCAACGTCCGGCGGTGCGCGTGAATGGCTGTCGCGACTCTGCGAGCTGGCGGCCGTCGGTTCGGACGCCGGCGTCGCCACGGTGATCGACGCGCTGGCAGCTGCGAAACCGGAGCCTGCGACGACCAACGTCGCTCTGAGCGGGCTGGGACACGGCCTGCGGACACGCGGTACGACGATCGCCGCGGTCACCTCGTCGGCAACGTTGACCGACGCCGGCCGCGATTGGCTCGCAGCGCAGTTCGCCCTGGCGCGAGAGACGATCCAGTCTCCCGGCGCCGAACTGGCGGCCCGCGTGGACGCCATTGCCCTGTTGTCACAGGACTCCGCTGCGTCACTGGCCGAACTCGCAACGGACCTCCTGTCCCCCACTCAGCCGCGCGACGTGCAGTTGGCGACAGTCCGCGCTCTGTCCGATCAGCCGGGAGACGCCGCCGCCGGGACTCTGCTCGAAGCCTGGGCCGGCGCCGGGCCGGCCGTTCGCATTGAGATCATCGACGCCCTGCTCCGCGCCCGCGGCCGGACCGCCGCCCTGATCGAAGCCATCGAAGCCGGCCAGGTGCAGCCGCCCGAAATCGCGCCGGACAAGCGACAGACGCTGATCACGCACCCGGATTCGACGCTGCGCGAGCGGGCCGCGAAAGTGCTTCAGGCCGGCGCTGCCGACCGCCAGGCGGTCATCGATCAGTATTCTGCGGCGCTCAAAACCGACGCCCAGGCCGAACGCGGCAAGGCCGTGTTCCAGAAAATCTGCGCCAACTGCCACAAGGTCGGCAACGAAGGCCATGTCGTCGGTCCCGAGCTGGCGTCTGTCGCCAATAAGTCGCCGGACGACCTCCTGATCGCGCTCCTCGATCCAGGCCGCGAGGCACAGCCGATCTATGCGAATTACGCCGCACTGCTCACTGACGGGCGCGTCGTCACCGGTCTGATTGCGGCCGAAACCGCCAGCACCGTCACGTTCCGCCGGGCGGAAGGCAAGGAGGACGTCGTCCTCCGCGACCAGATCGAGGAACTCAAATCGGCCGGCGTCTCGCTGATGCCGGTCGGTCTCGAAAAGGACCTTTCGCCACAGCAGGTGGCGGACGTCATTGAATTTATTAAGTCGATCCCAGCCAAAAAATAAATTCGACACAAAGACGCGAAGGCACAAAGACGCGCAGAGAAGAATCTGAATTGGACTTTGCCTGACCGGCTTCTTTGTGCGACTCAGTGGCTCTGCGACTTTGCGTCAATTCTTTCTTTCGAACATGCACCAGCACGCTGTCCTGCTGTCGATCCCAGGTCTCCGCTCGCGCGACCTCGCCGCGATGCCGCGCCTGTCCGCGCTCGCCATTCGCGGCGGCTCGGTCGTCCCGCTGACCGCTTCGTTTCCGTGCGTTACCTGCCCGGTGCAGGCGAACATGACCACCGGCGTGTGGCCGGACAAGCACGGCGTCATCGCCAACGGTTTTTTCTGGCGCGACAAAGCCGAAGTGGAGATGTGGACCGCCTGGAACGAGTGCCTCCAGGCGCCGCAGATTTGGGAACTGCTGCACCGGCACGATCCTGCACTCACGTCCGCCGTCTGGTTTCCGTTGCACAGTAAAGGGGCGAAGGCCGATTACATCTGCACCCCGGCGCCGATCCACAATCCCGACGGCTCCGAGTCCCTCTGGTGCTACACCCAGCCGACCGAACTCTACGGCGAGCTGCGTGACACGCTCGGCCACTTCCCGCTGATGCACTTCTGGGGTCCCCTGGCCAACATCAAGTCGACCGACTGGATCGTGAACTCCGCCGTCATTGGCGCACGGAAGTTCCAGCCGCGATTCAGCTATATCTACCTGCCGCACCTCGACTATGCCGCCCAGAAGTTCGGCCCGAACTCGCCGCAGGCGACGGCTGCGCTCGGTGAACTCGATGCAGCGATCGGTCGGCTGGTCGATGGCTATGCGGCGGCCGGTATGAACGATGTGCTCTGGCTGGCGGCGAGCGAGTACGCCATCGTCGACGTCGACACCGTCGGATATCCCAACCGCGTCTTGCGCAACGCGGGATTGCTCACGCTCGACGTGGACAGCGAGGGACGAGAACAGGTCAACGTGCGCGAGTCGCGCGCGTGGGCACTGGTCGATCACCAGCTTGCGCATATTTTTGTCCGCGATCCGGCCGACGTGGCGCGCGCGGCGGCAGCGTTCGAGCAGGATCCTGCCGTGGAAACCGTGCTGACGGGGGTTGCGCGCGAAGCGTTTCACGTGAAACATTCCAGGTCGGGCGAGATCGTGCTGGTCGCGAAACCGAGCGCCTGGTTTGCCTATTACTGGTGGCTCGACGACGCGAAAGCGCCGCCCTACGCACGGACGGTCGATATTCACCAAAAGCCCGGCTACGACCCGGTCGAGCTGTTCATTGAGATGCCCGCCAGGCAGATTCCGCTGAACCCATCGCTCGTGAAAGGCTCGCACGGACATCCGGCCTCGGCAGCCGAGTGCGTCCTGCTGTCGTCGGACGCCGCGGCGGTTCAGCGGTTTCAGCCTCGGGGCCTCCGGGACGTTGATGTTGCTGCGGTCGTTCTCGCGAATTTCGGCATCGTGGGGCAAGACCTGTGAAACACCGCGAGTCCAACGGATTCTGGGAAGGGGGCTATGACGCCTGGTGGGACGGGCTGCGTGCCGCGCTGCACTCCGCGGCCGATCGACTCAAGGCCGCCGAGGACGACGATGATCGGGACGCGGCCCAGGCCGAGCTCGATCGACTCAAAGAGCAGAGAGCCGACGCGAACCAGAACAGCGATCACTGGCTCTTTTGATGCCTACGGCTGCGGGCGCTTCGGCTTGAACAGCGATTGATTGATCGACTGCGGCTTCTCGCCGGTCTTGGCGACGGCGAATTGCCCTTTGAGCAGCAGCTTCATCGGGCGCAGGCACATCTGGTCGTTGCAGGCCTGGTAGCGGACGGTGATTTCCGCTTCTGCCGTCTTGCCGGCGGCGGCAGCCGGTGCCTTCAGCTTGCCGTAGAGCACCACGCGTCCTTCATAGACCGACAAAGCTTCATCCGAGCCCTGCTGGGCGAACTCCTTGCCGGCCGGATACTTCACGTCCGCCAATGAGAAGCCGTCGGGCAGTTTGGCGGTCAGCTCGGTCGGGATCAGGAACTTGGGCTGGGCGGGGTTGGCGTTGACGTGCCAGCCCTCCTTAACGTTCAGGACGACGGCCACGTTGCACTCGCCGCCGGCCGGAATCTTGTCGACCGACAGGTAGGCCGTCGCGGAAACCTTGTCATGTTTCTTGGCTTCATCGGCCGACGCCTGGGCGGCGGGGACGAGTTCTTCGGCGGGTGCGACGGCGAGTTCTCCGGTTGGCTTTTCGGCGACGACGAGGGATGACGACGGCGGCTGGGGTTCGGCGGAGATCGGATCACTGCTGCCGGCCGAAAGCAAGTACAAGTTGAGCGCCGCAGCCATTGCTGGCATCGATGTCGGTGTTTCTTTCAGCCGCGGCGCGAACAGCTCTAAAGTTTGACGTGCGGGTTCGCGGTACTCCCGTCCTTCCACAGCGACCGCGAGAAGGTTCTCCACGCTGACGGCATTCGCGTTCGGCAGCACTGAATCGCTGCCATCCTTCATTCGCGTCAGCAACGATTCGTGATCGTCGGCGGTGTAGTAGAACCCGGAATTCTGTTCATCCCAGAACAATACGAATTGCTGGTCTATCAAGGAACAGGCCACCCGAAGCCAATCTGTTTCCGGATCCTCAGAAACACTTCCGAGCGCCAACAGGCCGCTGATCAAGTACGCGTAATCATCGAGATAGGCCGCAATTCCGGCCTTGCCTCCCGCAAAAGAATGGAGCAGACGGCCTTCGTCGTCGCGCATCCTGGAAAGCACGAATCTGGCCGCGCGCTCTGCCGCCTTAACGTACTCCGGGCGTTCGAAAATCATTCCCGCATTCGCCAGCGCACGGATCATCAGTCCGTTCCAACCTGTGAGAATCTTCTCGTCGCGGAGCAGGGACGGACGCTGGTCACGGGCAGCCAGGAGCTTTTCGCGCATCGGCGCCAGGCTTTCTTCGAGGCGCTCCGGCGAGAGGTTGAGCACTTTCGCCGTCTGTTCGAGCGGCAGCGGCAGAAACAGTACGAATCCACGCTCAAACTCACTCGGGTGATCCAGACCATAGACCGCGGCGAATTCGCGGGCGAACTCCTTGCCGAGCAGTGCATCAATTTCCTCGCGCGACCAGACGTAATGCAGTCCTTCGATCCCATTCGTCTCCGCATCCAGAGCCGAATAGAAGCCTCCGTCCGGGTGAGTCATTTCGCGCAGAACGAACGCAATCGTTTCTTCAACCACTCGCCGATACAGCGTCTGTAGCGTGGGACCGTAATTCGCTTCAAATTGCTTCGACCATGCAAGCGAATAGACCTCCACAAGTTGCGCCTGGTCGTACAGCATCTTTTCAAAATGTGGCACGCGCCACGCCCGGTCCACGCTGTACCTGTGAAAGCCGCCGCCGAGATGGTCCCGGATTCCGCCCATCGCGATGCGCGACAAGGTATGATCCAGAGCGCCAACCGCCTCATCTGGCTTGTCCGCATCAAAGAACTTGTGCCGCGCTAACAGCATCAGTGTCGGAGGAGAAGGGAATTTTGGCGCGTCAGGCGCATCCGGGTTGAAGCCGAAGCCGCCATGAAACTCGTCGTAGCTCGCCACGACGGCATCGATCGCCCCCTGGACAAGCGCGCGATCGAGTTCCACCTTCTCCAAAGCGAGCCCTGGCTGCGCATTCCGCGCGACGGCGCTCGCCAGGGCGTCCGCGTTGTTCCGCAGGTCCGTTTCTCGCGTAGTCCAGAGCGTGTGGACCTGCTCGGCAACGCCGCGGAATCCCGGTTGACCGGGCTTGTCCTCTGCCGGGAAGTAGGTGCCGCCGGCGAAGGGTTTGGCGTCCGGCGTCAGGAACATCGACATCGGCCAGCCGCCCCCCTGCGGGGAGCCGATTGCCTGAAAGTAGATCTGCAGCGCGAGCATGTACTGGTCGTCGATGTCGGGCCGCTCCTCGCGGTCGACCTTGATGCAGATGAAGTGCTCGTTGAGGTACGCGGCGATGGCTTCGTTCTCGAAGACCTCGCGCTCCATCACGTGGCACCAGTAGCAACTGCTGTAGCCGATCGACAGAAAGATCGGTTTGTTGGCGTCCTTGGCCGCCTGCAGGGCTTCCGGCCCCCAGGGCCGCCAGTCGACCGGGTTGTGCGCGTGCAGCAGCAGATACGGGCTGGTCTCGTTCGCCAGCCGGTTGGTGTGCTGTTGCGGCTTCTGCGCAGTGTGCTCGCTGTCGGCCGGCGGAGCGGCTGACCAGCGGCGGGGCGAAACCGCCAGTGACCACAGCAGCGTCGCGACGATTGCTGACCGACTGAACTTAGCTTCACTGCAACGCATGTCACATCCTGTTCTGGGTCATCAGGGCCGCTGAACGATCTTACCAAACGCGCCGCTGGCGACGAGAGGAATCTTGCCGACGGATCGACGGGAAAAAACAGAAGGTATCGAGATCGTCCGGTTGCAAATCCTGCTCGCTGATTCAGCAGAAGCAATCGGCTGTCCCACTCCCTGTTCTCTGTTCCCTCTGTTGCCTTCTGTTCTTAACCTTCGATCCGCCTGCCAGACCCGACGTAGCGCAGCAGCCGGAAACCGTTTCGCCAGTGCCAGAGAGCGCTCGGCTCGTTTCCCAGCAGAAATGTGCTTGCCAGCTCGTGATATCCCAAGTCCGTGAGCACGGCGACCGAGCGTTCGAGCAGCACCGAAGCCAGCCCCTGCCGCGCGTGCTCCGGCGCGGTCAGCACCCAGGTCACATGCGGACGTCCCCAACGCTGTGACAGCGGATCGAGCGGCGGCCGTTCCCCCCAGCGGGGATCGTCGAATCGCTCCAGGTCTCCAGCCTGCAGGAGCGTGATGATGATCGCAGCCGCGATCCGGTCTTCCACAAATGCGATGAACGACGCGGGCTCAATCGTCGCTCCGAATTCGCCGGCCTGCGTCCGCTCAAGACAGTCTTCAGCCGCCGCCAACCGCTGCTCGAGCGTCAGCAGCGAGAACGGCGGCGAACCGGCGAACGCCGCGGCGAAGACCGAAGGCAGTCGTTGCCAGTCGTCTGCCTGCAGCGAACGGACCGTTGCGGCATTCGGTCGCGGGAGGGGCGGCGCGTCTGGGAACGACAAGAGCGCGTGGTAGCGGCGCGGCCGGGACGTCAGCTTTGCCACGCCGTCGAGATACTCGTACCGAAACGCCGCGTGCTGCGGCAACTGGCGGAACTGCTCCCACGTCATCGGAACCGCGAGACGCGGGAACCAGCGTTCCATGACGGGCCCCTGCGACAAGAAAGGCCAACGGCTCGGCCGCTGCGGAGAAGCCCGGCCGATTTCGTTGATCGTTCGACTACTTCTTGTTCCAGCCGGCGACGTATGCGTCGCTGAACAGCAGTTGAATCCGCTCGGCGCGGTCGCCGCCGTCGCTGGCGAGAATTCCAATCGCCTGCCGAATCTGTGCGAGCCGTGCGTCACCTTTGGCAGACGCGAACGCATCGGAGCGTTCGATGCGGTCCAGTGCTGCGGCCAGATCGAGCAGGCCGCAACGGATGTCCAGGAAGTGCCGGTCGAGCGCCTGCGGCGCTGTCTGAATCGTCGGCATCGGTTTGTGTACCCCTGAAATTGCTCGACTCAGTGTCGATCGAGCGCCGTGCAAAATCAAGGCGAGGATTCGGTCCCGGCGCGTGCCGAGGGATTCAGGATACCGGAAAAACGAAATGCGGCACTATGCCGCTTCGCTGCGGTAGTTCGATTTCTGGTCAATGATCGAGGTGGCGTCGAACCGCTTGCCGAAGTACAGGTCCTGTGCAATCGGATCGTTCAAGACCGTTTCCGCATTGCCGCCGACGATGACGGTCCCGTGGCAGATGATGTAGTTGCGGTCCGTGATCGTCAGCGTTTCGCGCTCGCGGTGGTCGGTCAGCAGGATGGCAATGCCGCTGTCGCGCAATTCGGAAATGATGTCCTGAATGTCGTTGATCGTTCGCGGATCGATGCCTGTGAACGGTTCATCCAGGAGAATGATCTGCGGCCGGCTGGCGAGGCAGCGGGCGATTTCCAGCCGGCGCCGCTCGCCGCCGGAGAGCGTTGACGCAATCTGCTTGCGGCGGTCCGTGAGACCGAATTTGGCCAGCAACTCGTCGATGATCTGCTGCCGTTCCCGGTAGGAGTGCGGGAGGAACTCGAGGATCGCCTGGATGTTCTGCTCGACGGTCAGCTTGACGAAGATGCTCTGGTCCTGCGGCAGGTAGCCCATACCGGTACGGGCACGTTCGTACATTGGCCAGTCGGTGACGTCCTCGCCGCCGAGGAAGACGTCTCCTTCGGTCGGAGCGATCAGGCCGCAGGCCATGCGGAAAGTGGTCGTCTTGCCGGCCCCGTTGGGACCGAGCAGCCCGACGATTTCCGCGTGCTCGACAGCGAAGGAAATGCCGTCCACCGCCCGCTTACCGCCGGGGTAGACCTTGACTAGGTTGTGGCATTCCAGCAGTGGCATGTGCGTCCTCCCTGACGTGCAGCAGATGTTTGTCGATGCCCATTTCCTGAGTGCGTCACCACTCCCTGCGCTCCGCGAAAGGACGTGCCACCCAGGATTCAGGGACGTGCCACCAGGATTGAACAGCTAACGGATGCGGCGCATCCGATCGATTGCCGGATAAAACGGCACAGTGTACTTCGGGTAGTCTTTGACAGTCACGACCGACTCGCCGAGACGGTCCGTGGCGAATGCCTTATGCCACCAGATCGGATACCCCTCCCCGTCGTTCAGGAAGGGGACCGCATGTGGCCAATAGGTGAAGAACGCCTTGCCGACGAGAAAGTTGCGTTCGACGGTCTGCACATCTTCCCACATCCGGCTGTCGCTGCTGCGGGGACTGTTGTCTCCCAGCGCCAGGTAGTGCCCTTCGGGAATGGGCAGATCGAGCTGATCCAGCTCGGCGGCGCCCGCGCTGTAGACTTCGGCCCATGCGGCGGGCCGACTCAAGTTGGCGGCCAGCGCAGCACGGAAGCGGTACTGGTCCGGCGAATTGTAGCGCGATTCGGCGCGGTAGAAGATGTCGCGCTGCACGATCAGGTGCGAGACCTCCGCCTGTGCGCCGCGGACGGCGATGCCGATCGGCGTCAGGTCGTTGTCGTTCGGAGTGTGATTGCTGAGTCCCTGGAGTTCGTACTCTGCCGCATCGCCGAATTCGACCAGTTCATCATCAATCCACAGACAGAGCCGGTCATCGACATTGGCGAACGAGATCGAGTAGGCCCCCGGCCCCTTGATCGCGATGTCGGCGTGCGCCAGTTCGCGTTCTTCGATCTCGCCGGCCGTCTGGCGACCGTCGAGCAGCTTGGCCGTCCCTGCGGACGGATCGATGCGGCAGCGACGGATGTGGACGCCGTCGCCCAGTTCCAGCACGACTTCGGCGCCGTCGGCGATCTGTTTCAGTTCGAGGTCGAAATTGACGGTCAGGTCGCTGACCCAGTACGGACCGACGTCGATCTGTCGGACGTCGCTGGCCTCGCTGCCCAGCTGTTGCCCGGTGTACGCGTTGTAGCCGCAGAAGTCCGACACCAGCCGCGGTTTGGGCTGCAGCGAGCCACCGGCGGCCAGCGTCTCCCAATCCGACGGTTGCGGCACGTAGTGGCGGTAGCGCAGCCAGGCGAGATCGGCGGACTCCGCAGCTGCATATGTCCGCGAAGCCATGTCCAGGGTCCAGCCGTCGGCGTCGGACCAGTCGCCGAGTTGACCGGGGCCGGTCATCCGCTGCATCGCGTGCCAGCGTTCCGGCCAGCCGGCCTCGAGCAGTTTCTTCGGCGGATAGGCGTCGTCGTAGACGGGAATCTGGAGGGCGCGCTGCTTATCCGGCGCTTTGCGGAGGATTTGTTCCGCTACGGGAGCGTTCGGATTCCACTGGTACAAATCCCCCTGCTTGATGCGAATGGTTTCGTTCGGCAGTCCGACGAGCCGTTTGATGTAGTTCGTTTCCGGTTTCTCCGGCCATTTGAAAACGAACACGTCGAACCGGTCCGGATCGCCGAACTCGTACGGGTACTTGTTGACCAGGATGCGGTCGCCGTTGAACGCCAGCTTGTGGTCGAGATCGGTGTTCTCGAAGCCGCAGTTGGGGCAGACGGCCGACTTGATCCGCGGCCCCATCCGGTAGTGTCCCTGCGCGTCGACACTCCAGCGGAGATATCCCGAGTCCGGATCGACTTCATCGCTCGCGCCGACGACAACGTCGAAGCCGCATTGCTCGCATTGACACTCCTTGTGGCGTCCACGGAGGGTGGGGGCCATCGACCCGGTGGGGATGACGAATGCCTCGGCTTCAAACGTCCGGAACAGGAACGCGAGGACGAATGCGAAGACGATCGACTCCAGCGTGTCGCGCCAGCTCTCTTTGGGCCTGACGTTAATATGAGACTGGGCCGCGGCGCGCTCTCCGGCCGGGGGGACGACATTCGTGGCGGGACGGGCGGAGGCTTCGGAACGGGCCATGGGGGGCTGATCGGTTATCGATTGTCGGTTATCGGTGAATTGCAATCGCCCGGTATTCGTTGTTTGACGGCCGTTCTTGACGGTCTTACCGAAAACCTACGACCGATAACCCTATCGAATGTAACGCATTCGGGAGAAGTCAGGAACGCGGATCTGCCGGACTTTGTCCCCCCATTCCAGCCGCAGGGACCGGGACGGAAGATGCAATACCAGCGGTTTCCCGATCAAGCTGGATTCCGGCACTCCAGGGCGCTCCCAATTGCGGCTATCAATTGACACGCCACTGTTGTCCCCCAGGACGAAATACTCGCGCTCCGGCAGCGTATACGTTTGTGATGTACGTTCGGGGTTGTTCGTGTAAAACACATCGCGAAACAGTCCGACGTGACTGACCGCGACAGCCGCGTTGCGGACGCCGAATCGGACCGGCCGCCGCAGCGGTTTCAGCGGTTCCGCCCCGCGTTGATACGGGATCGGATCACAGACCATCCGGCCGTCCTGTGCCAGCAGGAGTTGTTGATCAAAGACTGACATCACCAGCACCATGGGTGCGTCGCGAACCACTTTCCAGGACGTCTTCGCGAGCACCGCGTTGTCGTCGGCGATCAACCGCACTTCGCCCCGGCCAAAGTCCAGTTCGGCACGGAACTCGCGCGCGCCATCGGTCATCTCGATGGCGAATTCTCCGGCGCCACCGCGCCACTCGAGCGCGAGCTCCAGCAGCAGGTCGTGGATGAAATTCGGAGGCGTTGCCCCGGGCGCGTTGTAGGGCGAGGCATCAGTCAGCGCGACGACGTGCGACTCCTGATACAGCTCCCACAGCGCCTTCTGGAAATCGCGGTCCTGCGTCGCGGCGTCCCAGCGTTCCCATTGCGCGTGCGAGAGTGCGCCCAGGCACGTGAGTCGCCGGCCGGCGGCGTCATATTGCAGGGGCGAAAGGATCGCATCGGGCGGCGCCAGTCCGTCCGGCCAGCGCGACAGCGCGACGGAGGTGACGGTCGCGCCGCCGGAGCGCACCCAGTGGCGATACGTGATCCAATCCCAGGATTCGGGCTTCGCCGGCGTGGTTGAGGAACCGGCGGGCGCCGTTCGCGGCACATGCAGGAACCGGGTGTCCGAGACGTTCCAGGCCGAGCCCGGCGTGGACGGCTGCCAGCGCGGTTCCCAGTTCAAATCGTCGTCGAGCACGGCATGGTCGTGCAACGACACCGGAATCCGCACGCTGAGCTGGGCGCTGAGCGGCTTGCGTTGCAACTTGCCATCGGCGAACACGTCCCCGTCCACCAATTCGATTGTCTCTCCCGGCAACCCGACGATCCGTTTCACATACGCCAGCTGCGCATCATCGGGATTCCGGAAAACGACAATCTCCCAGCGCCTGGGCCCCCCTTTCCCGGCCAGCTCGCGCCACATGTAGGCGTCTTTGTGAACGAGCAACTGGTCCCCTTCTGTCCGATCCGCCTGCCGGCCAATCGCGCAGAGCCGACTGCAGTTGGGACACGGGATGGTTTCCGGCCCGTCGCCACTGAGCGCCACCGCCTGTGCGTTGAGGACGCGCTGCCGCGGCGTCTCCGCCGGATCGGTCGGCGACGGCGCCCCATGCGCGAAGACCAGGCCGCACGCCGGGCAGGTGATCCGCGTGTGAAAGCCCAGCAGACAGGGCGCCATCGAGCCGGTGGAAATCATGTAGCTCTCGACGCCGAAACAGCGGAACAGCGTCACGGCCAATGCCAGTAGGACCAGCCACTCGGTCAGCGCGCGGAGCCCACCGGGCTTGGCGGATGATGGCGGCGTTGCCGGTCGCAACGTCGGCACGGTATCCGGCGGAGAACGGAGCGTCGAACTCGGACCAGGCAAAGCGGGGGCTCACAACGAACGAGGATCCACGGCGGATTCTATCGGCCGGAGGGGCGTGACGGGATAGTTCACTCGTTCGGCTCACTGCTTGGTCGCAGGCCGCGGCGGGGATATAATCTGGCGGCGCCAATTGGGACACATCTGCCGTTACGCTGCTCAGACCGCCGGAACCTTTCGCGGTTTGCGGGGTTCAATCAATGACCACCGTTGTCCGGGAAGCAGACAGGCCAGTGCCGACGACCACTGATACTTCGTCGTCGTACCTGTGCGATCCCGACGTGCAATTGATGCTGCGCGTCCAGAAAGGGGACGAGGCGGCGTTTTCGCGCCTGGTGAGCAGCTATCAGGACCGGCTGGTCAGCATCCTCGCGCATCTCGTCGGGAATCAGGAGACGGCCGAGGATCTGACACAGGAAGTCTTCCTGCGGATTTACCGCGCCCGGAACGGATATCAGCCGAACGCCAAGTTTTCGACATGGGTGTTCCGCATCGCCAACAACCTGGCGAGCAATTCGCGTCGATCGCGCGGCCGCCGCAAGGAAGTTCAACTCAAGACGGAGGAATCCGGACCGCTGGGCGCCCGGCCCGCGGAACAACTGCTGGCGGACAAGTCGGCGCTGATGCCCACCCGGCTGCTCGACCGGCACGAGTTGCAGCAACACGTCCGGGAGGCGCTGGAGTCCCTGAGCGAACGTCAGCAGATGGCGCTGCTGCTGCACAAATTTGAAGGCATGAGCTACGTGGACATCGGCGAGACGATGGAATTGTCGCCGCAGGCGGTCAAGTCGTTGCTGTCCCGGGCGCGGGAGTCGCTGCGAACGCGGTTGGAAAGCTACGTCAGGTAAACCGATTGGCCCGGTCGCCGAGACCGGACGACCCACCAACAAGACTCAGGGCGATGGAAACGTTCAGCCGCATCTCGCCGGAGCAACGGTCGAACCTGACCGCGTACCTCGACGGCGAACTCGACGAAACCGAGTCCGCCGACATCGAGAAGATCCTGGCGAAAAGCGCTGTGGCGCGAAACGACGTCGAACAGTTAGCCCGCACCTACGACCTGCTCGATCAGCTCCCGCGCTACCAGGCCACGACCGCGTTCACCGAACGGACGATTGCCACGATCCGCCTGGAGACGTCGCGCCCCGACATCACTCAGGCCGCCTGGTATCAGAAGGCGCAGCGGTCGATCCGCCCGCTGCTGTGGTGTCTGCTGCTGGCTGCGGCGTCGACGGTCGGATATTTGGCCACGCAGCAATGGGCGCCGAATCCGGCCAACTTGGAGGCCCGTGAATTCGACATCATCCGCAATCTGGATATGTACAAGGAAGTCGGCGATGCGGCGTTTCTCGAACAACTGAACCGCAATCATACGCTGTTTCAACACATGCAGGACCAGGCCAATGCCCCGGCTCGCCGTTAGCCACCGCGCCCTGTACATCGTCGTCGGCGGCCTGGCGCTGGCCGCGCCGCCGCTGTTGTTGCGCGCGGCTCCGGACAATTGGAACGACGTCCAGCAGGCTGTAGCTGCCATGCCGCAAACGGAACGGGACCGGCTCAATCGGAACATCCAAGAGTATGAGACGCTGTCGGACGAACAGCGCGAGCAATATCGTCGGCTGCATGCGGCGCTGCAGGACGACGCCGACAACAAGAGCGGCAAGCTCAACGCCACGATGGAGGGCTATTATGCATGGCTCGGTTCCAATCCGGCATATGACCGGCAAACGCTGCGGAACGAGACCGACTCCAATCGGCGTCTCGCGGAAGTGGAGCGGATCGTCAGACAACGGGATGAGCAAGCGAGCCGATGGAGAACGTGGCGCTCAAGGCGGTTTTTGCAGGACGCGCCTGACCTGACGCCGGACCAGCTCGCGATGCTGATGGGGAAGCTGGAGGATCGACTTTCGCTGACGCCGGAGGACCGAAAACGTATGCAGGCGGATGACGGCAGCGAGAAGACGGGCGTCGCCCGATACTTCACGCTGTTCAGTATCATGGGGCACCACAAGCGCAAGCTGGATCAGTTGCTGGAGCCGCCCCTCGACCTGGACGCAATCGTTGCAGAGATTCCTGGTCTGACGATGCCGCCAGAATTCCCAACTGCGCCGGCAGAGTTCCGTCGCTTCCTGTTCCTGCAAATGATCGTCGGCAATGTGTTAAAGGAATATGAGAATGAGGTCCGGCGCCAGCAACCCACAACAGAGAAGCTGGAGGAACTTGTCGCCCATTGGCCCGAAGATCGGAAGGACGACCTCGACCGGTGGCTGGAACTGGAACCATCGGACTTTCGATCCAATTTGGAACGGGAGTATGCCAAGCAGTCGAACTCCCTGGATATGAAAGATTTGTGGGAAGTCTTTCCGGATCGAGGCGGTCGCGGAATGTTTCCGCGCTTTAACGGTCCGGACGGCGGACGCGGGGGATTCTTCCGCGGTGGGCGTCCCGGGGACGGGCCATTCGGTCGCGGTGACCGCTTTGAACGACCAGATGGCCCGCCGCCAGCCGGTCCGCCACCCGGTGGAGAGTTTGGCGGTCCGCCTCCGGACGGGTCAGGCGGTCCGCCGCGCGGTGATCGTGGGCCAAGGCAGGACGGCGAACGAGGTCCCCGCCGCGAAGGAGATCGCGGCCCGGCTCCGGTCAATCCGCCGCCGAAGCTGTAGCACGGACACTTGGTGCTTACCCGCCAAAGGCCGCATACCGCCGCACGCCGCGCGCGAAGGCCACACGGTTGGCGATCAGCAGCAGGACGATCCAGCCCGCTTCGAGCAGCAGTTCCTGCACGAGCTGCGCGTTATCGTACCGGCCGAGGAAGATCGCCGGCGGCACGTACGCCAGGAACTTGAACGGCAGGTACTCGATGGCGGCATTCACCGCCGGCGGGAACAGGTCCAGCGGCAGCATGTGCCCGGACAGGAAGTAGTTCAGCATCATGTAGATGAACAGCAGCGAACTGACTTCCAGGAACCAGAAGGCGATCATGCCGATCAGGGCTTCCAGCAGGAAGCCGACCAGGAACGACATCAACAGCGACGCGACGAACGCCGCCAGCGTGACGGCGTCCGGCCAGCCGCCGAAGAAGTCCCGGCACAGCCAGAACACCAGCGCAGAACGGTCCGGCCGCCACCGCGTAGTACACCAGCTTGTGCGCGACGCGGTGCCAGAACAGGTAGCCGAGCATGTCGATCGGCTGCGTCAGGTACTTCTTGACGGTCCCGTCGCGGACCTCGCGCAATTCCGCTGGATAGCCCGGGCATGCTGGAGAACGCCCGCGCCAGCATGGCCAGCAGGTAATACGCCACCATGCTGTGAAAGTCGTAGCCGGCGATCGCGGGACGCCCGCTCTGGCCGTCGCGCTGTTGAAAAATTGCCGCCCACAGAAAAATCTGCGTCACGATCGGCAGGAACCGGAACAGCGTGCCGAGGGCGAAATCGGCCCGATAGACGAGCCGCTCCTCAATGCTGGTCCGCAGGATCAGCCACTGCAGCCGGGGACGGAACGTGAGCGAATCGGCGGACGCCATTGGATTTGGTTGGCAGGGAAGCAATTGACCGGGCGCGGGAGTTCGCCGTATGCCGGGTGAAACCGATCGGGAGTCCTGGTTTCGTGTCTGGTCGCCTGGTGGCGACTACAAAACGGCGTCGCGCGCCGACGGTTTTCCCGCCGCAAAACAGGTCGAACGTTAGCGACGCAGACCAATGCTACATAACGGTGCGAGTTTGTGGGACAGAGGCAGGAATCGCTGACACGTTGACATCGTCGGAGCCACGGGACACGATGCAAGGTCTAGCGGGCCAGAACAATCGAGTGCTTGGAAGGGAGACGCGGTGATGCTGGGACGTCTGATCGGTTTGTCGCTGCTTGTCGGCGTTGCCGCCTTCGCTGTTCCCGATTCGGTATCCGCCGGCGACTGGCAGGCCGGCGTGGCGCGGACGAACATCACGCCGCAGGAGCCGATGTGGATGTCGGGCTACGCCAGTCGCAATCATGGTGCTGACGGGAAGTTGACGGAACTGTGGGCCAAGGCAATCGTGATCGCTGATCCGGACGGCCACCGGATTGCGGCCGTGACGCTGGACCTTGTCGGGCTGGACCGCGAGACGTCGCTCGCGATGCGCGAGGGCATCGAGCATGCATTGCAGATTCCGCGTGCGAACGTAGCGCTGTTTTGTTCGCACACCCACACCGGGCCGGTCGTCGGCAACAACCTGCGATCGATGTTCGAACTGAACGATGCCGAGAACCGCAAAATCGACGTCTATACGTCAAAGCTGATCGCGGACGTCGTGCAAACCGTCGGCAACGCGGCCGCCGAAATGGAGCCGGTCACGCTGGCCTGGGCCTGCGGCACGGCGACGTATGCAGTGAATCGGCGCACCAACAAAGAAGCGGACGTCCCGATGCTGCGCGAGCGCGGCCTGCTGAACGGACCGGTCGATCATGACGTGCCGGTGCTGTCGGTCCGGGCAGGCGAGAAGCTCAAAGCGGTCCTGTTCGGTTATGCGTGCCATGCAACGGTTCTCGATCTCTACCAGTGGACCGGCGACCATCCGGGTTTTGCGATGAAAGCGCTCGAGGAGCAGTTGCCCGGCACACAGGCGATGTTCTGGGCCGGGTGCGGCGCCGATCAGAATCCACTGCCGCGGCGGACGGTCGAGCTGGCGAAGAAGTACGGCGAGCAACTGGCGCGGTCCGTGCGCGACGTGCTGGACGGGGCCATGCATCCGATTTCCGGTGAGTTGAAGACCGTGTACACCGAGATCGAAATCGGCTTTGCATCAATCCCGACGAAAGAACAACTGCAGCAGACACTCGGTTCCGAGAACCGCTACGAGCGCGTGCGGGCCGGGCTGCTGCTGAAGCAACTGGAATCGACCGGCAGTGTCGCCTCGGCGTATCCCTATCCCGTGCAGACCTGGAAGCTCGGCGATGGTCCGCTGTGGATCATCCTCGGCGGTGAAGTGGTCGTGGATTACTCGATCCGGCTGAAGACGGAACTGGGCGCGAACACGACGTGGGTAGCGGGATACGCCAACGACGTGATGGCCTATATCCCGTCGGCACGCGTCCTGAAGGAAGGCGGCTATGAGGGGGGCGGGGCGATGCTGTACTACGGCTTGCCGTCGGCCTGGTCGGACAGTGTCGAGGATCTGATCGTCGGTGAGGCAAATCGGCAGGCCACGGAAGTCGGCATAAGTCCTTGATGCTGAGCCGCGCGCGGCGCCGGCCGAGGCTGAACAGCCGCTGAACGCTCCCCGCAGCGCGGACTGGCGCGTATAGTTGCTTTCAATATCTCATTCTCGCCGTTGATCCGGCCGGCGTCCTGGAATGTCGAAGGCCTGTTTTGTTTCTGACTTGCACCTGTTCGCCAACCGTTCTCGCGGGGCGCGGCACCTGAATGCCATCCGACTGGCAGCCGCGCGCTCGCAGCACTGCATCCTCGGCGGTGATATCTTCGATTTTAAGTGGTCGACGTTGCCCGCAGGAGACCACACGCTCGACGCCGCACTGTCGTGGCTGCACGACCTGGCCATCAGCGTCCCCGACTGCCGAGTGCATTTCCTGCTCGGCAATCACGACTATCATCCCGGTCTGATCGCCCGGTTGCCGCTGCTCGCACAAACGCTGCCGAATTTTGAATGGGAGCGGTTCTTCCTCCGCAAAGGGAACACGATGTTCCTGCATGGGGACGTGGCGGACCGCAAAATGACGGCCGCGCGCCTGGAACAGCGTCGATTGCGGTTCTCACACAAGCCGCGCAATCCGCTTCAGCATCGGGCGTACGACCTGCTGGTGAATTCACAGGTGCATGACGTTTTGCCGCGAGCGGTGTACCCTAAGCGGCTCGTCGCACGGCGGATTCTGAGCTACCTGGAAGACATCGGCCACGGGCCGGAAACAGGTCTGCAGCATGTCTACTTTGGCCACACGCACCGCGCGGTCAACGGCTACAAACATCGTGGGCTGGAGTTTCACAACGGCGGGGCTCCGATTGGCCGGTCGAAGTACCGAATCCTCGAATTGGAATTCGGCGGGGCGTGAACCCAGGCAGTGGTGCCACTGTCTTCAAAGTGGACGTTCGCCCGATCCTTGAGCGCCAACCGCGGCGGAATTGTTCACTGCTGTGCAGTTGCGGACTCTGGCGTTACCAACCGGATCGACGGCTCAGCACGTTCTTTGCCGAATGAAGTTCCTGCGCAGCCCCGGCGGGCTTGTGAGAGCGGCGTTGACCGGTTGAGGGGTGCTGCTAGAATGCGGTCCGATTCGGCGACCTGCGGAGGCTGCGGGCGTCCGAAGACACTGCGGGGTGTGGCTCAGCCTGGCTAGAGCGCTTGGTTCGGGACCAAGAGGTCGCAGGTTCAAATCCTGTCACCCCGATTAACTCGTAATGCCACATGCGATTACGTCGCATGTGGCGTTTCTGTTGACGGAGACCGTCGTCGCACCAGACGCCCGAACTTGTCGCGAAATCTGCAGTATTCGCGAGCGCGCGACCTCT
Source organism: Planctomycetaceae bacterium (assembly GCA_046349775.1). Taxonomy (GTDB): domain Bacteria; phylum Planctomycetota; class Planctomycetia; order Planctomycetales; family Planctomycetaceae; genus JAEUIG01. The sequence goes on along the minus strand of JAXMBS010000029.1, from coordinate 6,706 downwards.
TGGCCCCGAACCAAGCGGTCGCAATCGCAAGTCGCACTTGCGCAGTCGCTTGCAGAGTTGGTCGAAGAGAGTGAGGCACAGAACAGGTTGCTTCATGCCACTGGGATGTCAGCCCGCCGTCCTGTAGTTCGTACCTGACGAGTCTTATTCGAAACACGTCACGCGGTTCATCGATTTGCCCACTTTGCGTTCTGCGCACTTCTCTTCGGTCGATGTGACTGACGCTCGATAAGCGTGTTCCGCTTCTCTGCCGGAACGTCGTTCAGTGATGTGACGGACGGAGAACGACTTCCGGAACCGACTTCAATTGCCGGGAGGGACGCTCCGTTTGCGAAAGTCCGACACGGTCATCAATCCCAGCACTCCCGAATCGTCTTCGGCAACGACGACGATTCGGCGATCGATTTCGTTCGGATCGCTGGAGTTCGCGAACCCTTTAGAATCGAAACGTGCCCAGTTTCCATCTGTAAAAATGATCGTCGTCGCTTTCGGCTCGTATGTGGTCTCATCCCACAGTCGAACGGCTCCGTCGATGTGAGCCGTCGCGATCTCCCGGCCCGTCGCATTCCATGCCAGCGCACTCACAATCGCCATCGGTCCTGGAAGCGCACCGACGGCATCACCTTCCTCGTTCCAGACGCGAACCTTTTGATCGTATGACGAGGAAAACAATCGCTCGCCGTCGGGACTGAAATTCAACGCGGTGATCCCTTTCGCATGCGCTTTCCAGCGCTTGATGAGATTGCCATCCATTCCCCAGAGCTGAATGTCGCCGTTTCCCGCACTGCCGCTGGCCAGGAGCGGTTTCTCAGGATGCCAGGCCAATGCCGAGACCATCGGATCCGCGCGGATTGAGCCGGCCGGCGAGCCATCACGATTCCAGAATCGAATCTCGCCATTCGCAACCGATGAAGCGAGCTGCGTTCCGCTGGAATTCCATGCCAGATGGTCGACCTGCGATTGATGACCGCGCAGTACGCGTTCCGGCGCATCGTCGCCTGTGATGTGAAGATCCGAACCTGAAGTCCAAGCGACCTCGTCCGTCGTGGGACTCCAGGCAGTCGGGTTCGTGCCGTTTTGCGTTGCAATCGCATCGCCGCCGGCGGTCCAGATGCGGACCGGCGTGTTCCAACTGCCGGAAACAAGCTGGCTGCCGCTCGGATTCCAACTGACCGACAAGACGATCGTTGAGTCTTCGTTGATTTGTGCCGTTCGGATTCCATCGGTACTCCACACCCCGACGAACCCGTGATCGCCGGCGGCAGCAAGTTCTCCTCGACCGCTGAAAGAGATCGCTCGAGTCGACGCCGTATCGAGTGAAATTGCGCCGCTCCATTCACCCGAATTGTCGAGAAAGCGAACTCCGTCACGGTCGGTCGCGATCGCGAGTCGCTGACCGTCGCGAGACCACTCGAGATCGTTGATCCGCCCCACGTCCAGAGCCTGCGTTTTGAGCAGAGCACCATCGTGCTGCCACAACCGGAGGATTTTGTCGTCGCCGCTGGTGGCGATCACTCCGTTCCTGCTCCAGGTGACGGCGGTGACGGCATTGCCGTGACCGCTCAATGTCGAGTGTCGAGTTCCGCTGCCCGTCCACAGGAGCACGGTGCCGTCCATGCCGGCCGACGCCAGCAGTTCTCCATCGGGGCTCCAGGACAATCCCAGTACGCCGCCGAGGTGGCCTTTCAGTTCCTGGCTGCGAATGCCCAGCGTGTTCCATGCACTCGAGAGGTCCCAAATGCGAACGGTGCCGTCCAGGCTGGCCGATGCGAGCTTCTTGACCGGACGGGTGCCAGGCGACCCCGTCGATCTGCGAATTGTGTCCGGTCAGCACCGGTCCCGGTTCACCCGTCGTGCGCCACAAGCGAACCTTCGAGTCGGGCGCCTCCGATGCGATCCAGGCTCCGTCCCGACTGAACGCCACCGGGCGCGGTTCCCCGGAGCCGCCGAGGTGGTGCACGAGCCCTCCTTCGGAATCGAACAGCCGTACGCCGCCGTCGTCACCCGCCGTCACGATTCGATCTTCGACCGGGCTCCAGTCCATGGCCCAGATCATGCCGGTATGCGCGGGAGCGATGCGCAGCGTCTCCGAAGTTGCAACATCGATGATCCGCATGTTGCCAATTGGCGATCCGCAGGCGACTCGACGACCGTCACGCTCCCACGCGACGGCGAAGATGTCTCCGCGAGGCGCTCGCGTTTCGATCTGCCATCGGCGGAACCCGGCCACCTGTGCGGGACGCGGCACCAGTCCGGAAAAGGAGCATCGTCTGGGATCCCCGCAGTGCGTCCGACTCGGGCTGGCTCTGCGGCCCGTTCGGCCGTCGCGGGCACGTTCTCCGGGACATCGGCCCCCCCGGGTGCGTTCTTCGGCTCAAGTCGAACCCGGAGTCGTTCCAGTCTCCCTCCACCATGCTGAACTCGCGGGTGAAGATCTTGAACCCGGGCTTCTCGACCTTGAGCTGGTGCGTGCCGGAATCGACATCGATTGTGATCGGTTCATCGTCCTTGGGCAGTTTCAGCATGATTCTTCGCTGTTCATCGACGGACACCTCGGCTCCAGCGGCCTGCTGCGGGTCCATTTCGAGAACGACCGTGCCATGCGGCGTCTCGACTCTCATGATCCAGATCAAGGCGCACAGCGCGCCGATCGCCATCAACACGATCGCGGTGAGCACCGTTCTGCGAGAATCGGGCTGCGTCCCTGCCGCTTTGATCAAACGGACCCGATTCGTGTCGAGCGCTGCAGCTCCATTTCCGGCAGACAGAGGCTGCGCGATTGGTTTGTCGGCGTGTTGACCGGCGGCGCCGGCATCTACCGGCTCCCCGCGCGAGATTTCCTGCTCGATTGCCTGCAGGGCCTCGGCAACATCGCGCGCGCTCTTCGGGCGTTGTGCAGGGTCTTTTTGCAGCAGTTGCATCAGCAGCGTAGCCAAAGCCTCGGGTACCGCCGGTTGCAACCCATCCAACGGCTCCGGTTGGTGATGGATGACGGCAAACATCATCGCCGCCGAGTTCCGCCCCGTGAACGGCGGCTTGCCGGTCAGCAGACAATAGAGCACGCAACCGATGCTGAAGATGTCGCTGCGTGCGTTGGCCCGTTCGCCGCGTGCCTGTTCCGGCGCCATGAACGCCGGCGTTCCGGCCACCGACCCCGAATTCGTCAGTTGCGAATCGTCGTCCTCGATGCGGGCAAGTCCGAAATCGAGAATCCGCACGCGCGGCAGTTGTTGCTCCCGGCGCTCCAGCCAGATGTTCGCCGGCTTGATGTCGCGATGAACCAGGCCGCGCTCGTGCGCCGCCGCGATGCCGCTGGCGATCTGCCGGCCGATGGACACCGTTCCAGCGATCGACAGCCGCCCGGCTCGCCGCAGCCGCGTCTCCAGCGATTCCCCCTTGAGCAGCGGCATGACAAAGAACGGGACGCCGCAATCCTCGCCGACGTGATGAATCGGGACGATGTTGTCGTGGTCGATCGACGCGGCCGCGCGAGCTTCTCGCAGGAACCGCAGCTTGTGTTCTGCGCGTCCCAGCAGACTCGGCTGCATCGCCTTGACCGCCACCCGTCGGCCGAGGCGCAGGTCTTCGGCTTCGAACACAACCCCCATTCCGCCGGCGCCCAGCACGCCCAGAACGCGGTAGGATTCGAACGAACCCAAGTCTCCTGCGGAGCTTGATGGACCCAGCAAGGGCCGAGCAAGTTCTTCGAGGTTGATGTCGGATCGGATGTCCGTCGCGAAGTCGTGGGCGCTCGCGGGCCGTCCGTCCCCCGCAGCGCACGCCGAATCCGCGCCGACTTGCGGTTCGACGGACGAAGAGAGCGCCTTGAGCCGCTCGATCAATTCTTCGATCGCCTCGCGATCATCCGCATCAGGCGCCCACGCATCAGGTCTTGCTGAAACGTCATCCAGGAGCGTGGAAACGTGCGGCAGATTGCGCAGGATCATCGTACAGGCCGGACAGCTGGTCACGTGCTCGCAGATCGCGTCGACTTCCGCCTCAGGCAAGTCGCCGACCACGAACTGCCGGATCCGGACCGGATCAGGGCATAATGTGTCCGACGACATCAGCGGCAGACCTCGACAGGGCGCGAAACAACCGTGGGCAGGACGTGCGAATCCTCTGCCATGAATATGCGCGAAAGCCGGAAAGCATTACAGCAGCCCGTCCAGTTCTTCACGAAGCCGCCGCAGCACCCGGAACTTGGCAACATACACAGCGCCCTCGGAAATCCCCAGCTCCGTCGCGACTTCCTGTGCCGTTCGCCCCGAGACCACATGCTCCCAGCACGCTTTCCAGGTCGTGGGGGCGAAGTCTCGCTGCATGATTTCGAGCGCCCGGGCGATGATGTGGCTGCGATATTCCTGCTCCTCGCGGGACTCGGCTGCCGCAGAGTCCTCCACTTCAACGCGGTTCAACGAGTACGACAGCGGGACAGATCGCCGCCTGCCGATCTCATTCAGCCGATTCGTCACCACCTTTCGCAGCCACGCGCGAAAACTCAATTGAGCGTTGTACTCAAAATCGGGCAGCTTGCGGGTCAGCAGCAGGAACACGTCCTGCACCACGTCCGAGGCGTCGTCGCGACTCACGCCTGCCCGACGCACCAGGCTGAACAGGTACGGCGTGTACAGCGAAACGAATTTCTGCCAGGCCGGATCCGCGGAAGGGCTCCTGATCTGCTCCAGCAGGCTTGGCGGAGTTGTGTACATCAGTGCACGTATAGGCGAGATGCGTGTGCGTGACAGCGGCTTAACAAGGCGTTCCGACGATATTCGGGTCCCACGACCGAGGCCAGACTGAGGACAATGCAGCGTCAACACCGAAAGTTCAGAGAATTCCCGGTTTTTGGTGTAAGAGCCGTTCCGCACCGGCATATGGACACGTACAGCGAAGAAGATTCGCCGCATTGGCCCTGCGATCAATTCGCAGCGTCGAGACGCCGTCTTGTCATGTCCCTGAATTGACCACGGGAGTAATCGGGCGATGTCGAAGCGAATTGCGGCCGTGTTCCTGTTGACCTTTCTGGCGTCCGCCTCCACCTCTCAAGCGGGCTTCGTCAGCGTTGCCATCGACAGCCTTGTAAATACTGATGTGCGGACGGCCATCAACGGCAACAACCTCCCCATGCGCTGAGCACTTTGACCGCCTGGCGGCGTCGACTTTGATCTCGTGCCATTTGGATCGTCCGCAAAACAGCCTGGGCGTCTACAGCATGCCCACGGGTGAGTCCGACATCACAATCACCACCAGCATCTATAATCCGACCTGCAGCCTATACCCTGATCAACTCGTACTTTGGCGGGGCGGGTGCGATCAATGGTCGGGTCGAGTTCGTCGGAACGGGGGGAGCGACGGCCAGCTTCGACTTGTTGCAGGGCTTCAATATTCGCGACTATCTCAACAATGTCTTCAACAACACCGTCACCGATCCGACAATTGTCACGGCGAACTTCGGAGGCGGCACGCGGCTTGATCGCCAAACGTTTGAATTGCCGGTCACGTTTGCGAATCAGACTCTCACGGCGATCCACTTCATCGGGACGAACGCCAATAATCCGCAGGGCATTCCATTTGTGGCAGGAGTGACCGTTGAGACGGCCGAGACCGCCGAAGTCCCCGAACCCGGTTCTCTGACGCTGCTCGGCCTCGGCTCCCTCGGGCTGATTGCCTTCGCTCGGCGACGCCGCAACTCAGTCTGATCTTCTCGAACATTCCTGCCGATATCCGCACGGAGTGAGCTGGGGCGGAGTCGAGAACAACCTCGTTTGCAGGAATCTCAGGCTGAAACCGCGGTACTCGGCCCACGGTAATCGCTTCTGCCTGAATGACCTGCGAGGACTCAACAAGGCCCTGGCGCTGGTTGTTGCGATCTTGGATTGCCAGATGCATGGCCCTTTGGACCACATTCAGATCCCGCGCGTTTGGGCGGGAGTCAATCGCGAATTAACTCCGGAAGCCAGCGGGCCGGAACTGAACGGAGAAATGCATCTCCAAGGCCTGACGGCCGAGCAGGTCATGGCGCGTTGCCGTCGGCTGCATGACGGCTACGCGCTGTACCCCGCCGACTACGTCGATGACGTGCTGGACTCGGCACCGCTCTATGTCGAGATCGGCTCCGCCCCGCAGGTGCAGATCGTCAAGCACGACCAGTCAGAGAGTCCGCTTGTGGGCTTCCGCGGCTCGGCGATGTTCGACTTTTCGGCATGCGCGTTTCAGTGCCGCTACCATTCCAAACGATGAACGGCGACGTCATGACCGAATCCGCGTTTCTGACGATCGTGCGGGTGGACCTCATGTGCCACCCGGAGTTCTTTGTTCTCAGAACTGACCCGTCCAGGAATCAGGATCTCGTTGACCGCAACGAGATCCAGGTCCTCGTCAGCCCATTTGATCCAGACGCAGAGCTCATCGAAGTGTTCAGGCTACAGATTTCGCGAGGAACAATTCATCCATGCGACAAGCCGACCAATGGCTGGATTGGTCCGGACAGGTCTGAAGAGTGATTCTCCGGACATCGAAACGTTTTAAAACGTACTCGCCGAACAGGAAGTTCGGCGACTTTTTCTTAGCATTCAGTGAGCCGTTCGAATTGGCCAAGGTGCTGAAGTTCGCAACAGCGGCGTGATCTGATGGCCGAGTTAGAGTCGAACGCACTGCCAGCCGCCGAGATCGCTGTCCGACTACGCAAACTCCCCCGGTCGAT
>JAXMBS010000028.1:0-67966 GCA_046349775.1 Planctomycetaceae bacterium | reverse complement strand
GAAGTCCGCGACGCCATCGGTGTGCAGACTGATCAGGCTGTACAGCGGGACGTCGACGGCGACGTTGCGCGGCACATACAGCACGGTGCCGCCGGTCCAGAATGCCGCGTGCCAGGCGGCGAACCGATCGGCGTCGGGAACCATCCCGCGCGACATCAAGTGCGGTTCGAGCACTGCGCGATGCGACGCCAGCAGCGCCGACAGGTCGCCGAACAGCACGCCCCGTTTCGCCAACTCCGGCGACAGCGACGACTGCACGGCCGCGCCATCGACGTGAATCACCGCGCCGCCGAACTCCGCCCGCCCCTGCATGAGCGTGCCGATCGTCTCGCCCGCCGTCGCCGACTCGCCGGTCGCCAGACGGTACTGCTCCGGACGGAACGCCCGCAGGTCGACTCGCTTGAACTCTTCCGCATCGAGCGGACGGTCCAGCAGGTCTTCGTAGGCGTCATACGCCGCACGGCGGCGCGCCGCCAGCCAGTCCGGTTCCCGGCGCCGGTCGCCGAACTCGTCCCACGCGTCGCGCGAAAACCCCGTTGCCGCTGCGATTGCTGTCATGATTTCATCTACTCGCACATCCAACAAAAGAGTCCCGCTGTCAGCCGGTGACAACGGGACTCGTTCCAGAGCGGGCGAAGGGACTCGAACCCTCGACATTCAGCTTGGGAAGCTGACACTCTACCAGCTGAGTTACGCCCGCGTTCATGCCGGCAGCGTGCATTATTCTAGGGGCAACGCCCGGCGCACTTCAAGGAGGCGGCGAGTGATGTCCGGGACAGTTCAACGGAACCTCAATCCCGCAAACGCTGCCTCGATCACCGTCCGGTACAGATGGGAAAACCCTGCCGAACGGCCCGTATTTGCGTCGATTCGCGGGAATTCGAACTGCGCAATCTGTCCGGCTCCGCAGGCGGCATTCCCCACAATAGCACATCCGGATTCGGCGATTCCGTCCAACGAGGGGCTTGCGTTCCCGGCCCTCGCAGGCCATCGTAGGGAGACCAACTGCGGCACTCGGATCGGACGAATATCGCCCGGTCCGGCTGCGACTTCGACCTGCATGGACCCCTCACGATGCCGATCCGCCTGCTCGCTCTCGCTCTGTGCATTTTCGCCGTGGCGGCCGTGGCCGGTCCAGCTCACGCGCAGTCCCGCGTCGTGCGTCCGACTGTCGTCAACCAGCAGCACGAACAACTGAAGACCGACGCCGACAAGGCGTATCGCGCCGGGGACTATGTCAAAGCCATCGAGCTGACCGGCCGTGTCCTCGGGGCGAACCCCAAGGACGATGTCGCGCTGTATCTCCGCGGCAGCGCTCGCGTCGAACTCGGCGCTCGCACAGGTGAAGTCCAACTCGTCCGCGAGGGCATCGCCGATTCCCGCGAGGCGATTTCGGTCTCCAATCGGCTCAAGCTCGACTACTACATGCCGTACCTGTTCGGCATGTCGCAGCTGGCCGCACTGGAGAACAAGCCGACGCACGCCGAAACGGCCCGTACCGTCGCCACGCAGCTCCTCGACATGCAGAAAGTGACCACCGCGGAGAAGGCGAACATCGCCTACCAGCGGGCGCAGCTCAATCTCCAGTTGCAGGACAACGCCGCGGCGCTCGCCGATTTCGCCAAGGCCGTGGAATACGATCCGAAACATCTGGCCGCTCAGCTCGGCCGCTGCGATCTCCTGTTCCGTACCGGGAAGCCGGAGGACGTTGAGAAAGCCTATGCCGAGGCGGTCGAGCGATTTCCGCAGGAGCCGCTGGTGTTCAACAATCGCGGCATGTTCTTCCAGTCATTCGGCCGCAGCGACGAAGCCGTCGCCGACTTCAATCACGCTATTGAACTGAATCCCAAGTTCGGACCAGCCTATACAAACCGCGCCTTCTCGAAATTGCAGTCCGGGCAGTTCACCGACGCACTGGCCGACCTGAACAAGACCGTCGAAATCGACCCCCGGCAGCCGTCCGCCTACAGCCTGCGCGGCACGGCCTTTCTGCAAACAGGCGATGCGAAGTCGGCCCTCACGGATTACGAAGCTGCCCTCAAGCTCGATCCCAACAGCCCGCAACTCCGCGCCGACGTCGGCTTCGCCCAGTTCTTCGACGGTCAGTATGAGCCGGCGGTGGCGTCGTTCGAATCCGCCCAGGAAGTCGATTCGCACGCCCGGTTCCTGAACCCCTGGCGTGCCGCCGCACTCGTCGCCGCCGGCCGCAAGGCCGACGCCGAGCAGCGGTTCGCGGAGACCATCGCCAAATCGGCCGCGAATCGGGACTGGTTCGACCAGCTCGTGCTGCTGCTGCTCGGCAAAGCGAACGACAATGACGTGCTGGCGGCGATCAGCGGCGGCGACGAACAACGGGCGGACGCGCAGCACTGTGAGGCGTACTACTTCATCGGCGAGAAACTGCTGCTCGACGACAAGCGCGCCGACGCCGAGCCATTTTTCCGGCAGGCGCTGGAATCGAAATCCGTGCACCTGTCGGCCTATCGCGGTGCCCAGTTTGCGCTTGGCGAGTTTGGAGCGAAGCCGCAATAGAGCGGACAATCTGCCAGACGAGTAGGGTGGGCTGTGCCCACCACCAATAGTTTTTCGGTCCCGCGATGGTGGGCACAGCCCACCCTACTGTTGCTGCTGGCGCCATCGCAATTCGGTCGCCAGCATTGCTGCTTCGTCGCGTGTCGTCTTGTCCGTCGCGACGTGCTGCGCTCGCACCAGCGCTGGTTCCGCCAGCCGGCCCAGTGCCAGCAGCTCGTTGAACACCGCTGCCCGCGGCACTCCCCGGCCTGTCGCATCTGTCGCCGTGCCCGCTTTGGGATTCTGCTGTTCGGCCGCCCGCGCCGACGCGCTACGCAGCACCAGCTCGAGAATCCGGCGTTCGTCTTCCGGCGCCATGATCTCCATCCGCCCGACCAGCACGCGCACCGTCTCATCCGGCCTGGGCGAAACTTCCAGCGGCAGCAGCTCGTCGGTCAAGCGCTGCGGCACCATATAGAGCAGCCGGGTTCCCTCTTCCGCGAACCAGGAATCGCGCCACGAGTTGACCATTGCCTGTGCCTCTTTGGGGTACAGACCCTCCAGCGTCAGTGCGGCCACCATGGATTCAGCCAGTCCGTCAACGGTGACGTCCTGCTGGCCGGCGACCAGCGTCAGCGCGGAATCGGCGTTAATGCGGTCGTACAGGTTGAACCGCACTTTGTCTCCTTTGATCGTCACCAGGAACAGTGAACGGATCGCGTCCGATCCCTTGTTCGTCAGTTCGTACGCTCCCTCCCCGTGAGCTGCGAGTGTGAGCGGCAGCTTGAAGTTCCCCACGCCGCGATAGAACAGGAACTTCTCGAAGTAGTCGCCGGTGCCGACCTGTCCGTGACTCTTCTCAAATCGCACGTCGACCAGCGCGGAATCGGTGTCGCGGGCGTGCACATAGTGCGGATGCGCCGCGGCGGCCGGGACGAGCTCCCGTTCCAGAAACCGCCCCATCGATTTGGCGAGCACTCGGTCGGCGACCTGCGTCGTCAGGGAGTCAATCGGGATGAGCCGCACTGTCCCCCAGTCGAGTGATCCATCCTTGAGTGGCATGTTGGCCACAGGGTCTCCAAAAAACCCGGCGTCCTCCGGCGGGGCTGGAGTCAATTCCACGACCGGCGGAAAGAATTCCGTCAACAGTCCCTGCGGAAACGCGACCCGGACCTGCACGTCGCGCTCCACGGGCGTGTAGAAATATGTGACCGGAGTTTCCATGCGCTGGAACGCCCGCAGTTCGTATTTGCCGAGGCTGCGTCCGAAGTGCTCCTGGTAGTCGACGACGAAACCGGGCAGGTCTCGCTCCAGCAGCGGGCGGAACTCCAGTTGCACGCCGTCCGACCCGGAGAAGTTCGTAAACGTTCCCCACTCGTGGACGACCAGACTCGCAGCGTCCTTCGCGGTGACATGCTTTGTCTCCGGGACACGGTCGCCGGCTGAAAGACTCAGAAATGCTGCCGTCACGGCCACTGCCACCGAAACCAGACCGCCCAACCCGATGAATCGCCGCATGAGACTGCTCCTGTTGTCCGACCTTGAATCACGGGTCTTCCGCGCCGTTCTCCTGCGAAGTCGGTGTTGGAGCCGCGAGCGACTGGCGGTCTTTGTACGAATCGCCAGAATTCCGGCAGATTCAGGTAGTCTCCCAGACCGCCTGCGGCGACATCATCGCAGGACGTCTGAAATTGACTGCGCGGGGCATCTGAAGAGGCCGCCCGGCGTACGGAATTGGCACGCATGACCGACGGCGAACTGGTGCGCCGCGCGCTCGACGGCGAGCGGCGGGCGTTGGAGCAGCTCGCGCGCTGCTGGGCGGGGCGCGTGCTTGCGGTGTGCCATGCGCGCGTTCCTCGGCGCGACGTTGCCGAAGACCTGGCGCAGGAAACCCTGCTGCGCGGCTTGCAACAGCTGCCGACGTTGAAGTCGCCGGAGAGCTTCGGCCCGTGGTTGCGCGGGATCGCCGCTCATGTGTGCCAGGACTGGCTGCGATCCCGGCCGGCTCACGAGCTGGCGCTATCCTCGCAGACAGGCAATGGCGATCTCCATCCGGCTCGGAGACCAGCGGAGCGCAGCACGCTCGATGTCGAGACGGCGGACGAACAGGTCCGGCTGCTCGATCACGTCCATGCACTGCCGGAAGAACTGCGCGAGGTGGTGCTGCTGTACTACTACGACGAGATGACATACGACGAGCTAGCCACGGTCATTGGCGTTTCGAAAGCGACGGTCAACGCGCGGCTCGCGAAAGCCCGCGAGACGCTGCGTCGCCAGTTGAGCCGGTCGGCGAGGTGAACCATGAACTGTGATGAACTTCGGGATCGCTTGTCGGCCGCAGTGGACGGTGAGCTCTCGGCTGCCGAGAGCGCCGAAATCGAGCGGCATCTCGCCAGCTGCGCGACCTGTCGCGACGTCATGAGTTCATTGCAGTCGCTGGATGTTCAACTTCGCCGCGAGACGGCGACCGTGCGCGACCGCGCGCCGGACATTGCCGCCGCGGCCCTCGCACGGCTTCCGCCACAATTCGACCGGTGTTCCGGACAGCCAAACGGACGATCCGCACTCGGTGAACGCATTGACATCGTTTCCGGGCATTTGTCGCGGCCAAGTGCCGCGGCATCCGGCCGGACCTTCCTGATCGCTGTCGCCGCGATGGCTTGTGGATTCCTGCTCGCTTTCTGGCTGTTCCGCCCGACTCGCGAAATCGCACCGCCGACGGTCGCCAACGATGTCCGCGTCGCGGCACCTGTCACGCCGCCGACGGTTCCAACTCGCATCGCGCCAGCGGTGATTCGCGTTGCCACGGGACCGATCGAATTCGCGTCCGCGCCCGCGGGTTGGACGACCGTCCCCGAACCCGCCGGCTTTGCGTGCGAGCCCGGCGTCGTCGTCCGCACGCCCGATTCGACCGTCTGCGAACTCGAAACCTCCGCCGGCGCTACGGTCCGTATGAATGTGGCCACCGAACTGTGCGTGGTGGACGCCGGCGACATTCAAATTTCACACGGCGAGATCTGGTGCCGCACGCCGGATGCCAGCGGACTCAAGGTGACGCCGACGGTGATGGACACGAAGGCCACCGCGCCTGTTTCGCTCGTTTGCGGACCGAATGGTCCTGCGAGTTGCGTATTCACGTGCCCGGTGGAGGAGGCGACTGCGCGGGTTGCAGTTGCGTCGGGGCGTGTCGAAGTCGTGTCGCCGCAGAACAGCGAGCCGGTGGATGCCGGCCGTTGCGTTGAGTGGCGCGACGGCGCACTGAAGCCGGCGTCGCGCAACGGCGTCCTCGCCGAGCGGTGGATGCATCCCCTGCTGGTCCGCAAAGGACCGGCCGACCGTGAACTCGCCGCGCGTGTCAATGCGCTTCTGGCCGAAGTCGGCCGCACGAAGGTCTCATATCTGTGCGAGCGCGACCTGCGGAGCCTCGGCGAATACGGCGCCCTGCCGCTGCTGCGTTTCGTGCAAGCCGAGTCGTCCAGCGGGGATCTGGACCGGCGGCGAACGGCGGCCGCGATCCTTGCCGACGTTGCCCCGGCATGGATGACTTCGGAATTCATCAAGCTGCTGGCCGACGGCGACCCGCTCATTCGCGTCAGTGCCGCCGCTGGCCTCAAACGGCTGACCGGTGAAACGCTGGGAATGACCGTCGAGGCCTGGGGAGAGACGGGACGCGATCTCGGCCCGGCGATCGCTCAATGGCAGGCCTGGTGGCAAGCGGAACGGCAGGCCTACCCATCGCCCCCGGCGGGAGTCGCGCTCTGATGCGATGGCGAGACGGATGGCCGAGGTCAAACTGACGGGAAATCCCAGCCGGCCGAACGCGCAACCGGGGAGGATCCTCAGTAGTTGAACATCGACTGGGTCCGCAGGATCGCGCGGCATTCCGGAAACGTGTGGAACGCATGCACGATCAGGCTGCGGGCGGTGGCTTCGGCCCGCATCACGCTGACGGCCCCCGTCTCCAGCCGGTTCCGGCCCTGGAACTCATACGACAACAGCGCCTGCGGAGCGTCGGCCAGCATCTCGCGGTGGACGCGGTCGAAGACTTCGGCGTCCAGTTGTTCGACGTGCGCACTGCAGCAATAGTCCACGCCATCGACCTGCACGTCGAGATCCCGACCATTGCGGAGCTTGTGCACCGCACAGCGGCCGCGCTGTGGCAACTGTTGATCGGCGGCGCCGATCACTTCGGTGACGCGGTTTGGTCCGCGCCGGAACTCCACGACATGTCCGGCGCCGCAGATTCGCAACACGGCTTCAAAACCGGTTGCCGCGATGTGCGACTCGGCGAAAGCGTCGAACAGCTCTGGGTGCACCGCGCGATCGAACAGGTGAAACGCCAGCTGTGATGCGTCCGCCCGTGCAAATTGAACATTCATAAAATGGGCTCCGCCAGTCGGTGCCGCGGGACGTTCATCCCACGGCACGTCGAAGTATAGCGCCGCTGCAGACCGCGCGGTAGCGGCGAAGTGCGCGCGATTTTCGAACGTTGCGACCTGGCAAAAATGTGCGCAATTTTGCCTTGCCGCTGATCGGCCGAGCGGTTAGTGCGCCGCTTCGAGATCGAGCAATCGCTGTTTGAGCGAGACGCCCTGCGGCGCAGAAAAACCGCCCAGCTTTCCTCCGGCGGCAATCACGCGATGACACGGCACGATCAGAGGGACCGTATTGCGTCGCATCACGCTGCCGACCGCCCGCGCTGCTCCCGGCGTGCCGGCCCGCGACGCCAGCTCGCCGTAGGAGACCGTTTCGCCGTAGCGCACGCGTCGCAGGGCGGCAATGACGCGCCGGCCGAACGGCGTCGTTACTGAAGACTCGACTGACACATCGCGGAAGTCGTCAACTGCGCCTCTCGTATAGTCGATCAGCCGCTGCTTCAGTTCCGGCCACCAGTTCGACTCTGACCAGCCTGCATTGAAGTCGCGTGCCAGCCGCTCTCGAACCTCGTCGGCCGCCGCGTGTCCCATCAGGAGACGCTCGACGCGTGACTCGGCCCCGAGCAGGCCGATCCAGCCCAAGTCTGTGCGAAATACCGTGAGTTGGTGGTGCATTCTAGGTCGTGAGCCGAGGAGTCGCCGGCGAAACTCGCACTTTGACGCCCCACGCCATCCCCCCTAGAATAGGCTGCTACGGCGGCGGAAGACAGGCGGTCCAGCGGCTCTTCTGTCGCCCACGTCCGTCGGCCCGCAGGGAGAACACGCATCCATGATCGATTACGCATCTCTCGCCGACGACCACTTCGTCAACGTCAACCTGAACACGGAGATGGCGCTGCCGAACTCGCGGGAAACGGTGCTCGATTTCTTCGGACGTGTTCAGAAGACGTACCCGACGATGCGGAACTTCTACACGCGCGAGACCGGCGACTTCGTGCTGGAGGAAGACAAGGACCAGCCCGCTTACCGGTGGATGTGCCTCGAAGCGCGGCGGATCTGCAGCGGGTACGTCAACCCGCCGAGCGTCGATGCGGCCCTGGAACAGCATCGTCTCGCGTTTGAACTGGCGCCGTACATGTTGTCGGTGAGTCCGCTCGACTGCGAAGCGCTGGATTACCTCCTGGGGTTCGACTTCGTCTACCGCGGCAATCACGACGCCCTCGTCGCCGAGGCGCTCGGACTGGGATCGGCGATGGAGAGCCTGCTGGAGATTCCGGGCGCGAAGCCGCTGAACTTCGAGCCGTCGCTCACGATCAGCCTCGACGAGGGCTGCCGCCGGCAGGCGCGGCTGATGATCGAGACCCGCACGAACGCGTACCAGGTCCGGCGGAACGACTTCCCCGAAGAGTCGATCAGCGTGTATTTCACCGTCCGGCAGTACGGCAGCCTCGCGCACGACAGCTCGTTTGCCGCCACGCTGGATGAACTGCGGCGCACGTCCGAGGAACTGCTGGCGGAGCACGTGGTCGAGCAAGTCCTCCGCCCGCTGGCGCAGGCGATCGCGACGAAGTGACACCCGTAGAGCAAGCGTCCTCGCTTGCTGATTCCCGGCATGCCGTGATGTTCGCTCGGCAAGGTTACCGCCATGCAGCGAAACGCCTGCCCCGCTTGTGGCACACGGTTGAGCTACTGGCGTGAGCAGTACCAGCAGAGCTGGCGACTGAGCAAAGTCAATCGGCCGATTTCGTGTCCCGCCTGCGGCACCACGCTGCACTGGTCCATCGGCAGTTGGAGATGGGTTCAGCAAGCTCTTTTTGTCATGGGCATCTTGTTGATCACTTACCTGCTCTTCGCGAAACGCGATCGCGAAGAGGCGCAATGGACAGTGCTGCTCTTCTGTCTGTCGGCAGCGGCTGTGAGGATCCTGCTGGCAGTCTTTGCGACTCGACTCGTGACGGTCGACGAGGAGTAGTAGGTCCGCTGAGCCCGTCAGGCACAGCCTGACCTTCTGGTCTGACAATCGGTATTGGTCAGGTCTCGCCCACCAGCCCGAAGCGCGCGCGATGGCATTCACATTGCGAAGATTCACCACGAAGTGCACGGAAATCACTGAGCAGAAGTCTTTGGCGGGGCACTCTCCGTGTCCTCAGTGCTCTCCGTAGTGAATTTCCAAGCTGCTTGGCAGAAATTGATGGTGGGACGACTACGAGCCAATCGCGAGTTTCTCTGCAACGCCCCAGTCGATTTCGACGCCCAGTCCCGGTCCGTCCGGCGTCGTCACCACCGGGCCGGCAATCTGCAGCGGGTTCTTCGCGATAGAAACTTCGTGATACGCGGGGCCGAGGATGTCGCCGGGCACGCGCTCAACCTGCATGTTGGGTGTGCCGACGACCAGGTGGCACATCGCCGCTGTCCCGACGTCGAGTTCCAGATTCGAGCCAATGCTGCACGCCACCCCCTGCTCGGCCGCCATTTCCGCGATCCGGCGGCACTTGCGAATCCCGCCGCATTTGCCGGGGTAGATGCTGATGACGTCGACTGCGTCGTGCCGCAGGCATTCCCGCGCCTGGTTGAACGTGAACACCATGTCGTCCGCCATCACCGGCATCGAGACGTTTTTGCGGACAAGGGCCAGCCCCTCGTAGTCGTCGCGCGGCGTCGGTTGTTCGAATAGCCCCACGTGGTACGGCTCCATGCGGCGGGCGGACTCGATCGCATCCTCCGGCGAATAGCCGCAGTTGGCGTCGATGACAATCGCCCGATCCGGCCCGATTAGTTCGCGGACCAGTGCCACGCGCTCGACGTCCTTTTCGATCGACTGACCGACTTTGACTTTGATCGTGTGGAACCCGCGCGCGATCAGATCGGGCACGGTGTTGCGGACGCGCTCCGGCGGGTAGGCCCCCATCGAAAATCGGCAAGTGATTTCGCGCGGGCGCACCAGCCCGTCCAGCAGCGCGTACACCGGTTTGCCGGTGTCTTTGCCGACGATGTCCCAGCACGCCATTTCGATCGCCGACTTGGCAAACCAGTTTCCCTCGGCGGCCGAGTCCATCCGGCGGTCGATGTCCGCGATGTCGGTCGGATCGGCGCCGACCAGCAGCGGCGCGAACACCCGCTCAATGATCGCCTGAGCACCCCAGACGGTTTCGCCGCTCCAGAGCGGAGAGACCGTGGCTTCGCCGACGCCGTCGATGCCGGCGTCGGTCTCGACGCGGATCAGCGGATAGTCGGAGACCACATGCTGTCCCAGCGAGGAGATCATCCGGCGTTCCGGCCGGAGAGGGATGCGGACGGCAAGGCAGTGAATTCGGGTAATGCGCATGAATGTTGTGCTGATTAGCGTTGAGCCGTAGGCGACCGCTGTCCACGGCGTCAGTGTAACCGCGCGCCAATCGGCGACCAATTCGGCCGCCGTGCGACCTGAACTCGGGAGGGCAAGGCTCCCGCCGAGCCGCTCGTGTGCCAATGCATCCGATCTTTCTCATTTCCTCCCGAACGGGCCGACGCAGGCACCCCATTCTGCCCGTGATTCGCGTGGCCCATCGGATATACTTGGATTGATGCGTCGGCCGCACCTTGGCGGTCCGCTGAGAGTGCGCAAATCAACTGCGAACATCATGCCGCTAGCTCGTCGCACATTGAGAATCGGCCGAGGAGTGGGGGTCTTGCTCACCACCGTGGCGGCGCTGCTCTACGGGCTCGCCGACGTCCGGGCGACCGACGATGAAACCGCAACCGGGCCCCAAACGACCGAGTTCTCACAGGCAGAATTCGACTTCTTTGAAAAGTCGGTCCGACCGGTGCTCGTTGAGCGGTGCCAGGAATGCCACAACGCCGACAATCCTGAGAACGGTCTGAGCGTCGACCATCTGGCCGACCTCCTGAAAGGGGGCTCGCGCGGCCCGGCGCTCGTCCCTGGCAAGCCGGAACAAAGCCTGCTGATCCGCGCGCTCAGCCACGGCGACGTCGAACTGCAGATGCCGCCGAAGGCAAAGATTCCGCTGTCGGAGATCGCCGCCGTCACGGACTGGATCCGCCGCGGCGCCCCGTGGCCGGGTGAACGCGCTTCGATGAACAATGGCGCGAATACATCGGACGACGCGTCAGGCAACTTCACTCCCGACCAGCGCAACTATTGGGCGTTTCGTCCGCCGACCGCGGCGCCGCTGCCGGCCGTACGCGACACAAGCTGGGTCCGCAGCCCGATCGACCACTTCGTTCTCTGCCGGCTCGAAGCCCAGCAGATGTCCCCGGCCCCGCCGGCCGAAAAGCGGACGTTGATCCGCCGCGTCTTCTTCGATCTGCTCGGACTGCCGCCGACGCCGGACGATGTCGCCGCGTTCCTGAGTGACGATGCGCCGGACGCGTACGAGCGGCTCATTGATCGTTGCCTGGCCTCGCCGCATTACGGTGAACGCTGGGGACGGTACTGGCTGGATATCGCGCGCTACGCCGATTCCAACGGCCTCGATGAGAACCTCTCTCAAGCACACGCCTATCGCTATCGCGACTACGTCATCGCCGCGCTCAACGCCGACAAGCCCTACGACGTCTTCATCCATGAGCAACTGGCCGGCGACCTGCTCAATGCCGATCCAGCGACGGCGACGACGGACGTCGAGCTGGCGGTGCAGCGTGTGGTGGCGACGGGATTTCTGTCACTCGGTGCGAAAATGCTGGCCGAGGACGACCCGGTCAAGATGCAGATGGACATCATCGACGAGCAGGTCGATACGCTCGGCAAGGCCTTCATGGGACTGACGTTCGGCTGCGCCCGCTGCCACGACCACAAGTTTGATCCGTTCACGCAGCGCGACTATTACGGACTCGCGGGAATCTTCAAAAGCACTACGACGATGGAGCACTACCGCGTCGTCGCGCGCTGGCAGGAGTTGCCCGTTGGCTCGCCGGCGGAGATCGAACGGTATCGACAGCAGCAGGAAAGCGTGGCGGCGCAGGAGCAGGCGATTGCCAAGCTGCACAATGAACAGAACGATCTGCTGAAGGCGACCGCCCGCGCGAACCTGGATCGGTACCTGCTGGCGGCCCGCCGCGCCGAACTAATCTCCGGACTGGCCGCCAGCGCGGGGACAACGGGAGACGTCCCCGCATCCGAGCGTCCTGCCGGCACCGTGCTGCGCGAGGCCGAACAGTTCGACCGCGGCAATGTCGCGGTACACACCAGCGGATATGGCGAAGCGATCGGCGTTCTGGTCAATCAGGAACAGTTGCCGAACTTCGTCGAGTACGATGTTGAGATCCCGCAGGCCGGTCTCTATCAGGCCGAAGTTCGCTTCGCGGCCGCCGAGTCGCGTCCCGTGCGCATGCTGCTCAACGGTGAAATTGTCGTGCCGGCGGCGCTCAGCGAGGTTACCGGGTCGTGGTATCCCGATACCCAGGCCTGGCGTATCGCCGGTTTCCTGAATCTGGTCGCGGGCGCGAACACGCTGCGAATTGAACGCGACGGACCGTTTCCGCACATCGACAAACTGCTGCTCGCGCCCGTCGCCGCAGACAAAGCACGCACGCTGGCCGAGCTGACGCCCCCAACGGACGACCCGCCACTCCACGCTGCGTTCATTGAACATTGGCGAAAGATGCTGGGCGGGCCGCTCAAGTCCGACTCGCCGCTGCTGCCCGCACAGCGTGCGTTTCAGGGACTGCCGGCCGACGAATGGTTTGCCGGCCTGCCAGCGGAGACGCAGGCCGCCTTCGGCGCCGAACTGCCGCAGACCTTCGCGGACTTGGCAGCCAGATACGCGGCGATCCTGCGCGATCTGCCGGTCGCCTCTCCGCCTCCGACGCTCGTCGCGCTGCGTGATGCGGTCGACATGACTTTCGGTCCCTATGACAAAGCCGAATTCACCGAGCCACTGTACCCAGCCGAACGTCAGGCCGAGCTCAAGCAGTTGCAGGAGAACCTCACCGCGCTGCGAAAGGAACTGGAAGCGATGCCGGAGGCGATGGCCGTCTCCGATGCCAAGCCAGAGAACGTCAGGATCCATTTCCGCGGCAGTCATCTCAATCTCGGCGCCGAAACGACACGCGCCGTACCCGCCATCTTCCGTCCGACGACCGCGACCGACGGACTGGGAACGGAAAAAGAGAGCGGACGCCTGGAACTCGCACGCTGGCTCACGGGCCGGGCCACCCGCTGACGAGTCGGGTGATCGTCAATCGCGTCTGGCAGTGGCACTTCGGCAAGGCACTCGTCCGGTCGCCTGACAATTTCGGCCTGCTGGGCGAACAGCCGACGCATCCCGAACTGCTCGACTGGCTGGCGGTTCACTTTGTCCGTTCCGGCTGGTCGCTCAAGGAACTGCACCGGCTGATCCTGACGTCGGCAACCTACCGGATGAGCACGCAGTTCCGCGCCGATTACGACGAGCGCGACCCCGAGAACAAACTGCTGTGGCGGATGAACCGCCGGCGGCTGGAGGCGGAGTCGGTCCGCGACGCGATCCTCGTGGCCTGCGGCCGGCTCGATTCGCAGATGCAGGGCTCGCTGCTGCCGACCGCCAACCGCGCGTATGTGACGAGCACGGCCAGCGTCAATCCGCAGGTTTACAACACCGATCGCCGCAGCGTGTATCTGCCGGTGGTCCGCAGTGCCCTGTTCGACATGTTCCAGGCGTTTGATTTTGCCGACCCGAGCACGCTGAACGGCCAGCGCGACAGCACGACTGTGGCCGCGCAGGCGCTGTTCATGATGAACAGCCAGTTCGTCGAGGAGCAGTCGGCGGCGCTGGCTCGCGAGTTGGAGTCGCTGTCGGATGTCGCTACCGAGGATCGGGTCTCGCAATTGTTTGAACGTGTGCTGGGACGCGCACCGTCACCGGACGAAGTCGCGTCTGCGCAGCATTACGTGGCGGACTACAATTCACGGGTGGGGCAGCCGGCAGCCGATCACGGAAACCTGGCTGGCTGGCACAGCCTCTGTAGGATTTTGCTTTCGTCGAATGAGTTCATGTATGTCGAGTGAGGACGTATTTGTCAGCCGCATTATCACCAGAACTATTTGTCATTAGTCAATTATCATTTGTCATTAGTCATTGGACGGAAGCAAATGACAAATGACTATTGACCAATGACTAATGACAAATCCTGCAGCTATGCCATCAGAAGTGCGCCCTAACCGCCGCCAGATGCTGAAATCCGCCGCCTGCGGATTCGGCTCGCTGGCGCTGACGGACCTGCTGTGCCGGTCATCGCCCGCGTCCGAAACAAGCACCGCGGCGGCGAACCCTCTTGCACCAAAGCCGCCGCAGTTTGCCGCCAGGGCCAAGCAGGTGCTGTTCCTGTTCATGCATGGCGGGCCGTCGCAGATCGACACGTTCGACTACAAACCGCTGCTGGAACGGGATCACGGCAAACCGCTGCCGTTCGACAAGCCGCGCGTGTTTTCCGCTTCGACCGGCAACCTATTGCGGTCGCCGTGGTCATTCAAACAGTACGGCGAATCGGGTGCGTGGGTCAGCGAACTGTTTCCGCACGTGGCGACGCACGTCGACAAACTGTGCATCATCAACGGCATGCATGGGTCCAACTCGCGGCACGGCGGCGCGCTGCTCGAACTGCACACCGGCAGCGACACGTTCGTCCGCCCGGCCATGGGCTCGTGGATCAACTACGGCCTGGGGACCGAGAACCAGGACCTGCCCGGATTCATCACGATCTGCCCGACGCTGACACACGGCGGCGTGAACCTGTACAGCTCGGCGTTTCTGCCCGCCGTGTACCAGGGAACGCCGCTGGGGAACGCCGGCACGCCGTCGGACCAGGCGGCGATTCCGTTCATCAAAAACGCTGCCGGAACCTCGCGCGACTTGCAGCGTCAGGAACTCGATTTTCTACGGAAGTTCAACACTGACCACATGTCAGAGACCGGCCCTGATTCCAACCTTGATGGCCGGATTAACGCGTTTGAACTGGCATTCCGCATGCAGTCGGCGGCGCCGGCGTTGCAGGACATCTCCGACGAGACCGAGGCGACGCTCAAGCTGTACGGCGTCGACCAGCAGGAGACGGGCAACTTCGGCCGGCAGTGCCTGATGGCGCGGCGATTCCTCGAGCGCGGCGTGCGGTTCGTGCAATGCACGCACAGCTACAAATGGGACCAGCACTCGGGCCTCAAGGCCGATCACGCCAAGAACGCCCGCGAAGTCGACCTGCCAATCGCCGGCCTGCTCACCGATCTGGAGGCGCGCGGACTTTTGAAAGACACGCTGATCCTGTGGGGAGGCGAGTTCGGCCGCACTCCCGTCGCACAGGGAGACGATGGCCGCGATCACAACCCGCAGGGCTACACGATGTGGATGGCCGGCGGCGGGATCAAGCCGGGCATCCGCTACGGCGCGACGGACGATTACGGCTACTTCGCCGTCGAGAACAAGGTCCACGTTCACGATCTCCACGCGACGATGCTGCACTTGCTGGGCATGGACCATACGAAACTCACCTACCGCTACGCCGGCCGCAACTTCCGGCTGACCGACATCCACGGCGAAGTCGTCCACGACATCCTGGCGTGAAGCAGCGGAATCACGGAATACGCGGAAATTACGGAAGTAAGAGAGGGAACCGCGAAAGATGCGAAAGGACGCGAAAAGCGACTGCTGAAACTTGCGTCAACACCGTTGTGTGAAAGTCGACACTTTGAGTCGCCATGAGTCGTAAGCCTTCGTGACCTTTGTGCCCTTCTGTAAAACCAGCTGCTTATGTCCGAAAAAGAAGGCCGAACAGAAGGGCACGAAGAAAAACGTGAAAGTGTGATGTTGAATCATCGTTCGGCAATAGTTGCGATTCGCACGGCGGTGGTTGCGTCGATGGTGGCCTGCGCGCCCGCATTGCGCGCGGCCGACGATCGCGTGCAGTTCAATCGCGACGTCCGGCCGATCCTGTCGGACAAATGCTTTTTCTGTCACGGGCCGGACGCGAAGAAACGCGAAGCGGACCTGCGGCTGGATCTGCGCGACTCCGCCGTTGCCAAAGAGGCCTTCGTCGTCGGACAGCCGGATGCGAGCGAACTGCTGCGGCGGATCCTGAGCCAGGATCCGGACGAGCGAATGCCACCGCCGGCCTCCAAACTGGAGAAAGTGACGCCGGAAGAGGTCGCCATTCTTCGCCGGTGGATCGAACAGGGGGCGGAGTACGAAGGGCATTGGTCGTTTATTCCGCTGCGCGACGCGGAGCCGGGGGTCACTCCCACGGAGGCCGTCGACCGCGTCATCGCGGCCGGACTGGCGAAGCGCAAACTCGCACCGCAGCCTGAGGCGGATCGCACAACGTTGATTCGGCGGCTGTCGTTCGACATCACCGGGCTGCCGCCGACGCCGGCCGAGATCAACGCCTTTCTCGCCGACAATCGACCCGCTGCTTACTCAGAGCTTGTCGATCGGCTGCTCGCTTCAGAGCACTACGGCGAGCGGATGGCGGTCGACTGGCTCGATGCCGCACGCTATTCGGACAGCTTCGGCTTCCAGGTCGACCGCGAGCGCGAGATGTGGCCGTGGCGCGACTGGGTGATCGGCGCCTTCAACCAAAACCTGCCATTCGATCAGTTCATCACCTGGCAGATCGCCGGCGACCTGCTGCCGGACGCGAGCGACGAACAGATTCTGGCGACCGCGTTCAACCGGCTGCACCAGCAGGAATCCGAAGGGGGCAGCGTTGAGGAGGAATACCGCGTCGAATACGTCTGCGACCGCGTGCAGACGTTCGCCACCACGTTTCTGGGCCTGACATTCGAGTGCGCCCGCTGCCACGACCACAAGTTCGACCCGATTACGCAGCGCGAGTTCTACCAGTTCTTCGCGATGTTCCAGAACATCGACGAAGCAGGGTTGTATTCGTACTTCACACAGTCGCCGCCGACGCCGGCCCTACTGCTGGCCGACGCGCCGATGAAATCGAAGCTGGCCGAGCTGCAGGCCAGGATCGACGTGCTGGAGTCGGCCGCTCCGGCGCTGCGCGCCGCACGGCGAGGGGCATTCACGGAATGGTTGGCGCGGCAGCACGCGCTCGCTGTCACGCAAACAACAGCAATTCGTGACGCTGGGCCAACAGCTCCACCCAGCTCGGAGCGCGCATCCGCTGCTCTGCGGGTTCGTGCTCCGGTCATTCTGGACGTCAACGGTGAACTCGCTCGCTTTTCGCTGGACGTCCTCGAAGGCGACAAACTGGCCAACAGCATCAAGGCCGATCAGCCGGCGACGCTTGCCGGCGAGAACAAGCTCGTTCCGCGTGGCGACGGTCAGGCCGTCCAGTTCACCGGCGACGATCCGGTCAACCTGCCGCTCGGCAACTTCGGACGACACGAACCGTTTTCGGTCTCACTCTGGATGCAGACGCCCGACGTGAAGGATCGCGCCGTCGTGTTCCATCGCTCCCCCGCCTGGACCGACGCCGCCAGCCGCGGCTATGAGCTGCTATTGATCGACGGCCGGCTGCAATGGTCGCTGATCCACTTCTGGCCGGGGGACGCGATCTCGGTGCGCGCTACAGACCCGCTGCCGATCAATGAGTGGATTCATGTGACGGTCACGTACGACGGCAGCAGCCGCGCCGCCGGCCTCCGGCTGTTCGTGAACGGCCAGCCGGCAACGACGGAAGTCGTCAAAGACAAGCTGACGAAGGAAATCACCGGCGGCGGCCACGACAACATCACCCTGGCCGAACGCATGCGCGATCGTGGATTCAAAGGGGGAATGATCGACGACTTCCGGGTGTTTGGCCGCGAACTCACGCCACTCGAAGCGCTGGCCGTGTTCCAGAACGTTCCGAGTCGCACGCTGGCCATGCAACTGGCAGCCTCAGGGTCCGCACCGGACAACGCAAGCGCCGTTGTTCGACTTCTACCTGGCGGCAATCGACAAGGAATGGGCGGAGCATCTGGCCGCGCTCAAGGCGGCACGGCTGGAGCATCACTCGGCCTACGATCCTGTCAGGGAGCTGATGGTGATGCGCGAGCTACCCGAGCCGAAGCCGGCGTATGTATTGTTTCGTGGCGAGCACGCGCAAGCGCCGCGACGCCGTCACCGCCGGCACGCCGGCTGCCCTCTCGCCGTTCCCGGACGGTGCGCCTCGCAATCGGCGCGGACTCGCAGTGTGGCTGACCGACCGCCGGAATCCGCTGACTGCGCGTCGCCGTCAATCGCGTCTGGCAGAGCCTGTTCGGACGCGGATTGGTGAAGACGGCCGAAGATTTCGGCAGCCAGGGGGCCAAGCCGCTCTATCCGGATGCCCTCGATGCACTCGCGATCGGCTTTATCGATAGCGGCTGGGACGTCAAGCAACTCGTCAAATCGATCGTCATGAGCCGCACGTACCGGCAGCAGAGCATCGCCGACCCGCAGACGATGGCGGACGACCCCGACAATGACTGGCTCGCCCGCAGGCCGCGTTTCCGGCTACCGGCGGAGATGATCCGCGACAACGCGCTTGCCGCCGCGGGCTTACTCAAGTCGACGATGGGCGGTCCGCCGGTCAACCCCTATGAGATGAGCGAAGCGTTCAAGCCCGCCAATGCCACCGAGGGAGACGGCGTCTACCGCCGCAGCGTTTACACGACCTGGCGGCGGACCAGTCCGCCCCCGGCGATGCTCGCCTTCGACGCTCCGCGTCGTGCGGTCTGCATCGCCCGCCGCGAGCGGACTGATTCGCCGCTGCAGGCGCTGATCCTGCTCAACGGCGTGCAGTACGTCGAAGCCGCCCGCGTCCTGGGTGAGTCGTTGCACAAGGAGTCGGGCGGCGACGTCCCGGCGATGATCGAGGCCGGATTCCTGCGGTGCCTCAGCCGCCGGCCCGATCCGCACGAAGCGGAGATTCTGTCACAGCTTTATCGTGAACAACTGGAACATTACACGCAGCATACCCCCGACGCGGAGGCGCTGCTGAAGATCGGGAATCGCCGCACGATACAAACATTCCACTACCAGAGGCCGCCGCTGCAACGGTCCTCGCCCAGGCGCTCCTGAACCACGACGCCTGCGTCGTGAAACGATAAGGAACCACGGAATGCACCGAAGAAGCGGAAAGAGAACCGCGAAAATCACGAAAGCAGCGAAAAGGGAAAGGACCGCTAATGAACTCTAATAATCGCTAATGCGAAAGAGCATACTCTCGCCCGATGGACGCTACTCATTAGTGTCGATTCGCGTTGATTAGCGGTTAACTTTTTCGTAGTCGCAGAGTCGAGCCTGGAGTCTGAACGATGTTCACAAGAGCACTCGCCGCCAATCGTCGTGCGTTCCTGACGCAGTCCGGGGTCGGCATCGGCGGGCTGGCGCTCGCCGACATGCTGCAGCGCGACGGCGCCGCCGCGGCCGCTGCACCGGACCGCGGCGAACTCGGCGCGCCGCATGCCGCGCCCAAAGCGAAGCGAATCATTTCGCTGTTCATGTCCGGCGCGCCGTCGCACCTCGACCTGTTTGACT
This sequence comes from Planctomycetaceae bacterium, assembly GCA_046349775.1. Taxonomy (GTDB): domain Bacteria; phylum Planctomycetota; class Planctomycetia; order Planctomycetales; family Planctomycetaceae; genus JAEUIG01. The sequence goes on along the minus strand of JAXMBS010000028.1, from coordinate 48,642 downwards.
ACAAACCGGAGCTCATCAAGCATCACGGCGAACAATTGCCGGAATCGATCCGCAAAGGGCAGCGGTTGACGGCCATGAGCGGCAACCAGGCCTCGATTCCGCTGGTCGGGACGCCGTTTCGTTTCACCCGGCAGGGGGAGGCGGGGGCGTGGTTCTGCGAGCACCTGCCGTACACGGCGGGAATCGCCGACGACCTGTGCGTCGTCAACTCGATGTACACCGAGGCGATCAACCACGGGCCGGGAGTGACGTTCCTGCAGACCGGCACGCAGATCGCGGGCCGGCCCAGCATGGGAGCGTGGCTCAGTTACGGCCTCGGGCAGGACAACGCCGATCTGCCCGCGTTCGTCGTGCTGATCACGAAGGGCAAAAGCGGACAGCCCCTGGGCGCGCACCTGTGGGGCAGCGGATTCCTCGCGACGAAGCACCAGGGGGTGCTGTTCCGCGCGGCGGCCGATCCGGTGCTGTACCTTGGCAATCCGACCGGAGTCGACGCGGGGAGCCGCCGCAAGTTGCTCGACCGGCTGCGCGAACTGCACGAGCACCAGTATGCAAACACGCCTGATGCGGAGATCAAGAATCGCATTGAGCACTACGAGCTGGCGTACGCGATGCAGTCCAGCGTGCCGGAGGCGACGGACATCGCCAGCGAGCCGAAGTCCGTTCTCGACGCCTACGGTCCCGATGTGTCCACGCCCGGCACATTTGCCGCCAACTGTCTCCTCGCACGGCGTCTTGCCGAACGGGGGGTGAAGTTCATCCAGCTTTACCATCAGGACTGGGACCACCACGGCAACCTGCCGAATGCGCTGCCGAACCTCTGCAAGGAGACCGATCAGCCCGCGGCGGCGCTGGTGCAGGACCTCAAACGCTGCGGGCTGCTGGACGACACCCTCGTCGTCTGGGGAGGCGAGTTCGGCCGCACCGCTTACTGCCAGGGAAAGATCCAGACCAACTTCGGCCGCGATCATCACCCGCGCTGCTTCAGCATCTGGCTGGCCGGCGGCGGCATCAAGCCGGGCGTGTACGGCGAGACGGACGAACTGGGCTACAACGTCGTGAAGGACGGCCTGCATGTGCACGACCTGCACGCGACGCTGCTGCACCTGCTCGGCATCGACCACGAGCGGCTGACGTACAAGTTCCAGGGACGCCGCTACCGCCTCACCGACGTCCACGGCCAGATCGCGTCGGGTCTGCTGGCGGACGGCAACGCCGTTGCGAAGACGGGGTAGGCAATCGTAAGTCGGAAATGACACAGGGAGCCGCGAATCAACGCTGACGAACGCGAATGAGTCCGGTTATTCGCGACGATTCGCGCGCATGCGCGGTTCTTGTTGCCAGTGCCTGTTGCCGGTTCTGGCAATTGTGCTCACTCTCCGTGCGATCCGAGATACGCCAGTGCCTCATCGAGGCCGACGACGTCGGCGAACCGCGCCTGGATGTCGAACAGCGTCCACTCGTGCGCGATCTCCGACCGGTCCTGGACCGCTTCGCGGATGATGATCGGCCTGAGATTGAGGCTCTTGGCATCGGTGGCGGTCGCGCGAACGCAGGCGCTCGTTGAGCAGCCGGTGATCAGTAGCGTATCAACGCTGCGGGCAATCAAATGCCCGACCAGCGGGGTGCCGGCGAACGCGCTGGCGTGCTCCTTCGGAAACACCGGTTCGCCGGCGGCCGGCCGCAGGCGGTCGTCAATCTCGCAGGCATGCCGGTCCCAGGGCCGAAAGTTCGGAGACGCCTCGGAGGCGGTCTTCGGCTGCGGCTGGTCGCTCGCCGCCGTCGTATAGAACACCGGAACCTTACGCTCACGCGCGGCCGGCAGCAGTCGGGCGATCGCATCAACGGCCGCATCCAGCCGGCTCGATCCGCCCGCATACGCGGGATCGGTCCAGCCATTCGCCATATCGATCACGACGAGCGCCGGCCGCTGTCCGAAACCGAACGTGCCGCCAAAGATGCCTCGCTCGCGATAGAACCGGTCCACCTCTGCCATCGCGACCTTCAGCGCTGCCATCGGATCCATCGGGTGCCTCCGGTTGTGAGTGGTGAGTTGTCAGCAGTCAGCCGTCAGCGTCAAACCACAGACGTTGCGCGGTCTGTTCTGAAATTGACTGAATCTGCTCGCGATTGAGCTCCCAGCCTCCGTCCAGAAGCTGCTGCAGGTCGCGCCGATACTCCGTTTCGCCGCCACAGACAGGATAGTTCGAACCCCAATAGATTCGCTCCGCGCCGAACTCGCGCACGACGGCCCGCACCAGTGCATTCAGCTCGGCATGCGGATACGGGCAAAACATCGACAGTCCAGACAACTGCACATACACCCCGCGGTGTGCAGCCAGTCGCAAGAGTTCTGTCTCGACCGGCCGGCCGTCACGGATGATCGGATTCCCGAGGTGCGTCGCGACGAGCCGCGCCGTGGGGTACGCCGTCATGAACCGTTCCACCGGCGGCGTTGCAAACCCGGCGCCTTCCGACGCGTAAATGACCAGCGTCATTCCCAGTTCGACCGCTCGCGACCACAAGTGTACGTACTCGTCGAGCCATCCCGCGTACAACCGCACGCCGCGAAACGCGCCCGTCGCATGCCAGCGTTCAAGGTCGGCAATGGCCGTCGCGCTGGTCGGATCCACCAGGCACACCGCCGCAAACGTCTCCGGGAACCGCGCCACGACGCCCGCGAGGTACGAGTTGTCGTACTCCCCGAGGTGCTGGCACAGCACCGCCCGGCCAATGCCGGCGCTGTGCATCACCGCCAGCACGTCCTCCACGGGCCGGTACTTCGAGATGCCGCAATGCGAGTAGCCGTCGATGAGCATGCGCGTGTGGCCCAGCAGATTGAGCCACGGGGCTCAACCCCGTGGAACGTCGTGATCAGGCGCGACGATTCTGACACGTGCCGCAGCAGATCACCAGAGTTCATTCGGCCCATTCGGGGTCTTGATGAGCGCCGTCGCGACGCGATCCGCGCGTTGGCCGTGACGGGCCCGCATCTCGTCGGCCAGCAATACGACCTGGCTCTCGGACTCGATTCGCCGCAGCCGGTCCTCCAGGTCTTCGGGGACTCCCAGCCGCGCCCCGTACCAGGCGGCGAACTGCGCATCAACACGCATGCATAGTCGCCATGCTGAGCCTGTTTCAAACGAAAGTGGCGGAGAAAGAAACCGATTTTCTCGTCGATCGTCGGCTCCGCCGGGGGCGGCAGCCCCGTCGCCGCAGCCAGTCTGCGGAATATCCACGGGTCCAGCATCGCGCCGCGACCGATCGCCACTCCCGCACAGCCCGTGACGGCCCGCATGGCAACGCGTCTTCGACGCTGCGCACGTCGCCATTGCCGATCACCGGGATGCATTCGACCGCTTCCACCACCGCGGATGCCGTCCAGGTTCACTTTGCCGGTGAAGCCCTGCTCGCGCGTGCGGCCATGAACCGTAATCGCCGCCACGCCGAGTTGCTCAAACTCGCGTGCGAGCGCCGGCGCGGTGAGCTGCGTTTCGTCCCAGCCGAGCCGCATCTTAACCGTCACCGGCAGGCGGACGGCGCCGACGACGGCCGCCACCGTGTCGCAAGCCCCGCCGGGATCGCACATCAGCCGCGCGCCGCCCCCCTGGCTGTTCACCTTCGCCATCGGGCAACCCATGTTGATGTCGATCCCCTGGTAGCCGTGATCCTCCAGCCAGCACGCGGCTTTCACAAGCTCGTGGCGGCGTCCGCTGAAGATCTGGACCGACAGCGGCTGGTCCTCGGGTGACGTGGCGATCAGATGCTGCGAGCGCGTGCCGCCGGAGACGAGCAATCCGGCCTGGACAAGATCAGTCGTCGCGAGCCCCAGCCCGCCCAGTTCGCGGACGGCGACGCGGAACGGATGCTGAGTATAGCCGGCGAGGGGCGCGAGGCTGAACCGCGACGGCAGGACGCGCGCGCCGATCCGCAGCGGGGGCTCTGCAAGCGTCGGCGGCGGGTCGGCGAGTGTTGCGATCAAGTCAGGAACGGGGATCAGGGTGGATTCATTTCGAAACTTTATCACGTGCACAATAGTTTCCCGTAACCGAATTCCGCCAGACCGGCGGGGCGCGTATTCTGCTACTGTTATGTTTTCACACGCCTGCATGACCTATTACGACCGAGGACGTTCATGAGGAATCTCAATCGATGCCCTCTGACGACCTTCACCGCAGTTGCACTGACATTCGTACTGCGGGCAAACCAGGTAATAGCCGCAGACGAGATCCCCAAGTCGGACGCTCCGTCACTCGTTGGAATTGGAGTCGCCTTGAAGCCTCCGCCCTCGATCGACGGTGAGCAGCGCATCCAGGGGGCCGTCGAGATTCTCCAGCTGGTTCCGAATCGACCCGCCCACCTGTGCGGTGAAATCGAAGTCGGAGATCTCGTCACGGCTGTGGCCCAGGAAAATGGGCCGCCCAAGTCCGTGGATGGGCTGCTGTTCAACGAACTCGTCAACTTGATGCGTGGACCGGTCGATTCGGAAGTTCGATTGACGCTGGTGCCAAAGAACAATCGCTACGTGAAGAGCAAAGTGGTCGCGATTCGCAGAGAGCCGCTTGTTGAAACGGATCTGATCGGCAAAGTTCTCCCGGGCGTTGATGTACTCCCGCTTACCGGAATCGAATCGCGCAATCTCGAATCGCTGCGCGGCTCCGTCGTCGTGTTGGAATTCTGGACAACTTCATGTGCGCCGTGTCGCGCTCATATTGCGGAGATGCAGGAGGCAGTCAGGCGGAATCCGGCTTTGCGGGATCCGTCAATTGTCTGACGGTTAGCGTCGACGAGTCCGGAGAGATGGCAAAGCGGCGCTCGCCGAGAATGAATGGACGGCAACCCTAAACGTATGGGGCAGCGAGGAAGTCCGCACCGCCTTCCGTGCCGACATACTTCCGCTGGTGGTCGTGGCTGATGCGCAGGGAAAGATGATCGCCGCAGGCAATCCACGATCCGTCAATGTCGAACGTCTCGTCAATGCCCTGCTTCGGAAGCAGTGACACTCGCCGTCGCGACATCTGACGGGGCCGCCGCCTCCCGTTGTTCCGCGTCATCATCGCACATTTCGCGCAAAAATCGCGACGGAACCGTCTGCCGCAGCTTGCCCCATTTCCTGCGGGCGTCGGCCCGTGTCAGGGTGAGATGCTCCTGGGCCCGCGTCACGCCGACGTACGCCAGCCGTCGCTCCTCTTCGATCTCCGTCTCCGTCGCCTCGACGCTGCGCTTGTGCGGCAACAGTCCTTCCTCCATGCCGACGAGATAAACACGCGGGAATTCGAGCCCCTTCGCACTATGCAACGTCAGCAATTTGACCGCGTCCTGCGCGGCGGTCTCGTCTTTGTCCGGCTCCTCCTCGCGGCCGTCGAGCGCCGTGTCCGACAGATATCCGCCGAGCGTCGGCTGTGACGCGCGGGCCACGTATTCGCTCAGCGACTGGATCACTTCAGCCACGCTGGACTCGCGAATCGCCCGCTGTTGCGGGTCGGGATAGAGCCGTTCGATCTCGGCGCTGTAACCGATGTCGTCGAGCAGCGCGCGCAGCAATTGGTCGATCTGTCGAGGCAGAGCGTGGAACCTCGCCCGATGCTGTTCCAGTTGTGCGTGAAACGCGGCAACGGCCGCCGCGGCTTTGGCCGGAATCTCGCCGGCCGCCGCGCTGGCCTTCGCGGCATCCCAGAAGGACACACCTTCCGACACCGATCGCTTCAGCGCCCGCTCGGCCGTGGCCCGGCTGATGCCGCGCGCCGGCGTATTAAGAATACGCAACAGCGACGCCTCGTCCCGCGGCCGCGCCAGCACCTTCAGGTACGCTAGCAGGTCTTTGACCTCGCGGCGGTCGAAAAACGACTGCGTCCCCATCACGACGTACCGCACCTGCTGCCGGCGCAGTTCGGCCTCGAACAGTCGCGGCTGCTCGTTGGTGCGAAACAGGATGGCGACGTCGCGGAGCGCGACCCCTTTCCGCTCGTTCAGGAACTTGATTTCGAGGACGACCTTCTCCGCTTCGAGTTCTCCGTCGGCGAAATTCAGAAATCGCACGTCGTCCGCAGAGGCCTTGTTGCTGCGCAGCGTTTTCAGGTGTCGTTCGCGGTTGCAGCGGACGAGCCGGTTAGCCGCCGCGAGGATCGGCCGCGTGCAACGGTAATTCTCTTCCAGCCGCACGACCTTGGCTTCTGGAAAGTGCCGGGCGAAGCTGAGGATGTGCGAGACTTCCGCGCCGCGCCAGCCGTAGATCGCCTGGTCGTCGTCGCCGACGACGCACAGGTTGCGATGCGGAGCGACGAGCGCTTCGATCAGCCGGAACTGCAGCCCGTTCGTGTCCTGATACTCGTCGATCTGGATGCGGTCGAAGCGTCGCTGGTGCCGCTCCAGCGCCTCGGGAGATTCGTCAAACAACTGCGCCGTCAGCCCGAGCAGGTCGTCGAAATCGACGCTGCCGGTAGCGCGCAGCGCCGCCTGATACCGACGGTACCCCATCGCGGCCAGGGATTCGCGGTCGTCGCTGACCATCTCCGCGGCCTGGCGGGCGTCGATCCCTTTGGACTTCCAGCCGCTGACGATCCACAGCAGGTCGCCCGGGCGGAGCGAGCCTTCGGCGACGCGGAGTTCCTGGAGCACGGTCCGGGCGATCGATTCCTGGTCGCCCCGATCCAGGATCGTGAACGACTTGGGATAGCCGAGGTGTTCGATGTCCTGGCGCAGGATATTCACGCACAGCGAGTGGAACGTGGAGATCCACGGTTTCTCCGAGCGGCCGCCGAGCTGTTGCCGGGCCCGCTCGAGCATTTCACGGGCTGCCTTGTTGGTGAACGTGACGGACAGGATGCGCTCGGCCGCGATGCCGCGACGGACAAGTTCCGCGATCCGGCAGGTGATGACCCGCGTTTTGCCGGTGCCGGCCCCCGCGAGCACGAGCAATGGACCGGAGACTGTCAGGACCGCTTCTCTCTGGGCGGCGTTGAGATTGCGCAGATGGTCCACGACAGAGAATTCGGAATTCGGGATTCAGGAATCAAGGCAAAGCCGCGAAGCATTACGGCCCTCGGTCAAGACCATCACGAGGGCGTCGGCAAGATCGTGCCGCCGCGGCCGGAGTGCAGCAACTCGTCATTCGCCGCCCGGAATGACGCCCAGTCGTTCGCCGGCGGCGCGGAACTCGGACGCCATCTTCTTCGCGCTCTGCCAGCGCCGATCGGGGTCCGGCGCCAGCCCCTTCATGATCGTCGCGGCGATCTGCTCATCGAGATCCGGGACGAGTTCCCGAATATTTCGCGGCGGCTTGTTGATGTGCTGCATAATGGCTTCGAGCGTATCGCCGGGGGGCCACGGCATCTTCTGCGTGTACATCTCGAAACACGACACGCCGTACGAAAAAATGTCGATTCGCTCGTCGGTCCTGAGGCGCTTGATCAGTTCGGGCGCCATGTAGAGCGGAGTCCCCGTCCGGTTGCCCGGCGCCTGGAAGGCTTCGGTATTCGGCACGACCAGGCCAAAGTCGATCAGCTTCAGCGTCTCGTCGGGCATCACCATCACGTTTCGCGGGCAGATGTCGCGGTGGATCCAGTTGAGGCGGTGCAGGCAATCGATCGCTTCGCCCAACTGCACCATGTACCAGACGCGATTCTGCCGCATCCGCTCATTCTGCGAATCGATGAGGTAGCTGAGGCCGACCCCCTCGATGAACTCCATGACCAGATACTGCTCGTCCTCCGTCGTGACACCGTGTTCCAGCGTGCGGACGACGTTGGGGTGCTGCAACTGGATTGCGACCTCCCCTTCGGTGGGGCGATTCATGCCGACGAACCGGCGATCGAGCCGGGCCGTTTTCGCACGGTCGAGGATATCCTCGCGCGACGCCGTGACCAAGCTTCGTATCGGCAAAGCGCCAGACCCAGACATGCTCCCCTGGCCGACGCGCCCGATCAACTCGAAACGTCGTCGCACATCGACCTTTTCGACCGGCGCCTGCCGCTTGAACAGCTTACCGATGATCTTCATCTAGCGGACGCAGTAGTCGATGATGGCAAGATTCCATGCGGAGCTGCTCGTGTCGCGGAACGATGCGGTCGATAAAGCCTGCGCCGCAGAACTCACTGGCCTGAAACCCTCGGCAACGGCTTATTGACCGTCGCCAACGACGCGCGGCCGGCGAACCCCACCAGGGCCCGAGGCTCGGCAATCACAACGTCTCCAGAGATGCAAAACTGCCGCCAATTTCCATCGTCGGATTGGTCAGCACGGATGAACAAGCCACCGGCGGCATGATACCGACCCAGGGCCGCTGACACCTTCCCCATCTGCAACAGGGAAAATCCCCTCGTGCATCCCGCGGCCGCCCGAACCGCTGACAATGACGATTGGCAGATGCAACTCCGTCGCGGCCTCGATCGCCCGAGTCAGCTTTTCCCCACGACCGACCCATGCTCCCCATGATGAAAGCCGAATCGGTCAACCGAACACCAGCGGATGTCCGCGCATGTACCCGCGGCCCACCAGGCACGCCCCCAGCCCGGTCTTCTGCTGTTCAGCCGTCAACCGCTCAGGGTACGGCTTCTTGTCGACAAAGCCCAGCGGATCGACGCTGGACAAGTCCGCGAACCACTCCTCGAAACTGTCCGCGTCCAGCAGTTGGGCGACGCCCCTTGGCCGGCACGAAGTGATAACTGCATTGCGTACAGACGCGATCGGCCTGTTCGACCTTGCTTGGTGAACAGCGTCGCGCCGCAACTCGCAGCGCAACCAGAGCCCTTCCGGCACGCCGCGCTTGACGCGGGTCGCTCCTGACGGGGATTCGAGTTGTTCAGCCTGACCGGTGCTCATGCCGCTGCCGCATTGCTGTTCAAGGTCGCTTCAGCGCCGTCGTCACCTGAGCTCTGTCCCGACCAGGTTCCCCAGCCGCGAGTAGTTTCAGGTGGAGACCGCGCTTTCCGTCGTCTTTCGTTCGCTGCCTCCCAGGACCGACCACAGCGCCCGTTGATCGGGGTGACAGAGTCAATGATTTCAATTCGCTGCTGGTCTGTAACCGCAACATAGGTCCTGCAGGCAGGGATCCTGTCCGCGAAGGATCGAGCCGATCAATGTGGCCAGCGGCTCCGGCGCTACGACGGCGAACGTCCCGCGTTGCCGCGAAAGCGCGCGTTTCTTCAGCTGCCTTGCGGACTCGCTCGTACGCGTCCGCTGCACAAGTCTCCTTCCGGCGGACAGACAAGCCGTGGGGCTTTCGCCATTGCCTGAACACGCGCGGATGTTTCCGCCGCACGTCTTCCAGCAGCATCCCTTCCCACAGTCCGTGACTCAAGTTTCCCAGCCCGTCCAGCTCTTTGAAAGTCACATCCAGCGAAGCGGCCACTTCGCGGGCGGTGCTGAGCGCCGGCTCGGTGGGGGAGCTATAGACCGATTCGATCGACAACTCCGACAGGCGTACGATCAGACCGCGCACCTGCTGCCGGCCGAGTTCCGACAGCGGCAGGTCCAATCTCCCCTGGATCCGGGACTGTTGATCGAAGTCGGTCTCGCCGGGGCGAATCAAGATTGCCGTGGACATAAAATTCTCGAAAGAGGATGCGTCCCGCTCAACGTCGTGCCGCCAGGGCAAGTTCGTGCAGTTGCGACAGCGCACTGCGGTAGCTGGACGCTCGAAATATCGCACTGCCGGCAACAAACACGTCGGCGCCGGCGGCCGAGGCGGAACCAATCGTTTGTGGGCCGATGCCGCCATCGATCGACACCACCAGGCGCGGGAAGCTCCGCCGAATCTCCGTGACTTTGGCCACCGATTCCGGCCGGAAGGCCTGTCCACCAAAGCCCGGCTCCACGCTCATCACCAGCACCAGGTCCGCCTGACCCAGAAACGGCTCCGCGCGCGAGACCGGCGTCCCCGGATTGATCGCCAGCCCGGCCAGGCAGCCGCTGTTCTGGATCTTCGCCAGCACCGCGGTCGGGTCGGGCGCTGCCTCCAGGTGCACGGTAATCGCCTGGCAGCCGGCGGCAACGTATTCCTCGACGAACCGCTCGGGGGCGGCGATCATCAGATGGGCGTCGAACGGCAGGCCGGTCAACGCCCGCAACCGCTCGATCACCACGGGACCATAGGTCAGATTGGGGACAAAGTGCCCGTCCATGACGTCCAGGTGCAGAATCTGGGCGCCGGCCTGCTCCAGTGCGGCCACTTCCCGCTGCAGATTGCCGAAGTCGCATTGCAGCATCGAGGGGGCGATCAGCGGCGCCCGCTCGCGGAAATAGTCCAGAAGTGCCTGCCGGCTCATGAATGGGTGGCCAGAACGGCGAGCCGCTCCCCGACGACACTCGTCTGTGTAACGCTCGATACCGAAGAACGCCCGTCATCGAGCCAGGGGTGCACCGGTTCCTCCGGGCAGCTCATCGCAGTATTTTGAACGTTCAGCGCTTCGGCGTCCAGTGGAAACCGATTGCCGCAAGTGCAACGCACAATGCAACTTGCGTTTCGCAATCTAATTTGAGCAACACGCGGGATCCGCTAGAGACGGGCCAGCCGGGCGATCAGGTCGACCGTCCGATTGGAGTATCCGGTTTCATTGTCGTACCAGCTCAGGACCTTCACCAGGTTGCCGCCGATCACCTGCGTCCACGGCGCATCGAAGATGCTGCTGTGAGGATTGCCGATGATGTCGCTGGAGACGATCGGATCCTGGTTGAACTCCAGGATGCCTTTAAGCGGGCCGGCGGCCGCGGCTTTCATGGCGTCGTTGATCTCGCCGGCCGTGGCATTCTTGCCGAGGACCGCGACCAGATCGGTGACGCTGCCGGCGGCAACCGGCACGCGGAGACTGATGCCGGTCAGCTTGCCGTTGAGCTTCGGCAGCACCTCGCCGACCGCCTTGGCAGCGCCCGTCGAGGTCGGAATGATGTTCAGCGCCGCAGCACGGGCGCGGTGCGGGTCTTTGTGCAACTGGTCGGACACGCGCTGGTCGTTGGTGTAGGCGTGGACCGTCGTCATCAGTCCCTTCTCGATGCCGAAGGTCTTGTCGAGGACCATTGCCATCGGCGCCAGGCAGTTCGTCGTGCAACTGGCGTTCGAAATGCACTTGTGCGCGGCCGTCAACTGATCATCGTTGACCCCCAGGACGCAGGTGAGGTCGGGGTCCTTCGCCGGGGCGGAGATCACGACGCGCCGGGCGCCTGCTTCCAGATGGCTGTCAAACCCGGGCTTGCCATCGGCGGCACGGTTCACGAACAGTCCCGTCGACTCCAGCGCGATCTGCACGCCGAGCGACTTCCAGGGGAGGCTGCGGGGGTCCTTTTCAGCGACCACCTTGATCTTCTTGCCGTTGACGATCAGCGCATCCCCCTCGGCGGACACGGTCCCGGGGAAGCGTCCCTGCACGCTGTCGTACTTCAGCAGCATGGCCAGCGACTTTGGGTCGCCGAGATCATTGATCGCCAGAACCTCGAACTCGCCGCCGCGCGCGGCCATGGCCCGCAGCGTGATTCGCCCAATTCGTCCAAAACCGTTAATGCCGACGGGAACTGCCACCGCTGAATCTCCTGCTCCAAGTTCAACATGAGCGCGCACAAGCGTCCCGAACCGCGTGGGACGAGCGAAATTCTAGTGCCGCGACCTGCGCGCCTCAAGTATCGCGTCGGGCTGCGGAGGAGGAACCTCACTGAACCATCCACGGCAGCGCAATCTGATCGCGGTGAGCGGGTTAGGATCGATCCTGCGGACGCCGAGGCGGTGCAGCCCGTCGGTGCGTGATCGAACTTGGACTGTGCCGCGATCTGTTTGCGATCGTGCCGCGTTCGCTGGCGAATTCGCGGTGGAAAGCGCATACTGCAGCCGCGGCATCCCATCTCTCTCGCCGCGTCCTTTCTCAGATGAGCGTTCGCGTCATGGATCGGTCGGCTTACACGAAGTGTCCGGCTTGCGACGGCACCGCCCGTTGCCCTACGTGTCACGGCAAAGGTCGCGCTCTCGTCGCTCCCCCGGCATCTGCCACGGATGCTGCGACTGCGTCGAAATTCGGCGACTGCCCTGCGTGCCATGCCAGCGGGCTCTGTCCGGATTGCAATGGGCGCGGCAAGTTGCTGCGTCGCTCCGGCTGACGTCCGCCGCCATCACTGCGGCACTCGGCCCGCCTGCTCAACGAATCATTCTGCGGCGACGGGGAGGTTCGCGGTGCGCGGAGTGCTAGTGGTTCCGTCCGCATCGCGGATCTGACGTTCGCGCACGACGCCCCACACGATGTACAGGGCCCAGAATCCGGCACTGCCGCCGGCAAACCAGAACCGAGCGGCCGTCGACAGGTGGCTCTGTCGCAGGTAGCTCTCGATCACCGCCGCCAGTAACAACATCACGGCGACGCCGGCGCAGGTGCGCGCCGCTTCGCGACCGGCGAGCCGCAGGCTGTCTGCGCGGGAGATTTGGCCCGGCCGCACGACGGAACGGCCCAGCATCAACCCCACGCCGCCACAGAGGATGATCGCGCCGATTTCGGTCACGCCGTGCGGCAGAATCCAGGCCCACACTTCGGCCGAGATGCCTGCCTGATAATGCACGGATATGAATGCGCCGATCATCATGCCGTTGTAGAGCATCAGCACGATCGTCGGCACGCCGGCGAGGACGCCGGAGGCGATGCACAGCATGCCCACCTTGAGATTGTTCTGGAACAGGAACGACGCGAATGCAAATTTCTCGCCGCCCGCCTGGTCGCGGCCGTGTCGCAACACCGCCTCCAACTGTTCGCGCGTGGCGCCGGGTTGCCGTTCGTCCCCGGGCATCGAGAGCGCATACGCGGCCAGGACGTCGTGCTGGCACAGGTAGAATGCGAGGAGCGCGCCCCCGAGCAGGAGGGCGGCCGACAACGCGTGGAACCTCAGATTTCTCGCAATGCTGCGGGCAAAGCCTTCGACGAGAAACTGCCCTGATCCCCCCAGCAGCGACCGCCGCGGCGGGAGATAGATCAGGCTGTGCGCTGCCGCAGTCAGGCCGTTGAGATACTCGATGAGCTGCCGGTCGCCCGATCGAGTCGCCGCCTGCGCCAGGTGCAGCGTTGCACGGCGATACAGCACGTCCAACCGGTTCAGTTCCTCGTACGACAGTGACCGCAGCGAACGCCGTGCGCGGCGCACGAGCGCTTCCAGTTCGTTCCAGTCCTGCTTGTTCCGCTCGACGAAACCGCTCATACTCGCATCCTACTCGCTGAGGGGCCTCACAGCAGCGTCCCGCACGGTTTTCAGTCGTCCAGGACACTGCCCCGCATAACACGGGTCGGGCTCACCTTCCCCGACCGTCGCCGCGACCACGTGCTGACACTGCTGCACATCTCCGATCTGCACTTCGGTCCGCCATTCCTGCCCCACGTCGGCGAGGCGTTGCTGCGGATCGCGCCGACCCTTGCGCCCGACGTTGTCATCGCCAGCGGCGACTTCACGCAGCGGGCCAAACGCGCGCAGTTCATCGACGCGCAGCAGTTCCTCCGCCGCCTGCCCGCCGTCCCACAGGTCGTCGTGCCGGGAAACCACGACGTGCCGCTGTATCGCGTGTTCGAGCGAATGTTCCGCCCGCTGGAACTCTACCGGACTTACATCAACAACGACCTCGATCACGCAGTCCACATCGACGGCGCCGTAATCGTCGCACTGAACTCCACGGCGCCGCATACGGCCATCACAAACGGCCGCATCCGCGCGGAACAACTGCAGTTTTGCGAATGCGCGTTTCGCGAAGCGCCGCAGGACGCGGTACGGATCGTCGTGGCTCATCACCACTTTGCACCGGCCCCTGACTACGAGCGCGACCAGGTGCTGCCGGGGGCGAAGCGCGCGCTGGAGCGCTTTGCCGGACTGGGCGTCGACATGATCCTGGGAGGACACCTGCATCGGGCCTATATCGGGAACTCGCTCGATATTCGTCCGGGGGCGGTCCGCGACCGGGGGATCATCATCGTGCAATGCGGCACGACGACCTCGCGCCGCGGTCGCATGCGCGAGCGCGAAAAGAACTCGTTCAACATCATCCAGCTTGGCCCGCAGCTGCTGCACGTCACGCACTACATGTACTTCAGCGACGTCGACCGCTTCGAGCCGATCAGCCGACATACCTTTCCGCGCCTCGGCGTGCGCTACGAAGACGCGGAATGAGACTCGTCTCAGCACGTTCAAGGCACGCAGATCGCGCAGATTTCAAAGGTGTTCTCAGACTCTGCGATTGCCCTCCCCTGAATCCCGAATCCTGATTCCTCCCCACCGTGAGCACCAACGACTCGACACACACGATCCAGATCGCGGTGCTGCCCGGTGACGGCATCGGGCGCGACGTCACCGATGCGGCCGTCGCCGTGCTGGAAGCGGCGACGCTCGGCTGGACCGAAACGCGGCTCGACCTGAGGGAATACCCCGCCGGCGCCGCCGAGTTCTTACGCAGCGGTTGCGACCTGCCGGAGGCCACGCTGGCGGCCTGTCGTACAGCGGACGCCGTGCTGCTCGGCGCAATGGGGCTGCCGCACGTTCGCAAACCGGACGGACGCGAATTGACGCCGCAGATCGATCTGCGGGAAATCCTCGACCTGTATTGCGGGCTGCGACCCATCCAGTTATTTCACGCGGCCGACACGCCGCTGAAGGGGCGCGAGACTGGCGCGATCGACTTTGTCATCGTGCGCGAGAACACGGAAGGACTGTTCTCGGCGCGAAGCATCCCGGGTGTCTCATCCGAGAGTGAATCCCGCGACACGCTGCGGATCACACGCGCAGGGAGCGAACGGGTGTTTCGGTCCGCATTCCGGCTGGCTCAACGGCGCCGGCGCCACGTGACCCTGGTGGACAAAGCCAACGTCCTGCCGTCGATGGTGTTCTTTCGCCGTGTGTTCGACGAAGTCGCCGCGGAGTTTCCGGACGTGGCGACCGACCGGATGTATGTCGATGCCGCGGCTCTGCATCTGGTGCGGCGGCCCCAGTCGTTCGACGTGCTGGTGACGGAGAACATGTTCGGCGACATCCTTTCAGATCTGGCCGCGGCGCTCATCGGGGGCATGGGCATGGCGCCCTCGGCCGACATCGGCGACGAGGCCGCGGTCTTCCAGCCGTCGCACGGCACCGCGCCGGACATTGCCGGCAAGGGGATTGCGAATCCCATCGCCACGATCCTGTCGGCGGCTTTGATGCTCGACTGGCTGGAGCGGCCGGAATGCCGGGAAGCGGCGGCGAAAATTCGTGGCGCGGTTTCGTCCGCATTGTCCGATCCGGCTTGCCGCACGCCGGACCTGGGAGGCAGCATCACGACGCAGGGGATGACCGCGGCGATCACCGACCGGCTGTCGCTTGCCCGCTGAAGCGGGTGGGGAGGAAGCCACGATTGTGGCCTCTGACAGCGTGTCTGTCACAACACGCCGGGAATCGGCGCCCCGTGGTCGAGCAGCGGGTGCGGCCGGTTTTCACGGTCGGGGATGCGGGACTCGGCGTCGAGTCCCAGCGCCGCATAAATTGTCGCGGCGACGTCGGCCGGCGAGTACGGCGGCGTCGTCGGGTACGCGGCTTGCTCATCCGACTGGCCAATCACCTGCCCGCACCGCACGCCGGCGCCGGTGAAGAACATCGATCCGCACGCGCCCCAGTGGTCGCGGCCGCCGAGCGAATTGATCTGCGGCGTCCGACCAAACTCGGTGAGATACACGACCAGCGTCGAATCCAGCCGTCCACGCTCCTTGAGGTCGGCAATCAGCGCCGCGAACGCGCGGTCGATCCCCGCCACGCTGTAACCGCGGCGGCACATCTCCGAAACGTGCGGAAACTTCTGCTCCGGGACGTTGTGAATGTCCCACAGATTGCCGTAATCCGGATCGTAGCCGTAGTCGACCATCACGAACCGCGCGCCGGCTTCGACGAGCCGCCGTGCCAGCAGACAGCGTCCGCCGATCTTCGTTCGGCCGTAACGATCGCGGAGCGATTCGGTTTCCCGCGACAGGTCGAATGCGTCGTGCACAGCGGGGGACGTCAGCAGTTGCATCGCGTCCTCGAACCCCTGCGACACCGGGCCGCTGCGGGCTGCGACTTCGGCCGTGCGTGCAGCACCATCGAGATCGTGTTTGAGCATGGCCCGCCGGGACAACCGCCCCACGGTGAGTTCGCGCGGGAATGCCAGTTCGCGCGGATTGAGGTTCTCGACGCAGACCGGTGAAGGATTGATCTCCCGCTTGCCGACCGTGAAGTCCGGCTGATCGGGCCGGCCACCGACACAGAAAGGCGCGTGCTGGTTTCCCAGCCAGCCGCCGACAAACAGGTTGTGCGGCGGCGGACCTGGTCGCGTGATCCCCGGCACGGCGATGTAGCCCGGCAGGTTGTGGCGCGGGCCGAGCAGATAGGAAATGACGGCGCCGATATTCGGCTCACTGAAGAGTTGCGCGGCCGTCACCTTTCGGCCGGAGAGCGTGTAGACCTGGCTCAGCAGGTGATCGTTGCTGTCATGTGAGAAGCTGCGGACGACGCACAGTTCGTGAGCCAGTTTCGCGAGTTCCGGGCAGACCTCGGAAAACCGGACGCCGGGCAGCGAGGTGTCGATCGCCGAGAGTGTGCCGCGGATCTGTTCCGGCGCCAGCGGCTTCGGATCGAGCGAGTCAATATGTGTGACACCGCCCCCCATCCAGAGGAAGATCACGGATTCGGCCCGTCCGGCGGCAATTGTCGCCCGCGCCTGCGCCGACCACGCAGTTGGGACGAGACTGCCGGCAGCGGTAACTGCCCCCACGCGGAGGACATCGCGGCGGGCGAGCAGCGGTTCGGCAGCGTGATCAAAATCCGACATCGGCCTGTCTTGCGTCGACGCGATGAATCAGTCAAGTTTGATGCAATCCAGCCGAGGATTCAAGCGGGATTCGACGACGCAGTGGCGGCAGTACGGTATGCAAGAAGCTGCGGCCATGTTCCACCCGATGGTATGATTCATGCAACGAAGAGGGTTGCAGAGATGACATTGCAGGACTTGCGAACGCGCTACTCGTCGGAGATCCTCGCGATTGCCACGCGCAATGGCGCTTCCAATTTGCGCGTGTTCGGGTCTGTTGCGCGCGGCGACGCAGGCCCCGAGAGCGACGTGGATTTTCTCGTGGAACTGGAGCCAGGACGTAGCTTGTTCGACCTCGGAGGACTGTTGATGGACTTGCAGGACCTGCTGCAATGCCCGGTCGACGTCGTCACGCCGGCAGGATTGCGGCCACGCATTCGAGAACGGGTGCTTGCGGAGGCGGTCGTTCTATAAGGGATGATCGTCAGCGAATACTCGACATCCTCGAGGCGATCGACAGGATTGCTGCAAAAGCGACGGTAACCCGCGAAGCATTTGCCAAAGACGAACTGCTGCAAGTGTGGGTTGTTCATCATCTTCGAATTATCGGTGAGGCCGCCCGCGCCATCAGCCTTGAAACGCAAGCCACAATCGCCAACGTGCCTTGGCGACAGATCATTGGGATGCGAAATACCCTGGTGCATCAGTATTTTGGTGTCGACATTGATATTGTGTGGTCCGTCCTGCAAGACGACCTCAATCCGCTCAGGTCGGCCATCCAGAGCTGGCTATCACAACAGCCATGAGATCGCTGTCGATGGCTGCAAGATCACGCTGACGCATGTTAGATCCGGCAATTGATGTTCCGCGCTTCCAACGCGATGGTTTTCTGATCGTCCGCGGCCTGCTGGCAGCCGACGAAACCGACCTCCTCGGCCGCGTCGCACATGCCGACCGCGCGATGTCCGATTCCGCCTACGGCCGCAAGGACGCACAGGGACTGCCCGTCACGCTCGCGCTGCGGAACGACCTCTCGGACGACATCTACAGCGCCATCGCCCGCAGCCGCAAAGTCGCCGGAACCATGGAATCGCTGTTGGGCGGTGAGGTGTATCACTACCACCATAAGTTGATCCTCAAGGAGCCGCGCGTCGGCGGCGCCTGGGAGTGGCACCAGGACTACGGCTACTGGTATCACAATGGCTGCCTGCTCCCCGACATGGGAAGCTGTCTGATTGCGATCGACCGCGCCACGCGCGAGAACGGCTGCCTGCAGGTGCTCCGCGGGTCGCATCACATCGGCCGGATTGACCACGGTAAGACCGGCGACCAGACCGGCGCCGACTTGCAGCGCGTCGAGATCGCGCTGCAGAGATTCGAACTCGTCTACGCGGAACTCGATCCCGGCGATGCGATCTTCTTCCACGCCAATCTGCTGCACCGATCCGATCAGAACCGCAGCGAGCATCCACGCTGGGCGCTGATCTGCTGCTACAATACCCGGCGCAACAATCCGTTCATCGAGTCGCGGCACCCGCGGTACTCGCCGCTGGAGCAGTGGCCGGACGAACGGATTCTGGAGACCGGCCGCCGGCAACTGGCGACGCTGCAGCCGAACTGAGTCGCCTCTTCTAAAATTGCCGGCCCAATCTTCCAACAGCACTCCGTGACATGCGTTCGATCGAGTTCGAAACGCCGGAAAACGTCCAGATCCGCTATCAGGCCGCCGGTCTGGGAACACGGTTCCTGGCGTGGCTGATCGACCAGATCGTCGTCGGCATTTCCACGGTGCTCATTGTCCTCGCTCTGCTGCTGGTGCTGGTCGCGACCAACGTGATCACCGAGTCCGCCGAGGCGCTCGGCGAACGGCTCGAATCCGCCCAGGGGGATCCGCGCGCCAGCGAAGAGATCGGCCGTTACATCATGGGAGGCCTGATCCTGATCATTGGGTTTTCCAGCATCCTGTACTATGGGGCCTCCGAACTGCTGCTGCATGGACAGACGCTCGGCAAGAGGTGGCTCGGACTGCGCGTCGTCAAGGCCAACGGATTTGCTCTGGATGCGATCAGCATCTTCGTGAGAAACCTGTTTCGGCCGGTCGATCACCTGGCGCCCCTCTGGATCGTGCCAGTGCTGTCCCAGCGCAGCCAACGGTTTGGCGATATGGCCGCCGGCACCGTCGTTGTCGCGGACACAACGCCCACCCTCAACCGCGTTCGCACGGAGCTTGCCGGACGGACGGCGGCCGAAGCGCGCTTCCGGTTTGACCAGTCAGCGCTGGCACGGCTGCCGTCGAGCGACTTTGACACACTCGAACAACTGCTCGATCGCTGGGACGACATCCCGCGTCCACAGCTCGAAACGCTGCTGGGACGGCTGCTGCCGCCGCTGTCGCGACAGCTTAAAGTGGAACTTCCAGCCGATCCTGATCGCCTCCGGTTTCTCGAAGACCTGATGGCAGCCGAATACCGCCGTCGGTCCCGAAATCTGCTGTAATCGACCCGGTCCTGCACTTTCGTCTGCGAGAGGCCGACGCCGGCAGATGGCCGAGCCCGGCCGCTGCAATTCCGGAAAACCGCGTCGGCGGCCGGATTCCTGTACGAAATGCGGCTCCGCCCCCCACTATTGAGGAAGGACAGGCTCGTTCCTGAAGCCTGCCACCACCGCGGAGTCCCGAAGATGCGACTGACCTTACGCACCCTGCTGGCGTATCTGGACGACATCCTGGAACCGGCTGATGCTCGCGAAATCGGCGCCAAGATTGCCGAAAGCAGTGTGGCCGGCTCGATGGTGGCGCGAATTCGCGAGGTCATGCGTCGGCGGCGGATCACCGCGCCAGAACTGACCGGTCCCGGCTCCGGCCCCGACCCGAACCTGGTGGCCGAGTACCTGGACAATACGCTCACTCCGGAAGGGGTGACCGAAATCGAACGGCTCTGCCTGGAATCCGACATTCACCTCGCCGAGACGGCCGGCTGCCACCAGATCCTGACGATCGTGCTGGGGGAGCCCGTGGAAATCTCGTCGCGCTCTCGCGAGCGAATGTACGCACTGGGCGCGATTGCACCGCCTCAGGGGCAAACTGAAGTTTCAGCTGTCCGCGAGCCAGTGCCGCCGGCGACGGCCGACACGCGTCGCAACGCCGCGGCCGCAGCGGCGTCGGTGCAACCCGGCGACGATGCGTTCGCAAAGGTTCCGGATTACTTGCGGAAGCGGCCCTTGTGGCGGCGTCTGGTGCCCGCCGCGGCCTTGGCGGTGCTGGTCGGCTGGCTGGCCCTCGTGGTGGACTCGCTGGGACTGTGGCAATCTCGTCCGCCGGCGACGGCGCCAGTGGTGGATCACACTCCGGCGCCGCCGGCCGAAGACAAGGTTCCTGTTGAAGAGCAACCAGCGGCGACTGAAACCGTCGCTGCACCTGCAGTCGTAGCGACTGAACCCTCCGCGGCGCCGGAGCCGGCGGCCGCCTCAGAGCCTTCTCCAACAGCACCGCAAACGGATGCCGCCGTCGCGGCGACAACCGACGCCACGATCACGCCCCCGTCTGCCGTCCCGGAAGCCCCCCCCACGCCGACGGCTGAACCGCCCGTCGAGCCCTCGGTTGCGAATGCTGCGGCTGCCCCGGAAGCGCAACCCGCGGATGCGGCGAGCACTCTCCCCGCGCCGGCAGCTCCGCCGATCTATTACACCAGCATCGACGGCATTGCGCTGCAATACCAGCCCGACGCAATCGAATGGAACGTGCTCGCCCGCCACACGCGAGTCCAGGCCGGCCAGTGGCTGGCGACACCTGAACCCTTCTTTTCGCGACTGTACGTCAGAGGCGGACAATTGGCGGTCCTGGTGAACGCCGGCACGATCGTGCAACCCTCCGCGCCGCAGGAAGGACACACACTGTCACTGCTCGTTGATCGCGGGCGCGTCGGACTGCTGCGCGCGGGCGGGGACGCTGCTACCCAGGAACCGTGCATCGTGACCGTGCACGTGGGGGATCTGCAGTTTGAAGTGGAACTGCTCGAGCCGGGAACGCTGGTCGGCGTCGAGGTGCTCTGGCGGCAGCCGAACGGCCCCCCGCAGCCCGGGGCGCCGGCATCGCCGGGCTACGACGGCGGACTGTACGTCGTGGCCGGTTCGGCCGTCGTGCAACCCGTCGGCGGAGAGCGGATCCCGTTCTCTCCGGCCAGTGGTTGGCTCCCCTGGCCTGTGAACGGCGTCTGGCAGACGGGACCATTGTTCGCGATGCCTCAGTGGCTGACCCCCGATGGACCGACGCTGCAATCCACACAGTCCACCTGGGCGAAACTGTACGAAAAGCAGTTTCCGCTCGATCAGCCCGTCTCCGTGAGCATTCCGGCCGTCGTCCGGGACCGCCGCGGCCACTTGGCCGAGTTCGCCGTTGAGACTTTGGGGCTGACTCAGAACATCCCCCAACTCCTGCGGGCCTTGCAGGCGGATCACGACGAAGCGCGGCTGGCCGCCGTTGTGGCTTTGCGGCAATGGCTGCCGCGTTCCGAGAAGAACGCCGAGACTTTACGCGACGAGTTGGCGCGGTATTACCGCAATGACGAGGTTGAGCCGCTCAACGAACTGTTGTGGGGGTATCGACCGGACGACCTGCGTAATCCCGACGTCTCGGGCCGGCTGGTGGACTGGCTCAGCCACGACGACGTCGCCGTCCGCGAACTGGCCCTCTACCAGATCCGCACGGTCGCGAACCGATCGACCGACTACCATCCGCTCGCGCCGCTCATCCAGCGCGACGCAGCCATCAAACGACTGCAGGAGACGGTCCGCCGCCAGGGAGGACTGCTGCCGCCGCTGGAACAGCCGCCGGCGCCGGCAACAGTTCCCTGACAGAAACCGCCACCCGGTTGAGGTGTCATCGGATTGGCCGGTGCGTTCTGTGCAGAGCCGGCGCGATACGACGGCACGTGCAAGCCACCAGGCGCCAGCCGAGCGCGATGTCGCTGCAACCTGCGTTACGCCTTCAACCGCTTGACGGCGGCTCGCACCGCCTCCAGGCAGACTTCCACGTCCGACAGCGGGTTCTTTTCGTTCTCTTCGTACTCCAGCGACAGACACCCCTCGTACTTGAGTTCGCGCAGGGCCTGCAGACAGCCGGCGACGTCCAGTTCTCCTTCGCCCAGGACGGTGAATATCTTGCCCTCCCGCTCGAGTTCCTTCACGCGGTGCGGCGGGAGCGTCGTCTTGAGCTTCGCGATCTCGGCAGCGTCGCGAATGGTGCGCACGTCCTTCAGGTGCACGCCGAACACGCGCGGCCCGAATGTGCGAATGGCGGCCACCGGGTCCTCGTCGCTACGCAGATAATGGCCGGTGTCCACACAGGCGCCGATTTTCGGATGCCGGTCCCGCACCAGGTCGACCACGTCCTGGATCTTGTCGTACGTCGCCTTCGGCCCGTGATTGTGAATCGCGATCGGAATGTCGTACTCCTCGACCAGCTTGTCCAGCAGATCGAACGTGGCGGCGTCCTTGTTCGGATTGGCACTGATCGCCGCCAGCCCGATGCCCTTTGCAAAGTCGAAGACCTCGCGGGCCTTGGTCTCGTCGGCGCTGAATCCGACGACGCCGTAGCCCATCAGTGTCACGCCGTATTCCTTCAGCAGCTCGCGCTGCTGCCGAAGATGCTCGGGCAGCGTGTTCATCGGCACGTGATTGGGGAACGACTCCCAGTAATGCAGACCGAGCTTCCGCGTGTGTTCCAGCGCCGTACGTTCGTCGAACGCGCGGAGCGTATAGCTTTGCAGGCCCATCTTGAATCCGCCGTACGGATCGGCCTCCGCCGACCAGAGCGGGGAGACGGCACTCGCGCCGGCGACTGCCGCGGAGACCTGCAGAAAACGGCGACGGGACAGCGGTGCGGCGAAGGCGGACATCAGCAGGGTCTCACGGGAGCGGGATTCGGTGCGCAGAGCGCGAGTCCGCGCCGACCACCGGCGCGACTCTCAGGGGCAGTATGCCCGCGTCGGTGGCTGCGAATCAAGCGCCGCAGCCATCGCGATGTGGGCACAACTGCGATCGGACCGCCGATCGTGGCCGCTGCGACCGCACCGGGAACCGACTACCGCCCGGTGCCGCTGCCCGGCGCGGGACCGACGAAACTGAATGGAATCACGTCGATCACGTTCGAGAACAACGGCGCCATCGACAGCCGGACATACCGCCGATCGGCCGAGACCACAGCTCCGGCGGTGCTCTGGGCCCCCTCAGGGATGACCTCGATGATCGGTTGAAATCCGACGGCGCCGGCGCGGCGGGCGGCATCCAGCCGCGATTCCTCGAAATCGGACAGCGCAGCAGCGCGGACATTCGGATCGTTGACGCGGCGGCGAGCAAACCGCCGTTCGTCGACGCGCGTGGAAATGTCCAGCGTGGTCACCTGCCGCGGTCCTGTGCGCCGGCCGGTGGCGAGCGTGGCGTCCACGACTGCCTCATCGTGCGCCAGCGTCACCGTGCGGGTTTCGGTCTGTTCGTCCGCCCCGCCGGCGTTACGAATAATTGTCAACGTCGCCCGGTCGCCGACGATCTTGCCCCACGCGCGGCGCACCCGCAGGTGGTAATCGCCGGGGGGGCCGAACGCGCACACGTATTCCTCGTAGCAGTTCGCCGGCATCGGCCCATAGCCGTCGTGCGTCAGCACGCCGCCACTCGCGGTTTCGGGATCCTTGAACGAGCAGACGGCCCCGCCCGGCTCTTCCACGAGGAGATCGAGGTCCCCTTCGCCGCTCCAGTTCAGCCGGACGATCAGATCGCGGCGGCGGGCGTTGGCCAGCGAATCGCGGATTGCATCCGCCTCCGCCGCATGCCCGGCCTTGCGTTCCCATTGTTCCGCTTCGAGTGCCGCATTCTCCGCATCGTGGTGCAACGCCGCATAGTCGCGAGTCCAGGCGTAGGCCAGGATGCCGTTCGCGGCCCAACTGACGGCTTGCGCATCCCGGACGTGTTGCGCATGATTCAGGCCGAGCACATAGGGTTCCGGGCGCTCCGGCTCAAGCTCGGACGCCTCCCGATAAAGCCGTAGCGCCGCTTCGCGGCGATCGAAGCGGCTCAGATAGGCCGCCGAGTACATCATGCTCGCGAAGTTGGCCGAGCCGAAGTCATTGAGGGACAGCACGACGCGCTCAATCTGGGCACGCGGTCGGCCCGCCAGTTCCATGGAGAGCGCCAGCACTTCATACATCCACGGCTGCGACTGGCCGTTGATGAGTGCGGACTCAATGGCAGAGATCACATGTTCGTGCGCACCGGCGGTGTGCATCTGGATGATCAGCCCCTGCACGCGGACCGGCGGCGGACGATGCTCTTGAAAATAGGCCGGCCAGATCTCGTCCGGCTTCCCCTGCTTCCAGTCCGGCCATTTCACCGGCTCCGCCGCGGCAGCGGTGGCCGGCTGCGGAGATGTGCCTTCACCGGCAGACAACGGAACAGCGGAGCCGCGCCCAGGAGCGCGACTCCGCTGATTGTCGTCATCGGATTTGGACTGGGTCGCCCCAGATGTCCCAGGCTGCGTCTTTACTTCACGCCGCCCGGTTTTTTTTTGAGCTGGTCGATGGCACCGGCGTCAAACACTTTGTTCTGGGGCTGAGCCTGCGCGGCTGGGGCCTGGGGATCGGGCAAGCTGAACATTCCCATGCCACCCATGCCACCACCCATGCCACCCATGCCCATGCCACCCATGCCTCCGCCCATGCCACCCATGCCTCCGCCCATACCACCCATGCCCATGCCACCCATCATTCCACCACCCATGCCACCCATGCCCATTCCGCGACCCAATGTGCGGGGCGCGATCGCCAGGTCGCCGACCGGATACACGCGTGTCTGCAGGGTGTTGTCTGCCAATTCCTTCGTCGTGATCTGCATCACTTCGTTCTTGATGATGTACGACAGTTCGACGTCGTTCACCTTGTTCAGCAACAGTTGCAGCGCGCTCCGCAGCTTGATGCCGTTCACGTTGAGCGTGACTTCCTCTTCTCCCGTGATGCCGGCACCGCTCAGTTCCGCGGTGTCCATCAGGATCGGGATGTCGTGGATCTCGCTGATGTACGTGATGACATCGCGCAGCGCCGTGCCGGTGAACTCGATGTCGGTGGACTTATCCAGTGCCTTGTAGATGCGTTCCTCGTTCTCGCTGGCGCGGTGCAGGTCGACCGACTTCCACTTCTGACGTTTTTCCGTGATGGCCTGCCAAATCTCCGCAGGCGGATAGCGCAACGGCGGCTCATCCGGGAACGGCACGTGCGAGAGCTCCACCTGGTGCAGCGTCGCCAGGAACCGGTCCGACCGGAGCATCCGCAGCCGTTCGGCCTTGTCAATATGGCCCGCCGATTCCAACTGAAAGACCGTTTGAGCGCCGATCGACCTGCCGGGCTGCATGCTCCACACCATGCGGGCCACAGCTTCGCCTTCTTCAAACGCGTCCGGATTCCCCTCGTACCCCTGCAGCAGCAACGATCGAATCCGGTCCACGAGTTCCCGCGTCTTGGAATGCTCGTGGAGCTGGGCGTCCACCAAGCGCTGCCGAGCCTGCTCGACGGCGAACTGCCGCTGCGCGAGCAACTTCGAGTCGTTGAGTTTTTCCATCTGGCTGTTGACAGCCGCCAGCTCGTTGCTGAGTGTCCGCTCCAGCGCGTGCTGGGCGTCTTCGTCGACCTGCGGTGCCGACTTCACGGCCCGCAGTTGATCCTCGAGCAGTTCCTGCGCTTGTTCGGGTTCGGCCGCCAGCAGCTTGCGGGCCGCGGTGATCGTAGCGCCGACCTCCGTCTGCAGCTTCTGGGTCTGGACGTTCTGCTCCTCTTCCGCCTGTTCCAGGGGAGACGCCGCGCGGGGATCTTCACGGCCTTCGAGGCCCGGAGCCGGGGGCTGAGCGCCCTCTTTGGCCTGGGCCAGCACCGTCTCCGTCTGCGGCTGTGTCGCGTCGAGATGCTGCAACGTCCGTTCAATGTCCTGCGCGGTTTCCGTGTCCTCGTCGGTCGCGCCGGTTTCCTCCGAATTCTCCAGGGAGGTCACCACGTCCACGTACGCCTCCTGCGCGGTCGTCACCAGCTTCTCGCCGGCCAGCCCGTTCGACAGTCCGTTCGTCTGCGACGCCTTGTTCCACAACGGAACCAGGAAGCTGTTCGCATCCTGATATTTCGCCGGGGGAATCGACCACGTCAGGTCACGGCTGCGACCGTCGATTGACGCCGTCAGGGTGATCTGCGCATTGCGAGAGATTTCTCCCTTGCCCAGGTAGACCGTGTCGCGGTCGCTGCGCAGCGGGAGCGGCTCGTTCGGCAGCAACTGGATCCCGCGGTCCGACACCTTCAGGGCGGTCGGATAGCTCACCGGCAGGTCGATCGACTTCGACAACTGCACGCCGAAGTCGCTGCCGTTTTCATCGTCGATCAGTACCACGCCCCCCGTCTGCACGGCAAATGCGCCCAGCAGCTGCAGGTCCGTGTTCGAGCCGACCGCGAAGCTGTGAACCGGCATCTGACGCTGCCGCAATTCCTGCACCAGTGTCCGGAACTCGGACGGTTGCAGCAAATTGGCGGTGCTCATGCCATCGCCGATATAGACGATCGACATGGGGCGCCCGGCATTCGTCACGCTCAGCGCTGTCTGCACGGCCGCAACCATGTCGGTCGAGCCCGCCGGGACCCGCCGCTCCAGCTTGGTCATCGCCGCCGTCAAAGCGTCGCGCGGGGCAACAAGCCCGTCGGTCATCGGTTCCGCCAGCAGGTCCACGGCATACACGGCGGCTCGGTCATTCGCCGGCAGCGCCGAGAGCAGCTCCTTCAGCACGCTGAACGCCTGCACGCGATGTTCGCCGACCTGACTGGCGGATGTGTCCACCAGGATCACGTGGTCGTGCGGCGTCGCCTGTCGAGAGATGGCGTCAGAGCGCAGCGAGACGGCCAGATACGTCTGGCCGTCCCCCGGTTCATGGCTGCGGATGGTGATTCCGGATGCGGAATTGTCCGCGGCGTTGACGACGGCAGAATTCAGTAGCCCGCTGACGAGCGCTCCGCAGAGCGCCAGGCCGAGGGTCGGCTTCCGACTCATAACGCGACTCCTAGGTGCGGCTGAGGGGGTCCGGACTTGCCGGCCGGACACCAACTTGTTCCGGCAAATTCTGCCGGGGGGTCGTGCACACATTGCACCGTCGACGGTACGGACGCTGAGCCGAACCGTCGCCGGGCTTTATTCTACAAATGGTCTCGGACGCTTCCCAAGCAAATTCGTTCTCAAAGCTTCACAATCCGCCAATTTGAAAAAATCGCGCGCGCGGCATGCCAACTGACCGGAATGTGCGGGCAGACCGGCCCTCACGGGGGCTACTGCTTCGCTTCCGCCAGCTTGGTCCGCTCAGCCTGCATCCGCTGCAGTCTGGCCTTCGAGTACATCCGGACGATCGTCCCGTTGTATGTCAGTCGGTTGTCCGGATCGAATTCCAGGTGGTCGGCAATCTCCGGAATGGCGCCTCCCGCATACAACGCGGCGAAAGTCTCGGGATCGACCCCCGTTCCACTCTCCAGGTCCAGACGGGCGTTGCCGCCCCCTCCCAGCACGAGAAAACTGTTCACATCCTGTGTGATCGCTTCATAACGGCCTTCGCTGCGCAGGGCGTCGGCCGCGTCGCGGAGCGCGTTGTTCGCCGCTCGAATCTTGTCGGACGTCTCCTTGGCCACTTCGGGCGCCGCCGGATCCTGAGCGCCGGTCGAGCGTAATTCCAGAGCGCCGCTCGCTCCGAGCACATAGCCGGCGGCGACCAGTCCCGCCCCGAAAATCCACTGCTGCCACTGCCGCATGACCGTCTCTCCCGTCAGATGTGTATGGAAGCCGCTGCCGCCGAGCCGGTACGCCGGAAAAGCGTGCGATGCTGCCGTCAGACCTCATCCCGAGCGGGATTCCGTCGCGACGCACAGGTTTCAGGATATCGGTGTGCACCGTCCGGTCGCAAGGTGCTGCTCGCCGGTGCCATGCGCAATCGAACGGGGGGGCCACCGGGATTACCCGTGCCTTGCAAATCGACACGCACTTACAGGTCGAATTGGCGAAGCCAGTGGTATCTGTGCGACGCCAGTGGCACTGCAGCGATTCAGGCGGCCCGCCGCCGGGTCTCCGGTGTTTCCGCAGCGATCTCGACGCCGCGCAGCCGCTGCGTGGTCCGGGTCGCCGTTGTCCGGCCCCCGCGCACGATCACGCCGATGTGATAGCTGACGCTCATCAGCGTGAACGCCGTCAGCAGCAGGCCCGCACAGCCCAGGACCGCCGCGTTATTGTCCGACAGGTTCTGAAAAAACGACATGCTTGCCTCCTCGAATCCATGGACCGGACGACGCCGACAGGGAACCGGCTGCCGAACAAGCGCTCCCCGCGATGACGTTGTGTACTTCGGCCGATCGGCAATTCCGGCTGCACGCTCGTCCGGGCGGTTCCGGCGGTCCTGACAAACCCCGGAGCCGCGTAGCCTTGGCGAAGACGTGCAAGGTTGTGCCGAGTCGGACGACGCGGTGGACACTGTCGATCCTGCCGATTCTCACGATCTTGGCCGGTCCCGGACGATTCGCAGTCGTATTGACCGAAGTTGTTCATCGGCCTATATCTCCGCACGAAACCGGCCTCGACCGTCCGGCCTGATCCGTGCGGACTCTCGCGGCCCCCACCGCGTCGTCGCTTCTCGCAGTCACACCTCCGCCCCTGCCGGCCCCGGGCATGCGCGTCGCCGTCCCGCTCCTGCAACGCTACATCTTCGGCGAACTCATACGTGTGTTCGTCTTTGTGCTGCTGTGCCTGTCGGTTCTGCTTGTCTTCGTCGGCGTTTTCAAGGAGGCGACCGACAACGGGCTGGGACCGATGCAGGTCCTGGCCATCCTCCCCTATGTCATCCCCACCATCCTCCCCTTCACGATCCCTGCGGCGCTGCTGCTCACCGTCTCACTGGTCTTCGGCCGCATGGCGGGCGATCAGGAAGTCACCGCCGCGAAGGCGGCCGGCGTCAGCGTGGCCACGCTGCTGTGGCCGTCCTTCGTGATGGGCGCCGTGTTGAGCATCTGCTGCCTGCTCCTGTCCGACCAGGTGATCCCCTGGGCGCTGACGAATATCGAGCGCACCGTCGTTGCGGCCATGGAGGACATCATTTTTGATCACCTCCGCTCGGAACATCAGTTCAACGACCGGCAGCACGGCCTGTACGTCGTCGTGGCCGACGTACAGGGGCGCCGGCTGATTCGCCCGGTGTTCACGATCATGAGCGGCCATCAGACGAAATCGCTGTGCGCCGAAGAGGCCACGATTGAACTGGATGTCAAGCGGCAGGAGATCCAGATCCAGCTGACCAACGGCTTCGTCGAGCTGGACAAGCAGGGACAGGTGTTTATTAACAAGCCGCAACCGCACTCGATCAGTTGGCGGTCGGGAGAGAAGGGTGTTCTCGTGCGGCACATGCCCATTGAGACGCTCAACAGGGAGGTGCAGACGGCCCGCACCGAACGAACTCGTGAGCAGGAGCGGATGTTGATTGCGACCGCCTTTGCCCTGACCAGCGGCGATTTCGACACACTGTCCGATCCGAAAAAGAATCCGCATCACCTGAAGGCCAGAGACTGCGAAAAACAGACGTTCCGCATGACCACGGAAATCCACACCCGCTACGCGCTCGCATGCAGTTGTCTGTTCTTCGTCCTGGTCGGAAGCCCGCTGGCCGTGCTCAAGGCCCAGAGCCGGTTCCTCACCAGTTTCCTGTACTGCTTCGTGCCGATTGTGACCGGCTATTACCCGCTGGTCCTCGGACTGATGGCCCAGTCCAAGAAGGGCTTTGTGGACCCTGCCTGGGCGATGTGGGTCGGCAACGCGGTGCTGGCCTACGTGGGATGGTGGCTGCTGCAGCGCGTCGCGCGCCACTGATTTCGAGAGACGAGGCTGGGGCCAGGGGCAGGTCGTCTGGACAGAAATCGACCGTCAGCGTCTAATCCCGCCCGCCTGGGACCGGCGGAGCGCCGGGTCGCAATCCCCTTCTCACGTGCAGGGACGCCGTGGACAGCCTTCGTCGACTGCTGCCATTTCTGAAGCCGTACCGGCGCCGCATCGTGGTGTCGTTCCTGTTCGGCCTCGTCGTGGCCGTACTGTGGGGCGGGAATATCACCGCAATCTTCCCGGTGTTCTCGACGTTGCTCAACCGGCAGCCGATTCACGATTACGTGGCCAAGGCAGCGGTCGATGCAGAGAAGGAAATCGCGCATCAGGAGGAGAACCTGCGGGACATCGAGCAACGCGTCGCCGCGTATGATGCCGAGCATCTCCCCCCTCAGGATCCGAAGCGCATGACGCAACTGGCGCGGCGCGTGGACACGGAAGCCCGGTTAAACAACGCGTCCCGGCAACTGCTGCTCTTCCGCCGCGTCGAAGCGCACGTCCTCCCGTGGGTGCCGCGCGACGAGTTCAAAGCCTTCGGCGTCATTCTCATCGTCCTGATGATCGCCGAAGTGGTGAAGGGCATCTTCACGTACTATCAGGAAGTGCTGATCGGCAGCGTCATTCAACGGGTCGTCATGGCCATCCGCACTCAATGTCTGGAGAAAATCCTGCAACTGGACTACCAGACGCTGGCCCGCGACGGCACCAGCGAGCTGATGTCACGCTTCACCTACGACACCGAGCAGGTCACTCAGGGACTGATGCTGGTCGGCACGCGCGCCCTCCGCGAACCGCTCAAGTGCCTCGCCTGCTTTGCCCTGGCGATGTGGGTCAACTGGCGGCTGTCGTTGCTGTCGGTGTTTTCATTGCCCCTGTTGGCGCTGTTCCTGCAGTGGTACGGCCATGTCCTGAAACGCGCGAGCCGCCGCGTCATGGACAGCATGACGCGGATCTACAAGGTCCTGGAAGAGACGCTCGAGGGGCTGCGGATCGTGATCTCCTTCGACGCCGCCGACCGGCACCACGCGCGGTTCCATCGCGAGAACAATCACTTCTACTCCAAGGCGATGCGCGTCGTGAAAATCGACGCCTTCGCCAAGCCGACGATGGAGGTCCTGGGCCTGCTGGCGATGTTCGTCGCGATGCTGCCGGGGGCCTACCTCGTCTTGCAGCAGAAGACCGACATCTGGGGCGTCCGGCTGACCAACGATGTCATGTCCGCCGCCGGCCTGTGCACGCTGTACGCGCTGCTGCTGGGCATGCTCGATCCGTGTCGGAGGATGTCGGCCACATTTTCGCGCATGAAGCGCTGCTCGGCCGCGCTCGATCGCATTTTTGAGCTGGTGGACCGCCAGCCGCACGTACGCGAAATGGACAACGCCGTCGCGCTCCCGCGGCTGGCGCAGTCGATTGAATTCCAGGACATTTCGTTCCAGTACCTGGCCCGCCACGCTGCCGACGCCCGCGGCCCGGCGCTCAGCGGAGTCAACCTCACCGTCAAAGCCGGCGAGGTCGTCGCACTCGTCGGTCCCAATGGTTGCGGCAAATCAACGCTTGTCAGCATGCTGCCGCGGCTGTACGACCCGACGCAGGGGACGATCCTGTTCGACGGCGTTAACATTTCCGAGGCTCGGCTGGGCGATCTGCGCGGCCAGCTGGGACTGGTCACTCAGGAAACGATGCTGTTCGACGACACGATCGCCGAGAACATCCGCTACGGAAAACCCAATGCGACCGCGGCTGAAGTGGCGGACGCCGCCCGCCGGGCGCACGTCGCCGAGTTTGCCAAAAACCTGCCACAGGGACTGGACACGCCCGTCGGAGAACGGGGCAAGGAGCTGTCGGGCGGACAGCGTCAGCGGGTCGCCCTGGCGCGGGCCATCGTGCGCGATCCGGCCGTCCTGATCCTCGACGAGGCCACCTCCGCCGCCGACGCACAAAGCGAAGCCTTCATTCTGCAGGCGCTGGATGAATTCGTGGTTGGCCGGACGGTGTTCGTCATCACGCACTCCATGACGCCGTCGCTGCTGAAGCTCGTGGATCGGATCGTCGTGATGCAGTCCGGTGCAATCGTCGGTCACGGGACGCACGACGAACTGCTGCGGACGTGTGCCATCTACGAATCGCTGTACCGAGCCAAGTCCTTCGCCAAGGCCGCGTGAACTTGAAGCCCGGCCGCTATTTCGGCAGTCGGGCTGCTGACGCTCCACGCTCACTCGGGCAAGTAACCGCGTTCGCGCAGCTCCTGGATGTTGCCCGGGGCGCTCTGCATGATCCGATCGGCCGCGTAGCGGAGGACCGCGAGGCCGGCCAGTCCGTGCGGGGCAGTGAGGATCGCCACGCGGTCCTCGTCATCATCGTCGAGCTGTCGATTCAGCTTGTGTACCACTTCTTCCACGCTGTCGCTGACGATCTTGGCCGCTCCGCGCACGTTTTCCAGCTTGAGGTGCGAGAACGCCGCCGTCCGCGCCAGCAGAAAGTTAACCAGGCCCGCGAACTCCGGGTCTTCGAAGAAGCCGCTGAACTCCGGCCGCTCGCTGTCGGGGGTGATGATCCGGGGCCGGGTGACGCGAACTTCGCCGCGCGTCACAGAGACCGGCTCGCGCGGTTGCTGGGAATCCTCGACCAGGAAATAGGGGAGTTCGGACGCGCCGAATGTGAACAGCGTGTAGTGCACGGGGCGCGCGATCTTGACCGCCTGCCAGGCGGCCTTGAAACGCTCCTCCGCATCGAATGGTCGCATGCGCGTGGTCACCAGCCGTGAAGCGAAATCGTCGGGCGTCTGCGGCACCGCGCGACGCACACTCCACTGACGAGCATAGTCGGTTAAGCGCGCTGTTGCACGAGGGATGCCGCATGGTGCAGAAAGCAAGGTGTCGGCGCTCGTTCGTGGTCTCACAGACGTTCAGTAGCGGGATTTTATTCGGCCCGGCGTTCACGCCGGGTTGACCGCACTGCATTCAAGGAACTTGAGCCCCGGCGCATCGGGGCTACTCGCTGTCACGGCTGAAGCCAACGGCTCCAAGCAGCCCGGTGAACCAGGCTCAGGCGCGTACCTCGCGCAGCGAGTGACCTGGCGTGAACGCCGGGCCGAATGCTGATCGCTGAACATTGGCACCGCCACGAAATGGCGACCGCAACCCAGGAAGTGTCCGGGACACTCCGTCTTGCGGGACGCGGTTGATTCGGTGATATTGAAGAGCGTTGATATTGCGTTGCTCACCTGGCATGGTCCCGCCCGTGGCTGCTGCTGTCTCCAATCATCGAAACGGCGCCGATGGTTTCTCGCGGAGGGCTGCGCTGACGGCCGGCGGAGCGGCGGGGGTTTCGCTCTGGTCAGGTCCGTTCGGGCAGCCGCAGTTGCTGGCGGAGGCTGCGACACATGCGCCGACGACCAAAGCGATCATTTTTCTCGCGCTCTATGGCGGCCCGCCGCACCAGGAGACGTGGGATATCAAGCACGAAGCGCCGCTGGAGAACCGCGGCGAGTTCGACTCGATCGCCACGTCGGTCGATGGATTCCGGATCTGCGAGTACCTGCCGAAGCTGTCCCGGCTGGCGCATCTGTATTCCGTGATCCGCTCGGTGACGCATGCGGACAACGCCCACGAGGCGGCGTTCTATGCGCTGATGACGGGACATCCGCATCCGCAGCCGAATACGAATGCCAAGCCGACGCCGACCGACTCGCCGAACTACGGGACGGTGCTGGAGATGCTGCGGCCGCCGGCACTGTCCGTGCCGGGGTTCGTCGTCGCGGGTGGCCGGGCCGCGCGTGGGATTGGGGTCACACCGGGGTTTCTCGGCAGCAGTCGCGAGCCGTTTCTGCTCAAGCTGGATGCGAGCGATCGAAGTTCGGCGTGCCGGAGCCGACGCCGCCGGATGATGTCGTCCAACCGCGGCTAGTGCAGCGGCGCGATTCGCTACGCAGCTTGATATTCCGCGGCGGGGCGACCGGATTCTCATCATTGCGGAGTCGGGCCTTCGACATGCTCGGAGCGTCGCGGCTGCATGCGGCGTTTGACATCGGATCGGAGTCGCCGGAGAAGCGGGCGGCGTATGCGCGATCCGTTCTATCAGAACGTGTTGCCGGGGCGCGGCGGCTGGTCGAGGCGGGGGTGCCGATCGTGCAGATCAACTGGCGCGCCGTGGCGACGGCGGTCTCGACACGCACTACAACAACTTCAACAACTGCAAAGGGAACCTGCTGCCGAAATACGACGCGTGCCTCTCGGAACTGCTGATCGACCTGGAAGAGCGCGGGCTGCTGGACCAGACGCTGGTGGTTGCGGCCGGGGAATTTGGGCGGACGCCGGCGATCAACGCGGATGCCGGACGCGATCACTGGGCGGGATGCAACTCGGTGCTGCTGGCGGGGGGCGGAATCCAGCGCGGACTCGTGTACGGCTCGTCGGACAACGGCGGGGCCTATCCGGCGACGAACCCGGTCGGGCCGTGGGACGTGCTGGCAACGCTGCTGCACTGTTACGGCGTCGATCCGGCCACGGAGATCTATGACGCGCAACATCGCCCGCATCTGTTGTGCACCGGGCGGCCGATTGACGCGTTGCTGGCGACGACGCGCTGGAAGTCAACCGGCGAACAAAGTCCTACGTTAATCGCGGCTCGGCGGGAGCCTCGCCCTCCCGAAACGTCTCGCCCTCCCGACGTGGTTCGCCCTTCTGAGGGGAACGCGAGCGTTTCACGTGAAGCTGACGAAGGTCAACCTGGTCGACGCCGGGACGCTGGTGCTGATACCCGGCGGTGAGTTCGTGAGGGGGAGCGAGGATTTTGCTGGGAGCGGCTGCCGCATCAAGCGCGTGCGGTCGTTCTGGATGGCGAAGACTCCGGTGACCAATGCGATGTACCGGCAGTTCTACAAGGCGACCAGGCACGCGCGACGGACTACTCAACTCGCATCTCCTGGATCCGAAGCTGACCGACGCGGACGATCAGCCGGCGATCGGGGTGGAATACGCGGACGCCGAAGCCTACGCCAAGTGGGCTGGCGGGCGGCTGCCGACCGAAGCGGAGTGGGAGTTCGCGGCACGCGGGACCGATGGCCGTCGATATCCGTGGGGCAACGACGATCCGAAGCCGGATCAGGCCGTGTTCGGGCTGACGATCGGCAAGGAGGGAAGGCAAGGACAGTCGGGACGACGCCGGGGAGACGTGAGCCCGTTCGGGATCCTTGACATGGCGGAAACGTG
This sequence comes from Planctomycetaceae bacterium, assembly GCA_046349775.1. Taxonomy (GTDB): domain Bacteria; phylum Planctomycetota; class Planctomycetia; order Planctomycetales; family Planctomycetaceae; genus JAEUIG01. Next base: position 13,755 of record JAXMBS010000028.1, on the reverse strand, counting down.
CTGGAGTGGTGTGCCGACTGGTACGCGCCGTACCTGGCCGACGGCGGCGACCCGCTCGATAATCCGGTGGGTCCGCCGCAGGTAGCGCAGCGGATTATGCGGCGGTTGCTGGGCCTGAAGCGCCTGGGCGCGCGGCCTCCAGAACGCTGGCTCCACCGCAGCAGAGGCTGAACTGGTGGGGTTCCGGATTGTCGTGGATACCATCACGGATGAAGTCCTCGTAAATCGTTCGTCGACGAGGCGCGACAGTTTCTCTGAGGCGCCAACTCATGCGCGTGCCGCGCGGTTAATGCCGATCATCTGCATCCCCTTCGGCGGATGTGGTCACGACCGCGGTCGACTGCCCGTGTCGCCGGATCATTATCATTCCGGAGAGCAGGATCCCCAGGCCGTCGATGAGGACATCAGTCACCGTACCCTCGCGGTCAGGCACAAACGATTGATGCCATTCGTCGGAGATCGCGAACACACTGCAGAACACCATGCCGGCGATGATGGCCGGGCGCGTCACCGCACCATTCCACCAGGCGAACGCCCTGACGCAGAGCCAGGCGATTGCGAACTCCGTCGCATGCCAGCCCTTGACGATTGTGAACCAGGACAGACCCCAGAACAGCTTGAACCGTTCGTACAGCGATGTGTCTGTGAACACGTGCCGATGCAGTAGATCAAAGAACTCCTGGGGTCGGACGACGGTGCACGATGTCGCGAAGATCAGTGCCAACCATGCCGCAAATAACGCCGGGACAAGCAGACGTCGGCGTTTCATGGCTGATTCCGTGGGTTTGGTGCACTTTAGAGAGTAACTTTGCGCGTTCCCCGCGTCCCCTGTCACGATCATCTCTGTGTGACTTGGGGTCGTAGCGGTTTAGGGTCGCTACATTCCGTCCGCAATGTGAATGCTTATAATCCCCGCACCATGGCCAAATCGACGGGGGAGAAAGATGACTTCAGCGAGCGGGTGATCTGCCGGAATCGGCGGGCGCGGCATGATTACGAGATCATGGACACGCTGGAGTGCGGGGTCGAGCTGGTCGGCAGCGAGGTGAAGAGCATCCGTGCGCACAAGGTGTCGATTGAAGAGGCGTACGCGCGGATTGAGGACGGGGAGCTGTGGCTGCTGGGATGTGACATCGCCCAGTATCCGCAGGCGAACCTGATGAATCACGAGCCGCGGCGGACGCGGAAGCTGTTGCTCAAGAAACGCGAGCTGCGGAAGTTTGCTGAGGAGGCGTCGCACCAGGGGCTGACGCTGGTCCCGCTGGACCTGCACTTTTCGAAGCGCGGGATGGTGAAGGCGACCGTCGCTGTCGCGCGCGGGCGGAAGCTGCACGACAAGCGCGAGCGGATGAAGAAGGATACTGCGGCGAAGGAGATGCGCGCGGCAATGCGGAGAGGAAGTAGATAGTGGTCGTTGGAAGTGGGTAGCGATGTGGGTGGCGAACAACCCCGGGGCCGACGGCGTCACTTGCGGTTTCGCCCCAGCGCTCAGGAGTGCGCTGGCGTAGTGGCTGGCGTCTCTTTCGCGGGGCTCACGGTGGGGCCGGTGGCGCGGCGGCCGGAGGTGTAGTAGGCGTCGTAGTCCGTGGAGCGATAGGTTTCCTGCGACGGGTCGACGTCGTTGGCCGTGATGCCGAGCAGACGGATGTTGTGCGAGGCCAGCGTCTCGAGAGTGCGCCTTAGGGCACCGCGCTTGTTCTTCTGCAATCGCACGACGAGGATCATACCGTCGGTCAGCGGACCGATGGCGGTCGGATCGCTGACGGCGAGGATCGGCGGCGTGTCGACGATCACGAAATCGAACTCGGACCGGGCTGCGGTAAGCAATTCGCCCATGCGGGCGCCCAACAGCAGCTCGGCGGGATTCTCTGGGCAGGCGCCGGACGTCATCACGGAGAGGCCGTCGATCTGGGTTGCGCGGGTGGCATTCTGCCAGTCGATTTCGCCGCGGAGGACGTCCGCCAGGCCGATGTCCTGCCGCATGCGGCAGAGTTCGTGAATCGTGGGACGGCGGAGGTCGGCGTCGATCAGCAGGACGCGCTTGCCGGACTGGGCAATCGCCAGCGCCAGGTTCGCAGCGGAGACGCTCTTGCCGTCTCCCGGTTCGGGTGAGCTGATCTGCAGGACCTGGCCGCGTCCGCTGGTGCCGAGGTGGAGCAGCGATGCGCGGATCGTGCGGAACGCCTCCGCTTCGCGTGAGGCGGGTCGATGGTAGTAACAGAGCCGTGAATCGAAGCGCGACTCGGCAGCGGCGATCACGCCGACAAAGTGCGGGACTTCGCCGAGGACCGGCGTATCGATCATGGCCCGCAGCTCATCCATCGTCTTGAGCCGCGTGTCGCTCCATTCGCGGAGATAGGCCAGCGCAAAGACGGCGAAGATGCCCAGGCCGCCGCAGGCGCCGACGATCTTGAGCATCCGCTTCATCGACTTTTCGACGCGGACGAGCGCAATCTGTTCCACGCGGTAGCCTTCCTGCTCCTTGCGGACGCCGAAGGTTTCGAGCTCGGTGGTGACCGTGCGCCACTGTTCCTTCTTGCGGGCGATTTCGTCCTTGCGGCGCTGGTCTTCGACTTCGAATAGCGCGGCTTCCTTGGCTTCCTGCTGGGCGGCGGCGAGTTCGGTCTGGAGACGTTCGCCCAGGTCCTTCAGGTGGACAAGATCCTGCTGCATGATCTTTTCATAGGCCGCAACGAGATCGCGCTTCTTGCTCTCGCGCGGCGGTCGCTCTCCCGCGGGAGTGGCAGCGATGTCCGGCGGCGTGTACGCCTTCTCGTCGTAGAACTGCTTGATCGTGGCGATCTGCTCGCGGATGCGGCGGACGTTGACGTGGTCTTCGCCGAGCTGCGGCGTGAGCCGATCGAGGAGCATGTGCAGCTCGAGGTAACGGCGGTCGAGATCGGCCTTGACTTCCGGCTCGTTGATGAGCGTTTCACCGCCGCCGCCCCCTTCACCCCCGGACGCGCTGGGCGCGGCTGTCAGCCAGTAGGTGACGAAGAACTCCAGGGCGTCCTTCGATTCGCCGTTCTGGCCGAGCTGCTTCAGGGTCGCGATCCGCGAGTTCAACTCGGACTGCCGCAGCTGGTTCTTCCCGATGTCTTCGCCGATCTTTTCGACGCGCGCCTGGTACGGGTTCTTGCCGGGGACGACGTTGCCGTTGACGGTCACCGTCGGCGGCGTCGCCAGGTAGAACGGCGATTCGTTGCGCCATTCGTGATACTTGGTTTGCCGCGCGTCGATGTCGTCGTCCAGCTCGCGCTGCCGCTTCTCGAGCGAGGCGAGCAGGTCGCCGGAGTTCTTGTTCTGCTGATCTTTGAGATAGTCGGCGTACGCGGCGACAACTGCTTCGCACGACTGCCTTGGCGGTGCTGCGATCGGGGTGCAGGTAGCTGATGTCGATGATATTGACGAACGAGTTGTCTTCGCCGGCGGAGCGTTTGGCGGTGAGGCCGTCGACAATATCGGGGATGGGATCGTCGTTGCCCTCAAAGGCCGGCAAATCTTTGAGACCGTGATCTTTCACGGCGCGGGAGATAATCGCGTCGCTCTTAATCAGGTGGACGTGCTCGGTGCGTTCGCCGCTGAAGTTGGGCTTCTCGGCGTCGTCGCCGATGGTCGACTTCTGGGTGACTTCGACCCGCGTGTCGGCCTGATAAGTGGGGCCGAGATAGAGATAGGCGAGCCAGCCCAGCAGCAGGCCGACGGACAAGCCACCGACCAGCGGTTTCCAGACCGAGAGCGTGAACTGGACGATGTCGATCGTCTTGGTTCCCTTCGACGTGCCGATGCCGAGCGGGGCGAAGTCGATGTCGGGCTGGGGTTCGGACACGGGGAGGGGGAGGATTCGGGATTCAGGATTCGGGATTCAGGGACCGACGATGGAGCCCGGAATCGAATCGGTCGCCAGTGCGCAGTTTCCCAAGAACCGGATCGACTGCTGTAGCGGGCGCGGTCGACGGAAATCGTGGCGAGCGGTGCGGTCGTTGATCATCTCACATGCGGCATTGCAGTCAGAATGCTTCGAGAGCGATTAATCAGTACGAAATATTCCGATGATGCGGTTTATGAAGACGTTGTCGACCTGCCGGGCGGCTCGGCAGGAGCCTCGCCCTCCCGATGAACGCCCTGTCGAGCTGTAGTCGAAGGTGCGTTCTGTTTTCCCTGAATCCTGAATCCCGAATCCTGAATCCTCGCTCGGTCGAGCGGCAGCGAGACCCGGGACCAGATGAGGCGGTGGTCGGAGCCGTCGGTGTGGCCGATGCCGACGGAGTGAATCTGCCAGCTGGAGTCGCAGAGGATGTGGTCGATCCGGAGCCAGGGGGTATTGCGAGGCCAGAGGCGACCGGAGTTGCAGGGAGAGGTGTAGCCGTAGCCGGTGCCGGCCGTTTCGAAAGCGCTCTGCCAGCCGGTCCAGACATCGGAGAAAAGCGAGCTGGTGGTGGGGGTGTTGAAGTCGCCGGCGACGAGGAGCGGGAGGCCGGCATGGTCGTCGATGAAGTGCAGCGTTTCCTCGGCTTCGAGCCGGCGTTCCCACTGCTGCCATTCGAGATCCCGGATGCCGACGCGGGACACCGGGGAGTGCCAGCGCAGCTTGGTCAGTCCGTGCCGGGCGGTGCTGAGGTGGATGTCGCAGAGACGCCAGGCGCCGGAAGGAGCTGCGACTTCGCAGGCGATCGCGGTGGTGCGATCGGTTGTTTTGGAATGATGCTCACCGAGGAGCCGGATGGGGAAGCGTGAGGCGACGTAGTACTCGTCGATGTGCAGTGTGTGCCAACCGGCGAAGTGTTTTGCGAGGACGTCTTCTCCACGCTGGACTTCCTGGAAGGCAATGACGTCCGGCTGCTGCGTGTCGATTTCGGCAAGCAGCTCCGGTAGGTCGGAGTCACCATTCTGGATGTTGCAGGACAGGACCAGCAGTGAATCGGGAGTGGGCGCCGTGACTGATGACAGCGGGACGCAGAGGCCCATGACGGGGCCGGCGATCAAGGCGCCGCACAGCAGGTTCACGCCGGCGTAGAGCCACTGGCGGCAGAGTAGTGCGGGGATGATGGCGAGCGAGAAGACGAGGTATGGGGCGCGCGGGAGGTAACTGAGGGCGGCGCTGACCCACCAGTCTTCGGAGACGCCGCAAAGGAGAATGAGCAGTGCGACCGCCACGAGGACGTGTGTGACCGTTGCTCGATGTACGGCTTTGACCGTGCGCTGGCGCAACGAGTGCGGCCAGTGCAGAGTGAGCAGGATCGGGAGTTGGCGCGTGGCGGTGGGCATCGACTGGGAAGGGTGTTTGGTCGCTTGGTCGTTCGGTGTTTGATTGTTGTGGTGCGGACGTCGTTGTCTGCGGATGCTGAGTAGGGATGTCGGCTTTGCTGCACCCCTCACCCCGGCCCTCTCCCCCGAGTCAGGTCGGTCCTCAATTCAATGCTTTTCGCGGGGGAGAGGGGGACATTCCTCCGTGCCGGATACCACGGGTTCCGCTCCGCTCGCCTAGCGGCTCACTACGCTCCACCCGTGGCTACAACCTTTCGCCCCTTCGGGGCTGCTCAGTCTGTTATCACTCCTGGCCGGTGTGACGTAATGACTTCAGCTAATGGGCGGCCATCGCGGGGAGAAGGGCGGAATTGGCGTCTGGTGTGAAGCGGGGGTGGGCGACGGCTTCGAGTTCGCGGACGCGGAGCGCCATTTCCCAGGCGGTTACGTAGCGGTATCGGAATCCGGGGCGGCGTTTCGTGGCGTCGGCGAGCTGTTGGTGGAAGCGGACCATGTCGTCGCCGAGCCAGGTATCGATATTGCCGTCTTTGCAGCCGTGGGTGTGGAGTTTGACGAAGACGACGTCGGGGCGGCCGGCGACGTGGACGCGGGCCTGGAGCCAGAGCTGCAGGCGCTGCCAGGTGGCAGGGCGACCGGCGTGGATGTCGGCGTTTTCGATGCCGGGAAGCAGGCCGAGCTTGCGTTTGTGCCAGTCGAAGAGCAGCGGGCCCTGGATCATGAGCAGGCTATCGCGGGGCGGTGCCGCGCCGACGCGAGCGCGGATGCCGGTGTCGTGCGATTTGCAGCGGCCGGGAATGTCCTGGGCGTAGTAGATCGAGTTGATGGTGCGGGTCTGGGTGGCGCTGGGCGCTGAGGGGAGCGTGAAGTCGGCGTAGCAGCCGGTTTCGCGGAGGACTGTCAACTCCTGATCGACGCCGCACCAGCGGCCGTCGGGACGTGAGTTGCAGAGGGCCCAGTTGCCATGGATGAATCCATAGGCGACGCGACCAGTGCGTGGATCGATGCGGAGCAGGCCGTGTCGGTCGTGGAGCGTGTCGCGAAAGTCTGCGAGCTTTTCGCGGAGGGAGTCGGCGGTGTCGGCGTCGTGATGGAGATGGATGTCGACGTCCCCGTAGCCGCGGCGGCAGAGTTCGGCGAGCTCGTCGAGGTATTCGGGGCGGTATTCGTCCTGCGGAAGAAGAACGAGTGCTGCGGCGGCGCCGTCGACGTCTTGGAAGCGGTCGAAGAGTTCTGGGTACTCACGGACCCAGCGGGCAACGCGTCGGCGCCGGGAACGCGATGCGCCGTAGCATTCGGGTTCGTAGTGGTCGCAGACGGCGATGAGGACTTCGCAGGGGGCGTTTCTGCGAGCGTCCGACGTGACGGAGCCGAATGGATGTAGGGGCCGATCCAGTATTGGAGGTTTCAGTTAGCGCAGGACGATCCAGATCGCCATTGAGATGGCGGCGAAGATGGCTGATGCGCCAAAGATGATCCAGAGCCAGACGTTCATGCGAGCACCGTGGATTCGCGTGCATGACTGGCATGGAACAGGTCGCACATCTCGTTTTCGTCGTGTCGCTGTCCGAGCAGTGATTCGCGCAGGCGGCGGTAGCGGGCTGGACCGAGGATGTGCTTCGGGAGCGCGAGCAGGCGGCTGCGCCACTGGCCATTGCGCAGATCGCCGCAGGCGTATCGGGCGATCGCTGCGTTCGTCGTCGTGTCGCGAATGGCGATGCGGCCGATGGCGAGCGGACCGCAGCCGCGGGTGTTGCGATGGACGTCGGAGGTGTGGATGAAGCGGTAGCCGCAGTCGGCAGCGATGCGGATGACGCGCGCGTCGCTGGCACCGTTGGGAATTGAAACGGAGTCGACTTCGTAGCCGACGATGTCCTCCAGATCGTCCTTCGACCGGCGGAGTTCGTCGGCGACTTGCTCATCGTCGAGCTCGTTCAGGAAGGGATGCGACACCGTGTGGGAGCCGACGTGAAACGTCTCGCGCGGCAGAGACGAGAGTTCGGCGGCGGCCAGGAACCGGGGCGCGCCGATGAGTCCCGTTGTGACGAATAACAGGGCCTGGAGGCCGCGCTTGGCGAGCAGCGGGCCGGCGATGTCAACGGTGCCGCGCCAGCCGTCGTCGAAGGTGAGCTGGACGAGCGGATGTTGGCGTGTTCGCTCGGCGAGTTCGGGATCGTGGGTATAGAACCGCTGCAGATCTGCGGACGTCAGGATGTCGGTTGTCGACGAAATCGTCTCCAGATGGCGGGAGAAGTCCGAGGCGCTCACCCAGTAGCTGGTGATCGACCGGCTCAACCCGGAACCTTCGGCGCGCGCGGCAGCGGGGTCGTCGCTGACGACGTTGTGATACATCAGGCTGACGAACGCGCCGGACATGGACGTCAATGCGTGACGGAATGGGTGAGACGGGATTCGAGGGCGTCCTGCATCGATGGCGCCTCGTCGATGTCGAGTTCGTCGAGCAGCACGGCGAGTTCGCCCGCCTGCCCGCTGCGCTCGAACATCGACGTGTCGCATTCGGTGGACGGCAGACGGCCACCGCGGATGAAACGCTCCAGCAGGCCGGTCAGCGCTTCGGTGATGCCGACGGTGTCGGACGGGCGACGCATCACGGTTTCCGGGATGTCTGCGAGCAGGTCCCAGAGGTCGCCGCGCGGAGCGACGACGAGCGTTGGCCGGTGCGCGGCGATGTACTCGAAAGTCTTGGCATTAATGATCCGCTCCGCGTGCGGGAGTTCCGCGTTCAGCAGGAGCAGCGCGTCGGCATCGAGCATTGCGGCGGTGGCCGCGTCGTGAGCGACGAACGGTAGACGGCGAACGGTGACCGGACTGCCGTTGAGCAGGTCGAGCTCGGCCTCCTGCTCGGGAGTGCGACGGCCGACGAGGACCAGCTCGAGGATGGACGCGAGCCGCGGATCCTGCTGGATGAGTCGCCGGATCGCGCGAACGACCGGACCGATCGGGTTGAGGTTCCACAGAGTGCCGACGCAGGTGAGGCGGAACCGCTCGGCGCGCTGTGCGGGTTCGGCAACGAGTTCAGACGGCAGGGCACCGGGCTGGAAATCTTCCGGGTCGAAGCCGTTGTAGATCCAGGAGGTCTTCGCGAGGCTGCCGGCCTCGTCGGCGAGCTCGGCTAGCGCGCCGGCGCTGGAAGGAGTGGTGGCGACGATCAGATCAGCGGCGCGCATCACCGAGCGCTGCATTCGCGCCTGGATCTGGCGGGAACACCAGCCCTGACGCTTGTTCTCCCAGTAGCGGTTGCTGATGCCCCATTCGTCGCGGTAGTCGAGGACCAACGGCAGTCGTGTTTTGCGACTGAGGGCGGCGCCGACAAGGAACGTCGAGAACGGCGGACCGGTGGCGACGATGACCTGGTGCGGAATCTCCTTGAGGAGTTCGAGGCCGACGCGGACGGCGTCCGGTCGCCAGAGGATCTGCGGGTCGGGTTGCAGCAGCGAGTTGGCGGCCGCGCGGGCGGCAGAGCGGAGGCCGGAGGTCAGCTTGCGGAGTCCGCCCTTGGCAGGTGCGCCGCCGCCGCCGATGGACTGCTTCCAGCGGTAGTCGGGCTCGCGCGTGCGGGCGACGCAGACGATGGTGCTCTCCGGCACGTCGCGGCAGAGGCTTTCGTCGCGCAAGGGTACGGACGGATTGACGGCCGTCAGGACACTGGGTGTCCAGCCGAAGTCGCCGAGATACTTGACGAACTTCGTGACGCGCTGCACTCCGACGCCGCCGGTGGGCGGGAACAGATACGACACGAACAGGACACGTTTCCTGGCATCAGTCTCCATGAAGCTCTCCTTTTTCGCCCGCTCCGGTGGTGACGAGTTGCTGCTGATGGCCCGACGGTTCGTTGGCTGTGTTTGCGTGCTGGGAGGGCGACGCTCCTGCGGAGCCGCGATGTATCGAGGACCGTCCTGGCGCCCCGGCTCGGCAGGAGCCTCGACCCCCCGATTGTGCGTGGTGTTCCGATGATGCGGTTGCAGGCAGGACGATTGTCTTGCCGCGCGGCTCGGCGGGAGCCTCGCCCTCCCGAATGGCGCCCTCCCCGTGCGTCGACTTCAGTTCGCTGAAGAGCCTTGTGACGTCGCTGGCGCACGTGTTCCAGGTGCGTGCGCGATAGCGGGCGGCCGCGGCGCGGTGCGACGGCGTGAGGACATCGCGGATCGCGCGTGCGAGTTGCGGTGCGTCGCCCGGCGGGGCGAGTCGCGACCAAATGGGGTCGGCGATTTCGCGGATGCTGCCGACGTCGGTCGAAGCGAAGGGAGTGCCGCAGGCGAGTGATTCGCGGAGGACGTTGGGGAGTCCTTCAGAACGACTCGAAAGGACCGTCACATCGGCGGCGCGATACCACTCCGGCAGTTCATCGTGACGGACGGAGCCGATGAAGTGGATGCGGCTCGTCAAGTTGGATTCGCGCACGAGGCGTTCGGTGGCGGAGCGATCGGGGCCTTCGCCGGCGAGGTACAGGTCGAAGTCGACGCCGGACGACTGCAGCTCGGCGCAGGCGGCGATCAGGATGTCGAGACGCTTTACTTCAACCATGCGGCCGACCCAGAGGAGCAGCGCGCGGTTTTCCGGCAGGCCGAGCCGCCGACGGGCGGACAGGCGATTGCCGGGGTGGTAGCGGTCGGCGTCGATGCCCTGATAGATCGTGCGGACGCGGTCCGGTTCGATGCCGAGCGCGATGACGGCCTGGCGCAGGCCTTCGCTGACGGCGATGACGGCGTCGCTGTTTCGCAGGACGTGGAGGACGGCTTCGCGGCGATCGGGTTGGTGCGGCAGCAGCAGGACGTCGGAGCCACCGACGATAACGGCGTGCGGGACACCGGCGAGCGCTGCGGCCCGCAGGCCGGCGGCGCGTCCGGATGGGCCCAGTAACTGAGGACAGCGTCGACGGGACGCTGGGCGTGAATGCTGCGGACGGTGCGTTCGACCGAACGCCAGAGCGAGTTGCCGTGCTGTGCGTGACGGAAACCAGGGGTGTAGCGGAACGTCGGGTAGCGGCTGTCGATGCCGGCTGCGGCTGCGGCCGGTGATGGCGTGAACCTGCGGCCGGAGAGCGCGCTGCGGAGCACGTTTGGCCAGCTACGCGGTGCAATGGCGGTGACGGAATGTTCCGCAGCCAGCGCACGGCAGAGCCGCGACGTTGTACGATCCCTGGGCGGGATGGTCAGCGTCAGGGAAGGTCTGGCTGAGGAAGAGGAGGTGCACCGAAGTTATGAACGCTTTGTTTGTGAATGGGGGACCAATAAAGCTGGGTCTAGACCCAGCCTACGGGTACCTGTCTGGGTGTTGGGTGAGTGAGCGGTCGAAGGCTTCGTCGAAGGGGACAGGGGGTTGCCAGTTGAGTTTTTGCTTGGCTTTGGCGTTGGTGTATCGCAAGGGCTTCCAGAGGGCGTTGCTGCGGTAGCGGGTGATGACGCCGGGGAGCTGGCCGCGCGAGTAGCGGTGGTACCATTCGTAGAGACCTGACAGCGGGCCGATGCAGCGCCGGGGGATCCAGAGGGAGCGTGGCTTCTGCCGGCGCGCGAGACGAGGACGAGCGGGAAGCGGTCGGGAGGTTGTCGTCGAGGATGTTGAAGGCTTCGCCGTCGATGCCTTCGGCGAAGCCGGCCTGCGGATCGCGGCGCGCAGTTGTCGACGTAGGTGTAGGGGACCGTCTGGCGGCCCCCCATGCGGATGAGCAGTTTGCCGAGTTGCTGGCCGACATGCTGGAGGACGCCGTGGCCGGACCGAAGATGACGCCGGGGCGGACGATGACCAGCGGCAGTGCGGCTGCTCGCGCGCTCCGTGTGCAGACGTGCCTGGACGACCTTGCCTGAAGGTGTAGGGATCGCGGAGGTGAGGCCGGACTCCAGCGGGGTGTCTTCGGTGAGCGTTTCGCCGCGGCGGAGGCGAGTGGTGCCGTAGACGCCGAGGGAGCTGACGAGGACAAAACGACGAATTTCGGCGTCGGTCGCGGCACTCAGCAAAGCGCGCGTCGGAATGACGGTGTTCAAGAACAGTGTTGACGGGCTGCCGGTGAGTCCGGCGGCGAGGTGGAACACGACGTCGCCAGATTCGAGTTGGCGGCGACAGGCGTCGCGATCGTGAAGATCGAGGCGGCGGACGTCGATGCGGGACCAGTGCGGCCCGAGTTCGTCGCGGCGCTGCGACACGTCGCTGGAGGGGCCGCACGAGGATGCGCACCGGCGTAGCCGTCGTCGCAGAGCGACTTGACGAGTCGCCGTCCGAGGAAGCCGGTGGGCGCCGGTCACGACCGCGTGCATGGGGTTGTGTTGAATCTGTTTGCCGCGCAAATTGTTTGGGCCAGCCGCAAGCGTCAGGGAGCCGCATGAGACGGATTCGCTCCCTGACGGTCGCGGCTAGTAACGACATCGTTGTTTTCGGCTACGGGTCGCGCTGGCCGCCTGAAGGCGGAACTCCAACGGGGACTCCAACGCATTGGTCGAAGATCTCGTCCATGAGGCGGGTGACGCGCTGCATTTCGGGTAGGGGATCGGCGGCGGTCCACCGGTGCGGATCGCGTGGCAGAAGGCCTCGATCAGTCCGGCATGCCGGCGAAGTAGTGCAGGTCGCTGCGGACGAATCGCCAGATGTTCCGGCGGAGGCTGCGGGCTGACTGTCGCCAGTCGCGCCGTGGTGTTTCGAGGCGACCAGCGCGTTCGGCAGGCGCGTTGCGGTGCAGGACGACGGACTGGGCGTCGAAGTCGGCGGTCAGACAGCCGCGCGACCCATAGACGCGAGTGATGCGGCTGCGGCTCGATGCCGGTGTCGAACAGAAGTGAGCCGGTGACGTCACGTCCCTGCAGGTGGACGCGCAGTTCGGTCGGGAACGTTGCGTCGCCGCGGGCGAACCAGCGGGCGTCGATGCGCGGCTGTTCGTCGGGCAGCAGATCGGTGATGCGATAGAGAGGGTGTGAGATCGTGTTGTGGAATAGCCCGCCTGGGAGGCGGCGGACCCAATGCGATTCGTCAGCGGCGACGAGGGCGCCGAACTGGCCGGACAGGGGGTAGCCGAGGATGGACTCGATGTGACGGACTGCACCGATTTCGCCAGCGGTGATTCGCTGGCGGCATTCGAGCCAGGCGGGGTCGAAGAGCTGGTCGTGTCCGACGCAGACCATTCTGTTGGCGGCGCGGGCGGCGGTGATGATTTCGTTCGCTTCGTCGGCGTTCAGGGCCAACGGTTTCTCGACATAGACATGGCAGCCGTGTTCGAGGAGTTCGACCGCGAGTCGATGATGCGTATGAGCGGGGGTCGTAATGTGGACGATGTCCGGGCGGACTTCGTCGAGCATGCGTTGATGATCGGTGTATTGCGCTGGGATGCCGAAGCGCGCGGCAGCCTGATGTGCGAGGTCCGGGTGGACGTCGCAGACGGCGACCACGCGTGCGCAGTCGGTCTTGGCGATCTCCTGCAGATGGGCGTCGGCGATCTGGCCGCAGCCGATCAGGGCGATGCGCAAGGGTTGTGTATTCGAGTTCATGGAGGCGATGGGTTCATGCAATCCGGGGGCTGACGCCCGCCGGCTCGCCTTACTCAAGGAATTCGGAATACAGGTGTTCGTAGTCGCGGATCATGCGCGTGACGTCGAAGTCGCGTTCGATGCGCGCGCGGCCGATGTGTCCCATGGCGGCCCAGTCGGCCTGGTCGCGGCACATCGCGATCAGGCCGTCGGCCAGCGCCCGCGGGTTCTCGGACGGGACGAGGCGGCCGGTGACTCCTTCCTCGATGACCTCCACGTTGCCGCCGACACGTGTCGCCAGCACCGGCAGTCCCACCGCCATCGCTTCGAGGAGCGTGAGGGAAATGCCTTCGGTCTTGGAGGAGGAGACGTAAAAACCTACGTCACGCAGCAGGGCGTGCACGTCCGAGCGTTCGCCGAGGAACTGCACGCGGTTTTCGAGGCCCAGTGATCGCGATAACTCCTCCAGCGGGCGGCGTTCGCGGCCGTCACCGATGATCCGGACCTGCAAATCCGGCACATCTGTTACAACCAGTGCGACCGCGCGGAGGAGGGTGGCGAAGTCCTTTTCGGGGGAGAGACGGCCGACGGCGACGGCGATCGGCGCGGGACGCGGGCCGGCGTACTCGAACCGTGACGTGTCGATGCCGTTCCAGATCGTCCGCATCTTCTTGCTGGACAGACGGTCCTGTTGCTGACAGAGCTGTGTGGCGTCGGCGGAAACCCCCACGACTGCGTTGGCGGCCCGGTTGGCGATCACGAATTGCGCGCGGGCCTTCCAGCCGGCGCCGCAGCCGCGGCCGTGTTGGGTATTGATCAGGATCGGCGTGCGTGTCAGTGCGGCGGCCAGCGCTCCGTAGAAGTGGGCGTAAGTGTTGTGTGTGTGGACGACGCGGACGTCGTGCTCGATCAGGAGTTGCCGGAGCTGCTTCAAAGCCGCGCGCTTGCCGATTCGCGACAGATCCAGTGCGTGAACGGGCCAGCCAAGAGCGGCGATCTCCGCGGCGGGGGGACCGGC
>JAXMBS010000027.1:0-70135 GCA_046349775.1 Planctomycetaceae bacterium | reverse complement strand
ACTAGGCAGCGTCGGCGGAGAGTGTCAACATGAGCGCCGCAGGTACGGACGTCGTCGGCAATTGCTGCCGCAGACAGAAATCCGAAAGTGAAGGGACAAAGGTTCAATGGGGCAAAAGGCACTGGCGAGCGTGTCTTCCCTGTGCCCCTTTGAACCTCTGCCCCTTTGCCCCTCCTCCGAATCCTGAATCCTCCTCCCGATGCCCCGCGACTATTCTTCCGAAAGCCTGGCGCACGATCCGATCCACGGATATATCGCGTTCACGTCGCGCAGCGGGATCCCGGAGGGAGAGGTCAGCGAGCAGGAACTGATCGACCATCCCTGGGTGCAGCGGATGCGGCACATCCACCAGTTGCAGACCGCCTGGTGGGTGTTTCCGTCGGCCGAGCACATGCGGTTTCAGCACGTGCTGGGAGTGATGCATCTCGGCTCGCGGGTGATCGCCGAGTGGTACGATTCGCTGGTCGACTCGTGCCCCAACGTGCCGTCGCGGCCGTATGTCGAGTCACTGGTGCGGATGGCGGGACTTTTGCACGACGTCGGCCATGGGCCGTTCGGCCACTTCTTCGACGACCACTACCTCGCGCAGTTCGACGTCACCCATGAGGACATCGGCGGCCACGTCATCGAAAATGAACTTGGCGACCTGCTCCGCCGCGTGCGCCGCAATCCCAACGGAAAGCTCGGTCCGCTGGAGGAACTCGATCCGCGCCAGATCGCCTGGCTGATCCGCCGGCCGCGCGGCGGCGCCGACGACGAGGGACACCCCGACTGGCTCCGCAAGCTGCGGGCGCTGTTCAGCGGCATCTACACCGTCGACAATATGGACTTTGTTCTCCGCGACGCCTACATGTCGGGCTACAGCCAGCGGAGCTTCGACATCAGCCGGCTGCTGCACTACAGCTTTTTCACGCCGGCGGGACTCTCAATCCATGTCCGCGGCCTGCCGACGCTGATTCACTTCATCGAAACGCGGGCCAACCTGTTCCGCACGATCTACTTCCACCGTACGGTGAGGGCGCTCGATATCGCGCTGGAGGACATCTTCCCCGACACGATGCCGCACCTGTTCCCGGGCAATCCGCTGGGGCATCTGCAGGAATACCGGCTGTTCACGGAGTCGTCGTTTCTGGTCGACGTCCAGCGCTGGGCGTACTCCGGCGACCCGGCCCTCAAACAGCTCGGTGAGCGCTGGCAGGAAATCCTCTGCCGCAACGTCCGCTGGAAGATGGCGGTCGAGCGGACGATCAACTTCCACCACGCGACGGCTGAGGCCACGACCATCTTCCCGAGCCGGACCTGATGCTGCGGCGAATTCGCGGCAAGTTGCCGCGGCGATTCGCGAAGTGCCGCTGAAGATCGACGTGGCCCGGCACTACCACCGGCCGAGCGCGCGGCGCCCCACCGGCGGGCAGAACTTCCTGGTCGATCCGGCCAGCGGGCAGACGACCGAGTTGCACGACGACGAGCTGTTCCGGGCCCTGCCGATCAGCTTCATTATCTTCCGAATCTACAGCCAGGGGCACGAGCACGACGCCGAACTGGTGCGGGCGCTGAATGCGGTTGTCGGCGACGCGGGGGATGCGAAGACGAACATGTAGTGCACGCGAACGCTTGTTCAGTATTGTTGTGCAGAGGATGCGCACTTCGCCCGATTCGGGTGCCTGACATAGCGGTTGTGCCGCTCGCGCGGGCGCGGTCGTAGCGATCGTGCGGCCGGTCTGGCGGATGCTTGAAACGCACGTCGTACCGGTCGATACGGTCAGCATGAGCGCCGCGCCCCCCCTTGAGGCCGATCAGCAGGAGTTGATCAATGTCCTGGCTGCCTATCGGGCTGCCGAGCAAGCCGCGCCGAAGACGCCTCGATCGAAGGCTGTCGCAGAGACAGCTCCGGCTTCGGAGCCTGATTACCCGATCAACGGCGAAGTTGCGGGTTCAGACGCAGAGGACGACGCCCACTGGATTCCCCGCCTCCGCGAACTGCCGGGGATCGCCGTCGAACGGCTCTCGCCGCTGCATGGGCAGCTCATCGCCCACGGGCTGCTGCGATTCAACCTGCTGGGGCGCGCGGCCGGGATGGGGTATCGCGTCACGCCAGAGGGGCGGGATGTGCTGGCGCGCGTCAGCGGCTGATGACGAGCCACGCCCGTCAGGCAGTGCTAAGGCGCTCGAGTTCTGGCTGGCTTCGCTCCCTTACGGTCGCGGCTAGTCAGCCGCTTTCACGCTACCGTCCGCCGACGACGGCGGCGTCCGGGGCAAGGACGTAGATCTCGACGCGGCGGTTCTTCTGGCGGTTGTGGTCGTTCGAGTTCGGCGCGACCGGCTGGTACATCGCGTAGGCGGCGACGCCCATCCGGCCTTCGTCCACGCCGTGGCGGCAGAGTTCGTGAATCACCGCTGTGCTGCGGTGCGCCGACAGCTCCCAGTTCGTCTGGAACTTCGCCTTGGTATGGGCGTGCTTGATCGGCGTATCGTCCGTGTGGCCGGAGACCAGGATGTTGAACTGCCGCGCTTCGGGCGATGTCATGATCGCTGCGAACTCCTTGAGCACCTGATGGGCTTCCGGCTTGATTTCGTCGCTGCCGAGCGCAAACAGCAGGTCGGTGTTGAACTTGCTGACGCCTGTGTCCGGGTCAAACTCGAACTCCGGGTAACGTTCGGCCAGTTCGCGGAACCGCGCAATGGCTCCTCCCGGCAGCGGATTGCCGGACGACGTCAGCAAATGCTTGTACCGGTCGTGGAGCGCAGCCCGCTCGGCGTTGAGGTTGTTGAGCCGCTGGCCGGCGATGGCCAGTTGCTGCTCCATGCCGGCCTTTTCCGAGGCCAGCTGGTTGACGCGCCCCTGCAGGAACTGCTGGTTCCGGGCCATCTGCATGGATCGCGCCTGGGCCATCCGCATCTGGGTGTCGGACATCACGTAGCAGCCGCTGGAGAGCAGCAGGCCCGTCAATGCGGCCATCGAAACGAGGGAACGCACAAGCATGGAAAGCTCCCGAAGCCGTATTGGCTTCTGTCGGCTGTAGGTCGGCGTACGGACGCCTGCACCGACGTCGGCGCGCACGCTGAGCGCAGAACGAACGGGGCGGAGGACCGCGACACCTGACTGGAATCAGTACGAGGGAAGTGAGAGGAGGGTTGACGCCTGCCGGTGCTTGAGAGGGGGCGACCGGCAATTGTCGCCGGGGGTTATAGCGGCGGCCATTTCGCGGCTCCAGACGAAACTTGAATCAAATTCGAGTGTCGGCAGAAGCTGCCGGATGGCGAGGACGTGGGCCGAGTGGGGAGGGTCAAGGGCTGAGGAACCTGACACGCCGAGCGGCTGTAACCCATTAGGCGAGCGGTTGATGAAGCAGCTCTGCTGCTGCGGAACAGCCGGGCGGTTCGAGTGCGGCGACCGTTCGCCACGCGGCAGTGGTCGGGATACACTGGCAGAGTCGTCCGCTCCTGAAGCGAGCCGCCGACTCAACGTCCACGCATCTGCGACGCTCGCTGATTCCCGATGCCCACGACCGCCATTCAGCCCCGTGACGACTTCTCCTGGCAGTTGCCGGCGGAGGCGATCACCGTCCGGATTCGCTGGTTCGGGCTGTGCGTCGGCTACATGCTGGTCAACGTCGTCGCCGTCCGGCACGGGTATCAGCCGGAACTCAACGCCATCCTCACGGTCGGCGCCCTCTACGCTCTGCTCGACACCATCTGGGGCATTCGCGGCAAAGTATTTCTCAGTGCCGTGCCGCTGTTCACCTCGCTGATGGAGGCGGTGTTCATCGGCCTGTTGTGCTACTTCGATCAGGGGGTCGACAGTCTCTTCCGGTTCTACTACTTCCTGTCGCTGCTGGTGTGCGCGATCCGGTATTCGCCGCGCGTCACCTATGCGACCTTCGCCCTGCATGCCCTGAGCTTCACGATCCTGGCGCTCAGCCACGGCCTGCATCAGCCGGGCGCCCTCAAGGCGCTGTTGCTGATGGCGACGTTTATGGGCTGGGTGACATGGGCCAGCGTGGCACTGGTCACGCTCCTCAAAGGAGCGAGCGACCGGCTTGCCGAACTGAACGACGAACTGCGCCGCAACCAGGAACTCCTGGAAGAGCGAATCGAGCACCGCACCCGCGAACTGCGCGAGTCGCAGGCCCTGCTCGTCCAACAGGAGAAGCAGGCGGCGTTTGGCCTGCTGGCGGCGGGTATTGCCCATGAGGTCGGCAATCCGCTGGCGGCCATCAGTTCGCTCGTGCAGATGATGAACCGCCGCGAGCTGGATCAGTACATGCACGAGCGGCTCGGGATGATCGACGACCAGTTGCGGCGGATTCAGCGGACGCTGCGGGAACTGGTCGATTTCTCGCGACCGGCCAGCAAGGACGTGACGCAGTGTGATATCCACGAGATCGTGCAGTCGGCGCTGAGTGTTGCAAAATACTACAAGCGCAAGAAAGGGAAGCAGATTGTTACGGAATTCGCGGAGCATCTGCCGCTCGTGGAAGTGATCCGCGACCAGATGGTGCAGGTGTTCCTGAACCTGGTGCTCAATGCCCTCGACGCCACCGAAGAGGGGGGGACGATCCGCATCACGAGCCGGCGAGCCGATGGCGGGATCGAGGTGAACGTGGCCGACGACGGGCACGGCATCGCGGCACATCAGCAACTGATGCTGTTCGAGCCGTATTTTACCACCAAGCCGACGGGGACCGGGTTGGGATTGTTTGTCTGCCGGAACATGATGGAGACGATCGGGGGACGAATCCGGCTGGCGGAGTCATCGCCCGCGGGAACGCGGTTCACAGTCTGGGTGCCGGGCCGCGAATCGGTGGCGGCGCCCGACTCGGTCGCAATCTCCGGCGAAACTGCGACACTTCCCTCCCCGGCGGCCGCAATCGCCACGGCCGGTTCGCCGGTGACGCTTTAATTGCGAGTTGCATCCGTCGCCCGGGTGCGGTTCTCGCTGCGACGTGATCGAAAAAAGAAGGTTCGCAGATAGAGCGGATTTCAAAGATTGACGCAGATACGAGTGATCAAATTGGTCTTTGAGATCTGCGGAAGTCTCGTCAATCGGCGACATCTGCGTCCCTGGCGAATCACCAGTGACCACGACAGTCTCACCACCGACGGTCGATAAATCCGGCGAGCGCGTGCGCCGGATGTTCGGCGAAATCGCGCCCCGCTACGACCTGCTCAATCATCTGCTGTCGGGGGGCGTGGACTTCTATTGGCGCTGGAGAACCGTGCGGGCAGCGTCGCCATGCGGTGATGCGCCCATTCTGGACGTCTGCACTGGCACGGGAGACCTGGCGCTGGCGTATGCACGAGCGGCGCACGGCGGTAACGTGTTCGGGACGGATTTTACGCACGAAATGCTGGTCCGGGCAGATGCGAAGCAGCGGAACGCGTCCGATACGCAGGCAATCCGGTTCTACGAGGCGGATACGCAGCGTTTGCCGTTTGGGGACGATCAGTTTCAGATTGTGAGCGTGGCCTTCGGGCTGCGCAACGTGTCGGACACGCGCGCCGGACTGCGGGAGATGACGCGCGTCTGTCGGCCGGGAGGGCGGGTCGTCGTGCTGGAGTTCTCGACCCCGCGCAATCGACTGTTCGGGGGCGTCTATCGCTGGTATTTCCGGCATGTTCTGCCGCGCCTCGGGCAGTGGCTCGCGCGCAATCAGCAGAGCGCTTATTCCTATCTGCCGCAATCGGTCTCGGAGTTTCCCGATGGCCCCCGACTGGCCGAAATCATGCAGGAATGCGGGCTCTCGGCCGTGACGTTTCGACCGTTGACGTTCGGGATTTCGACGCTGTACATCGGCATCAAACCGGCGGTGAACGGCTCCGATCTGTCAGCGGGCGTCGCAAAATGAGACAGCGGTCATCCGAATTCGCGAGCAATTCACGAAGCGGTATTTTCTGATCGATCAAAATCCGTTACGGTTCCGTGCCGCAGTTGGCGGCGGCCGACGACGGACCGGGCCATGGGACCACACGTCCCATCCGATGCGGCCATAGCGGAGGCGCCGCGGCAGAGACGCCGCCGGGCCCCAACTACCGGTTGTGTCACGCGTGTCATTGAAACAGGACGTTTCCGAGGAGTCGCAGGACGCATGTTCGCGGAGACTAACTTGCGAGCGGTGCACCGCGGCGTGATCGTCGGCCTGCTGATGTGCGGCAGCATGGCCTCGGCCGCCGATCGATTCGCCGCGCTCCCCAATCGGGGCAACGCCCAGCCGGCGAATGTCAATAACGATCCGCTGGTTGTGCTGGTTAATGAGGCGATCCGCATCAACGAATCGCGGTTTCTGGACGTCGACCAGCATACGCCGTGGCAGATCCTGCACGGCATCCTGGCGTACCGCACCGCCTATCAGCTCAAAACCAAGACCGGCAAGATTGCCGCGATCGATTTCATTTCGAACGCGGCGACGTTTCACGGCGACCCTTGGTTCGAGAAGACGGTCTACGGTGGTCGGGCGCACCCCTACAACGGGACGCCGTATCACTTCGAAGGGCACGTCAATCAGTCGCTCGCCATCCTGACGATGTGCAACTTGCCCCTCGATCACAAGTTTGTCATCAAGGACAACCAGGTCGTCACGATGCAGGACATGGTCAACCATGCCCAGTTGACAACCAGCGAAGAGGGCGAGACCACTTGGACGCTGTGGTTCTTGTCGCGATACCTGGAACCGGACGCCACTTGGGTCAATCAGGCGGGCGAGCCGTGGAGCATGGAACGGCTGGTGCAGTCGCTGACGCTGCCGAACGGCAAGTATCACGATGTCCTGCATGCGCCCTGCGGCGGGTGTCACCTGCTGTTTGCTCTGTCGCTTGCGCGAAACGCCTATATCCAGAAGCACGGTCGTGCGTACGGCGCCTGGTTGCAGGCCGATCAGAAGCTGCAGCAGTACATTGCGGCGGCGCGGAGCATGCAGAATCAGGACGGTTCGTTCTCAACGAAATTCTTCGCCGCGCAGGAGCAGAGCGATGAATTCGTCACGCGGATCAAATCCTCCGGCCACATGCTGGAGTGGCTGATGGCCGCCTTGCCGGCGCACCGGCTGAATGAGTACTGGGTCCGGCGAGGGATCGAAACTCTCAGCCGCGACCTGATTCAGCACGCGCGGGAAGGGGCCGAACCCGGCGCACTGTACCATTCCGTGCATTCCCTCGTGCTGTACCGCGAACGGGTCGCTCCGCAGCCCACGCCGATGCCGGAACCGCAATTGGTTGCTGATCCGCCGAAGCCTGAGACGAAACGGCCGTCAATCCGGAACCGACGATCCGCCTGCAGTCGCTGCAGTCCGAGGGGCGCCAACTGCCCCGCCGCTCTCCGATCGCAAGGCCGAACTCGCCGCCCCGGTGCTGATCGACGAAGCCCATCCGGACGGCGCCGACGCACCGCAGGGTCTGTTCGACGAACCGCCGCCGCTGCCGCCGCGCGAGGCCAAGCCGCTGGTGATCCCCAACGCCGTACGACTGGAATAGGTCGATTGGCCGGTTGTGGCACGGTCTCCTGGCCGTGCCGCACAACCGACTGCGGGCCTTCTTGCCAGCCCGGCGGCTGCTTCGGCAACCGCGTTGGTGCGTTCGCTCAGTCCTGCGACGCGAACACCATCTTCGGCGAAAGCCGGTCGCCGTCGATCACGGCGAACGCAATCAATACGCCCGACTCGTTGAGGACGGCTGTCTCAGCGTTCGCGGCCGGGCAGGAGCCTCGCCCTCCCGATGTGTCGACATGATTCAACGCGACGCTTCGTCCATTCGTCGCCGCCGCAGCATCCGTGGCGTTCACAACCAGCTGCGGCAGCTCCGGGACTGAGGCCGTTGGCGGTAACAGGAACTCGACAGTGATCGCGCGTCACCTCCTCGACCGGCACGGCCGAGTCGACGGTGAACGGCCCGATCGCGGTCCGCTCCAAGCGCTCATCACGCCGCAGCGAAGAGAGTCACCCAGATCGCGCCCGATCGATCGAATGTACGTCCCGGTCCCGCATTCAATCTCCAGCACCAGTTCGGGGCAGCGTAGTCCGCGGAGATCGATCCGGTAGACGTCTACCGGTCGAGGGGCTACTTCCACGTCGTGTCCCTGCCGTGCCAGTTTGTAGGCCCTGGCGGCCGCCGACCCGCACGGCCGAGTAAGCGGGCGGCCGCTGCTCGATCCGTCCGACGAATCCTGGCAGCGCGGCGAGGACTTCATCCGATGTCGGCCGCGTCGCGCCCGGGAATTCGACGACCATCCCCTCGACGTCGTTGGTGTTGCTCGTCTGGCCGAGCAAAAACGTCGCGTGGTAGGTCTTTCGCAACTCCTGAATGCGCGGCACCAGTCGCGTGGCCTTGCCCACGCACATGATCAACACGCCCGTCGCCAGCGGATCGAGCGTCCCCGCATGCCCGGCCTTCGCCGGCCTGACGAGCCGCTGGATGCGGTCCACCACGTCCCGCGAGGTCAGTCCTGCAGGCTTGGCGATATTGAGCAGGCCAAAATGGGCTGAAGCGGATGGTCGATGGTCGATAGACGTCTTCCTCTTGCCCATCGACCATCGGTCATCGTCAATTCGCGACTACACCATCGCCCGGCCGCGCTGCGACTGGTACTGCAGCGCCGCCTCGACGAAACCGTGAAACAGCGGGTGCGGCTGGTGTGGCTTCGACTTGAACTCCGGGTGGAACTGCACGGCCAGGAACCACGGATGGCTGGGAATTTCGATGATCTCCGCCAGGTTGCCGGTCGGATTGAGGCCGGTGGCGGTCAGCCCCGCATCCTCGAACCGCTCGCGGTACTCCGGATTGTACTCGTAGCGGTGTCGGTGCCGCTCCATCACTCGGGCTGAGCTGTAGCACCCGTAGGCGCGGCTATCCTCCTGAATGATGCACGGCTGAGCGCCGAGCCGCATCGTGCCCCCCTTGTCGCTGATCGTCCGCTGCTCTTCGAGCATGCAGACCACCGGGTGCGAGGTATCGGCCGCGAACTCACTGCTGTTGGCGTCTTTCAGACCCAGGACATTGCGGGCAAATTCGATGAGCGCCGTCTGCATCCCCAGGCAGATGCCGAAGTACGGAATCTCGCACTCGCGGGCGTACTGGATCGCCTTGATCTTCCCCTCGATGCCCCGGTAACCGAATCCGCCCGGCACCAGCAGGCCGTCGATGCCGCCAAGGAGCTGCTCCGGGCCCTGCGTTTCGATGTCTTCCGCTTCGATCCGCTTGACCAGGATGCGCGCGTTGTGTGCAAACCCGGCGTGGTCGAGAGCTTCATAGATCGACTTGTACGCGTCGCGGTGATCGATGTACTTGCCGACGACGGCGATTGTCACTTCGTGGTCGGGATTACGGATGCGCTGCATCAGCTCGCGCCAGTCATCGAGCTTGAGCTCGCCCGCCTTCAGGCCCAGCTTTTCGATAATCAGCCGGTCGAGCTTGTTCTCGGCCAGCCCCAGCGGCACTTCGTAGATCGAAAACTCCTTGTCGATCTCTTCGATGACCGCCTGTTTCTCGACGTTGCAGAACAGGGCGATCTTTTCGGCGTGGTCGCGCCCCATCGGCCGCTCGGTCCGACAGATCAGGATGTCGGGCTGAATACCGATCTGCCTGAGCTGCCCGACGCTGTGCTGTGTCGGCTTGGTCTTTGCCTCGCGGGCCGCCTTGAGATACGGCACGAGCGTGAGATGGATGAACAGGCAGTTCTGCCGGCCGATATCCAGCGGAATCTGGCGGATGGCTTCCAGGAACGGAAGTCCCTCGATGTCGCCGACGGTCCCGCCGAGTTCGGTGATGACCACGTCAACATCCGGCTCCGCCAGGTCGAGGATCGCGGATTTAATTTCGTCGGTCACGTGCGGGACGACCTGCACCGTGCCGCCCAGGTATTCGCCGCGACGTTCCTTGTCGATCACGCTGCGATAGATGCGGCCGGTGGTGTAGTTGCTTTTGCGGGAGAGCGGACTGTTGGTGAACCGCTCGTAGTGGCCGAGGTCGAGGTCGGTCTCGGCGCCGTCGTCGAGCACGTACACCTCGCCGTGCTGATACGGGCTCATAGTGCCCGGATCGACGTTGATGTAAGGGTCGAGCTTCTGCAACCGCACGTTGAGGCCGCGCCGCTCCAGCAGCAGGCCGACGGATGCCGACGTAAGCCCCTTGCCGAGTGAGCTCACGACGCCGCCGGTCACGAAGATGTGTTT
Organism: Planctomycetaceae bacterium; assembly: GCA_046349775.1. Lineage (GTDB taxonomy): Bacteria > Planctomycetota > Planctomycetia > Planctomycetales > Planctomycetaceae > JAEUIG01. The sequence continues at coordinate 59,972 of JAXMBS010000027.1, read as the reverse complement.
GGTCATGCGAGGGGGTTATCGGTTATCGGTCCTCAGTGATCTTAAATGACCAGCCGCGACCGTAAGGGAGCGAAACCGTCACCGCTTCCTGACGGGCGCGGCTAGTGTGCGCGCCTTCGCTGCCGTTCCACAAACCGAGCATAGTCCTCAGGAGTATCGATGCCAACCGAGCGGTGCGCGATGAGTTCGACGTAAATGTCGGCCCCGGCTTCGAGCACGCGCAATTGCTCCAGACTCTCCAGTTTTTCGAGGCGCGACGGGGGCATCTGCGTGAACGCCAGCAGAAACTCGCGGCGATACGCGTACAGGCCCAGGTGCAGCAGCCACGGCGATTCCAACAGACGCGACTCGCCTTCTTCTTCAGTCGCTGCGTAATTTTCCGGCGCGTCTCGCCAGGCGAACGGGATGGCCAGCCGGCTGAAGTACAACGCGCGGCCGTCCGGGGAGCGGACACATTTGACGTTCGAGCGGTCGTCGAGTATCGCGCGGCTGACGATCGGCGTCGCCAGCGTGGCCATCGGGAACTGCGGCCGCTCGGTCAGCACCATCGCCAGCCGGTTGATGACCTGAGGATCGACCTCCGGCTCATCTCCCTGGATATTGACGATGATGTCGGCGTCGCCGCACGAGCGGCGGACGACCTCGGCGATGCGGTCCGATCCGCTGGCGTGCTCGCCGGTCATTTCCACGCGGGCGCCGAAGCCGCGGGCGACTTCTTCGATCTCAGGGCTGTCGGTCGCGATGATGATTTCGCTGAGGGCGGTGGCCCGGGAAGCCGCTTCCCATGTGTGCTGCAAGAGCGGCTTGCCGGTCTCGGCCAGAAGCATCTTGCGCGCCAGGCGCGACGACTGCAGCCGCGCCGGGATGATGCCGTAGATTCGTCCGTGAGTCATGCGGGAAGTTTACGTAACGGAACGGGAGTCTTCTACGGACGGGCGGGTGGTTTGGTCGTTTGGTGAGTGGTGAAATGGTTCCACGGCTAAGACGCCCTTGCCACCTTGCCGTCGACGATCGACCAATGGCTCTCCGCTCTCGACTCTCCGCTCTCGACTCTCCATAATCCGCCCCATGAAAAATGGATTTCTCGGGAACGACGCATCGTTCATGCTGGACGTCGTCGTCTGTGCGCTGGTCCTGCTGGTGCCGCTGCTGCTGTACAGCCTGTACGTCGTAAAAGTGCAGCGCAATTACGGGCTGCACAAGCGGTTGCAATTGGCGCTGGCCGCTATCCTGCTGATTGCAGTTGGCGCATTCGAGATCGACATGCGACTGCACGGCGGCTGGAAGAACATCGTCAACAAGAATCCCGCCGAACCGCGTCGCAGCGAAGCGGAGCTCGCCCGCTCGGAACGCCTGCTGTACACGCACCTGGTGTTCGCAATCAGTACGCCGTTTTTGTGGGGAACGACGCTCGCGCTCGCGCTCAAGCGGTTCCCTGATCCACCCACGCCCGGACTGCACAGCGGGCTGCACAAGACGCTCGGCTGGGCGTCGGCCGTCGACCTGACGCTGACGTCGGTCACCGGATTGTGGTTCTATTACGCGACGTTCGTGGCCGGATCGTAGCACGCCACCGTGCCACTAGATCCACTCCCAAGAATCGAGCGATGCAGCCTCCCGGCTGCAGGAGCAACCCCCTAACCGCCGTACAGCGCCGTCATCGGCCGGCCAGGCGAGATGACAAACGGCCGCTGGAGGGCGTCGACGTAGTGGCCCGCGGGATCGACCCCTAGCGCCGCGAAGACCGTAGCCGCGACGTCCCACGGGCCGAAACTCTCGCCGGTCGGATACGCGCCGTGACGATCGGTCCGGCCGATCACCTTGCCACCGGCGACGCCGGCGCCAGCCAGCATGATCGAGTACACGGCGGCCCAGTGCTTACGCCCGGGGCTGGTGCCGGCAAAGCTGCGTTCGAGGGCGACAGTCGGCGCGCGGCCGAATTCCCCCATGCAGACGACGAGTGTGTCGTCGAGCATGTCGCGGGCGGCCAGGTCCTCCAGCAGCGCCGACAGTGTCTGGTCGAACCGCGGCAGCAGGTGCCGCCGCATCGCATAGAAGATGTCGTTGTGCGTGTCCCAGCCGTAGGCGTCCGCGTCTTCGGGATGCAGGTCCTGGCCACGACTGTGATGGTTCAACACGACCGTGATCAGCGGCACACCCGCCTGCGCCAGCCGGCGCGCCAGCAGGCAGGCCTGGCCTGATCGGTTCCGGCCGTACCGCTCACGGACGTGCCCCGGCTCGGCCGACAGGTCGAACGCCTCACGTGTGCGCGGATCATCGAGCAGTTCGAACGCCTTGCGGTACTGTCCGCTGACGCTGCCGGGGCCGGCCGCACCGGCCCGGACGAAATCATCAACTGCCGAAAGCAGCCGCTGCCGCTCCTGGATGCGGACGGTCGCGACGTCCGGCTGCAACCCCAAACCCGGCACGGCGATCGTCTCCTCATTCACATTCCCCACGATCAGCGGATCGAACTCGCGCCCCAGCAGGCCGCCGAACTGGCCTGCGGCGATTTCCTGCGGCGCGACGATCGCCGGCCCGTTGATCTCAATCGCCGGTGCGACTGTGCCGGCGTCCGGCCGCACGCGTTTGAAGACCGAGAGCACCGACGGCAGATCGGTCGGGCGCGGCGGCGGGTTCGAGCTGATCCGCTGGTGGTATTGCCCGGTGAGCGTGAGATAGACGGCCGACCCATGATCGACGTCCAGATGCGACATCGACTTGACGAGGGCATACCGGTCCGCCAGTGTCGCGAGCTGCGGCAGGTGTTCGCAAACGAACGTCCCGGGTATTGCAGTTGCAATCGAGCCGAACTCTCCACGAACCTCCGCCGGCGCGTCGGGCTTGGGATCCCACGTCTCGAACTGGCTCTGTCCGCCGCTGGCGAAGACGATGATGACCGACTTCGCGCGCGGGACCGACAACACCGACGATTCCGACCCGAAAGTCCGCTGCGCAGCGCCCAATGTTGCAACCGCACTGATCCCTCCGAGCCGCAGAAATTCCGACCGGGTCAGCGTCCCGTTGGAGAGTCGTCGTTCGGCGACCAGGCGGAGCATCGCATTGAACTGGGTTGCAGGGGACGCGCGGCCCAGCGGCCGCGAACTGTGATTGTAGCCCTTCCGGCGGACGTCGGGCCAATCTTCGTACGGTCGCTGCTTTTATGCGAACGCACCAATCATCGCGGCGCCTTACGAGAACAGGTCCAGCAGCGGACGGCCGCCGTCCACAATTGTGAACTCCCGCCCCAGGCGATCCGGGAGCACCATCTGCGGATCGAGACCCAGCGCGGTGTAGATCGTGCACGCCAGATCTTCCGGGCTGACCGGACGCTCCGCCGGCCAGGCCGCATCGGCATCCGATCGCCCGTAGGTGATCCCGCCGCGGATCCCGGCTCCGGCCAGCAGCGCCGGGAAGCAGTAGCTCCAGTGGCCGCGACCCCAACCGGCGCTGGGTGTCGGAGTGCGGCCCATTTCCCCGAGAGCGACAACCAGCGTTTCCGCCAGGAGCCCGCGCTGATCCAGGTCCTCCAGCAGCGCTGAGTAAGCCTGGTCGAATCCCGGGATCAGCCACTTCTCAAGATGCGTGCTGCTATTGTGCGAGTCCCAGCCGTCCGTGCCCGCCGGCGAGTCCCACGCGACGGTGACGAACCGTGCGCCGGCTTCGATCATCCGCCGCCCCATCAGCAGCGACTGCCCATAGAGATGTCGCCCGTAGCGATCCCGTTGCGCGGCTGGCTCCTGCCGGATGTCGAGCGCGGTGCGGATCTTCTCGGACGTGACGAGGTTCAGCGCCTGGTCGCGGATCGGATCGTACCCCTCCCACGGCCGTGCCTCGTCCTGTTCGCGGCTCGCGTCGTCGAATTGTTCGATCAGGCTGCGACGGCGATCCAAGCGGCTGAGGGGCATCTCGGTCGGGTCGGCCAGCCCCTTGATCCGGAAGTCGAGTTCCTTGTCGGTGCAGTCCCGCAGGAACATGTTGTCTCTCGGCTTCTCGGGACGGACGTCGGTCGCCAGCGCGTTGTAAGTGTTCCCCAGCCAGCCCGCGTATTGCCCGGTCCGATCGTACTTGGGCGTCTGGAGATGTCCCAGCCGGTTCGGCAGGTAGACGTAATCCGGAAACGTCCGCCGGTGTGCGTCACGTTCATGCGCAGAGAGGTACTCGACGACCGAACCCATCGACGGCCAGTCGGTCGGCCGCGCATTGACGTCCTGGCCATTCTCGGCCTTGCGCGTCCACTTGTGCCCCGTCTGAATGTAGTGCGCCGCGTTGTGATCGTTCTCACCGTGCGTCATGGAGCGGATGACGCAGAACTTGTCCGACAGCATCGCGCTGCGCGGCATCAGCTCGCAGATCCGCAGATCGGGCGTCCGCGAAGCGATCGGCAGGAACGGCCCGCGCAGGCCGACCGGCGCATCGGGCTTCATGTCCCAGGTTTCGAGCTGACTGGGGCCGCCGAACAGGTACAGGAACAGGACCGACTTGGCTCGCCCGCCCGTGAACGCAGTCGCCAACTGTTCGGCCGCCAGCACCCGCGAGAGATTCACCCCCAGCAGCCCGGCGCCGCCGGCCTGCAGGAGCGATCGGCGCGACAGTCCGCTGCACACCCGCTGCGGTCGACCGTGAATCGTCAACATGGACATTCCTTCCATCGCTGGCGATGAAACACGCGGAGATCCTCCCCGCAGTCGTCTCCGGCACTGGGCCAGCATGTTCACTGGCTGATTGAGTTTACCGCAGGCCCTCGGCGGACTCCATCCGGAGTTCAGCCTGCACCAACTTTTCCAACCCAAACAGCGCCACGGCATTGTCGCGCAAAATCAGGCGCTTGTCGCGATCCGACAGGTTCGCGTGGTCGATCCGAATCCGCTGCATCGACGTGTGATATAGCGGCGTGTCCGTGCCGAACAGCACCCGCTCTGCGCCGATCTCGCTCACGGCCCATTCAATCAGGTTCGGGGTGATCGACCGGGCGCTCGAAGTGTCGGCAAACACATTTCCGTGCCGGCTGGTCTGGATGGCCCGCACCTGATGCGTCGGATCGCCGTCCCAGCCGCACCCGATATGCGCCAGGAGCAGCCTCATTTCCGGAAACTCATTGGCCAGATTGACCAGGTCGGATGCCAGGCTCAGCTGCTCGCTGCTGTGCGAGAGCACAACCGTGCGGTGTTCAGCGGCGAACTCGAACATCGGACGACCGAATTCCGCCACCGGGTAGCCGTGCTCTTCGGGATGGATTTTGATCCCGACGCATCGCGGACTCCGCAGCATCTCGTCGGCCTGCTCGTACGTTTCGGGCCGTCGCGGATCGATGACGACGTACTGCAGCAATCCCCCCGTCGCCGCCACGTCGCGGGCAGCGCTCCGGTTGCCCGCGACCGCGTCTCCTTTAAACCGCGGGAACAACGCCTCCAGCGGCGAAACGATCGTCCATTCGATGTTCGCCGCCGCCGCGCGCCGCGCCACTTCTGCGGCATCCCCCGTCATGAAGTCATTGACGAAGTCCGGCACCCCTTCGCGGATATTGCGGCCGTAGTGCGCATGAACGTCAATAGCGCGGATGGAGTCGGTGGACATACCGCCGTGAGTCCGGGGATTAGTGTGCAGGTTCAGATGACGGAGCCATGACGGCCAGCAGCCACGCGGCCGCGTCGTCGTGCGGAGACGTCCACTGTTTGTATTCGGGCTTTCGCATGGCGTGCAGCCGGTGGTCAATCGTCGCCAGCACGTGCAGCTCGACCGGAATCGGGTTGGGGCTGCGTTTGGCATGCTTCAGGATTGCCTGCGTCAGCGCGATACAGTCGTCGGTCCCGACCCGTTCGTCGTCGTTGCCGATCACCATCCAGATGGTCCTGTTCGCGAGCTTGTCGGCGAAGTGAATCGGCGAGAGCGCCAGCACATCCGAGTGCTCGCGGGCCCCTTCGAACTCGGTGAGCACCGGCAGGTGCGTGACCGGCGCGAATGCCAGCACGTAGCGAATGCGTTCGTCAGCGGCCGCCGCGTGAAACGCACAGAAGCCACCACGCGACGTGCCGGAAATCACGATCTGTTCGGGATCGGTGTATTTCTCGGCGATCAGATAATCGAGTGCCTTCGAGACCCGCCCCGCGAACTCGTCGAAGATGTGTTCTCCTTTGACGATCCGATCTCGCCAGCCGGTCAATCCGGCCTGCTCGCCCGGCCGCGCATCGGCGCCATGACACGGAATGTCGAGTGAGACCGACAGGAACCCGTGAGGGGCCAGCAGCCGGCCGATGCGATTGACGTCCTCGCCGAGCAGCGTCCCTTTCTGATCGCCGCCAAACACCAGCAGCGTCGGCGCCGGCGCTGTTGGCTTGTCACCGAGAATCGCGAATCGCGTGCCGTCCGGCGTGGTCAGCTCATGGACCGTGCTCTCCGACGATGGATCCGCCGCGCTGCCGAAGCCACACATGGCCATGAACAGGATGACCCCTGTCGCAGCACGGCAGACTATATTCGATTTCGAGATTTCAAAGTCCGCATTATGGGAGAGCGACGCCAATACTGTGAACATGATTGCTCCGCATGACGTTAAGTTTTACGCGGGCTTCTGTAGCCGGCTGCCGTCTTAACCCGTTCTTTGTGTCCTTCGTGCCCTTCTGTTCAACCTTTCTTTCCCTACGACGAAGGGATTTACAGAAGGGCACAAAGGACACGAAGCGTGTATGCCCATCTCACGATGCAACGTTGTTCACGGCAGAGAACCCGGCGCCTGCTAGTTGTGAAACTGCTTGTAATGTCGACACCGTCGAGTCGGCTTTCATCGTGCGATCGGCCGGCAATGCGGACTCACTTCTTCGACGACCCCTCATTGCGCCACCAACGCAACTCGTTATCCGTACGCTCCGCACAGGCGACGATATCCAGCCGCTGGTCGCCGTCGAGATCACACACCACGACGGTCACCGCGTTCGTCCACGGGTGCTTCAGCACGTGCTGCTTCCATTCGCCGGCGGCGTCGCCGCTGTTCTCGAACCAGACAATCCGGCCGTCGGCCGTCCAGCCGGTGGCGACGACATCCAGATCTCCGTCGCCGTCGAGATCCCCGGTGACCGCCTCAAATCCATTCGAGAACTCTGTGCCAATCAGATGTTTCGTCCACTTCATCGAGTCTCCGGGCGCGCCGACGTTTTCATACCACGCCACCTGATGCGAGGTGCCGCTGGCCACTGGTGTTCCCCCCGCCAGGCCGAACGTCATCACCACGTCCAGATCGCCGTCCTTGTCAAAATCCACGGCATGACCATGGCAGGGGTACAGGGTCTGATCGTCGATCACATGCTGCTTCCAGGTCAGCGCCGGCCCGGTCCCGGAGTTTTCAAACCACGCCACCAGATTCGCGCCGCGCGATGTCCCCAGCAGATCGGGCCGCCCGTCGCGATTGAAATCCGCCGCTTCGATCGTCCGCGTCTCGCCGATGTCGCGGGCGACTTCACGTCGCTGCCACTTGCCGCCGTTTCCCGGCGCTCCGACGTTCTCGAACCAGTCGAACCGGTTGCCGAACCGCCAGCTCGAGGCGGCCACGTCGAGATCACCGTCGCCGTCGAAATCGGCCAGCGACACATCGTACGACCCCGGCACCTCTTTCGGCTCGGCGACGCGGTGCAACGGCCACGGCTTGGCCAGACCTTGCGGACCAGGGTTCTCGTTCCAGCGAATGTCCCACTGGAGATTGTCGACGATCACCAGGTCCGGCCGGCCGTCGCCGTTGACATCGCCGAGCTTGTGTCGCTCGAGGCGAATCGGGTCCGTCGAATCGTCCGCCTTGTGTTTTTGCAGGATCGAGCTGGCGAACTTGCCGCGCCCGTCGTTCAGCAGCAGGTACACGTTGCTGTTCGTCTCGGCGTCGGCGCTCGTCAAATCGAGGTCGCCGTCGCCGTCCACGTCGTGCGCGGACAGGCCGTAGGCATATGTGTACCCCTGCATCAGGCAGTGTTCCGTAAACCGCAGCGGACCGGCCTCGACGACGACGACCGGCTCGTTCGACGGCACTGCTTCTCCGCCCGCTGCGCACTGCGCATAGACTCCTGCGAGCGCGACCAGCCACAGCGTGATCCAGACAGCAGTCTTCGACGTCGTTTGCGGCATGTCAGCGACGCTCCTGCGGCAAGGACTTCGCATGTGATGGGTTGCGCACTACTCCCCGGCGATTTCCGACGGGGTCAATTGGTTCAGCAGCGGTTGGCCGGAACGAAACCGTCCCAGGTTCTCGGTAAACACGTCGAACGTGCGCGGCAGGAAGTGCGGATTGAGTCCGGCGCCGGCGATGTGCGGCGTCAGGACAGTGTTCGGCAGTGACCAGAGCGGGTGCTCCGGCGGCAACGGATAGGCATAGTGCACATCAAGCGCCGCGCCGCGAATCCACCCCTCCGACAGGCAGCGCACGAGTGCATCTTGGTCGATGATCGCTGCGCGCGCCGGGTTGATCAGCACGGCATGCGGGGGTAGCATTCGCAATTCCGCTTCGCCAATGAGCCCGGTCGTCGCGCGTGTTAACGGGACGGCGATAATCAGGTAATCCAGCCCGGCGAAGAACGTGGACTTTTCCGCGGCGGCGAAGACTCGATCCGGCAGTCGTCCCTCGGGATCGCCGGTACCGGGAACACAGCACGTGTTCTCCTGATTCCCGATAGTGCCGTCGCGAGTCAGCATGGACCGTGATGCCCATGGATCAGCAACCGTGCTGCTTCTCGCGCGCCAGACCGCCGTACCCGTAGAAACCCACGGTGCCGCTGCGGAACTCATCCTCGAACTTCGCTGAGCGGTCCCATTCCTGCTCGCGCTGGTTCGCCAGCATGCCGAACAGATTGCGATGCCAGGCCAGCAGCATCATCACATTCCATTCAGCGATCGGCACGTCGAAACAGCCGCGCGCGTTCGTGACCTGGATCCTGCGTTCTGCGATCGGCAGGCCGAAGAGCTGGTTGTAGCCGGCCGATGCCAGCTGGATCCACTTCAGCCGCTGGAAGTCGTCGAAATTGCGCGGCGGCGTCTCGCAGATCAGGCAATCGATGTCCTGCAACACCGTGGCCGGGAGCTGAAACTCATGGGCCGTGACATCGTGCTTCGGGCCGACTGTCACCCGCGCCTCCGGCGCCGCTGTCCGAACACGAACCAGCGTGTGCTCGTCGACGTCGAGCAGAATCAGGATGTTGAGGGGCGAATCCACAGTCGTCTTCGATAACGTTCCGCTTCTCGTCGCTGCTGTGCTCCGTCGCAAGAACGAATTAGAGTTGGGTGCCACTGGCTTCGCCAGTGCGACACGAGTGAAACGCACGGTTCAATCAACACTGGCAGAGCCAGTGGCACCCGAAAACCGAGGTGTGACACCGCGCTACACCTGTGCGGACAATCGCGCGAACTCCGCCATCTCGCGCCGTCCGCCGATCAGCAATGGCGTCCGTTCGTGCAGGCTCTGCGGCTGGATATCCAGAATTCGCTGGCGGCCGTTCGTGGCTTGACCGCCCGCTTGTTCGACGAGAAACGCAATCGGATCTTCTGTACATCAGCCTCAGCTTGCCGGACGGCTGCTTTTCCGTTGGGGGATACAGGAACACCCCCCCTTTGAGCAGCGTGCGGTGCACGTCCGCCACCATCGACCCGATATACCGGCTCGAATACCGCCGCCCATACGCGCCGCCCCGCAGCTCATCCAGATATTGGGCACACGGCGGCGGAAAATCATTCCGATTGGCTTCGTTGCACGAGTAGTAGATCCCCTGCTCCGGCATGCGGATATTCTCGTGGCTCAGCACGTAGGCCCCGATCGCCGGATCGAGCGTGAAGCCGTGCACGCCGTTGCCGGCGCTGTACACGAAGACCGTCGAAGACCCGTACAGCACGTATCCGGCGGCGACCTGCCGACTCCCCGGCTGCAGGACCCACGACATCGGATCCGCGTGCTCCGCCCCGTCGGGACGCCGCAGAATCGAGAAGATCGTCCCGACGCTGACGCTGACATCAATATTTGACGACCCGTCCAGTGGATCAAACACGACCGCGTAGTGCGCCCGTGGTGCGTCATGCCGCATCAGGACCGGCTCCTTGTTCTCTTCGGAGACCAGCAGGCCGACGTTTTCGCGGACGCTCAGGCAGTGCAGCAAGGCTTCGTTGGCATAGATGTCGAGTTTTGCTGACCTCCCCCTGGACGTTGGTGTCGCCGTGGAGCGCCTGGGGATATTCTTGCCGCCGGCGGTAGCGCACCTGCGACTCGATCATCTTCGTCGCCAGCGTGATCCCCGACAGCAGCCACGAGAACTCGCCGGACGCACCAGAAACCTCCGCTGCTCCTGCAGGAGGCGTTGCCGGACCGTCAGGAGTCGACGGTCCGACATCGTCAGGGGAGTTCGCGTGGCTCAGCACTCGTCGTCGGCATGCAATCAACTCGACCTTCGGGGCGGACTCGTCGAGCGGCGCTGGCCGACGAGCTCAATCCGCAACAGGGGATCAGGTCGCGGCGATTGTATCGACGCAGGGACCGTCGGGAAGCGTCACCCAAGCGACTCACGGCACACGAGCCGGAACGGATAGGCTCGTCCCCAAGGCAGCTGGCCACCGACGACACCGAGAGTCGTCTCTGTGCTACGAACGATCAGGAGCTGCGGCGTGCTTTCGACTAGCCGTGACCGTCAGGGAGGCCATTGAGAGCGGATTCGCCCCTGACGGTCGCGGCTAGTACAACATTGAGCAGCTGGTTGCGGCCATCGGCCGCGCTGGGATCTCGGTGTGCTCGGTGGCAAAAAACATTGCCGATGTTATCGGTACAATCTCAGCCTGTTGATTGCCGTCTTCAAATGGGACCGCCTGATGACACGAATTTGACCTCGCCATTCTGGCCATGACGTTTCTTTCTGTCGGCTCACTCTCCGCACAAGGTCTGCCACGGATTCCACCGACAGTGCCCGCCATGCCGCTCGCTAACGTTCCGTATTCAGGATGGATTCCGCCTCGAACTCCTCGCCGCCGAGCCGCTGGTTACCGACCCCGTGGCGATGGTCTACGACGAAAACGGCCGCGCGTATGTCGTCGAGATGAACGACTATCCCTTCGTCGATCCGGCAAGCCGACAAAGCGTGGGAAGATCAACAGTCGGCCGCGATCGGCCGCATCCGGCTGCTTGAAGACGACAACGGCGACGGCGTCTTCGATCGCTCGACCGTCTTTGCCGCCGAAGGGCTTTCCTCGCCGACGGGGATCGCCTGCTGGAAAGGGGGCGTTTATGTCACCGCCACTCCCGACATCTGGCATCTCAAGGAGGCGACGACGGCAAGGCGGAAGTCCGCGAACAGGTTTTCGTCACTGGATTCCGCAAGTTCAGTCCGTGCCGTGATCAACAACCTGCAGTGGGGACTCGATCACCAGTTCTACGCGGCCGGTTCCAGCAATGGCGGATCGATCATCCGCAAGGGGAGCGACGGCCTGGCCGATTGCGCTCGGGCGGAATGATTTCCGGTTCGATCCGAACACCGGCGACTTCGAAGTCCTCGGCAAGCGCACGGTTTGGAAACACGTTTGACGATTGGGGGAACCGGTTCATCTGCAACATCCGCAATCCAGTGCAGCACATCGTTCTGGACGACTACTACCTCGCGCTCAACCCGGCCGTCGTTGCCGCCACCACAATCTACGACTTCGGTTGACGCCGGAGACGCTGTCCCGGTGTTCTCGCATCAGCCCGCCGGAGCCGTATGGGTGAGGTCAACGCCGCCCGGCTGGCGGCTGAAATCGCCGGCACGCCGCGCAGTGATGAACGCCGTCGGGTTTGTCACGTCCGCCGCCGGAGCAACGGTCTACCGCAGGCGTTTATCCGGAGGAATACGCTGGCATCGTCTTCGTCGGCGAAGTCGCCGGCAAACTCACTATCCGCTATCGCCTGGAACCGGACGGTGCCACGTTCTCGCGCCGTCCGTACGAGTGACAAGGAAGAATTCCTCGCCTCGACCGACAACTGGTTCCGCCCGGTCAATCCGTGAACGCCCCCGATGGGACTCTGCATCTGCTCGACATGTATCGCGAGACGATTGAGCATCCCCTGGTCGATCCCCGACGACATCAAGCGCAACTGGATCTGACCAGCGGACGTGATCGCGGCCGCATCTACCGGCTCGTCCCGCCCCGCTATCGTGATGGTTACACGCCGCCCGCCGCGCTGCGGCTCGAAGTGCGACCACGACTGAGCTCGTCGCAGCCGCTGGAAAGCCCACTCCTGGTAGGCGCGGAGACGGCAGCGGCTGGATCTTCGAGCGTCAAGACGCCGCCGCCGTGCCGGAGTTGCGACAACCTCGACTTTCAGATTCGCCGCAGCGCGCTGCATGCCTTGTATCTTCGGGATAGCGTGCTGGGGTCTCTGAATGACGAGGTGCTCACAAGTGCACTAAACGACGCGTCGCCGCGAATCCGTGAGCATGGGATCTGGCTGGCAGAGTCTCAATACAAATCGCTTCTTGAATCGATCCGAGCGGCTGTTCGCGACCGGATGTCGCACTGGCCGCGATCAGGATTCGCGGGTGCGAATGCAGGCCATTCTGACGCTGGCAGTGATCAACCGCACATCGTGCAGAATCCGCTGCAATTCGCACTGCGCGGAGATGGCAGATCTCTGGTTGCGGCTCGCAGCCCGCATCGCCCTCAGCTCCACGACCGCAGAAAACCTGCTGGTCGACTATCTTTCGCATCCGCAGCTACTGCGGCAGCAAGGCGGCGTTGAAAACGCAGGAACTTCTGCAAGCGGTCGCCGCAAAGGGGCAGGCAACAGATGTCGTTCGTGTGGTCGAGGCCCTGCTGGCGTCGGCGTCAACAATTGAGTTGGACGCACATGATTCCGCCTTTCTCACTTCTGTTGCAGTTGAGTGAACGACTGCCGGTGAAAGCGCAAGGCTCCCGGACATCATACTTCAGCTCAGCGATGGGGCCTGACGCTCAATCTCTGGGCGCGGTGAACTGGGCCGCACAGTCTGCCGCTCGAGAAATGGGGGTCCTGATCGATCGCCGGGTCCTCGGCATCCGTTGGCTGGCTTTGCGGATCATTCGAGTCGCGACATGACCTGTTCACGATGTTGCTCGGACATCCAGCAACTGCAGGAAGTCCAGCCGCGGCTGCCGAGGCGCTCGCGAAATCAGCCAATCCGCGTGTCGCTGACATCCTGCTGGACCGCTATCCCAAGCTGACGCCGAGCGTGGGCGAGCAGGGTGATGCTCGTCCCGCTCGCACGAACAGATCGCCGTGCCAAGCTGTTTGACGCCATCGAGTCCGGCGCTATCGCCGCCGCAGACGTCCCGCCGGTGCGTCGCTCGCTGCTGCTCAAAAGTGGCGATCCAGCGACGAAAGCCCGCGCCGAAAAGCTCTTCGGCAGCGAAGCCACGCCGGCCGCGCGCCGCGAACTCATCGCGCGCTACCGCCAGGCGCTGGCCGGCACTCCCGATCCCGCCGCCGGCCGCGTGATCTTCACCCGCGAATGCGCCAACTGCCACCGCCTGGGCGGCGAAGGGCACGACGTCGGCCCCGCCCTCGTCACCGTCCGCGCCCGCACCTCCGCCGAAATCCTCGAGCACATCCTTGACCCCAATCGCGAAGTCTCACCGCACTTCCTGGAGTATGTCATCCTCCAGCACGACGGCACGATCAAGACCGGCGCCATCGCCGCCGAAACGCCGACCAGCTTCACCCTCCGCCAGCCGCTCGGCAAACAGGAAACGGTCCTCCGCTCCGACATCGACACCGTGACCAGCTCTGGCAAATCGCTGATGCCCGAAGGCTTGGAACAAAAGGTGACGCCGGACGAGATGCGGAACCTGATCGAGTATGTGCGGACGGCGACGAAGTAAGCCGCCGCGCAATTCACGGAAGGGAGTTCGTCGCCAGCGATCGTTGTCACGGTATCCTGCGCTCTGCGCCCCTGCTCACTGGACCGCAAACCCTCCCCGCGCTACGCTGTCACCATCTCTGACCCGCATCTGGAGGACTCACATGCAATTCGCGCGCTGTCTGCTGTGGTTGTCGCTGGCTCTGGTGTCGTTTACGGCGTCCGCTCTGGCCGACGTCAAGCTCCCCGCCCTGTTCACCGACCACATGGTCCTGCAGCGCGATCAGCCGGTCCCCGTCTGGGGCTGGGCCGATCCCAACGAGCAGGTCACCGTCACGTTCCGCGACCAGACCAAGACTGCCACGGCCGGCGCTGATGGAAAATGGATGGTCAAACTGGACAAGCTGTCTGTCGGCGACCCGGGCACGCTGACCGTGAAGGGGAAGACCACGGAAACCCGCACCGACGTCCTCGTTGGCGAAGTGTGGGTCTGCAGCGGACAGTCCAACATGCAGTGGTCGGTCGCCGCGTCGCTCGATCCCGATCTCGAAGCGGCCGCCGCGAACTTCCCGAACATGCGGTTGTTCAAGACGCCGATGGTGACCGCCGACACGCCGCAAAAGGACGTCGATTCGGCGTGGAAGCCCTGTAATTCGGACACCGTCCCCGAGTTCAGCGCCGTCGGTTACTTCTACGGCCGGATGCTGCACAAGGTGCTCGGCGTCCCGGTCGGCATTATCCAGACTGCCTGGGGGGGCACTCCGGCCGAAGCCTGGACCAGCGCCGAGGCGCTGGCCCGCACGCCGTCGATGCAGCCGATGGTCGACAAGTGGCAGGCCAACGTCAAAGCTTACGATGCGAACAAAGCCGAGATGGAGTATCAGACCGCCCTCGCCGACTGGAAGCAGAAGGCCGAGCAGGCCAAGGCCGACAAGAAGCCGGAACCGCCGAAGCCGAACAAGGCCCAGGACCCCGCGAAATCGCCGCACCGCCCGAGCAGCCTGTTCAACGCCATGATTGCGCCGCTGGCCGGGTACGCCATCCGCGGCGCCATCTGGTATCAGGGAGAATCCAATGCCGCACGTGCCTATCAGTACCGCACGCTGATGCCGCTGATGATCCAGAGCTGGCGCGAGGCCTGGAAGCAGGGAGAGTTCTCCTTCTACCAGGTCCAGCTCGCGAACTTCATGGCGATCAAGGACCAGCCCGACGACAGCACGTGGGCCGAACTGCGTGAAGCCCAGATGCTGACCATCGACGCCATTCCGAACGTCGGCGCGGCTTGCATCACCGACATCGGCGCCGCCAAGGATATCCATCCCAAGGACAAGCAGAACGTCGCCAAGCGCCTCGCCCGACTTGCGCTGACGGCCGACTATGGGATGAAGAACATCATCCGTCAGGGCCCGACCTACAAGTCGATCGACATCCAGGAGAACAAGATTACCGTGCACTTCGACACGCATGGCTCGAAGCTGATCTCCTACTACGGAGAACCGCTGACCGGCTTCGCGATCGCCGGCGCCGACAAGAAGTTCGTCTGGGGCGAAGCCAAAATCACCGGCCCGGACACCGTCGAGATCACCGCCGCCGGCGTCTCCGCCCCGATGGCCGTCCGCTACAACTGGGCCGACAACCCGCAGGGGACGCTGTTCAGCGAGGCGTATCTGCCGGCGTACCCGTTCCGCAGCGACGATTGGGACGGTGTCACGAAGGGGAAAGACGTGCCGTAAGGGAGGGCACAGGGAGTAGCGAATAGGGAATAGCGACGTGCAAAGCAGCGACCCGGATGCTCCATAGCGTCCGGGTCGCTCTCTTTTCCTACCCACTACCAACTATCCATTACCTACTTCTGCATCACAAACAGCCCGTACTGCATCGCACCGGTGTGATACGCCGCAAGGATCCGCATCAGCGTGATCGCGAACACGCGATTGCCATTCGACGAATCGAACAGGGCCTTCCAGTATCGCGGCGACGTGCACAACCGGCCGCCGAGGCGGCGGGCGCAGATCCACCACGTCTTGCGGACGCGGCGGCTGAGTTCTTCGTACTGCAGCAGTTTGAGTCCGGCGTCGGCGATCATCTGCTTGTAGTCGTCGGCCGAGCCCATGCTCGGCAGCCGGCCTTCCGAGCAGATCGGCTCCAGCAGATGCCGCTCTTCCCACTTCGTCGGCGTGGGATCGGCCAGCCAGGCGTAGATCGCCGCTTTGTGTCCCGGCTTGAGGACGCGCGCGATCTCCTGGAAATACTTGGGCTTGTCCGGCACGTGGGCGAGGCATTCGATCGACACGACGGCATCGAAAGACGCGTCGGGAAACGGATTCGTCAGCCAGGTCTGCAGCAGGTACGTCGGGTTGCCGGATCCGTTGGTTTTCTCGGGGGCGAATTTCCACTGCGCTTCGGAGACAGTCACGCCGGTCATGCGTGCCTGGTACTCCTTCGCCAGATACCGCGACGTGCCGCCGTAGCCGCAGCCGACGTCGCAGACCGACATCCCCGGTTTCACTCCGGCTGCGTCCGCCACGACGCGGATCAGATGCTCGCACGCCGCTTCCGGCGTCTCCCGGCCGGTTTCCCACAGCCCGTGATGGACGTGCTCACCCCAGATGTCCCGATAATAGACATCGAGATCGTCATAGTGTCGACCGACCGCTTCGACGGTCGTCTGCTGTCGCGGCGTAATCATGCACTCGCTGCCTGCTGAACTGCAGCCCGCAGTTCGTCGTGACCCGATTCATCGGGTCGAATCATGGGGGAGCGGCGGTCAAGGCGAGGAACCGCAGCGAAGCGGTCACGTCGAACCCGGCGCAATCCGCAGTGTAACCGAATCGCCCCGAATTTTTCCCCCTCTCCCCGGCGAATCGTCGTGAGAAAAGCTTCGCGACCGTCCGGGGAGAGGGTCGGGGTGAGGGCCCCACGAACAGCGAGTATTTCCAAACCGTGGAAATCGACCTCTCCACTTCATCCGGCCTTCGGCCACGTTCTCCCCGTTCGGCTGCCGAGGTGTGCTGTCGACGACGTATTGCGGTGAGCAGGGTCGAATCGACCGTCGCAATCCAGAGGCACACAGCTCAACCTGCGCTCCGCGCCTGGGCCAGGAACGACCGCGTGACGTCCTCGCGCGGTGCGTCGAACACCTGCGCCGGCGGCCCGGATTCGGCAATCCGACCCTGGTGCAGCACGTGCACGGTGTGCGCCACGGAGCGGGCGAAGCCCATCGCGTGCGTGACGACGATCATTGTCTGGCCGTCCCGCGCCAAGTCGCTCATCACGCTCGTGACTTCGGCCGTCATCCGCGGATCGAGCGCGCTCGTCGGCTCGTCGAACAGGATCGCGTCCGGTTTCATCGCCAGCGCCCGCGCAATCGCCACCCGCTGCTGCTGCCCGCCGGAGAGCGACGCGGGATGCGCGTCCTCCTTCTCCGCCAGTCCGACGCGTTCCAGCAAGGCCCGCGCCTCAGACGTCGCGGCTTCCCGCGGTTGCCGCAGGACGTGGATGGGACCTTCGATCACGTTTTGCAGCACTGTCCGGTGCGGAAACAGGTTGAACTGCTGGAACACCATCCCCACGCGGCGGCGAATCCGCGCCAGCGCCGCGTCGCGACCCGGCTCGGACTGCGGACCGAGGGCAATGTCCGCCACGTCGATCCGGCCCCGGTCGAACTGCTCCAATCCGTTGATGGTCCGCAACAGCGTGCTCTTGCCGCCGCCGGATGGTCCCAGCAGGACACACACTTCGCCGCGCTGCACGGAGAGCGAAATGCCGCACAGCACTTCGGTATCGCCGTACCGTTTGTGGATGTCCGTCAGTGTGATCACGTCTGATGCAACCTGTTCCAAGCCCACAAACGGCCGTTTGCAGGGTTGGCATCGCCTGCTGTTAAGCCGCAGCCGCTGCGCGCAATCGTGAGCCAATTCCGAAGTGCAACACCGCGGCGATGGCCAGGAGCGCGCAACTTGCCATGGAGTTCATCAACAGCATGTACGAGTCGTCCGGTCCCGGTGTAATGATCCGTAGCATCAGCGGCGTCACGAGACACAAATACCATAACCACAGGCCGGCAAACCACGTCAGAAACGCGACCAGAATTCCGAACCACGAACTCATCAGCAACGAGAACCACGTCACCAGGTGCACGAACACGACGTAATTGGCGAGGATAAACGCCACGACAACGATTGTCTCCAGCCTGTTCACGTCGCTAAAGAAATCCGGCAGCGTCTGCGGACTCATGATTGAGCCAATCACGAACCAGGCAAACCCGGGCAGCAGCGCCAGCGCCGCGCCGACGACCTTGGAATACGCGATGTCTGTCAACGAGCGCGGCAGCATCATCAGAGTGGACCATGTCCGCTCCTTGATCTCCGAACGGAACACCCGCGACGCCAGCACGACCGATTCGATCGGCATGACGACGTACGCCATCATGATCATGATCATCTCGCCATAGTCGGCCCGAGTGACCCGCTGGTAGTCTCCGTCTTCGACGAGCAATTGAGCCGCCATGCAACCGGGTCCGTAAGCCAGCAGTTTGACGATCCATGCACTGTAGCCGGCGACGCCGAACCGGAATTCACGACCGACAATCGGGGCATAGTCCCACGCCCGCAGCGAACGCCGGCCACGGCGGCGAAACAGATCGCTCAAGGTCCGCGAGGCGCCGGCCGTCGCCACGTCAATATCGCGGTTGAACACGTCGAACAGCAGCCACGACAAGAGAAATATGGCCAGCCCGCCGCCGACATTGCTGACCACTTGTGCGTTCAGAAACATTCCCTCGTAGCCGGTCGTCAGAATCTGATACAGCTTGCCGGTCGCTGTCGCGTAGTACCAATCTCGCGCGACGTCAATTCCCCAGGCGTGCCAGCGTACGAACCACTGAATCTTCGGATCGGGATCCGAGAGAGCACTCGTCGGCGGCACGGTATTGAGAAAGAACGTGTAGGCAATCGCAGGCAACAACACGTGGATCAGGATCAGCGCGACCGCCAGGCCCACGGCGGACGCGGTCCTGCGGCCCACGACCGAACAGAACAGCGCGATCGTCCCGATCAAGAATGTGTGGGCCAGCAGCGTGACGAACACCTCGATAACCTGCTGCCACGTGACGCCCCCCAGCGTGATCGCCAGCAGCGTGAACGGAAACTGCACTGCCAGCACGAGCAGCGCGCTGGTCAGCCGCGGCGCCAGCTTTCCCAGCAAGATTGAGAACGGCCCCACGTTCGCCATTCGCAACAGGCCCAGCGTCTGCTCCTCCTTCTCTTCCGTGATGCAGGTCGCAAACAAGAGCGGTCCCGACAGCGTCGCGAAGACTGCATTGATGGTCGTGAGCTGTATGAAAAACCACAGACCGGGCGCCCCCATCACGGTTCCGATGAAAGTCGTCCAAAGCAGCGTCACCGTGACGAAGAACAGCAGCGCCAGCCGCATCAGGTGCGAATGCAGCAGCCGCACATCGACGCGGAGCGCACGTAAAAACAGGGCGAACGATTTGGAGACCATGGTGATTTGCCCGCAGCGGCTGGCAGCGTCGGCACAAAATCGACGCCAGCCCTGTCGCTGCGCAGTCTAGCGGTCCAATACCTCGGCAGCACAGGACAGCCAACAGCAGGCGCAGCCACACGTGCCAGCACTTACGAGAGAATGGGCACGCACGTTGGCGCGAATTGCAGCGGCGAGAGCTGCCCGCTGCGAAAGCCACTGGCCGCTAAGGTCTTGCGTCTGACGTCTCAGTTACCGCCGGCCCGGTCGCTGGTTCTCCCGTTGCTGCAACTGCTGCGGCGAGAGGCGCGGGTCCGAAGTCGGCGCCGATGTCGAGTGCCCGCCGGCGACCTGCGGCAGCGTTTCGGCCGCATCGGTCTGCAACGCCGCCGTTTGCACGCCGTCGGCCGAGACAGCGGTCGGGGACGCCTCCTGCAGCCGGCGCACCTCGTCCAGCCAGTATTGGGCCTGGTGGAGGTCGGGCTTCTTCGTCACCGCCAGCAGCAGGTGCTCCTGGGCCTGGGCGAGCTTCCCTTCATCTTTCAGGATCAGGCCGACGTTGTAATGCGCCTCGGCATCGCCGACGGTCCGCACAAAGTGCGGCAGCGCGCCGTTGATGTCCCCCATGTGGACCATCGCGACGGCCAGGTCGTAGCGATAGCTTTTCTCGGCGGGCGCCGCCAGCATCGCCCGCTTGAGTTGTTCCACAGCCTGCGGCCAGCGCTGCTCAGACGCGTAGAACTTCCCGAGCGCGTGCAGGGCTTCCGGTGAATCCGGCGACATCTTGAGCGCTCTCAGAAAGCCTTGTTCGGCTTCGTGTGAGCGTCCGCTGAGTTGGTCGATCCGGGCCAGTCCCAGGGCGGCCTCGAGATTCTTCGGTTTGGCCTCGGCGACTTCGCTGTAGTGACGCCGGGCTTCCATCAGGTTGCCGACATCCTCCATCCAGCGGGCGTACGACAGACTTAATTCTGTCGGATCCTTCACCTCGGGAATGACGTCCGTCTCCGGTTCCTGATTCGCGGCGGAGACTGTCCGCGCTTTGAACAGTGAACTGAGGGAAGTCCTGGACGCAGTCGCAGGGTCGCCGGGCGTCTTGCAGCCGCAGGTCAGGGCCAGCGCGGCGCTGCCCAACAGACAGGTCCAGATTTTTGAACCGCCGCTCATGCACCGGCACTCCTTGCCGCTGAGGGTCTCGCCTTGTGCGAATCCCTCGATTCGCTGAAGGCAGCGATGAATGCTCGGTTGCGGCCGGGCCCGCCGGCGTCCAGGGACGACGGCAGCTAGCACCGAGCGGACGAATCGCCGCGCAGCCTCCGACTGGACCTCCGGGTCGAAGGGGGGCTGCTCCCCCCTCCATCGGCTGATCGCGCCCGCAAACTCCAGCAAATCGCGCAAGTCGCACGATCACAGCGTGCATCCAGCCCTGTAGCGGAACCTGAACTGGCAATCTGCGTTGACCAGGAAGAATGCGTCCCCCGGCTCACGCCGCCGGTCCGCAGTACGGCGGGCAGCATCTCCAGTGGCGGCCATGGACCGATCCGCAGCCGTTGCGCCCGCCCGGAGTCCGGGCGGGCCGCTATCCCAATCTCGAGACGCTCACTCGGTTGTCGCAGCGGTGTAGGGAATGATGGGCGAATCCATATTTTCCATCCGCTGCTTGAAGATCGAATCGATTTCGCCGGCCGGGCGTCCAATCTGCGTGGACACGCGCAACGCGATCGGCATCGAGGTCGCGTCGCCGACCAGCGCCGCGACCGATTCCTGAATGTTTGACAGCCGCTGGTCGTTCAGGCTGGCGTTCGGCGACGAAGCCAGATAGACGCGGCGATGCTCCACCGGCACGCTCGACAGCAGCCACTGCAGATGCTTCTGACCCGCGCTGTTCAGCTTGTTGGTGGTATCGTCGAAGTGGTACGGATAGAAAGTGCACAACGACAGCCAGCCGTTGGCGATCTGCATATCCGACGTGTAATTGACGACGGCCTGGTCGAGCGGCGTATATCGGTACGGCCAGTAGAACGACTCGTAGAAGCGGTGCATCAGAGGCGCCGGAGGGCCCTCCGGCCGGGGCGCTGGTGGCCAGACCTTGCCGTGATGATACCGGGCGCGCTCACCGACGGGCTCGCCCGCGCGCATCTGGTAGTATTCTTCGCTGCCCCGTCGCGGCCCGCTGGCGGTGAATGGCCAGCCACACCAGCCGGTGCAAGGAGCCGACAGCACGCATACCAGTCCCCATAGAATTCCGCGGCGGCAGTTCACTGGTCGCTCCCCCTTCCCTGAAGACAAGAGTCCTGCCCGGACACCCTATGGTCGAAGGCCGCCTGGGCGGCAACAATTCGACGTCCGTCAGCGACGCGACCGCAAGCACGGTCGATCCGTTCTCGGTTTATCGGCTGCCGAACCTGCCGATCATGACGACGATTCCGAAACTGCGGATTCTGCCGACGCGAGTAATCAACCGTCGGCTTTCAGCGACCTGCCGGCCGCAGAACGTCCGACATCACCAGTCCTGCGAATTTCGGCAATCGAATCTCGGATCTCCCTCAGACCGCCGCCGTCTCCCGGCCTTTCTCGAGGCACACATCCGGCGCGTTGACGGCTGAGGGCACCGGGTACGGGCCGCCTTGACCGTCACGGAGTTGCAGCAGCCGCCAGACCAGCACCGCGGTCACTCCGGCGCAGATCGCGACCAGCGGCCAGTCGAATCGCAGCACGGCCCGGTCCCCCGCGTGCTGGACGGTAAACAGCCACCGGCCGATGCCGTGCTCCAGCGGGTCGGATCGATCCGCGACATAACCACCTGCGCGCCGTTGAAGATGAAATGGAACAACACCCCCGGCAACAGACTGCCGCTGCGCACGGCCAGCAATCCCAGCACAAGCCCCAGCAAGGTGGCGTTGAACACCTGCTGCGGAATCATGTGGATCACGCCGAACGCCACGCTCGACAGCACGATCGGCAGCCACGGTCGTCCGGTCCGCTGGATGCCGCTGAGAATGAAGCCGCGAAAGGCCAGCTCCTCACAGATCGCCGGCGCCACCGCAAAGGCAAACAGCGGCAGCCAGATGCTCAGTGTCGGATCGTGCAGCGCTTCCAGCAGTTTGGCGGCCCCCTCAGGCAGTTTCGGGAAGAACCAGCCCTCCAACAGCCGGATCAATTCCTGCGAAACGGGCAGCAACGTGCAGGCCAGCACTGCTCCCGTGGCCAGCATGGACCAGCGCGGCCAATACAGTTTCAGCGTCCGGCGAAAATCGGTCGTCAGCACGGCGGCCATCATCAGGCCGGCGTGGCAACCGTCGCCAGCAGGTAAATCATCTGCAGTTCGAGCAGCTTGGCCTCGCGCGGCCTTCAGGCGCGCTGAAAAACGCCTGCTGCATCGGCGAATAGGACGCAAACTGCAACAGCAGGATCATCAGGAAACAGATTCCGGCCTCAGGGAAACTAGGGAGCGCGGCTCTTGTCGCGGAAAATGTGCCGCAGCCACAGCCCCAGTTCCAACCGATCCGCCTCGCGGAACAGGACGGCCTCGCGCCGGAACAGCTCGATCGACCACCACAGCGCCAGCGCGCTGTACGCAAAGCTTGAGAGCAGCACCGGCGCGAAATAAATCGACAGCGGCACAGACGCGGTCGCGCCGAGCAGCAGCGCCTTCAGCAGGAGCGCCGGTCCCATCACCGGCAGGATGCTGTAATAGGGGGTAATCTCAACCGCCGGGTTCAGACAGAACAGCGTCAGGCCAATCGTGACCATGAGCAGCGGCGTGAGGTAATACTGCCCTTCCTTGCTGCTGCGGGCGAACATGGCGAATGCGAGGCTGAGCGCACTGAACAGCGCGGCCAGCGGGACCGCCAGCACAATCAGCCACACCAGCGCCGACGGAGGCGGCAGCGACACGTTGCCAAGGGCCTTCGCCGCGCCGCCGGCCATCTCCAGTGTGTATTTCCCGGTGAACCCCATGCTGAGGAGGTTCAGAAACGCCGTCGCCAGGCTGAACAGCAGCACCGTCAGGAACTTGCCGGTGACGATTTCCGTCCGCGTTGCCGGGCAGATCAGCAGCGTCTCCATGGTCCCGCGTTCTTTTTCGCCGGCTCCCACGTCGATCGCCGGGTAGAACGCGCCGGTGATCGCCATGATCACCAGCAGCGCCGGGAACAGCTTGCTCCAGACGCTCGCCGCAATCTGGTCCTCTTCGGCCAGATCGACGTCCGTCGGGTGGAACGGTTCGTGCAGCGACGCCGGCAAATGCGCCTGCTGCAATCGCTGCTCCAGCAGCTTGTCTTCCCAGTTCCGCAGGGCTTCGCGCACGCGCCGGAACGCGATCGCCGACTTGTCCACCGCGCCGTTCTGCAGAATGATCGGCCGCTCCGCAGGCGCCGCGTCGCCTTGCGCATCCCGATTGGCCAGTTGCGCATTGAGTGCGGCAATCCGCTCGCGGTAGCCGGTGGGTACGACGATCAGCACCTGCACCGGGCTGCGGTTAAACCAGTCCCCGATCTGCGTCTTCAGTTCCGACTGCTGCCGTTCCAGCGCCTGTGCCGCCTGGATCTGTTCGGACGTTTGTTTTTCGGCCCGCGACACCCGCTCGAATTCATGCAGCTGCGACGTCAGCTCCGCAAGCCGTTCGATATGCGGGCGCATCTCCCGCGCCTGATCGAGGAATCCCGCAATGGCCGGTTCGAGTTCCGTGGCGGGCGTCCGGTCCGTCACGACGGTCAGCTTGGCGGCGTCATCCGGGTGGTCGAAGTATTCCTTGAGGAACCGGTCTCCGTCGATGAGCGGTGTGTCCGGCAAGTCGTCGACGCCGAGCAGGACGACGTTTCGCGTCTGTTCGGAGAACGTCACCGTCATGTTCACCAGCGCGATGCCGAGCACCGGGTACAGCAAGAGCGGCAACACGGCGACCATGAACAGCGTCCGCCGGTCGCGGAGCTGGTCCCGAACTTCTCGCAGAAAAATCAGCCTGATATTGCGCCAGTTCACGGCAGAGATCGTCGGTTGTCTCGGTCCTCGGTCCGACTCGTCTTAACGCGCTTCCAACCCGGCCAGCTCCCGATGCACACCTTCGTCGTGCTTCTGGATCAGGTCAAAGAACAGTTCTTCGACGTCCGGCTGCTGGTGAATCTCCGCCAGGTCGCGGAGCGTGCCCAACGCCAGAATCCGTCCCTTGTGGATCACTCCCAGGCGGTCGCACAGCTTCTCCACTTCGCGCATGATATGCGTTGAGAAAATGATGCACTTGCCTTCGTCCTTGAGCTTTTCAATCGTCTTGAGCACCGCACGGGCCACCAGCACGTCCAGTCCGGACGTCGGCTCGTCGAAAATCAGCACCGGCGGGTCATGCACGATCGTCCGGGCGATGGAGACTTTCTGCCGCATGCCGGTGGACATCTTCGACCCCAGGACGTCCCGGATTTCGTTCATTTGCAGCGTCGTAAAGATCTTCTCCAGCCGACCCTGCAGGTATTCCTCGTCCATGCCGTAAAGGCGGCCGTAGTACTCGACCAGTTCCCACGCCGTCATCCGGTCGTAGATCCCGGTGTTGGACGACATGAAGCCGATGTTCGCGCGCACCTGTTCCGGCTGCGTCGCCACGTCATAGCCCGCAACGATCGCCCGTCCGGACGTCGGCCGCAGCACCGTGCTCAGAACCCGCAGGCAGGTTGTCTTGCCGGCGCCGTTCGGTCCCAGCAGCCCGAACACCTCCCCCGGCTGCACGTCGAACGTGACGTGGTCCAGCGCGACAACCGGTCCCCGCTTGAGGTCCGGGAATTCCTTGACCAGTTGCTCGACGCGGATCATGTGTCAGTCCGTACCCAGCCCGCCCCAGGGGCGGCGGCTTCCGCCACCCCCGCATGGTAACTCTTGCACCCCGGCGCGGCGAATCGCCTGAATTGCTCCGCAGCGGCTCCCAAAAACTGTGGTTCCGTGACCACACAACTGGCCCGACTTCGCCACTGGCGCACACGGCGCAACCGGCGCCAGCCGCAGAATCAGCATTTGACGACCGCGGTGGCTGCAGAGTGGCAAAGTGACAAAGTGGCAGAGTGACAAAGCTAAAATCACGAATTCAGGGACACACGCCTCTCTTCCCCCTTACTTTGCCACTTTGCAACTCTGCCACTTTGCCACTGATCAACTCAGAGCGGCTCCACTCGTGCCCGAATGGCGCGCCCCGGCCGCAGCGTCACTGCTGGCAATAATTCGATCGGCGACATGTCCGTCAACGTGAATTTGTTCCCCCGCAGCAGCATCGGCAATGCCGCCGCCATCTCCAGCATCGCAAAGCCTGCTCCGATGCAGGACCGCAGCCCGGCCCCGAACGGAAAGTACGCATACCGCGGCGGCTTGTGCGCAGCGCCGACCTGCCACCGCCCCGGATCGAATCGCAGCGGATCGGGAAAGAACCGCTCGTCCCGATGCAACTGGAACGGGCACAGAAAAAAGGTCGTCCCGCGCGACACCTGGTATCCGCCGATCTCGTAGTCATTGATCGTCTCGCGGCCGATGAACCACGCCGGCGGGTACAGCCGCATCGTCTCCTGCAAGACAGCCCGCGTGTAGTCCAGCGGCGCCAGGTCCACCGCCGTGAGCTCTCCCGTGGCCGGCAACTGCTCCCATTCGGCGCGCAATCGCGATTCGACATCGGGATGCCGCGCGATCAGGTCGATCGCAAACGTCAGCACGATCGCCGTCGTCTCGTGCCCGGCCAGAAACACGGTGATCAATTCGTCCCGCAACTGGCGGTCGGACATCGGTCGTCCGCTGTCGTCGCGCGCCGTCAGCAGCAGGGACAACAGATCGTTGCCCGGCGCGTCCCCGCGCGCCAGCTCCGCTTTTCGTTCGCCGATCATCCGATAAATGATCGCGTCCAGCCGTTTCAATTGCCGCCGCGCCCGCAGGTGTCGCGGCAACGGGATCCACAGCGGAAACGGAAATCCCATGAACGCCCGTGTGATTGCGTCCAGCGCCCGGTCGATCGCCGGCACGTCCGCTTCAATCTGCGCTCGGAACAGCGCTTCGCAGACGATCTCGAGCGTCAGCCGCATCATCTCCCCGTGGACGTCGATCTCGCCTCGCGCCCGCCAGTTCTCTGCCATCTGCTGTGCCCGCCGCACGAAGATCGGCAGATAGTCCTTGACGCGATCATTGTGGAAGATCGGTTGCGCCAGTTTCCGCTGCCGCCGCCATGTCTCCCCTTCACTGGTCAGCAGCCCCTGGCCAACCACCCCCGCCAGCTTGCGATAGTCGAGCGACTTGATGAACTTGTCGCTGTCGCGCACCAGCACCTGCTCGATCAGCTCCGGGTGCCCCAGAATGCAGAACGGCTTGCCGAAGATGCGAAAGCCGACGACGTCGCCGTATTCCCGGACCGACCGGTCGATAAAGCCCAGAATGTCACGCTGCAACTCGGTGAACGAGCCGATCAGCGGCTGGCCGCGCGGTCCGGGAGGAAATCGAGGCATGCGGATGGTGGGCGCGGCACCGTCGCCGGCTCGAATCGATAGGCCGTCGTCCCTCTCGCGGTCTCTCGCCACAGGGCGAGTGAGGACTCAACGGTGCGGCGACTGATGATAAGGAATGCGCGCCGCTGAGCGAATGCCGTCCTGAGGGATATGCAGCGTTCCACTTTTTTGTCGGTCACCACGGCACGAAACACGACTCCGCCATAGTCCGAACCGCAATACGCCCCATAAACAGACATGTCCTGACCGGAAAGCCTGGCGCAGCAAGAACCCGTACACACCAACAACGCTTCAGCATCCGGGTTCCGCGATGCATGGGGCGCGCGCGTTCAACTTCAAGATCGATCAGCGAACTTTTGCGGGTGGCTTCTTCGGCCATTTTTTACGGAAGGAACGCGCCAGGCTCCCCAGTTGCTGCATGGTGTCGCAATAGGTCGTGAAATCGAGCTGGCGACGGAGCGGTTCTGTCATTTTCTGCCCGCCGATGATTACGAGTGAACCTGCGCGCCGGCAGGCCTCGGCCACAATCGCGAACTGAGCAACGAACTCCGCCTCGTCGGCGAAGTACGAGACGCTGAGCCAGAACAGACGAGGCGTCTGCGTCTCCACAGCGTTCGCCAGCGAGTCGGCCGGAATCGAACTGCCCAGATTTGTGCCCGACCATCCGCAATCCCGCAGTACCAGTTCCGCCATCGTGCAGGGGACGGTGTAGTGATCGCCGGCCAGGGTCGCGCCCAGGGCCGTCCAGTTGGCATCAGGCACGGGGACGAGTCGGCGAAACTCCGCCAGGACCTGCTGGACGATCTCGCAACTGTGCCGCTCCTGGTAGACGTCCGCAGTGTGACATTCCCAGCGGTGTCCAATCTCATGGAGGGAAACTGCGATCACCCGGTCACAGAGGCTGCTCAACGAGTGACCGGCCATGTACAGGTCGAACAGCAAGCGCCGGGCTGACTCCTCATGTCCGGCGAGGAGGGCTTCCGTCAGCCGTTCGCCTCCGCGGCGCAGGCCGATCTGGGCGCCATCCGTGACGGCAGGAAGTCCGAGCACCTCCGGAGCGGCGAGGGGCTGTTGTTCGCTCCGCACGAAATGGACGACGTCGGCAAGTCGCATGCGCCGATGTCCGCCGGCCGTACGGGTGGTTGGAATGCGACCGGAGTCACACCAGCGTTTGAGGGACGACTCGCTGACGCCGATGGCGCGAGCCACTTGCTTGGGCGACAGAAGGTCGTGCGTGGAGTCCATCTTCTACGATGACGAGTGGTCGAATTGCACGATTCTATCCAATCTGCGTTCTGGGCACACGTGAATCGTCTCGGAAAAACTCTGACAAATTTGTGACAATAGCCCCTTGCGGACATCGGCTACCACGTGTACCCTATGAACGTTTTGGACGATTTATGGGGAGCGGAAGATTGGCCGTGAGCGCTGATTTCGACATCGAAGTCTTTTTTGACGGCGCATGTCCGGTCTGCCGACGCGAAATCGCTTTCCTGAAGCGATTTGACCGCCGACAGCGGATTCGTTTCACCGATATCGCCCTCCTCAAGCGCGACGCTGCAATCGACGGTGTCCCGTGGGCTGATCTGATGGCCGAGATTCACGGCCGATTGCCTGACGGTCGCTGGGTGAAAGGCGTCGAAGTCTTCCGGCGTTTGTATACCGCTGTCGGCTTTGGTCCGTTCGTCCGCCTCACCCGTTGTATCGGAATTGAACAGATCCTGGACGCGGCCTACGCGGCATTTGCCCGCCGTCGCCTCCGCTGGACCGGGCGCTGCGACGCCGGCTGCCGTGTGGAGTCGCCGTCATGAGAATTGCGATCGTCGGATCGGGCATCTCGGGACTGGTCGCCGGGTACCGACTGCATCCGCAGCACGACATCACGGTTTTTGAAGCCAATGACTATGTCGGCGGCCACACCCACACCGTGGACGTCGAACTGGATGGCGAGCGGCATGCGATTGACACGGGTTTTATCGTGTACAACGACCGGACCTATCCGCGGTTTATCTCTCTGTTGTTCGAGTTGGGCGTCGCCTCACAGCCGACCACGATGAGCTTCAGCGTCCGAGATGAACGGACGGGCCTCGAGTACAATGGGCGCTCTCCGAATACGCTGTTCGCACAGCGGCGCAATCTCCTCAAGCCGTCGTTCTATCGGCTGCTGTCCGACATCATGCGATTCAGCCGCGCTGCGCGGCGGCTGCTGCAGGAGGGCGCCGGGGAAATAACTGTTGGCGAGTTTCTGGCGCGACACCGTTTCAGCACCCAGTTCCGCGAACAGTACCTGCTGCCGATGGGATCTGCGATCTGGTCGTGCCCGACCGGGACGTTCGCTGATTTTCCGATCGCCTTCGTGGCCGAGTTCTACGCGAACCATGGCCTGCTCGATTTCTTGAACCGGCCCGTGTGGCGCGTGATTGCCGGAGGCTCGCGGAATTACGTGGAGAGAATGAGTCGCGGCTTTCGGTCGCAGATCCGCCTGCGGACGCCGGTCATCGGTGTCCGACGCGCTCTCGAGCACGTTGAAGTACGCACGAGCGGAGGCGTGGTCGAGCGGTTCGATCACATCGTTTTCGCCTGTCATAGCGATCAGGCGCTGCGGATCCTCGGCGGCGATGCGACGACGGCCGAGCGCGAGATCCTGGGAGCCTTTCCTTACAGCCGAAACATCGCCGTGCTGCACACCGACGAACAAGTGCTGCCACAATCGCGGCGGGCCTGGGCCGCCTGGAACTACCGCTGCACGGGAGACGCTGCTGCTCCGGCGTCGGTGACCTACAACATGAATCTGCTGCAGGGCCTCCGCTCGCGACACACATTCTGCGTGACGCTCGGTGATGAGCCGCGCATCGCCGCACATCGCGTTCTCGGTTGTTTCGAGTACCACCATCCCGTGTTTACGACACAGCGGGCCGCGGCACAGGCGCGGCATGCCGAACTGCTGAACCAGCGGCGGACGTCATTCTGCGGAGCATACTGGCGGAATGGATTCCACGAGGATGGCGTGGTCAGTGCCGAGGCCGTCGTCGCGGCGCTCGAGACAAGTTGGGCCGCCAGTGGCGTTGTTAAGCGATCCCAGCGTGGCACCATGTTACGGGCTGTGAGCGGAGTCGCCGGATGACAACCGCCAGTCGCCTGTACGAAGGAGAGGTTCGACACCGTCGGCGTGCTCCCCCGTCGCATGAATTCCGGTATCGGCTGTCGATGATGTACATCGACCTCGGCGAATTGCCCCGGCTGTTCAGCGGTCGATGGCTGTGGTCGGCCGATCGCCCGAATCTGGCGTGGTTCCGCCGGTCCGATCATGTCGGTCCGCCGGAGCAACCGCTGGCGGACAGCGTCCGTGACCTTGTCGAGGCACGGACAGGATTTCGCCCCGACGGCCCGATCCGCCTGCTGACCAATCTGCGTCACTGCGGATTCACGATGAATCCGATCAGCCTGTACTACTGCTTCAATCGCGAGGAGTCGCTGGAGTTCGCCGTCGCGGAAGTCACGAACACCCCTTGGGGCGAACAGCACTGCTACGTGCTCGACGTGCGCGGGTCCGCTGCGACCGTGCGTGCGGCGCAGGCCGCGAAGGAACTGCATGTCTCCCCGTTTCTGGGGATGAACTACGACTATCGGTTCCGGCTCAGCGTCCCCGGCGATTCCCTGGTGGTCCATATCGAGAACCACGAGCAGAGGGGCAACGAATATGCGTCGCCGTTCGACGCCACCCTGACCCTTCGCCGTCGTCCGATCTCGGGCCAAAGCCTGGCCTGGACGCTGACGCGTTATCCGGTGATGCCCCTGCGGGTGCTGGCCGGCATCTACTGGCAGGCGCTCCGGTTGTGGTGGAAGGCGGTTCCGTTTTTCCCGCATCCCAGGTCGAGCGGGCCGGCAGGAGTTGCTTCGGCCTCGCGGCGCTCCCCGGCCGTTCAACGATCCTGACTCGCTCACGCCATACATCATGACGGCCCTCGTTCAAAGAGCTCCCGTTGCCCTCGCTCCTGCGAAAAACTTCGGACTTGTCGACCGGATCGCGCGACGATCAGTGGTTGACCGGCTACGGGGACTGCGTCAGGGAGAGCTGGTTGTGAGCGACAATCGTGGACGATCTGCGTTCGGCCAGGGCGACGGGCTGCGCGCCGAGCTGGTCGTGCACCGGTCGCGGCTGTTCCGCGACGCAGTCCTCGGTGGGACGCTGGGCGTCGCGGAGTCTTACTTGCGAGGAGACTGGGACTGCGACAGTCTGACGACTCTGTTTCGGATTTTTATTCGCAACCGCACGGCAGCAGACAGTCTGGACTCAGGGGCCTCGTGGGGCGCGCGGATGGGACAGCGGATTGTGCACTGGCTGCGCGACAACACGCGCGCGGGAAGCCGTCGCAACATCGGCGCACACTACGATCTGGGAAATGATTTCTTTTCCCTCTGGTTGGACGAGACGCTGGCGTATTCGGGCGCGATCTTCACCGAACAGACTCAGTCGCTCGCGGCGGCTTCGACGGAGAAGTTCGATCGCGTCTGCCGCAAGCTGGACGTGCGGCCGGACGACCACCTGCTGGAAATCGGCACAGGCTGGGGCGGATTTGCCCTGCACGCTGCGCAACAGTATGGCTGCCGGGTGACGACGACGACGGTTTCACAGAGTCAGTTCGCAGCGTCACGGGAGCGCGTGGAGGCGGCCGGGCTCGAGGATCGGATCACCCTCCTGCAGCAGGATTATCGCGATCTGCAGGGGCGATTCGACAAGCTGGCCTCAATCGAGATGATCGAAGCGGTCGGCTATCGCCACTTCGATCAATACTTCGCTGCGCTCGGTCGGCTCCTGCGGCCAAAAGGTTCGCTGGTGCTGCAGGCGATTGTCATGCCCGAACGGGGTTACTCGTCGTACTTGCAGTCGGTGGACTTCATTCAGAGATTCATCTTCCCTGGTGGTTGCCTGCCGTCTCTGTCCGCCATGCTGGAGTCTGCGGGCCGGACCAGCGACCTGCGATGTGTGCATGTCGAGGACTTCGCCCCGCACTACGCCGAGACGCTTCGCCGGTGGCGTTCGGCGTTTGATGCGCGACGCGCCGAAATCAGTGCGATGGGTTATCCGGAGGAATTTCTGCGGATGTGGACGTACTACCTGTGTTATTGCGAAGCCGCGTTCGAGGAACGGGCGGTCGGCCTGGTGCAGATTCAGTTCGACAAACCAGGCTGTTGTCGTGACCCGGGACTGTTGAGCCGGCGTGCCGCGTCGACAGTCTGAAACCCGTGAGGGAGAGTGGGCATCATGGGCATCCTGACACTGGGGATCGAAGCGGTCGAGCGCGGGCTTGTGCCTGACCGCTGGACTCGCAGCGTGATCCGGCGGCTCTGCTCGCAGCGGCTCGCACAAGAGCAGTCGCGTGGCGAGGCTAATGCACGCGATGTCGCCTGGTTGCGTTCAGGGCCGATCGCCGTCGCCACCGATTTGGCGAACGAGCAGCACTATGAGCTGCCTGCCGAGTTTTTCGCACAGGTGCTCGGCCCCTGGCGCAAATACAGCTGCTGCTATTTCCCGGCTCCTGAAACGTCACTCGAACAAGCCGAAATCGAAGCCCTGCGGCGAAGTTGCGAATTTGCCGAACTGCAAGATGGACAGGAAGTCCTGGAACTGGGGTGCGGGTGGGGCAGCCTGTCGCTGTGGATGGCTGAGCAGTATCCGCGCAGCCGGATCACGGCCGTCTCAAACTCCACGGCTCAGCGTGTCGCGATCGAAGCGGCGGTGCGGACTCGGGGGCTCTCCAACTTGAGCGTCATCACGTGCGACATGAATCATTTTACAGCCGGACCGCGGCAGTACGACCGCGTGGTCTCGGTCGAGATGTTCGAACACATGCGGAATTTCGACCGACTGCTGTCGCGGATTGCGGGCTGGCTGCGTATGGACGGGAAGCTGTACGTGCACCTGTTCTGCCATCGCACGCTGTGCTACACGTTTGAAGCCGAGGGGGAGGCCAACTGGATGGGACGGCACTTCTTTACCGGTGGAGTGATGCCGAGTGCCGACCTGCTGGGGCAGTTCCCGGACATTCTCCGGATGAGCCGGCGCGAAGTCTGGAACGGTCTGCACTATCAGCGAACGGCCGACGCGTGGCTGGCGAATCTCAAGGCAAATCGCGACCGGATCCGGCCGATTCTCGCTCAGGCGTGCGGACCAAAGCTGGCTGACCGGGCACTGCAGCGCTGGCGGATGTTCTTTCTCGCTGTTTCCGAGCTGTTCGGCTTCGGGCAGGGGAACGAGTGGTTTGTTGCGCATTGCCTGCTGGAACAACCGATGTGACGACCGGCATATCTGCAATGACGCACGTTCTGGTCGTGAATCTCGCGGTGACCGGTGGATTGCTGGTGCTGCTGTGGATTGCTGCGACGATCCGCCGGGACGTGAGCATCGTCGACCTGTTCTGGGGCCTCGGCTTTGTGATCACCGCGTGGCTCTCGGCCATTCAGAGTTCGCTTTGGAGCCGACGGATCACGGTGCTGGCGGCGCTGACCACCGTCTGGGGGCTGCGTCTGTCGTGGCACCTTGCGCGGCGGAATCGCGATCGCCCGGAAGACCCGCGCTACGCAGCCATGCGCGCCAGACACGGACAAGACTTCTGGTGGATCAGCCTGTTCACCGTGTTCCTGCTGCAAGGGGCGATACTGTGGTTTGTCTCGTTGCCGTTGCAGGTCGCCACCGTCCGAGATGTGCCACGCGATGTCACAATCGTCGACTTGCTCGGTGCCTTGCTCTGGATCGTCGGATTCTTCTTTGAATCTGTCGGCGACTGGCAGCTCGCCCGATTCAAGGCGAACCCTGAAAACGTGGGCCAGGTGCTTGACCGGGGATTATGGCGGTACACCCGGCATCCGAACTACTTCGGCGATTGCTGTGTCTGGTGGGGCCTGTACTTGATTTCCGCGTCAGCCGGAGCTGCGTGGACGATCGCCAGTCCGGGCTTCATGACACTGCTCCTGCTCAAAGTGTCCGGAGTGTCACTGCTGGAGCAGACGATCACCGAACGAAGGCCTGACTACGTGGCCTACCAGGCGCGGACGAATGCGTTCTTTCCCGGTCCACCCCGATCGACTCGGACGACACGAAGTCGTGGCAGCGTCTGATATGTCTCGACTGCAGATTCGACAGTGATTTCGTCGCCCGGTAAGTCGAGCGGTTGCGATCAACGAACAGGGGTCACAATCGCAGGTGCCATCGTCGCGGGCGCCCCCCCGATCGGTGACATCGGTTCCATGTAATTCGCGACTGCTCTGCATGCTGGAGTATGGACCAACCGCAGCGAGTCGCATCTGACACGGACTCGCAGCGGTCTCCATGCTCAGGAGACACCTCTGCACTTGTCCAATTCGCCTTGCCGCGGGCGGGCGACGCAACCGCCGGCAGGCTGTCGTGCGGCGAAATCGACGAGATTGATTCAGGCCGACGTCGTATTCCGATTCCGTGGCATGACATGCCAGCGGCGATCAGCCGCGTGATCTTTCGACCGCGAAATCGCGGTCAATCACGAATCGTGCCTCAATCCGAAAAACCACACAAGTGCCCCGACAACGACGACGAGCGCGGCTGCGATCGCCGGCCAGCGACTCGTGGGAGGCTCGGGAGCCGATTGAATCTTCTTCATCGAGGCCGTAGCGAGCGTGCGGATCTGCTCGAGCTCGTCGTGCTGCTGCAATCGTTTCAATTCCGTGAGATAGACGTCTCCACTATGGCCCGTTTCGCCAACGGCCTCCACGACCGCTGTACGCACTTCGATCGATTGGTCGGTCAGTCCGTGGATCACTGCTTCACTGACCTGCTCGCTGGCGCCGGTCAATTGTGCCAGGTTTTTCAATGCCATCATCCGGACTTTGGAGTCGGAATGGGTGGCGGTTTCAATCCACATCGCTTCCGACTGGCGGGCATGTTCGCTCTCAGTCTGCCAGGCGTTGTGCTCGATCAGCGCGGAAACGATGGCAAGCCCGGCGACGACCGTGGTCGCGAACAACAGCAGCGCCAAGATCCGCGAGGAAAAAATCGGTGTTTCTATCGCCGGCGTGGTCGTGGTGCGGTAGGTCGGCATTTCCATCGGCTGATTGCCGACGGTTGTCTGGCCGCCGATCCGCTTTCGGGTCGGCGCGACCGTCACGGTCTGACTGACACTGCGCAGCTCGCGGGCCACTTCCAGCGCCGACTGTGGACGCTTGGCCGGATCTTTCTCGAGCAGCCGTTCGACGAGCCGATCGAGTACGGCCGGGCAATCCATCAAGGTTGCGGAGACACGCGGGGCCGGCTCGCTGATGTGCTTGTTGAGCATCGCCGCCGGCGTCTCGGCGGCGAACGGCGGTTTGCCGGTCATCATTTCGAACAGGACGCATCCGAGGGCATACAGATCGGTGCGCGGAGTGACTTCCTGTCCTTTGATCTGCTCAGGAGCCATGTACAGGAACGTGCCAGCAGTTTTGCCTGGCTGAGTGATCTTTCGCTGGCTGGCGACGCTCGCCAGGCCGAAGTCGCTCAGCTTCAGCTGCCCGTTCGACGCGATCAGGAAATTTGCAGGTTTGACGTCGCGATGGACAATCCCCTGCTTATGAGAACATTCCAGCGCCGCGCACATCTGGAGCGCATACTCCATCACCTGTTCCGACGAAAGGCGGCCACGTCGCTGGATCATGTCGTCCAGCGAGCCGCCTTCGACCAGCTCCATCGCGTAGAATCGGCACTTGTCCTCACACACACCGCCGAAGCTGCGGACGATGTTGGGATGCTTCAGGTCCTTGAGGACTTCCGTTTCGCGTTCGAATCGAGCGAGGGCCGTCTTGTCGGTCACGTCCTTGGGGAGGATCTTGACCGCGACTTCCCGGTTATTGACGACGTACCGCGCCCGGTACACCACTCCCATGCCCCCTTCGCCGATCTGCTCCAGCAATTCGAAGGGCCAGATCCAGCGGTTTGTATTGGAGCCCGTCGGTCCGCGCTCGTCGCTGGTTTTCCGTGCTCTGTCCACAACTGCACTTCCGCTCGCAAAGTCAACCGCCCGTCGCCGGCCTGGGCCCGCACCTTCAGGAGGCGTCATTCCGCCCAAGCGCCCTGGCCGACAGGGCGCCTGAAACCATCCGGCCGGAGAGTAATGCTTGCTCACCGATCTCCAGATTGTACTAGACGGCCTTTCAAAACCGGGAGGGCGAGGCTCCCGCCGAGCCGGATCGTAGAGAAAGCTCTTCTTTTTGTAGCGGCTCTCCCGGCTGGCAGGGATCGGCCTCCCACAAGATTGTCCCTGATCCTTTGAAACCGCCTCTGCGTCCGCACTTCGCTCGGGATGAACCGTCGTCAAAATCGGGTGCGAGGCGAGTGCAAAACTCCAGGGATTCCTGCGGCACGGCCTGCGACGCTGTTGTGCGCAGATTTCGATCTTCCGTGCTCGATTCGAGCGCTATCTACCAGATCTGAATCCTGGCCTCCCCTGGCAAGAACATTCCGTCCCCCGGTTTGACGCCAAACGCCTCATAGAACGGGCCGAAGTTCCGTAGCGGGCCGTTCGCCCGGAACTGGGCCGGCGAGTGCGGATCGGTCAGGACCTGGCGGCGGATGGCTTCATCGCGGCTCTTTGAGCGCCAAATCTGGGCGAAACCCATGAAGAACCGCTGGTCTCCCGTTAATCCATCGATGATCGGCGCCGGCTTGCCGCCGAGCGACATCTTGTAGGCCTTGTAGGCGATATACAGGCCGGTGAGGTCGCCGATGTTTTCTCCCAGCGTCAGTTGACCATTGACGCGCAGACCCGGCAGCGGCTCGTAGGCGTTGTATTGATCGACCAGCGCCTGCGCCCGACCCTTGAACGCCTCTGCGTCCTTCTCGGTCCACCAGTCGTGCAGGTTACCATTGCCGTCCGTCTTGCGGCCCTGGTCATCGAATGCGTGACCAGTCTCGTGTCCGATCACCGCCCCGATGCCGCCGTAGTTGACGGCGTCGTCCGCTTCCGGGTTGAAGAACGGCGGCTGCAGGATCGCCGCCGGAAACACGATTTCGTTCATCTGCGGATTGTGATAGGCGTTGACCGTCTGCGGTGTCATGAACCATTCGGTCCGATCGACCGGTTCGCCCAGACGTGCGAGCTGCCGGTCGTATTCCCACGCTTGCGCCCGCATGATATTTCCCACGGGATCGTCGCGGCGGATCTCGAGCGCAGAGTAGTCCTTCCACTTGTCGGGATAGCCGATCTTGGTCGTGAGCTTGATCCGCTTTTCTTCGGCCTTGGCCTTGGTGTCGGCCGACATCCATTCAAGTCCGTGCAAGGAGGTCTGGAACGCCTTCAGCAGGTTGGCGACCAGCTCGTCCATCCGCTTCTTTGCGTCCGGTGAGAAGTGCCGTTCGACATAGACTTTGCCAACCGCCTCGCCCATGGCACGGTCCACGACGCGCACGGCCCGCTGCCAGCGCGGCTCCATTTCCTCCAGGCCGTTGACGAGCTTGCCAAAGAACTCGAACTCCGTCTGCACGAAGTCGTCCGACAGCCAGGACGCAGCACTGTTGAGGACACGGAACCGCAAGTAGCTCTTCCAGTCGTCGAGAGCTGCCTGCTCCAGAAGTTCGCCGAGCTTCTCGATGTAGGTCGGTTCCCGGACAAACAGGCTGTTGATCCGGCCAGTCATCCCCATTCCGTCGAGGTAGCCCGTCCAGTTGATCTCGTGGCTGACCCGGCCGAGCTCGGCAATCGCAAAGCGATTGTCGGTCTTCGTCGCATCGCGGCTGTCTTCGGGCGGCCACTGCGCCTGTGCGATCTTCATTTCGAGTGCCAAGACGGACTCGGCCCGCCCGCGGCCGGACCCCTCCGCCAGACCGGCGAGTGCGAACAATTTCGCGATGTAATCCGGATAGCGCTTGCGGATTTCTTCGAATTTCTCGCCCTCCTGCAGGTAGTAGTTCCGGTTCGGCAGCCCGAGTCCCGACTGGGTGATGTAGACGGCGTATTCCGTGGCGTTGCGCGAATCGACGTCGATGAAAGCCCCGAACGGGCCGGACACGCCTTGCCGTTCCAGCTCGCTGATGACGCGGACAAGTTCCTTGACACTCGTGATGCTGTCGATGAGCTTGAGCTGCGGCTGGACGGGTTTTGCGCCGAGCTCATTGGCGAGTTTTTCGTCCATCAGACTCGCAAACAGGTCGGCAATCTTCCGTTGTTCGGAGCCGGCCGGCAGGTCCTTCTCGCCAGCGAGCTGCTCGATGATCTCGCGCTGCTGTTTGGCGCTCTCCTCGCGGAGGATGTAAAAGCTGCCCCATCGGCTCTTGTCTGCCGGGATCTCGGTCTTGTCGATCCAGCCGCCGTTCACGTACCGGTAAAAGTCGTCCTGCGGTCGCATCGATCTGTCGAGACCCGACATGTCGATGCCCGACGTGAGCTTCGTCGCCGGTGCGTCATCCGCCGACAGCTGCGATGCAACGAACAC
Source organism: Planctomycetaceae bacterium (assembly GCA_046349775.1). GTDB lineage: Bacteria > Planctomycetota > Planctomycetia > Planctomycetales > Planctomycetaceae > JAEUIG01. The sequence continues at coordinate 21,763 of JAXMBS010000027.1, read as the reverse complement.
AGCTGTTGCGCAGACGCATCCAACAATTGCTTGCTTCATGGAAGTGGGCCAGGTTGAGGAATCGACCGTGTCTATGGGCCGGGTATTTCGTCGGACAATGCAACGACAACATTGCATTCCGGGAGCGCTTTCTTCAATGCTCGAACCCCGGAATCCGTGACTTGCGTGCCGACGACTTGCAGCGATTTCAGCTCGCGCAGGTGTTGTAGACGCACCAGGCCCGTGTCTGTCAACCGGGCGCCTGTGAGGTTCAGCGATGTCAGTCGGGAGAGCGACATCAGCGAGTCTGTCATGGCGTCAGTGAGCGTCGGACCCGCAAACCCCGCAGAGTAGAGCAGCTCGAGGCTTTGCAATTCCTGCAAGGTCTGTAGATGGGCGATCCCAATATCGGTGATCGGTAGCAGACTCAAGTCCAGTTTTCGCAGGGCCGTGAGCCCCTGCAGGTGCACCAGGCCTGCATCCGTGATCTGATTGCCATACAGGTTCAGTTGTTCGAGACGCCCCAGCCGGACCAGGTGCTCAAGTCCGCGGTCGGTCACACGCTCGCGCTCAAAACCGGATTTCTTCAAGACGAGTGCCCGCAGTTGTGCCCAGTCCTGCAGTTGTGCACATGCGGCATCCGTGATCGCGTCGCACACCTCCAGATCGAGTGCCACCAGTTGTTTCAGCGGCTTCAGATGTTCCAGGCCGGCGGCACTGACGTTTGTGCCGGCCAGAATCAGGACCCGCAGACCGGAGATTGACGACAGCTCGTCCAGCCGTCGTCGGAGATTTCCGACAGAGTTCGGTTGAGCCCGACGACGCGCGGAATCGTCGGCAGTTGCGCGCATCCGGCCTCGGAGAGGTGTGTCCCTCGAAAATCGAGGATCACCGGCACTGTGACCGCTTGCAGCCACGGCAGTCTGCGGCGAGCGTTCCGTCAGAATTGAGCTGGCCGGCATGCAGCCGGATGACATCGACCGGCGACGGATTTGCGCCATCTGTACCGTCTCGGCATACCGATACAGGGGCGGCGTTTCACCGGTCAGCGGTTCGATCGAGGCCCCCAGTTCCTGCAGTGCAGCGAGTTCCGCCGACAGCGCCGGTGTGCCCGCGGCGGGCCTCGGCTCAGCCCCGGCATCACGACGCACGTCGTAGACCCACAGCGTGTCCTGTTCGCGCAGGTACATTCGGCCGTTGGCGACGACAGGATGCGACCAGCTGTCCCCGCCGGCGCCCGGGATCTGCATTGTGCCACGGAGTTCGAAGGTCTCTTCCCCTGGCGCAAGCAGCGCAACCAGGCCGTTCTGATATCGAAAGTACAGGCAACCGTCCGCGACGACGACGGCGGCCGATCCGACACCCGGCCCGCGCTGCTTCCAACGGATGCGTCCGGTCGCGAACTCCAGACATGTGGGCAATCCATTATTGCTTCCGTGGCCGCCGTAGATGAGGTCCCCCACCAGCGCCACGCCGCCGTGATGATTCTGGAACTGACCTCCCTTCAGGACATAGACGGGTTCGGCATGCCAATTCGCGCTGTGAGGATCCTGCCCTGCCTCGGGCGCAATTCTCAACAGGACGCTGCCGGCGTTGTAGCCATTGGCGGCAAACACCAGATCGTTACGGACAACCGGCGTGGGGATGTTCGCTGTGTCATTGCTGATTCCGTTATAGCCCCACAGCCAGCGTCCGTTGCGGGCGTCGACGCCCACAAGACCGCGGCCGGTGAGCTGCACGTATTGTCGGACCCCCGCGATCTCGGTGACGACAATCGAGGAGAAACCCATGCCCTCCCGGCCGGCCGGGCCGAGCTCCGGGACCCGTACTGCCGGGCCGTCGCCGGTGCCCTTGTTGAGGGCGACCAGGGCAGCGTCTGGGCCACCCGGCGAACAGATCAGCCGTTCGCCGTCGACCAGCGGCGATTCGCCGTAACCGCGCCCCGACATCATTCGTCCGCCCAAAATCCGTCCACGAAGGCTGTAACCGCCACACACGGTCGCCGGTTTCCAGATCGAGGCAAATGAGTTCGCCGTCCGGGTCGAGGGCCATACAGGTGGTCGCCATCGGCGGTTGGCGTCAAGGCTGAGATTGCGGCGTCTCGCCGATCTTGCGACTCCAGACGACTTCCCCAGTTGACTCGTAGAAGTGCGATCGCCAACAGGTCCGTCCCCTGCTGGCCGATCGTGTAGACACGATTGCGGCGGCGACGCTGGCGTAGCCCGCCCCAACTCCGATCGCCCGCCACGCGAGGGGCGGACACCATCGGCCATTCGGCGAGCAATCCGACCTCCCGTGAGACGGCATCGCGTCGCGGCCCTCGCCACTGTGGCCAGTCCTCAGCAATCGCCGGTGTGCTGATCGTTCCGAGGAAGACCAGGATCAGGAGTCGCTGCAGCCTGGCCCGGAACTGTTTTCGATGGTAAGGGGACACCATCCGATCTGCCGGCAACCTGAACCACGAGTACCGCATGACGGGTTCCCAGAGGTCTGCCAGACTTCGCCCACTCGTCGTGCGTCCTTCCATTCCCAGACTATGGCAATAGCCTCTCTGCGGGTCCAGCTTATGCCGGCTGCGGCATGAGACGTCGGCGCAATTGACCGAGAGCAGCGCGGGTTCGAGGCTGTTGCCAGTGGCAACGCGGCCGGCACGCAGTCACAGGAAAAGCTCATGGAACAGCCGATCAGGCGCTGGTCATTTCTGGCATCGCGCGCGGCGGGATCGCTGTGGGCATTGCGGACTTCCCAGGCCGTCGCGACTCGCTGCGATCAGACGCCGGCGTCGCTGTCGCGCGAATCGCAATTGTACCTGGACAACTGGCTGGCAGACGATTTGAAACGTTGTCTCGCCCCGAGGCTTCTGGACTTCGGTCAGGCCCGCGCCAGTCGTACGGCAGGGTCGCGGCGTAGCCGTTGCTGCCATTGTCGGGCTGCTGAGAAGTTGCATCGGCGTGTCAGGCGGAGCGAGCTGCTGCGAATCAGCATTCCGTCGAGCCGGTGTGCAGCTGGCGAATTTCTTGGACATTTCGAAGCGCCGCGTCGTTACCGTCAATGCGAATTACGGCGGTTACCAGCAGCGACGGCTCTGCACCGAGAACTGTGGACGAAACTACGTTACGGGGTGCAGCTCAAGATCGCTGCTGACGAACCTCGACCGTCGAACTCTCCCGAACTCGCTCCTGTTGCTCCTGAAGCTTCAGCCAGCGGTTGCGCCGGACCCAGTAGAACCGCACGGGCAGGAACAGGTCGACCACTTCGTCAGAGATCAGTAGCCCCCCCAGCACCGGCAAGGCCATCGGCGCGAGGATTTCGCCGCCGACTCCCTTGGCCATTTCGTCAGGAAGATCGCCAGAATGGCGACTCCCTCGGTGAGCAGCTTGGGACGCAGGCGGTGCACAGCGCCTTCGATGACCGCCTGGCGCAGTTCCTCCAGCGACTGAATGTTCTCCAGTCCGCCGCGCTTTTCGATCGCTTCTCGCAGATAGACGAGCATGATGATGCCGGTTTCCGTCGCCATGCCGAAACACGCGATGAACCCCACCCACACCGCGACGCTGGAAGTCCATCGGCGGCGCGTGCCAGCCCTGCATGACTTTCGGGAAGAGCAGCGCTGAAGGCACTCCCCGGCGACCTCGGAACAGCCAGCATCATCAGCACCGCGTCGGCCAGATCGTGATACGTCATGTAGAGTCACGAAGATCAGCACAATCACCGCCGGGAAGACGAATCGCAGCGTGCGGGCCGCGCGGACCTGGTGCTCGAACTCGCCGCTCCACTCGATGTGCACCCCTTCCGGCAGGCGGACCTTCTGGCTGACGACGCGCTGCCTTTCATCGACGAATCCCACGATGTCGCGGCCGCACGCGTTGGGGTGACGTAGTTGAGCAGTCGGCCCGTTTTTCGCTCTTGATCATCGCGGGATAGCTACCGTTGCCACATCGGCCAGCGGCTCCAGGTGGAATCAGCGGGCGGCTGCGAATGCGCTGACCCGGCGTGGCCAGATGCTCCGCCGGCGGCGCGGTCCGGGCCGGCGACAGTTCCCCGCCGCGCGGAGAATCTGAAGAGCCATTATCAGCGTTGGCCATGCCGGCATTGCCATCACCAGCGACGGTGATGAGCATGTTGCCGGACTGATCAGCAACCTGCGGTTGCTGTCGGCCTCGCGATACGCGGGGCGCGGAATGCGGACCGGGAATCGTTCCCCTTTTCGACGGTAAACGTGACGGCGCGGCCGGCGAGCGCAGGCGCTGATCGTTCTGGATGTCCTCCACCGAAATTCCGTAGCGAGAAGCCGCCTGTTCGCGATTGATGTCGATCTGCAAGGTAGCCGCCCATGATCGGCGCGGCGATCATGTCGCGGGCGCCCGGCGGCGTGCAGCACGGTTTCGATGTTGCTTGCAGACACGGTCGATCCGTTTCGGGTCCAGGCCGAAGACCTTGACCCCGATGTCGGTCCGTACGCCGGTGGAGAGCATTTCAATGCGGTTGATGATCGGCTGCGTGAAGATGTTGCTCCAGCCCGGGACTTGCAGGACGCGGCCCATTTCGTCATCGACGAGGTCTCGCCAGGGCCGGTCTTGCGTGGCCAGAAGAACACGCTGTTGCGGAACGGCTGTTCGGCAGCCGACTGCACGGCGGCGAACCGTTCAATGCTCGGCTGGCGTCCGCCGGCTGGCCGAGCTGGATCTGGGCGAGGCGGCAGCTCCAGCCACTGCAGTTGCTCCACGCCCGCCCTTCGTCTGCAGTTCGGACGTCCACGGCCGCACGCGCGACTTCTTCCAGTGCGTAGGCCGTATAGGCTTCGATGCCGCGATCGAACGGCTTCCCAGTTGATCTGCCGGGCGCGGTCCTCCCCAAGGTTCAACCGCGCCGTCGCCACGTCGTCGAGCAGGACCGTGTCGAAGGTCTGACGCTGGGCACCCAGCGACTCGAGGGCCTGCCTTGCGATCCGTTCCGGGAACCAGTCCCTTGAGCTGCAGCGCGTCGACGATGTCGTTGATCAGTCCGCGCTCCTGCAGGTCCAGAGCCACCGTTTGCGTCAACCGCGAGATGTCTTCGAGTACCGGATTGCGTGCGAGCCAGCGTCCGACGACAGGCGTGAGTTTTGCCGTCAGGCGGCGCGACGTGCGGTCTTCGTCCTCGGGATTGGACCACGTGATGTCGCCCGCCTTGCGGAACCGGCTAAGCGTCCGCGTGATGGCGAACTGCGTGGTCTCGGTCTCGAGTTCACTCTCGAACTCCTGGAACCGCAGTAACGCCAGCTCACGCAGGATCTCGTCGAGGCGTTCAATGGCCTTCTGCGTGGCGTCGTTCAGCAGATTCCTGATGCTCGGCCGGATCGTTCGGCGGCCGCACGTATCCCTGCTGCTGCGGCAGGTTCAGTGCAGCTCCGTCTGTGTAGGGCGTCGTCATAGCGCACGCGGCGCCGGCCAGTGTTCCGCTGGGCGGAAGTTGACGAATGTTTCGACCATGTCCAGCGGCGCCCGGGTCGGTCGGAGTATCGGCATGGCCTTACCGATCACCGACTCGACTTCAGGAAACCCGCCAGCAAGGCATCACGCAGCTTTCAGATCATCGGCGGATTGCGTGACGCTGGCCCGTGGAACCGTGACCGGCATATCGAGCGTCGTACCTTCGTCAAGGGCCGGCATGAACGCCACGCCGATTTTCTGGAAGTGGTACGCCCAGACGCCGATCACGATCAGGCTGAGCAGCGACAGCGCCCTGCCAGCCGATGCCACGCGTTACGATCACCGTCGGGAAGGTCACAGTGGCGAAGACTGTCAAGAACGCGACTGCGCCACGCAGTTCGAAGCTCCCTGGCCGAACAGCGCCTGCAGCGGAAACATGCCTGCCGCAAGTATCAGCAGCACCGCGAAGAACCAGATCACGAGGTTCCACCGCGGCAGCGCCCAAGTCAGGAACGGCTTGTAGATGTGAATGAAGCTGCGGACGATCGCGTTGTCTTCCTCGCTCTTGAGATGCCCCTTGAAACGTAGGGATCGCTTGCCGGCACGAGCGTGACCGAAATGATCGCCACGCCGATCATGGCGAAGCTCTTGGTGAACGCCAGCGGATGAAACAGCTTTCCTTCGCGCCCCGCTGAGCACGAACACGGGCACGGTGCCGACAGCAGCATGATCATCACGGAAAAGAAGATCGGCCGGCCGACGGTGCGGCAAGGCTCGATGACCAGCTCGCGAATGTCCCCCTGGACTTTGCGATCGCCGAAGTGCGCCTTCAGGTGGTGGGTCGCGTTCTCGGTCATCACGATCGCCTGGTCGACCAGAATGCCGATCGAGATCGTGATGCCGGCCAGCGACATGATGTTGGCCTGAATGTCGATGATGCCGAGCGTTCGCAGCATCCACATGAGCAGGAACGAAAACAGCACCGACAGCGGCAGCCACGAATCACAAGCACGCTGCGGAAGTGCATGAGAATCAGCAGAATGGCGATCGACGCGATCGCCATCTCGTGCCACATCACTTCGGTGAGCGTGTGGATGGCGCCCTTGATGAGCCGCGTGCGGTCATACGCCGGAACGATGTGCGCCAAGCCGGCAAACGGGCACAGTTCCTGGAATCTTTTCCTTGACGCGATCGGTGACGGACAGCGGGTTCTCGCTGTGACGCATCAGGACCACGCCCCCGACTTCGTTGCCGTCCCCGCTCATACACGCTGCGGCGGAACTGCGCGCCGAGCTGCACGGTCGCCGTCTTGACGTAGAGCAGTGTCACTTCCTTGATGACGGTCGTTTCGATGTCGGCCACATCGCGGATCCAGCCGACGCCGCGCACGGGGATACTCGGCGTTGTTCTTCTGGATGACACCGCCGCCGGCCAGCAGGCGCTTCGCGAAACAGCGTAGAGTTCGCCGAGAGTGATCCCGTACGCGCGGAGGTCTTCCGGGCGGACGTCGTTCCTGGTACTCCAGCGGCGTGCCCCCGACTGTGGCGACGTCGGAAACGCCGGCCGCCATTGAGCTGCGGTGCGATATAGAACTTGTTGAGCGCCCACAGCCGGGACGTGTCGATCGGATTGTCCGGCCCCGGTTCCACCGTGTACCAGAACACCTGTCCCAGCGCGGTCGCATCCGGCGCCAGATACGGGACCACTCCGGCCGGCAGAAACGTGCCCGCCTGGCTGAGCTTCTCCGTGACGCGCTGCCGCGCGAAGTAGAAGTCGATCCCGTCCTCGAAGATGATCGTGATCATCGAGAAGTTGAACTCGGACGACGATCGCACGGCCTTCACGCCGGCCAGCCCCTGCAACTTGAGCGACAACGGGTAGGTGATCTGGTCCTCGACCTCGCGGGGGCTGCGCCCCATCCAGTCGGTGAACACAATGACCTGGGTCTCGCTCAGGTCGGGGATGGCGTCGATCGGCGTATTGAAGAGCGCATAGACTCCAGCGACGGTCATGGCAGCCGCCAGGATCAACACCAGGAATCGATTCCTGATCGACAGCTCGATGATGCGCTCGATCATTCCGGCGACCCTTTGGAATCAGTCCCGTTGCCGCGAGCAGTCTTCAGCCGCTGGACGGTTTCCAGCGTCTTCTCCGGCATTGCGAGTGCGTCCTCTTTGCAGCCGTCGCAACAGAGGAAGACCGACTGGCCGGCGATCTCGATTTTTTCGGGCTTGCCCATCGAACCGAGCCGGTTGTCCGGCAGCAGCGCACAGAACCGCTGGGCGAGCGCCAGCGCGCGATCCTCGTCGGTAAGCTCGGCCAGCGACTTGGCGATCTCCTGTTCTTCCTCCGCGCTCAACTTGGTCGGGGACGGTGAGGCAGCCGGCGCCTTCTTGGTTGCTTCCTTCAAATCCTGCACTTTCTTCACGGTCTTGGCGCCGCCGTCGAGTGCGGCCTTCCTGCAACCGGCGCAGCAGACGAACACCGGCTGATCATCAATGACGAGCTTGATTGGCACGCCCATCGATCCCAGCCGGCTGGTCGAGAGGATGGGGCAGAACCTTTGCTGCTCGGCCAGTTGGCGATCGGCGTTGGAAAGTCGGGCCAGTGCGGCTGTGATTTTGGCGTCGGGGTCTTCGGGCATCGACGGACGAACTGACGTTGTCGAGGAACCAGTCTTCGATCCGCTGCTCCCGCCGAAATAGATCGATCCGGCCGCCGGATTGAGCCTCGTCTCCGCATCCACCAGGAACGAGCCGGCCGTCACGATGACTTCATCCGCTTTGATTCCCTCCAGCACCGGGAAGTAAGGGATGTTGTCTGCGCCCAGCATGCGGGGCCCCAACTCGACCTGCACTCCTTCATAAACACCCGGAATCGTCTGGCGGTAAACGATCGTCTGGCGACCGGTGTCGATGACGGACGATTCCGGAACCGCCAGGACCCGTCCCTCCTTCAGCAGATCGGGCTTGAACTCGTCCGGGTGCTTTGCGGCGGCGGCCTTCAGCACCTCCACGTCTTTCGGGGGCACCTGGAGCCGGACCGTCGTCGTTGTGCCCGGCCGCAGCTTGTGTCCCGGATTGTCGAGTTCGAACGGACCGTCACGGTGCGGCTTTCTGGTCGACGTGCGGATAAATGAAGGTCAGCAGTCCCTGAAATTCCTCGCCGGGGAAGGCCCGGGTTGTCGCGGTCACCGGCAATCGCTCCGCCGGCGGTTGATCGACCGCATGGACCTGCTCGTTGGGCAGGAACGCCAGATCGTCTTCATAGACCTGCGCTGGATCCAGACAGTCGAGAGATCGGCGATGTCGTACAGCGGCATCCCCTCGTCGACGTATTGCCCTTCCCGGACATACTTCTTGATTACGTGCCCGGTGATCGGAGAGCGGATTTTCAGGTGCGTGTTCGCACGGCCGGTCTCGACGATCTCGTCGATCTGGTCGTCGCTGATCCCGAGCAGGAGAGCCGCGTCCGCGCGCTGTTGAGCTGATCGGCGTTGTTGCCTTTGCGCGCTGCAACAGGTTCTGCACCGTGACTAGCAGTTCGGGACTGTAGATCGAGGCGAGCACATCACCCGACTGGACCATCTGGCCCGTCTCATTGATGTTCAACGTGTCGATCCGGCCATTCACGCGCGCCGAGACGTTCTTGACGGCGCGCTCGTTGAACTCCACGTACCCGACCGCGTTGATCTCTTTCATGAGTGGCTGGTAATCCACGGTCCACGTGCGGATGCCGGCCAGCACGACTCGGTACGGCGAGAGCTGGACACGATTGACGACTCCTGCCGGCAAGGCCTCCTCGTGCGCTTCCCCCTTCTTCCGCTTCGACAGCGGCATGAAGCAGATGGGGCATTTCTCCTTGCCGTTGTCCCGCACGATCGAGGGGTGCATCGGACAGAACCATTCCACGTCGCTACCTGCTCCGGCCACCGCATCGGCGGGACGCGTCCACCGGTCGTAGTAGGCCGCGAGCAGGTCCCACTGCGTGATGACGACGCCGATGACCGCCAGCACCGCGATGAACCGCAGCCGCGCGAGCTTCACCAGGATGATGAAGTCGAACCACCACCACGCCTTGCGCCAGCCCTTGAGGCCGGGCGGAGCGCGGAGGCCGCCCTCGTCAAAGTCGGAGGCGACGTGCTCGCGGTGCGGCGCCGGATTGGGTTGAGAGTTGTCGGTCATGTTCAGTCCTCTGGAACGCGGGCCTTACGGTGGGCAGGGCCAGCCAGCGAGCAGTCGACACACAGATCAGCCGAAAAACAGGTGCTAACCCGCCAATCCGCGCTCGACTGCTCGCTGGCCGGTCCGACTCCTCCGGGATTGTTATCAGACCGACTGGAATCGCCGCAGTGAAGTCGGAAAACCTCACTACGGCGATCCATTGCCGTGTAGTCAATACAGGGCGACTATTACTGCGAATGGTTAAACGGGTGCAATTGCTGCTTTGCGCGGTCGGATTGACGTCCCCTGCCGCGCTCAGTGAGTGATGCCGTTTGCACCGTTGGGTTGCGAACGGTCTTACTTCTTGCCCTCCTTCGCTTGAGGCGTCGTGGCGGGAGCCTGCTTGTGCTCGGCATGTGCGCCCGCGTCGCCACCCGGCAACTTGATCCCGATCTTGTCGAGCAACGCTCGATGCTCGGCATCCGCGGCCTTGAGTTCCTCGTCGATGCCCTGGCAGCATGCACACAGCTCAGCGCAATCAACCTTCTTGTCGCCGATGGCCTGTTCCATTCGGTCGCACAGCTCGGCGACGGCGTCCTGATGTTTCTGGATGGCGTCGACGTGCTCCTTGACATCCGCCTGTTTCGCCGCGTCTGCAGAGAATTTGGACAACTCCTTCCTCGCTGCCGCAAGGTCTTTGCGAATCGCCGTCAAGTGTTCCCGGGCAGTTTCCGGAGGTACCTGCGGACAGCTCTGGCCGTAGCCGTTCAGCGCTTGCGCGTGAGTCCTGGCGGAATTCTGATAGCTCCATGCGGAGAACGGACGATATCCGCCGACGAAGCTGCCGGTCTGGTTATGCGACTGCAGCATCCGATCCCGCGCCTGGGTCGCGGCATTCACCGAACTCGGCTTCTGCGCCAATGCCGAATTCGCGATCCCCGAAACGGCGCAGATCAATCCCGCTACAATCATCATTCGCGGTCGTGACATTGTTGACTCCAGTTGTTTCTGGATTGAATCGTTGGGCGGCTCGGGTGCGAACGCAGTGTTCGAGAGCCGCAGCATCAGCGCGCTCACAATGAACGCACTCGACGTGACACACCGAGCGAGATGCGGAATGCTGCGAAACCGGGGCACTCTCTTGCTGCAATAGCGCTGACGGCCGGCACACAATCACGGCGGCGTCGTCACCAATCGCTTGCGAGAGGCGCGCTCACGGGCGCGCGCAGCATCGGCGCTCTTAGATCAGGAATCGCTGGAACAGAACCACACGATCCGGCAGCGGGAGAAGGTCATCCGCGAGTCCACTTCGCGCCATCTGCGCGATGGACGGCAGCACAAGAGCTGGAGTCGTCCAATTCGTATTCAGGGGCAGAGCCGTCAGTTCCGGCATGCGAACGAGCTTCGACTGCACGCGCGGTGCGCCGTCCTGCCAGTAGCAGCAGCCGTCGGTACGCGGCGGATGAACCCGCGGGCAAGTCAGACTGGACCCGGATTTGATCGGAGCATTTTTCTTGGCCGACGCAGCGTGCCCACAGCAGCAGGGAGCGGACCTTCCGCGCTGCTTTGCGGCCTTCGCCAGGCAGCAGTCGCCAAGCCGCTGGCCCTTTGTTTCGCCGGAACGGCAATGCATCTGGGGGAACCCGGATGCCACTGTCATGGGAATCAGTGCCCAGACGCATGCCGTACGGAGGATTTTGAACACCAAGGGCATACAAGGTCCACTACTGACTTTGCCACCGAATGCTCCGGTGTGCCGCCGATAAAGTCAAGATCGGCCTGCGCACCGGATGACCTCCGAATCGCCGACAGCCGTCTAAGTTGCAAGGCGCATGCCGTCGAGAAGAACGAGACAAAAGGCCGCACAAAGTGTGCGAAATGAGCCGGATGCGCGCAGCAGCGTGACGACACGTGCTGGTCTGCACACTCCAGGTCGGAACCGCCCGATGGGGGGTGAAGATTTGCGCTGGCTGCAAGCGTCGCCCGCACCATCCCCGTCCGGTCGTTCGGGTTATGACGAACGTACCGGAGACGCCCGCCGCGGTGTCGAACAGCAGCCCGACTCACCGATAACTCCGATACGTTCGGCTCCGATGGCCGGCTGCTAACCCGCCAATCCGCAACGATCAGCATCGAGTCCAGGGACGGATTGATGTCCGGGTTCTTGAGCGTTGGACTGCGCGCACTGCCGCTGCTCCTGCTCTTCCAGGCGGTCGGCTGTCGCGCTGCGCACACTGTCGCCACGACCGAACGGCCCACCTCTAAGGCCGTTGTCCCATCGGAAGCGGTGTCGGAGGAAACCGCGCCTCCGGCTCCCGAAGACGACGAAGTCGCCGAATCCGAAACTGCGAGCCGGATTCAGATGACCTCCCTCGTGGACTCAACCACAGAGTCCGAGCGTTCCGAGGTGATCGATGCTCCTTTGATCGATCAGGACGAATTGCAACTCGATTGGCTTGTCGCCGAAGTCCTCAGGCGAAACCCCAACCGGCAGGCCGCCATCGCCGCCTGGCAGGCGGCCGCCCAGCGCTATCCCCAGGCCGTTGCGCTCGATGACCCGCTGCTGCAAACGATGATCAGCCCCAGCGGCCTTGCTTCAGATCAGGTCAATGGGGCCTACATGGTCGGAGTGGCGCAGAAAGTCCCCTGGAGCGGCAAGCGGGAACTGCGCGGAACGCAGAGCCAGTGGGAGCAGACTGCCACCCAATGGGACGCGCGAGACACGGACCTGCGCCTGACGGAAGCCGCCAAGCTCGCCTACTTCGAGTACTACCTCACGGCTCGAAGACTTGAAGTCAACGCGGAGAGCGGTCTGGCGGTCAGGGAATACCGCGACACGGCACGGTCGAAGTACGAAACGGGGCAGGTGACACAACAGGACGTTTTGCAGACCGATGTTGAGCTGGCCCAGCTGGCCCGCCGACACATCGAGCTGGAGCGCGAACAACACATCGCCGTGGCACGTATCAACACCTTGCTGCACCGTCTGCCGACCACCGCGTTGCCGCCTCCCCCGCAATCTCTCGAAATCGACGGTGAGTTACCGCCGTCCGAAGTGCTCTCCGTCTGGGCGGTCGAAAGTCGCCCTGACCTGCTGGCAATGTCGGCTCGCATTCAATCGGAGCGGGCCTCAATCGAACTCGCCAGGAAGGAGTTCTACCCGGACTTTGAATTCATGGCACGGTATGACGCATTCTGGCAGGAGCAACCGCTGCGGCCGATGGTCGGGATGAACATGAACGTGCCGATAAACCAGCGACGACGTCATGCGGCCGTCAACGAGGCGATTTTCCGCCTGAACAAAATGTGCGCGGAATACACCGCCGAAGCGGATAATGTCCGCAACGACGTCCAGGCCGCCTATGAGCGTTTGACGGCGAGTCGTCAGATCGTCGAACTCTACGACTCCACGATCCTGCAGGCGGCCGAAGCCAATGTCGCCGCCGCGAACGCGGAATACACCGCCGGCACAGTCGATTTTTTGCGACTGGTGGCAGCCCAGCGGGAGGTCATCGAGCTCCGGGAGCAGCGATTCGAGGCCGTCGCCGAATATCACGTTCGAAAGGCGGAACTGGAACGCCTGGTCGGACGCCCTGCCGTGAACTAGGGCGGAGTTCAAGATGGTCTAGCGTCCGGAAGGCCCCAAACAGCGACGAATTCAGGGCCGCGGGTGCTACACCAAAGAGCCGCTGGCTCTAGGGTGGCGGTCGAGCGGCGAGATGATCGTCAACCGAAGTCCTTTCTCGTCTCGCAGCCACCACAACAAAGCGAACTGGCTTCGGCAATTTCCCCGCTGAATGGCGCTGTCATGGCGCTGTGTTTTCGTCTGCGAGCCGATCGGGGAAGTCCTCTGGCTGTCAGGTCCCTGCTGACCTTCCTCCCGCTTCTGATCCACATCGGATGTCCGAGAAAACGCGTCATTCAGTGGACCGCGTCCCGCGTTGATGGACGAGTATTTCAATAGGCCATACGCTTCATCGGAAAGCACGCAGCGGAAAGTCGTATCAGAGATACTTCGCTGCTTGAGAGATTTTCCCGTTTTGGGAATCGCCTCCGATGGAGAGCAGGGCCATGACTCGTGAGCTTGCCGGACTGGGTGCGGTGCGCGGCGTGCTGTTCGACATGGACGGCGTCATCTACGTAGGCGCTCGACCATTGCCGGGAGTTCAGGACGCGATCGACTATCTGACGTCGACCGGCCGCGCGTTTCTGTTCGTCACGAACAATGCGAGCAAGACCTCCGAGCAGTTTGTCGAGCGGCTGGCCGAGATGGACATCCATGTGCGGCCGGATCAGGTACTGGGCAGCGCCGAGGCGACCGCCTCCTGGTTGGCCAGACAGGTCGCCGAACACAGCTGGCCGCGCGGTCCCGTGATTGTGGTCGGGCAGGACGGACTCAAGGTCGCGCTGCAAAAGAACGGGTTCGAATTGACGACGGACCCCGATGCGGCAACGTACGCCGTGGCGGGAATCAATTTCCAACTGACCTACGAAGAACTGGCGAACGCCACGCTCGCCATTCGCCGCGGCGCCAGGTTCATCGGCACGAACTCGGACGCGAGTTATCCCAGCGAACGCGGTCCGTTGCCGGGCGCCGGAAGCATTCTGGCACTCCTGGCGACAGCCACCGGCCAACAACCGCTGGTCATTGGCAAGCCGAATCGGGGCATGTACGAACTGGCGATGGCACGGCTGAATCTGACGGCCGGACAAACGCTGATGGTCGGTGATCGCTACGAAACCGACATATCCGGCGCGATTCCACTGGGCCTGTGGACGGCGGGAATCCTGACCGGAATCAGCTCGCGGGCGGAATTCGAGCGCGCGAATCCTCCCCCGGACCTGATCGTTGAGAACCTTCCGGATCTGATCGACCGATTGCGCGCGGCCGACCGGCAGTGACCGATACCGACTCGCCCTGCGCTTTACGCTGTGCTTGATCGAGTGCGGACACTCGCACATGTCCTCGCAATCCCGCATAATCCACGGCGACTGCCTTCCATCTTTGAGGAGTGACCGTGTTCGATCGAATTCCGCGCTGCCTTGCGTTCTCACTTGCTGGCGCACTGTGCCTGGCGACTGCTGTTGCATCGCCTGCCATCGGAGCCGATGAGCGGCCGATCCGAGCCCTGCTGATCCTGGGCGGGTGCTGCCACGACTACAAAGAGCAGCAGACGCTGCTGACGCAGGGCGTGTCCGCACGCGCCAACGTCCAGTGGGAGATCAGCTACGACCCGGACACCGGCACGAAGCATCTCAACCCGCGGTACGAGTCCGCGGACTGGGCCAACGGGTTCGACGTCGTCGTGCACGATGAGTGCACATCCGATGTCACCAACATCGAGACGGTCCAGCGGATTCTACAACCGCATCGGGACGGCTTGCCGGCCGTGGTCCTGCATTGCGGCATTCACAGTTACCGGACGGAGGGCTATCCCAACAGCACGCCGTGGTTTGAATTCACGGGGCTGGCCAGCACCCGGCATGGGCCGCAGGCGCCGATCGAGATCACGTTCGTCGAGGAGGAGCATCCCATCACGAAGACGCTGACGAACTGGAAGACGCAAAACGAGGAGCTGTACAACAACTTTTCCGGGAAGCTGCACGAGACGGCAACACCCCTCGCACGCGGCAATCAGAAGTGGACGAACAAAGACGGTACCCCGGGAATGGCCGACGGCGTGTGCGTGTGGATCAACCGCTACCAGGGGAAGACGAACGTGTTCGCCACCACGCTCGGCCACAACAACGTCACCGTGGGCGATCCGCGTTACCTCGATCTCGTGACGCGCGGCCTCTTGTGGTCGGTGGGCAAGCTGGACGAAGCCCACTTGAAACCGGCCTCTCAAGTGCTGATCGACGGCAAGTAGTCGTGTCGCTCACTCGCCGCGACTTTCTGACGACCGCAGCGGCCTCTGGGACCGCCGTTGCGTGCCTACAACTGGGACAGGCGCACATGCCCGCTCAAGAACTGACGCTCAAGGGCCGCATTCAGCACTCGGTCGTCTTCTGGTGTTTCAACGCCGGCGGCGACAAATGGACGATCGAGCAAACCTGTGCGCACGCCAAATCTGTTGGTTGCAAATCGGTGGAAATCTGCGGTCCGGAGACGTGGAACACGTTGAAAAAACACGGATTGAGTTGCGCCATCGCTCCCAACGGCATGCCCGGCGCGCCGTTCATGCGCGGGCTCAATAACCGTGCGTACCACGACGAGGTCATCACCGTGACTTCGAGAATGATCGACGACTGTGCTGCTGCGAAAGTCCCAAATGTGATCGCCTTCACCGGCTACAAGTGGAAACAGGCCGACGACTCCACCAGCGGGGAGATCTCACTGGCAGAGGGGGCCGACACCTGCGTCGCCGGCCTGAAGTTGCTGGCAGCGCACGCGGAAAAGCAGGGCGTGACCGTCTGCCTGGAGCATCTGAACAGCCGCGACGGATCGCACCCGATGAAGGGGCATCCCGGTTACCAGGGGGACGACATCGACTACTGCGCCGACATCGTCCGCCGCGTCGGCTCACCGCGCGTAAAGCTGCTGTTCGACATCTACCACGTGCAGGTCATGCATGGCGACGTGATCAGCCGCATCGAGCAGTGCCGGGACGTGATCGGCCACGTCCACACCGCCGGCAACCCCGGCCGCTGCGAGCTCGACGACAACCAGGAGATCAATTATCCGCCCATTATGCGAAAGCTGCTGGAGATCGGGTACACCGGTCACGTAGGCCACGAATTCATCCCGACGCGCGATCCGCTCGCCGGCCTGCGACAGGCGGTGCAGGTCTGTGATGTGTGACTCATGATTCGCTGGAGTCGTTCAGTTGCGTGAATTTGTGCGTGCGATGCCGACCGTGTAGCGTCGACTCGCTCAGGGTCCTCGGAGTGACTGTTATTTTGGCAATCAGCCGAGCGACATCCGCAGAGACTCAGTCGAGCAATAGGT
Source organism: Planctomycetaceae bacterium (assembly GCA_046349775.1). Lineage (GTDB taxonomy): Bacteria > Planctomycetota > Planctomycetia > Planctomycetales > Planctomycetaceae > JAEUIG01. The sequence continues at coordinate 5,261 of JAXMBS010000027.1, read as the reverse complement.
GGCTGCGTGTAGTCGCGAATCCGCGGTGGTGCAGATGCGCAGAAACGTCATTCATTTGCGGCCTTCTCCCTGCCACGTGTGTTCCGAATCAGCCTCGTGTGACCGCAGGCACCCCTGTCCCGTCCAATAGCGTCTGCCGAAGTCCGTTCGACACCGCACGTTCCTTTGCGAGAACTCAGCGACGCTCGCGAAATTGATTGACTGCGACCTGACACTCGCCCTGCAATCGTTGCGTCTCACCGCTCTGACGCGCGGCTGAATTTCGATGATCGCAACGGTCCGCAAAGCTACACGGGCGACGCCGACAACTCTTCTTCGACCAGTTGTTCAGGTTCCGGTGTGCCCAGTCCCTGGATCGCAACATGCCGCTTCAGCAATGCGTTCATCGCCGGGCCAGCAATCAGTGAAGTCACCAGGCACATCACGACGACGGCGACGAAAATCCGCTCATCAATCACTTTGTTAGCGAGACCGACGCCCGCCAGGATAATGCCCGTTGCGCCGCGTGCATTCAGTCCCATGGCGATTGCCACGGTCTCCGCGTTGATGGGCATCCGCGCCAGCTTCGCTCCGAGGAGGACACCGATCATCTTGCTGGCCAGCGCGGCGATCAGGATCACCAGTACCATTGTCAGGTCGAAGCTCTTGATGAAATTGGCATTCAGACCCATCGACACGAAGTACACCGGTGCGAAGAAGCTCAAGGCGAACTTGCAGATGATGTCGTGTGCCGCGTGGTGATCCGAATCTTCGCCGCCGGACAGCGCCGCTCCGATCAGGAATGCTCCGAGAAACGCATGAATGCCGAGCTTTTCCGCGACGCTGCCGCATAAGAGGATCATCAGGGTCGTGAAGCCAATTAGTCCGGTCGGCCAGCTCAGGTTCCAGCGCGCCCAATGCAGGGCGCGGGGACCGGCCCAGCGGCCGAATCCCAGCACGACGGCGAAGAAGCCGAACACCAGCAGGATGCTCACCGGCAGGCTGACCGTCGCGGCCGGGTTGGACGGAGCGATGTCGCTGAGGATGATCGCGAACAAGGTCCAGTTCACGAGGTCGTCGACAATCGTGGCGGTCATGATTGTCGTGCCGATTTTGCTCTTGAGCAGACCGAGGTCCATCAGGATGCGGGCGATGACCGGATTTGCCGAGTTGGCGAGGTTCATGCCGACGAACAGAGCAAATGACAGGAAGTGCGCCTGCACTGCTGGTCCCCAGAAGTCGCGCGGCAGCGCGTACACCAGTCCGACGCCGAACCCGATCGGCAGCAGCGTGCCAATCAGTCCGATAATCAGTGCCCGCTTGCCCATCGTCCGCAAGTCCGAGAGGTTGATCTCGAACCCGGCGATGAACAGGAAGAACAGCATTCCCAGCTTGATCGACGCGTCGCGGACTACGCCCACTTCGGGCGACGACTGGAACAGCCAGACGTAGGCGGCGGGCGCCAGCATGCCAAAGATGGTCGGTCCCAGCAGGATGCCGCCCATCATTTCACCGAGTACGGCGGGCTGCTTGAAACGGCGCATGAGCTGGCCGAACAGCATCGCCACCGCCAGCATCGCTGCAATCTGCAGGGAAAATGTCACAAAATCCGTCGACTTCATCGTCAATTCCCGGCTAAGCACCGCGAGAAGGTTTGTTCGCCGCAGAAGCGATAGCCACCGAGTGCACAACGGTCGCCGAGGAGAATAAGTTCAATTCTCGCGGTGACCGCTGTGTTCTCGGTGGCAAAGATTCTCCGTTTAGAACTCTCCGACGACCTCGCCGGCGGCGCGGGTGCCGAGTGCGCGCCACACAGCGCGATCGATGTTGTTGCTGATCGGTCGCACCGAGCCGTCCATTAGCAGTACTTGGACGATCCCGGTGTGGTAGCTGCGTGCGGTGATCGTGCCGTACGACGGATTCGTGGGGCTGAGTCCGAGACGCGTGCTCATGAAGTCGACATCCACTGGCGTGGTGCCGTTCATGTAGATCACCTTTGTGTTCGGAGTGAACGCGGTCGTCATTCCGGTCTGGACCATCATGCCGTTCACCCATTGCGAGTGCGCCAGCGTTGCGTCGAACGTGCCGCCGTAAGCCAGCACGTCGGCCGGCGTGTTGGGCGGCGGGACGTTCAGCGTATTCGGCGTGCCGCTGTCGTGGAGAATCGGCTGGTAAGCCTTCACCTCCGCCATCCCAATCGTGTTGCTCATGCCGTCGAGGAAGTCGGCCGGGCGGAACTTGGAATTCGCTCCGAACGCTCCGTCGCCCGTCGTGCCGGCGACTGGATTCCACGCAAACCACGTCCCGAAGCTGGACGCGTAGTTTGACGGGTAGTAAGTGATCGTCCCCACGGTTGACGACTGATCGTTAACCTCAGTCGGGCACATCAGTACCGCCAGGCGCGTCTTGGTCACTTGCGGCTGCACGCTGTAACTGAGATTGAAATCGATCAGCGCCTGCAGGTTCGCCTGATCGATGTAAGGGAGCAGCCGGGCCTGCGCCGAGTAAGTGTCGGAGATCTGGTTCTTGAGCAGGACCGCCGCGGGAGGAAACGCCGAATAGACGTCGACATAGTTGTGCAGCGCGAGGCCGAGCTGCTTGAGGTTGTTCTTGCACTGGGCACGACGGGCGGCTTCGCGCGCCTGCTGGACGGCCGGCAGCAGCAGGGCGATCAGGATCGCGATGATTGCGATCACGACCAGGAGTTCGATCAGGGTGAAAGCATAGCGGTGGGGACGGCGAGTGTGCGGTAGCGAACGGTTCATGGAGGGGCCTTGCGGACACAATGTTTGTCAAAGTCCGAATCGACGTGATTCGGCCCAGCGAGTGTGCAGAAAGGTGATCGGTTCGATCAATCACCGACATGGGCAGATGTGCCCAGACTGTCCGAAGGTCGTAGACGCCCGTCCGAAGGTGTAAGCCTGCGACTGAAAACGCCGGAACTGCCGTGCGGGGAACGACGTTAAAGTCGATGGAGACTATCAGGGACCGCCGAGTGCGAGCTTGTCGGCCATGCGGACGAGATCGGGGAGCGAATCGGCCTGCATCTTGCGCATCACCTGGCCGCGGTGAACCTTGACAGTGGTCTCGCTCATGCCCAGCTCGGAAGCGATTTGCTTGTTCAGGAGGCCGCGGACGACGAGCAACATCACCTCGCGTTCGCGCGGCGTAAGGACGTCGAACCGCAGCTGGACTTCCGCGAGGCCGGCCTGCTGTTCGCGCTCGGTTCGGCCGCGTGCGATCGCGCGATTGATGGCGTCGAGAAGTTCCTGGTCGCGGAACGGCTTGGCCAGGAAGTCCACGGCGCCCTCCTTCATCGCCTCGACCGCCATCGGGATGTCGCCGTGGCCGGTGATGAACACGATCGGGATGCTGATGCCTGCACGCTTCAACTGCTGCTGGAACTCCAGTCCGCTGGCGCCCACGAGACGCACGTCGAGAATCAGGCAACAAGGAGGCGCGTTGTCGGTCAGCGATTCCAGAAATTCACGTCCGGAGGCATAGGCGCGGGCCGTGAATCCCGTCGACTCCAACAGGTCGGTCAGCGCGCTGCGAATGGATTCTTCATCGTCGACAAGGCAGATCACGGCGTCACTGGCATTCACGGCTGTTCTCCACCGGCGACCGGGACCTCCAGTGTGAACGTCGCTCCATGGGCCGGGTTGGCAGCGGCGGACAGTGTGCCTCCGTGGGCCTCGATGATGGTGCGGCTGATGGACAATCCCATGCCGACGCCGTCCGGCTTTGTGGTATAGAACGTCTCGAACAGCCGCTCGACATCTTTCCCGTCGAGTCCACAACCGGAGTCGCTCACGATGAACTGCACGCGGTCGGCGGCCGACTGGACAGTGCGGACATCAAGAACGGCGGGTCGAGTCGTCACGCCGGCCATGGCTTCGATGCCATTCAGAAGGAGGTTGAGCATCACTTGTTGCAGTTGGATGCGGTCACCGCAGACTTTCGGACACTCGTCTGCAAGATGCTGCGTGACGACAACCCCTTGCTTGGCGATTTCGGGAGCGAGGAGGGCCAGCACTTCGCGCACGAGATCGTTGATGAACACCGGGGCCTTGTGCGGCGTTGTTTTTGTCGAGAGGGTCCGAATGCGGCGGACGATTTCGCCGGCGCGGCTGCCTTCGTCAACGATCCGCAAGACGGAGTCTTTCACGCGGTCGAGTTTTGGCGGCTCGGTGGATAACCATCGGAGGCACGCGTCGCCGGTGGTGACGATGGCGGCGAGTGGCTGGTTGACCTCGTGAGCGATTGACGTCGCGAGTGCGCTCATCGTGGTGATTCGAGTCAAATGAGCGAGGTCGGCCTGTGTCTTGTGGACAACATCCTCGGCGCGCTTGCGTTCGGCGATCTCCGACTGAAGTTGCTCATTGGTGTACCGCAGTTCCACGGTCCGCTGTTGTACCTTCGCATCGAGGTGGTCGCGGGCTTCTTTGAGTTCGGCTTCCGCTTCCTTCCGCTTCTTCACGAACCAGCACGTGAGCAACGCGGGGAGAGAGAATTGCGCCAGGTAGAGAACATCGAGCGATTGTGGTGCATTCGGATGTTCCGCCGCCACGAAAAAGTGCTGCAGAATCGCCGTGGCCAACAGTGTGGCAAACAGTCCTGGGCCGGTTCCACCGTACCAGGTACTCATTACGATCGCTGTAAAGAACAGCGGCGTCGGAAATACTGTCGGTTGCAGCGACTGTGTGATCAGCAGCGCCGCGACCACTGACGCGATTGCGAGACAGTATCTCAAACCGAAGAGCCAAAGCCAGTGCAGCATTTGCGACTCAATGATTGGACAACGAGAGGAATCGAAAAGAGGGTATCCCCCCTGATTTCACAATGTCCGACGGCCGTGACGCTGTGTTCGGCTCTCTACAGGATGATGCATTGCACTTGAGCGGAACAACTCAGAGTACGTCAAGCCGTCGGCGAGCCATAATGTTTGTTCAGGCGGCGTCCGAAACGCCGACGCAGATTTCGGCGTTCCCGTACTTGTTGTGGAAGACGCGATGAATCCCGTGGTCCAGGTGATCGAAGAATCGACCGGCGACATCCTGTATACGGTCCGCGTGCAGGGGAACCGCTTTCAGCCGCGCGTGTACTCGGCCGGCGCGCACGTGGTGAAAGTCGGACACGACCGTCCAGACCTGGTGACTCTGGCCGGTCTCGATCCGCAGCCGAAAGACACGGCGGGCCGACGCGACATCCAACTCGGACGTCGCTGAAGCGCACAGGCCATCATTGCATTTGCGCTGAACGAGGTGTCGGATATCGACGAC
>JAXMBS010000026.1:0-71907 GCA_046349775.1 Planctomycetaceae bacterium | reverse complement strand
GTGCCGCGGCTCTACGAGCGCGTGCGGCGCAATGCGGAGTACCAGCGGACGCTCGATCTGCTCCGGCAGGTGAAGGACGAGGCGCCGGAGATTCCGACGAAGAGCGGACTGATGCTCGGCCTGGGCGAGACGCTCGATGAGGTCCTGGAGGTGGCCGCCGATTTGCGCGGCGTCGGGGTGGAAATGCTGACGATCGGCCAGTACCTGCAACCGTCGCCGCAGCAGTTGCCGGTCGAGCGTTACGTGCCGCCGGAGGAGTTCGACGAGATCGGCCGGCTGTGCCGCAACCTGGGTTTCACGCTGGTCGCGAGCGGACCGTTTGTGCGCTCGAGCTACCATGCGGGAGAGATGGCCAGTGTCCTCCAGCCCGCGTGATCCGCGCCGCGTGCCGGTGATTGTTCCGGAACTGGATGCACGGACCAGCCCGATGCAGCTTGTCCAGTGGCTGGTCGATGCGGGGACGTCCGTGCAGGCCGGCGACCGGATCGCCGAACTGCTGGTCTCCGGCGTGATTTTCCATCTGGCCGCCCCCGAGGAGGGTGTGCTCAGCAGCCGGGTCGTGCGCGACCGCGCGCCGGTGCAGATCGGCGACGTCCTCGGCTGGATTGACGTGGACTGAGGCGTTGTGGAGACGAATGGGGCTTTTCCCGTTCGGCTGACGTGCGGTGAATCGCAGGCGAGCGCGCACGAGCGGCTCGGCGGGAGCCTCGGTTGGATCGATTCCGACTCAAATGATTAGCCGCGACCGTCAGGGAGCGGAGCGGCGTCCAATCGCTTCCTGACGGGCGCGGCTCGTCGGCAGGCCCGCCTCAGCGCCGAGCTTCCATCTGGATCGAGCGTGCCGGTCGCGCGGGTTATAAGGCTCCAGCCGGCGACGTGCGCCATTTGACCGGGTGCCACGCGTGACCTAGCGTTGCTCTAACCGTCGAAATCTCCTGCTCCGCCGCCGCTACCGTCGTCGGGGCGTTGAGGCACCGCTGTCACCGCTGCAAGGCCGTCGAATGTCCGGTTCTCCCAAAGTCGATCCCGCCCAATTGGTGCGTGAGTTGCGTCGGCGCGTCGTGCAGGACACCGCCGGTCGCTCCGACGACTCGGTGGATACTGAGCAACCGATCGAGGCCGGCGACGACGTGGACGGCATGGAATACGTGAACTCCGGCCGCGGCGGCGTCGTGCGGCGGCGCAGCACCGCGACGCCAGACGTCGTTCGCAGCCACGCGCATCTCGCTGAACTGTTCGACCGGGTCAACACGCTCCTCGGAGACTCCGGAACGGAAGAGGATGCCGCCTTCCGGCCGCGAATCCCCGACTCGCTGGCACAGGCGGGACTCAATGCAGAGAGCGTTGAGAAGCTGGTGATGAAATACCTGCTGCAGCGCGGTTCGGCCACCGGTCGCGAAATCTCGGCGCAGGTCAAGCTGCCGTTCAGCCTGCTCGATCCGCTGCTGAAGGACTGGAAAAACGAGCGGATGGTCGCCTTCAAAGGCTCGGCCGAGATGGGGGACTACGTGTTCACCATCACCGATTTCGGCCGTGAGCGCGCCCGGCGTTACAATGAGGAATGCACGTACTTCGGCGCGGCGCCGGTGGCGCTGCGCGATTACCTCGAAGCGATGGAGGCGCAGAGCATCGCGAAGCAGGAAGCGACGGAGGTCGATCTCAAGCGTGCGTTCTCCGATCTGCTCATCAGCGAACACATGCTGGAAAAGCTCGGGCCGGCGATCAATTCCGGCCGGGGCATGTTCCTGTTCGGCGAGGCCGGCAACGGGAAGACGAGCATCGCCGAGCGTCTGACGGCCTGCTTCGGGACGAGCATCTGGATTCCCCGCGCCCTCGGCATCGACGGCGACGTCATCCGGCTGTTCGACCCCGGCGTGCACGTCGAGGTCGCCCAGGATCAGGGTGAGGGGCTGTTCGATCTGTCGGGCGTCGACCAGCGGTGGGTGCGAATCGTGCGGCCGACGATCGTCGCCGGCGGCGAACTGACGATGTCCGAACTGGAAGTCACTCAGAACCCGCAGACGCACATCTGCGAAGCGCCGCTGCAACTCAAGAGCAACTGCGGCACGCTGGTCATCGACGACTTCGGCCGACAGTCCATGCCGGTCGATACCCTGCTCAACCGCTGGATCGTGCCGCTGGAGAAGCGATACGACTTCCTGAACCTGCCCAGCGGCAAAAAGATCCAGGTGCCGTTCGACCAGCTGATCATCTTCTCGACGAACCTGGAGCCGAAGGACATCGTGGACGGCGCGTTTCTGCGGCGCATTCCGTACAAGATCCAGGTGCCTGATCCGTCGGAAGAACACTTCCGCAAGCTGTTCGAGATCATGGCGCCGAAGATGGGGATCAAGTACGACGGCGCGGCGATCGATTATCTGATCGCGAAGCACTACAAGGGGGTGAACCGGCCGTTCCGTAATTGCCAGCCGCGCGACCTCTTGCTGCAGGTCCGCAACTACGCCACGTACAAGCGGATGCCGAAGCTGATGTCTCCCGAGGCGTTCGACTTCGCGGTCGAGAATTATTTCTCGGTGATGTAGTTGAAGCGCAGGCTTCAGCCTGTCGGCATGATGTTCCACCGCTGGTAATCATCGAAGCAGCCTGAAGGCTGAACTCCAACGGACGGTTGAGCCGCGGCCCGCAACAGACGACAGTTGTGCTTTGCACACTGTTCGCTCCGGTTGCCGTTCTCGCCATGCCGCCTGATTCGCCGAACCGCCGCGCCACGTTCGCCGTCTGGCTACTGCTGGCGCTGCATGCCGCGCTCGGCGTGCACACTGCCAAGAGCAAGTCGGTCACGCATGATGAGCTGTGGCACCTGCCGGTGGGTCTGATCAACCTCACGCAGCAGCGGTTCGGGGCCGACAACCTCAATCCGCCGCTGACACGGATGTGGGCCGCAGTGCCTTTGGCAGCGGCTGGACAGCGCGGCGACGGGGAAGCGACAGGTCCTGCGGTTGGGTCGCGGTTCATTGAGGCGCATCGCGAGGTTTTTCAGAGGTGGTACGTCTGGGGGCGGGTGTTCAATCTCGCGTTCTCGGTCGCAACGGGCTGGCTGCTGGCGCGGTGGGCGCGCGAACTGTGGGGGACGGCCGCTCAACTCGGCGCCGCGCTGCTGTACGTGACATGTCCGAACGTCCTGGCGCATGCCAGCATTGTCACTCCCGATGCGGGCCTGATGCTCGGGTTCGTGGCGTCGCTGTATCTGTTCTGGCGGTGGACGGAGCGGCCGACCTGGGGGATGGCGATTACGCTCGGAGTCGTGCTGGGGCTGACTCAGGCGACGAAGTACACCGCGGTCCTGCTGTATCCAGTGCTGGGAGCGGTGTGCGGCGGAGTGCTGGTCGCGGCGCGTCGGCAGGCGAAAACTGTCCTGGACGAACCTGAGCGGCAGACGCAGTTGGCCAGCCTGCGCCGGATGCTCTGGCAGCAGTTCCCTGTGGCGATCCTGATCAGTCTGCTCGTCTTGAACGCCGTCTATCTGTTCCACGGCACCGGAAGACGTTTGGGGGATTATGCGTTTCAGAGCCGCGCGCTGGCGGGGATCAAAGAGGCCCTCGGTGTGCTGAACTGGCTGCCGGTTCCGTTTCCACGCGACTATCTCGAAGGACTGGATGCGCAGCGCGCGATCATGGAAGGACAGCATCCGGTGTTCCTCGACGGCCAGTGGAGCGTGACCGGATTTCCGGCCTATTACCCGAAGACGCTGCTGTACAAGCTGCCGCACCCGCTGCAGTTGCTGGCGATTGTGGGATTGCTGGCGACATGGCTGGCCGGAGCTTCAAGACAGGGAGGGCGAGGCTCCCGTCGAGCCAGACCAATCGGAAAGCTTGCTATTCATCGCGGCTCCGCAGGAGCGTCGCCCTCCCATCACGCTGACATCGATGTTTCGAATCCCTCTTCAGCAGGTCGCTTGCGAATTCCATGGCGAGTCCATGCACTGATCGGTCTCACGGCAGCCGTGCTATTAGGGACAGCGGCGACGACGTCGATGCAACTCGGCGTCCGCTACATCCTCCCATTGCTGCCGCTGCTGATGCTGTACGGCGCCGGCGCGTGCGCATGGATCGCCGGCTGGCCGCGGCTCGTGCGGGTGCCGGCGATCGTGCTGGTGGTACTCGCCTGCGGCGCGTCGCTGCGGTTTCATCCGCACCACCTGGCGTACTTCAATGAGTTTGCCGGCGGGCCGGTCGGCGGACGGGAGCACCTGCTCGATTCGAACATCGATTGGGGACAGGACCTGAACCTGGTCCGCGATTTCATGCGCGACCACAATCTGCCGACGATCGGGCTGGCCTATTTCGGCACACTGCATCCTCAAGACGTGGGAATCGAGTATACGGTGCCGCCGGGCTACACCCCGAAGACGGCCGGCACGTTCCGATTACCGCCGGGCTGGTATGCCGTCAGCGTCAACTTCGTGATGGGCCGGCCGCATCTGATCCATACACCGGACGGTCGCGATCCGCCGGTTGACATCAACGAGTTTGGCTACTTCCGGCAGTTGGAACCGGTGGCGCGGCTGGGGTACTCAATCGACGTGTATCACGTCGATCGGGGCGACCTGCGTTGATTCGCGGCCGGAATTCGCCGGAATTGTCGCTTCGCGAAGCCATTGCTATTCTGCCATGCTGGCTGCCGGTGCACCGCCGCGCAGTCTTTTTCAGGACACACGCATGAATCTCGCAGGCAAGAACTTTTTCGTTACGGGTTCCTCCAAGGGGATCGGTCGCGGCTGCGCCATCGAGTGCGCGAAGGCCGGCGCCAACGTGGCCATCAACTACCGCTCCGAAGACGGCAGCGCCCAGCAGGTGGCCGAAGAGGTTCGCAAGCTCGGCCGCAAGGCCCTGCTGCTGCAGGGGGACGTGGCAGACCAGGCGACGGTCGAGCGGCTGATCGCCCAGGCGGCCAAGGAATTCGGCCGGCTGGACGGATTCGTTTCCAACGCGGTGTACAGCGACCGCGAGCTGATGATCGACGCGAAGATGGAAGGCTTCAAACGGACGATTGACGTCTCCATGTGGGGCGCGTTTTACGGCGTCCGTGCGGCGGCGCAGTTGATGGTCAAGCAGGGGAAGGGGGGCGTGATTACCGTGATCAGCTCACCGCATGCGGTCATCGCGATTCCGACATCGATGGCCTACAACATGGCCAAGGCGGCGATCGACCACATGGCGCGGACGGCGGCGATCGAGCTGGCGAAGGACCGGATTCGCGTCAACATCGTACATCCCGGCTGGATCGACACGCCGGGGAGCGCAGTTCTTCACCGACGAGCAGCTCTGCAGGGGGCAGAGTCGATTCCAGGAGCGGCTCGGCCGGCTGAAGAGATCGGGAAGCTGGTCGCGTTCATGATGAGCGACGACTGCGACTACATGACCGGCAGCACGGTGCTGATGGACGGGGGATCAGCCTGCCGTGGTGGTCGGGGAGGGCGGAGGGAAAGCAGTAGGCGAAAACTCGAAATCCGAAATACGAAAGTGGCGATCATTTATCCCGCCGCAGTGGCGGGGTTTTCATGGCTGTGGTAGAATGCGGGCATGGGATACGCCGCAGTTGCCGTCGGATGTATTACGCACGCACTGCTGTTCATGGCCGCAGCATGGTACACCTCCGGTACCGAGTGGGGGCGACTTGGTGTCGACTACTGGTTTAGCGGGATGCTTCAGGGCATCCCGTGCGGACCGTTCTTGATCCTGCTTCTGGCGAGCTGGCTCATCTGGTTCGTCCCGCTGCGACGGATATCTGGCAGGAGATTATGGCTGACGATCGCCCCGATGGCTCTCGGAATGCTCGCGATCGGCTTGGGGCTGTGTGCCATCATCGGATTCGCGATCATCGACAACCAGCATTGAGCAGGCGTCACGTATTGGCCGTGCCGACCGGTCCGAAACTAAATCGGATTAAATCAGCCCACTACCCGGGTTTCGCAACCGCCGTCGGTTGATTGACGTCTCCGGGGGGAGTCGATACGATCCCTGATCCTGCGCAGGTCGTCTGCGCTGAACCACTTAACGCGATTGCTCAAGTCTCTCAGGAGTCAGCGGCGTGGCGGAAATCGTTGTCAAAGAGATCCTGGAAGCGGGCGTCCACTTCGGACACAAGACCAGCCGCTGGAATCCGAAGATGCGACCGTACATTTACGGTCGCCGCAACCAGATTCATATCATCGACTTGCGGGAGACGGTCCGCGGGTTGATCCGCGCCCAGAAGTACCTGCAGCGGGTCTCCGCGCAGGGGAGCCTGGTGCTGTTTGTCGGGACAAAGCGTCAGGCGGCGGAAGCCGTCTCCGAAGTCGCCACGGCCTGCGGCATGCCGTACTGTGCCGAGCGTTGGCTGGGGGGCACGCTGACAAACTTCCGCACGGTCCGCACGCGGCTGCGGCGGCTCGAAGAACTGGAGACGCTGGAAAAGACCGGCGAGATCGCGACGTACTCCAAGAAGCGTCAGTCGCAACTGATCCGCGAGCTCCGCAAGATCCGCCGGAACCTCGGCGGCATCCGTGACATGAACCGCATCCCGGAGGCGGTGGTCGTCGTCGATCCGAACAAAGAGCACAACTGCATCGCTGAGTGCCGTTCGCTCGGCGTCAAGATTGTCGCTCTGCTCGACACCGACTGCGATCCGGACATGGTCGACCTGCCGATTCCGGGCAACGACGACAGCATCCGCTCGATCCGGATGATCCTCGGGCACCTGGGGGATTCCGTCGCCGCCGGCAAGGCGACGATTCCCCGCAAGGCCGAAGAGCCGTCGAAGGCCGACGAGCCGAAGGCGATTCCGAGCATCCGGTGAAGGGGTTGATGGTTTATGGTTGATGGTTTATCGACGGTGTTGGATCGGCGATGTCGACGACATCAACGCGGGTCGACTTTTTTCGATAAACCATAAACGATAAACCATAAACCACGTCGATCCCCCCCGGCCCTCTCCGCAGGGCCGTTTTCAATGAGAGACAGGAACATGGCTGAAATCTCCGCTGCACTCGTGATGAAGCTCCGGGAGAAGACCGGGCTGCCGCTGATGGACGTTAAGAAGGCGCTCGCCGAGGCCAAAGGGGACGAGGCCAAAGCCATCGAAATCCTCAAGGGGCAGTTCGGCCGGGTGATGGAGAAGCGGGCCTCCAATCCGACCGAGGAGGGAAGGATCTTTGCGAAGATCAGCCCGACCACCGGCGAGGGAGCGATGGTCGAACTGCAGTGCGAATCGTCGCCCGTCTCCAATAACGACGAGTTCAAAGCGCTGGGCGAGGCGCTCGTGGCACAGCTTCTGGATGGACCTGGCGCCAAGACGCCCGACGAGCTGCTGGCGCAGCCTGCGCCGGGCGGAGGCGGCACGCTGCGTCAGAAGTTTGAGGACGTCGTCAACAAGCTCCGCGAGAAGCTGGTCGTCGCCCGCATCACGCGCGTCGCGGGACCGGTGGGGTCGTACGTCCACCACGACAACAAGACGGCCGTCCTGATGCAGGCGGAGGGGCAGGCGAAGGAGACGGGCATCCTGCGCGACGTCGCGATGCACATCGCGGCGCTGAAGCCGATTGTCACGCACGTCGCCGAGCTCGATCCGAAGGTGGTCCAGGCGGAGCGCGACCGGCTCGCCGCCGAAGCCCGCAAGACCGGCAAGCCGGAAAACATCATCGACAAGATCGTCGACGGCCGGATGAAGGTCTTCTACAAGGACGACGCCGGCGTGCTCGTCGAGCAGGCCTTTGCCAAGGACGATACGAAGACCGTCAGCCAAGTGCTGGCCGAGAAGGGGCTTAAGGCCAAAGCGTTCACGCTGTGGATCCTGGGGACGTAGGCGATTGGTGAAAGCGGAAAGCCGAAGGCCGCCGGGAGAACCCTGGCGGCCTGTTTGCTGCGCGAGTTGCGCGTATCTGCCCTCAACCTCAGTCCCTTTCCCGGAGGGGCAGGGGGGAACGTCAATCCGGGACGCGGGTTGAGTTGAGGATCTGGCGCAGGACCGCTTTCGCCCGCTCGCGCTGACCCTCATGGATCATGCCGCGGCAGGTGATGCGGTGCGCCAGCGCCGGCACCGCCAGTTTCTTGACGTCATCCGGGACTGCAAAGGCCCGTCCCTCGGTGAGGGCCAGCGCCTGGACGGCGCGGTAGAAGATGATCGCACCGCGGGTGCTGACGCCCAGCGACAGCTCTTGATGCTTGCGCGTGGCTTCGACGACGTCGAGGATGTAGTCGTTGATGGCGTCGTCCACGCGGACCTGGCGCGACTGACGCTGCAGGACGGACAGCTCGTCAACGGTGAGCACCGCCTTGAGCCGTGACACCGGCTCGCCGTCGCGGTGGCTGTTGAGGACGTCGCGCTCCGCCTTGCGGTCGGGATAGCCGACGTCGATGTTGAGCATGAACCTGTCGAGCTGGTTTTCCGGCAGGGGATACGTCCCCTCGAACTCGAACGGGTTTTGCGTCGCCAGCACGAAGAACGGCCGCTGCAGCTCGTAGGTGTGGCCGTCGACCGTCACCTGCCGCTCCATCATGGCTTCCAGCAGGGCGCTCTGCGTGCGGGGCGTGGTGCGGTTGATCTCGTCGACCAGGAACACGTTGGTGAAGATTGGCCCCTTGCGGAAGTCGAACTCGCCGCGGTTGGGCAGGAACACACTGGTGCCGAGGATGTCGCTGGGGAGCATGTCGGGGGTGCACTGCAGCCTGGTGAACTGGCAGTTCAGGCTGTGGGCGATCGCTTTGGCCAGCGAGGTCTTGCCGACGCCTGGCGCATCCTCGATCAGCAGGTGCCCTTCGGCAATGAGCGCGACCAGGGCCAGGCGAATGACATCGGGCTTCCCCAGCAGCGCCTGGCCGATGTTGGACGTCAGACGCTCGATGAGACTGGCGGTTTCTACAGACACGCAGGACTCCGCGAAAAGCAGGATGAACAACAGCGAGATGAATGCAAGATGGAAAGAGCCGCATTATGACGGCGCGGCGGGGGATTTGCAGCCGAGGGGGCGGGGGAATTCGGGGTGTCGCTCTCGTTCATGTTTGTGTGAGCGCCCGCAGCATGCCAGCGGCTTTGTCGAGCGTTTCCGTGTATTCCTCCGCTGGCTTGGACTGCGCCACGATCCCGCCGCCGACGCCGCACGAGATCCAGCCGCCGCGCTGGACGAGCGTGCGGATCAGAATGCTGCTGTCGGCGCTGCCGTCGAAACCGCAGTAGAACAGGCTGCCGCAGTAGGGGCCCCGGGCGACGCGTTCGAGTTCGGTGATGATTTCCATGGCCCGCACCTTGGGTGCGCCGGTGATCGAGCCGCCGGGGAAACGTCGCCGCAAGGAGATCGAACATGTCGCGGCCGGGCTGCAGTTGCCCGCAGACCTGCGAGACCAGATGTTGCACGGTTTCGTAGGTTTCGACGCCGCACAGTTGCGGGACGCGGATCGACCCAGGCCGGCAGACGCGCGACAGGTCGTTCCGCAGCAGGTCGACGATCATCACGTTCTCGGCCTGGTCTTTGTCGCTCTCGCGCAGCTCGTCGCGCGTGTACAGATCCGCTTCGGGATTCGCGCGCCGGCGGCGGGTGCCCTTGATCGGCCGCGTCTCGACCTGATCACCAACAACGCGCAGGAACCGCTCCGGTGAGCGCTCATCAGGACCCAGTCGCCGTGAGCGGCATAAGCAGCGAACGGCGCCGGATTGACGGTCCGGAGTCGTCGATAGAGCGCGAGCGGCGATTCGATGGCGGGTGATAGCAACCGCTGCGACAGGTTGGCCTGGAAGATGTCGCCGGCGCGGATGTACTCGATGACACGCGCAACCGCGGCCAGGTACTCGTTACGGGTGAAGTTGCTCGTGATGGCAGCGGACGACGCGGCGCCGTCCGGCAGGGGATGCTGAGACGTGTGAATCGTCACCGGAACGGCGCGATCGGCGCCGCGCTCCAGCGTTGCAGACAGCGCGGGCGCCTGTAATCGCTCGCGCCAATCGGCGATTCGAGCGTACGGATCGCCGGCAAACGGTTGAGCGATCAGCCAGCAGCGATCCTGACTGTGGTCCCAGGCG
This sequence comes from Planctomycetaceae bacterium, assembly GCA_046349775.1. GTDB lineage: Bacteria > Planctomycetota > Planctomycetia > Planctomycetales > Planctomycetaceae > JAEUIG01. Next base: position 61,893 of record JAXMBS010000026.1, on the reverse strand, counting down.
ATGACGGAGTCGTACAGGCCGGCTGACAGCACCGGCAGGCCGAAGTCGTCGACGTCCGGCCGGGGCAGGCGTTCCCAGCAGCCGCCGAGTTCATAGCCCAGCAGTCCGGCGATGCCCCCCTGGAACGGCGGCAAACCGGTGACGGCCTCGACGGAGAATTTCGCCAGCGCGGCACGCGGTTCGGCGAACGGCTCGCGGCCGAACTCCGCGCGTTCGACGACAAACGACTGCTGTGGATCGCACGTCAGGAAGGAGTATCGGCCGCGATCGGGGCTGCGCAGCGCGCTGTCGAACAGCATCACTCCCGGTCGGTCTGCCAGCGCCGCGAGGGCGTGCGTCACTCCCGGGGCGGGGGAGAGTTCTTCGACAATGGGTCGCCGGTTCGCCATGCGGCTTGGTTCAAGGTTTATCGTTTATGGTTTATCGACAAGGTGCTCGCTCTCCAACTCACTACGACTCTCAGAGAAAGAGAGGTGTCGATAAACCGTCAACGATAAACCATCAACCCATCACTCCGCCGGTTTTTTCCGCTCGAAGACGATCATGTGCTGCCGCGGGAGCTTCTCGATCGTCTCCTTCCATTCGAGGCCGAACTCCGGCTGACCGGCCTCCAGCTTGACCTGGGCTTCGCTCATCTTGTGGACCTCCTTGATCGGCACCTGCGGATCTTCCTTGCGGTACTCGACAAACACCACCCGTCCCCCCGGCTTCAGGGCCGTTGAGATTTCGAGCAGCATTTCGTAGGGGAAATTGAACTCGTGATAGACGTCGACCATGATCGCCAGGTCGATCGACTCCGGCTTCAACTTTGGGGTCTTGACGGTGCCGCGGATCGGTTTCACGTTATTGATGCCGCTCTGCTTGCAGCGGTCGGCGAGGGCGTCGAGCATTTCCTGCTGAATGTCGACGGCGTACACGACGCCGTCGGCGCCGATCCGGTCGGCGATCATGGCGCTGATAATGCCGGAGCCGGCGCCGATATCCGCCACGGCCATTCCCGGTTCCAGTCCGAGATTCTCAACCATCAGCGTGAGCCGTTCCTCCTGTTCGCGTTCGGGGCGTTCGAGCCAATCGATCCCCTGATGCCCCATGACGCGGGCGATTTCGCGGTCGAAGTAAAACTTGCCGATGCCATTCGGATCGTGGGGCTTGCGGTTGGTGTACCGCTTGATCGGCGCAGCGGGCTGATCCGCATCCGCGGCGAACAGCGGCAGACGGGCTGCCGACCAGAGTTGCACCAGCGCTGTGGCGAGGATCGCGCTTCGCAGAAACTTGCTGGAGGACATGACCAGGGTCTTGCTTGTTGCGTTGAATCGTCAACCGGGTCCGACCGTCCGGAACACGGACACCACCCACCACTCAATATAGGCATCGATTGGTCCGTTGTGGCCACCCATCAACAAGGGATAGTAGAGCCACATCACGGAATAGAACTCGTCCCGGTGCGTGATTTCCCGCAAGCGGAATGCCGCTCCCAGCATGGGTCCGCTGCTCGCGACGTAGAGCACCGGCAGCAGGCACGGAATGAGCAGCCACCGCAGGCGTCGAAGCAGGCGCGTGTGTCGAACAGTCATGGCGGCTCACGTGATTGCTACGGGACAACTCGCATTGCCGCCAGCGACCTCACCGGCGCTCACCGTTCTGCGGAATGGCGCTGCGCCATTCTTCCGGGGTCAGGATGCGGGCATCATCAATCAGGAACTTCGGGATGCCTTCAACGACGGGGTACGAACGGCGGCACTCCGCCGAACGGCAGACGTAGGCGTCCGCGATGTGCGCTACCTCGGCCCGGCATTGCGGGCAGACGAGTGTGACACCGATGTCGCGTGAGTGTTTCATGAGGGGTCAAGGCGGGCACGGTGGCAGGAGAAACAGAGGAGCAGAGGATCATAGGGGACTTGCATTTGGAAACCCTTTGCTCCTCTGCTCCTTTACTGCTTTGCCCCTTTCTTCAGAAGCCGCGTGCGGCGCGGATGTCGTCCATTGTGCGTAACCGGTAGTCGATGCCGACGTAGTCGAGGATCGAACAGAGCGAACGCACGGCGACCCCCATGCCGTCCGGTCCGCTGAAGCCGCCGAACTGGCCGCCTCCCTTGAGGTGCGGCTCCAGTTCGAGGAACACGCCCGGCGCGCCGAGTTTGCGCATCCGCGCGGTCAGGGCCGGCAGATGGTCGCGCAGGTCACGGAGGATCTGCTCGTGGGCCGAATCGCCCAGGCTCGCGGGGACAAAGTTCTTGAGTCGCTCTTCGTCGACCACGCCGGTCCACTTCAGCGCGGGATCGACCTTGTAGTCCTTGATGTGGGACCAGCCGATCCAGTCACGCATGGCCTCGTATTCGCGATACACCTCGACCCAGTTGAGGTTCTGCGACGAGAGGTTGCCGCCGTCGAAGATGCAGACCAGATTGGGCCGGTTGGCCGCTACGGCCAGCGCGGCGAGCAACCGGCCGTTCTGCCCGATCAGATTGGCTTCGACTTCGAGGCCGTAAGTCACCCCGTGTTTGGCGCACGCGTCGGCGATCCGGCCGATCCGTTCCGCCGCCTGGCTGACGTAGGGTTGCGGGTCTTCGCCGCGCGGGTGATAGAACGAGAACCCGCGAATGAACTTCGCCCCCAGCGCCACGGCGACGCGGATGGTCTTCGCCACTTCGGTCTCGAGGTACTGCTCGAAGGGGACGAACTTGTTGTGGGTGCCGTCGTCGTGATCGAGCAGTTTGATTTTTCCAATCCGTGCGCCGATGCTCGTGACCTGCATGCCGTACTCGGCATGAATGTCCTTGAGCGTCTTCAACTTCTCATCGCTGAGATCGACGACGTGCTCGACTTTGCCTTCGCCGGTGACGTCGACAAACCGCGGCGTGTAGTAACGCAGCCCCAATCCGGCCAGGACGGCCATCTGCTCGACGGCGGTCTTGCGGTTGGCTGCCTCGTCGGCGAAGGCGCTGAGAATGATGCTTGGACGTTCAGTCATGAATTGAGATTCCACGCGTCGATCTGGTTGTCGATCGCATTATAGGCGAAGGAAACGGCGTCTCCAGCGACAACCGCTTGCTGCCGCCGCGCAGCGGCCGTTACGATATTCAGCCGCAGGTTGCAGCCCGGAGCCGTGATGACCGTCCCCCGTTCGCCCGCTGTTTGTCGACAAATCTTATGGGCCCTCGGCCTGTGTTCGTGGATGCTCGCCTGGCTGCCGGCGGACGTCCGGGCGGATGCCACCGACGACTACAACGTCGCGGTCCAGTTCTACAAGCAGGAACGCTGGGATGTTGCGGCCCGCAGCTTTCGCGCGTTTCTGAAGCAGAACGGCGCTCATCCGCTGGCGCCGGAGGCGCGGCTGTATCTTGGCCAGGCGCTGGTCCAGCAGCGGAAGTTTCAAGAGGCCCGCGACGTCTTTCGCGAGTATGTGAAGCTGAACGCCGACGCGCCGGATCTGCCGCTAGCGCGGTTCCGCGTTGCCGAGTGCAGCTATTTTCTGCAGGAGAATCGGGCGGCGCTGCCTGAGCTCGAACAGTTTCTGGAGCAGCACGCGCAGCACGAGCTCGCGCCCCGCGCAAGGTTGTACCGGGGCCAGACGCAGCTACGGCTGAACGACGCTGCCGGCGCCGAGCAGACGCTGGCGGCTCTCGTCGAGCAAAAGCCGGAGCCGGCCTTGCTCGGCGAGGCGCAGTACTCGCTGGCCCGGGCTCGCGAGGTGCTCAGCAAGAACGCCGAAGCCATTGCCGGATACGAGCAACTGGCGGCGACGAAGGAGATTCCGTTTGCGGCTGAAGCGCAATTCCGCCTGGCGACCATGGCGTTCAATGCGCAGGACTGGGCCCGCGCTGCCGAGCGGTTCGTGGCGGTCGCCCGCGATTTTCCGCAGCACCGGCTGGCGGTGACCGCAACCCTCAACGCCGGCTACGCGGAGTATTACCAGAAGCATTTTCCGGAAGCGATTGCGCACTTTTCCAAAGCGGCCGCCGATCCTCAGCAGGCCCCGCTGGCCGAAATGTGGATCGGCCTGACGCACAAGGAAGCCGGCGAATGGGACCAGGCAATCGCGGCCTTCAAGACGCGGTACGAGAAGGATGACAAACAGCCGCTGGCGGAGAAGCTGCTGTTCCACTGGGCCGATTGCGAACTGCGCCGCGGCCAGTACGCCGAAGCCCGCAAATTGTTTGTGAGTGTGGCGGATCGCTGGCCAGACGGAGAACGGGGGGACGACAGCCTGCACCTCGCGACGGAAGCGGCGCTGCGCGCCCCCGATTTGACGGATGCCGAACAACTGAACCAGCGGGTCGAAAAGCAGTATGCGACGAGCAGTCTCCGCTGGCGGCAGCAGGTGCTGGCGGGTCGGATTGCGCTGGCCCGTGGCGACGCGATCCGGGCCGCGAATGCGAGCGACCCGGCGGCGGCGAAGTCGTATCAGCAGGCGGTTGAGCGTCTGTCGCGCGTGGTCACCGAGTCTGAACTGCCGGCCACGCAATTCGCCTCTCGATTGCAGCTGGCCCGCGCACTCGAACGGCTGGGAGAATCGGCGCGGGTCATCGAAACGCTGCCAGTGGTCGAAGCGATTCGCAGCGGACAGGGGAGCGTTGAAATCGTCGACGGGCTGTTGCTGCGCACGCGCTCAATCTTGGCGGCCAATTTGCCGAGGCGGCGGCAGTCGCGCAGCTCTATCTGGATCAGCCGCAGCCGGCGGATGCCCCGGCCGCCTGGACGGAGCTGCCGGCAAAAGTCCATCTTGGCGATGCGCCGGGTGCGGCAGCGGCACCTCGACCAGTTGACGAAATCAGACACCAGCGGATTGAGCGGCGGCCGCCGCATACGACGTGGCCGAGGCGGCGTATTCCGCCAAGGCGTGGGAGTCGGCGACGACGTTTGCGCGGGCTGCGGCGTTCGACGCAGCCGCAGGGACAAGGTGGCCGCGTTGTCGGGCTGGGCTACGCCCGTCACGAGGCGGGACAGCACGCGGCGGCCGCCGAGGCGTTTGCGGAACTGCTGGGCGCTCACCACAGACGATCGACGCCCGACGTCGAACGCGGCCTACATGCGCGGACTTTCGCTGCAACTGGCCGACCGCAGGGACGATGCGATCGCGGCTTTCCAGGACGGTCTGGAAAAGTCGCGCCTGCGGAGGGAGCGGAGGCAGCGGCCGACGCGATTGAGCCGGTGCAGAATGCTTACCGCTGCGGCAAGCGCCGTCGCACGGTTGTTGCGCGAGGCAGGGCAGGTCGAGGAGGCGGATGCCGCTTATGCGGCGGCCTACAAGACCCTCACGGCACTGCCGATGGAACAACAGACCGAACTCGACAAGCTGGTAAATGAATGGGCCCTGCTGAGCTATGAGAACCAGCGATTTGAGCGCAGCGACGAGCTGTTCAAGCTGTTGATCGAGAAGCGGCCGGACAGCGACCTGGCGGATGATGCACGGCTCTATCTGGCGGAAAGCCAGTTCTTCGCCGAAAAGCTCGATGAAGCGGCAGCCGCGTTCAGCGCTCGCGGAAGATCCCCAAAGCGGACGATTTCGTCAAACGCCGGGCCTCCCTGCTGTTGCTGGACATCGCGGCCGACCGTGAGAATTGGGACGAACTCCTCAAGAACGCGGATCGATTTCGAGCGTTTCAGACAGCGTACTGAGCGCGGCTATGCGCGATACCGCGCCGGAGAGCCGCGCTGCAACTAGACAAGCTGAACGGGCTGTCAAAGACCTGTCGAGCGCTGGCCGCCGAGCAGGACGAGAAAATCACGAAATCCGAGTGGTATTCGAGTGTTTACGTACTGTTGGGCGAGGCCCAGTTCCGTGCCAAAGACTACCCGTCGGTCGAGAAGACCGTCGCCGATTTCCGGCAGCGGTTCCCGGCGAGTCCGCTGCTCTATCACGCTGACGAGGTGCTTGGCCGCAGCTACATGAAGCAGGCGAAGTTTGCCGACGCCCGGAATTCGTTCGCCAAAGTCATCAACTCGGAATCGGGCCAGCGAACGAAGACTGCCGCCAAAGCGCAATTCCATATTGCCGAAACTTACCTGATCGAGAAAGATTACGCCGCCGCGCTGACGGAGTATTACAAAGTCTACGTCAATTATCAGTTTCCCGAGTGGCAGGCCCCGGCCCTGTATCAGGCCGGTCAATGCGACGAATCGCTGGGAAACAAGAAAGCGGCGGCGACGACTTACCAGACGCTGATCAAGGATTTCGGCGGCACGGAGTTCGCGAAGAACGCACAAGAGCGTCTTGCTGAAATCGACAAGCCGGGTCAATCGGGAAACGGGGACGCGAAATAGCAGCCATGTTCCACAAGGTCGTGATGTCCTGACGATGGCCGAGTCATTCGTGGTGGGACATTTTGAAAGCGGCGAATCGCGTCGACAGCTGGCCGGCATCGCTGCCGGCGCCGATTGCCCCCTGCCGCGCAGGAACTGGGTCGTCCGGCTGGCCGCCGTTTTCTGCATGAGCTTGCTCGGCGTCGCTGCCGGGTGCTCAGGCAGCCCGGAGGCCGACACTGAGCCGGGGGCGGCCGCAACAGCGTCTGCGGAGCGGGACCTGCCGACGACGATTATCGAGCTGTTCCGCGCGCTCGATGTCTGGACCGTCCCGTTTGCGGCGCTGACGATCATTGCGGTGTGGGTGGCGGCCGATCGCATCGTTGTGCTGCGGCGCGGCCGCGTGATCCCCAAGCCGTTCGTCAAGCGATTCTTGCGGTTGCTGGACGCCGGCGAACTCGATCCGGCCGAAGCGCTGCAGATCTGTCTGGACAACGACAGCCCGGTCGCTCACGTGTTTGCTCATGGCATCCGCAAGTGGGGCAAGCCGAGCGTCGAAGTGGAGCAGGCGATCATCGACGGCGGCGAGCGGCAGGTGAGCGCACTGCGCAAGCATCTGCGGATCCTGAACGGTACGGCGACGATTTCGCCGCTGCTGGGGTTGCTGGGAACCGTCTGGGGGATGCTGGGGGCGTTCCGCGATGTCTCCAGCAAGGCGGCGGCCGGCGGAATGGAGCAGCTCGGCAGCGACATTGCGCTGGCGCTCGCCACGACGGCGGCCGGTCTGATGATCGCCATTCCGGCCCTGACGGTCTACATGTACCTGACGGCACGGATCGACTCGCTGGTGATGGAGATGGACGATCTGTCGCAGCAGGTGGTGCAATGCGTGTCGGCCGAAGCGCTGGCCGAGCGGGCGCAGCGGCCGCGGCGACCGAAGACCGCCGAGAAGCCGGCGGCAGAGGAGCCGCCGGCGAAAAAGAAGGCGGTGTGAGGGAGAGTCGTTTCAAGCGTTGCGATGCGAAAGACGGTGACACACTGTTGGCCCGTCGCCGTCTGCAGTTGTGCGTCTGTCGGTACTTCTCCGACGGGATCAGTTGTGCGCCTGCGACTCGTCGTTGGAACCGCCGGCGATGACAGCGAAGCTTCTCACGCAATGGCCGGCATCGGAACGGCAAAACGCAAGTCATGTCCGAACCTAGGCCTCACCCCGCGAACGTTCCCGGTGACTTCTACGTCGAGGACGGTTGCTGCACCATGTGCGAGGTGCCGTTCACGCACGCTCCGGAACTGTTCGGCGAGTGCCAGGATCCCAAGGGGTATGTTCACTGCTATGTGAAACGCCAGCCGCAGAATTCGAGCGAATTAGCCAGCATGCTCGAGGTCATTCAGTGTGCCGAACTCGAATGTATCCGGTATCGCGGCGGCGATCGCCAAATCCAGCTCGAACTTGTCAACCGGGAAGAAGGCAACATTTGCGACAACCTCGCTCTCGATCTGCGGGAACGAGTGAATGCACAGAAGTTGAAGCGCAACCGGCCGTGGTGGAAGTTCTGGATGTCCAGATAACATCGGTCCTGATCTCGAGAGAGCAACGCGGTCTTTGTCACCGGGCACGACTGTATCAAGTCGTTTGTGGTGACGAGGAGAAGTCAGAAGCCGGGATGATTGCGAAAGTGGCGTATTACGCCCCTCAGCTCCGGCCCTCTCTCCCCGAATGATGAACTAATTGAGTTCAATGGTTTTTCCGGGGGAGAGGGGAGATCGCGGGTCACGGGGTTGACCGGTCGCCTACAATGACGGATGGGCGAACCCACCCTCCCGCACCGGGCGACCCGCGCGAAAAAGTCCGCTTGTTGCCGACGACTCCCGGCGTGTACCTGATGAAGGATGCTCGGCCGCGTCATCTACGTCGGCAAAGCGGTCAACGCAGCCGCGTCGGCAGCTATTTCAATACGGCGGCCGCGGTTGATCGCCGGACGTGCGACCTGGTGCCGGAGATCGCCGACGTCGACGTCCTGGAGATGACAACGAAGTCGACGCTCTGCTGTTGGAAGCCCGCTGATCAAGGACATCCAGCCGCGATTCAACCAGGAGCTGAAGGACGATAAGACGTTTCGTACCTGGAAATCGTCACCGGCGAAGATTTCCCGCGTCGAGTTCACCCGCAAGCCGCGCGAAGGAGCCGTTGTACGGTCCCTTTGCCAATGCAGCAGCGCGGGGCAATCGCTGTCCTGCAGAAGGTCTTCAAGTTCCGCACCTGTTCGCTGGATATCGATGACGGCGACGAGAAGTGGCGGTGGTTCCGGCCGTGCCTGTTGGCCAGCATCAACCAGTGCACGGCGCCGTGCAATCTGCGGATCAGCAAAGACGAGTACCGCGACCGATCCGGCGGCCGCGCATGTTTCTGGACGGGGAAGGCCAGCGTGCTCAAGGAACTGCGCGGCGAGATGCAGATCGCCTCCCGCGAACTGAAATTCGAGAAGGCGGCCCGGTTACGGGACGAGATCAAGCGCTGGAGAACCTCAACGGCGGCGGGTAACCTGGAGGATCATGTCCAACCGGAAGTGTTCTACATCGATCCGAAGAAAGTGGCTTGCCGGGCTGAAAAAGTTCTCAACCTGCCGGTGCTGCCGCGAACCATCGAGGGGGTGGACATCGCGCACCTGCACGGCGGAGAAACTGTCGCGAGCCTCGTGCAGTTCATCGATGGTCTACCGTTCAAGCACGGCCACGGTTACGGTTCAAGATCCGCACCGTGGACGGCGTCGACGACTTCGCCCTCGATGCGGGAAGTCGTCAGCCGGCGGTTCCGGCGTCTGCGGCAGGAAGAGACGAAGTTTCCGGACATCCTGCTGGTCGACGGCGGACTGGGCCAGCTCAACGCGGCGCCTTTACGCTAGCGGCGATCAATATCCAGAGCGCCGTGTGTCATCTCGCTGGCCAGCGCGAAGAGGAGGTCTACGTGCCCGGTGAGGCGGGAACCGGCGCAAGCTCAGCCGGCATTCGTACGCGCTACGGTTGCTGCAGTACGTGCGCGACGAGGCACATCGGTTCGCGCAGCAATATCATCATCTGCTGCGCAGTAAAGCGGCCCTGGAGGACGAGCACTGAACTTCTTGACTTCTTAATAACACTTTTGGATACACCGTTATCATGGTCCGGACACAAGTCAGTCTGTCTGAAGAAGAATATGCTGCTGCCAAACAGGAGGCAGCGAGGCTGGGAATCTCTCTGGCCGAGCTTCTCAGACGATCGTTGCGCGAAATTCTACCGGTGGACCCCTCCAAACCGTGGATGCGACTCGCAGGGATGGTGAATACCGGGGATCCTCATTCCAGCCAGAAAATCGACGAAATCGTCTGTGGTCACAAGGACTGAGGCGTATGTTGACACTTCAGCCCTGATCGCTGTCGCCGATGGCTCTGATAGTTATCACGCGTTGTTCCGTCGGCGCTTCGATAATCCTCCGCGGCTTGTGACGACCTCGCTTGTGCTGAGTGAGGGCCATGCGTGGTTTCTGCGACGTTTTGATCGATTCCGCGCGCTGCAATTCGTATCGATCCTCGAACAGATGCCGGCTTTGTCGGTCGTGACAGTGGGCTCACCAGAACTCGCTCGGGCGGTTGCGGTCTTGCGGCGGTTTTCTCGATCAAACCTGACGATGACGGATGCTACGGGTTTAGACTTGATGCAGGCACGCAAGATCAAGAACTGCTGGTCAACAGACTTCGACATGTCGCTGACTGAGGCTCATCTGGCAATCTATTGATTGCAATTCCAATTCGCAGCTTGCGAACGCCTTCACGCCGGCTGCATCACGACGCCGACGAGCAGGTCGTAGAGAGCGTGCGCGCCGACCGTCACGCCGAACCGCGCGCAGGAACAGCACGCCGAACAGATGCCGCCCGCGACGGCGCGAAATGCGAAGCTGAACCGCAGCGTGGCGCCGTCGGCGACGCGCTCCAAGCGCCAGGCACCGCCGCCACCCAGCCGTCGCCCCCGTTCCACATAGCGGCGGCCGCGAAGACAACGCTCGTCAGGCAGACTGCCGCAATGTACGCCGCGCGCGCAGGCAGACGAGCAGTGCCATCAGACACGCCGGCAACAGCACGAGCCGGAACAGGACTTCTTCGTAGATGCCATGCCGACGTATCCTGCCGCTCGCGCTGCCGGGCCGGAGGCGATCGTGGCGTCGGGCGGCAGCGCCAGCAGTCCACCCGTTTTTTCAAACACGAAATGCAGCCCCTGGCCGACGAGGACGAGCATCATCGCGAACAGCAGGCTCTCCGCCAGCATGCCGACAAGCGTCTCCGGCGAGCAGCGCCACGGATGCCGCGCAGTCAGATGCCAGCCCCCCAGCAGCCCAATCACCGCCACCGGCAGCAGCCACGGATGCCGCACGCCGGCGGCCAGCAGCCATTGCCGGAGCCAGCAGTCGGCCGCGTTGCGCAGGAGGTCCGCCTGTTCGCCACCGAGCGAGAGGATGCCGAACTCGTAGACCGCCAGCAGCGGCAGCAGGAACAGCAGCGCGGCCAGCGGGCGCTGGGCCTGGGTCCAGTAGTCCTCGCCGGCAGTGTCGTCGGCAGGCAGGTCGGCCATGCGCCGCTCGTCAAATAGACCGTCGTCGCGGGCGGACGGCACGGGCGATCCGCCGGATAGGGTCGTTATCGGCGTGCGGATTGGGCGGTCGCGATGGCGGCCGCGAAAGCGCCGGTGGCAAGGAAGATGACGGATGTCGGAAAAGCTCAACTTTCGACAAATGTTCCGCCGATTCCAGAACTGCTTGATTCTCCGCCTGTGGGGGGCCTAGAATCGAGTAGCGCCGGGCGACGGCTTTGGGCCGAGCGGACCGGGAGATTCTTGCAGCGAGACTTGCGATGCGGTTCTTTGTCGCAACATCTGAGCCGGCAGTGGCTTGCGCATCTGGTTGTGCGCTGTTGGTCCGCTGTTGCTGTTGTCGCTAACGCGAACGAACTCCGGCTGCCGGCTCCCGCGCGAGGACGCCTGTCTCAGCCGTGAGGACTCTGACACCCGAGGGGCGCCATGGCCACCGACTTCCGCCGCAAAGAACAACTTACCGATCTCACTGATCGGCTCGTGGAGAGCTACCAGGAGTTGAGCTCGATCAACCACCTGGGGCATTGCCCGCTGCCAAACACACGGGCGATCGTCGATGCGCTCGACGATCTCAAGGAGGTTTTGTTTCCGGGGTACCGCCGCCGGCAGAATCTGCATCTCGGCAATGTGACGTACTACGTCGGCGACCTGATCGATTCGCTCCACGACACGCTGACGCAGCAGTTCGCCCGCGCCTTGCGGTTCGGCGACGATACGGCCGAGCCGTCGGAATGCAGCCGCGAGAAACTGCGCGACTACGAAGCGTTGGGGCAGGACCACGCGATCCGGTTCCTGGAGTCGCTGCCCGACATCCGGCGAATGCTGGCGAGCGATGTGCAGGCGGGATACGACGGCGACCCGGCCGCCAGCGGACTCGATGAAGTGATCTTCTGCTATCCGGGACTGGAGGCGATCACCGTGCACCGGCTGGCGCACCAGTTGTATCTGCAAGGGGTGCCGCTGGTGCCGCGGATCATGGCGGAATGGGCGCACAGCCAGACCGGCATCGATATTCATCCCGGCGCGCGGATCGGTCCGTCGTTCTTCATTGACCACGGCACGGGTGTTGTCATCGGCGAGACCACGGACATCGCCGCGCACGTGAAGCTGTATCAGGGGGTGACGCTTGGTGCACTGAGCTTCGACAAAGACGGCGACGGCAACCTGATCCGCGGCACGAAGCGGCATCCGACGATCGAGGAAGGGGTCGTGATCTATGCGAACGCCACGATTCTCGGCGGGACGACGATCGTCGGTGCGAACTCGGTGATCGGCGCCAGCGTGTCGCTCAACAAGAGCGTGCCGCCGAACACGGTGGTGACGATCGACAAGCCGTCGCTGCGGTTTCGGGAAGCGTCGTGAAAGGGCGGAGGGCTAAGGGTTGAGGGTCAAGGGGCAAAGGAATCGGTCGCGGCATTTTATTTGCCCTTGACCCTGCTCTCATCCCTGCCGCACCACCGAGTGCGCAAACCCCTCGATGGTGTTGTCCGCGAGGTCGATGCGCTGGGCGGACGAGCCGATGCGGATGGCGGTGCGGTTCATGGGCTGGCGGGTTTCGCGAAGCTCATTGTTGGCGATCTTGAGGTCCTTGGTCTGGCCCTGGATGTCGATCGCCACGCCGTTGTCGTCGCCGGTGTCGATGATCTTGTTGTGCTCGAATGTGTTGCGGTTGGCCCAGAAGTCGAGGCCGCGGCCGTCGTCGCGGAACAGGAGGCCGACCTTGCCGCTGCCGACGATTTCGTTGCGGCGCATCACGTTGTCGGTGTCGTTGTGGCCGATCGAGATGCCGTAGTCGCGGTTGTCGCGGATCTGGTTGTCTTCGGCGAGGCCGTACTTCACGCCCCAGCACCAGAACAGGCCGATGCCGTTGCGTTCCAGCTTGCAGCCGGTAATCAGCGGACGCTGTGAGCCGGAGCCGGGATGGACGCCGAGGTCGGCGTTGTCGTGCGACCAGCAGTTCTCGACGCGGACGTCGTGGCAGATCTGGAACGAGAAGCCGTCGCCGTGGTTGTTGCGGGCTTCGACGTTTCTGAACGTGTAGCGGTTGCAGTCCTGGAGGAAGATGCCACCGCCGTAGTTGCCGTCGAGATGGGCGTTGTTGGCGCGGTTGCCGTCGAGGGCGAGATTCTCGATGACGACGTCGGACGTGTATTCGCTGGTGAACAGCGGAAAGACGGAGGTGCAGGTCGGCGCGCCTTCGACCCACAGGTTCTGGCGGAGGCCGTCGTTGATTTTGAAGCGGTTGCCGGAGCGGGCGATGATCGTGCGGCTTGATGACCAGCTCGCCGCTGCGGTTGGTATCTTTCGCCCGCAGGGTGACGCCGTCGCCGACGCGGAGGTTGCCGGCGCTCTTGAGGGTGATTTCCTGGTCGTACCAGTCGGAGTCGTCGGCGAACTCGATGGTTTCGGACGGGCCTTGGTGATGATCGTCTCCGGCCCGCTGCCGAGCAGGCGGATTTTCGACGGCAGGTAGATCGAATTCCGCAGCGTGTAGGTGCCGGGGAGGATCTTGATCGCGCGCCGCCGAGGCGGGCGACGTAGTCGATGGCCGCCTGCAGGGCTTTATCGCCGTCGCCGACGATGTCGGCGTCCTGGAGGCCGACGGTCAGGTGAGGCGCTCGTCCCAGTTGGGTTCGTGGCGTTCGTCACCGTCGGTGGGCGCGGGTTTGGCGACGTCCGGGAGTTGTGCGAATGTCGAGCCGCGGCCAGAGGCTGGCGGCCGCGGAGAGGAGGGCGGAGGCGGAGAGGAAGCGACGGCGGGAGCAGGGGGCGGCGGGCATGCGGCGATCTGGGGGTCGAAGGGTTGTGCAGGGTGCCTTGTGCTGTTGGCTGGCGCGATGCTTCTGAATGTTGAACAATTGCGTTACGAAGCCATAGCGGGAGTCTCCGGGACCTATGATGCCCTCAGAAAATGACTCGGCCAGAATTTCGTGAAAGACGTCATGATTGCTGACTACAAAATGACGTCCACTTGGCTTCAATGGCGAGGTTGCATAGACATACGCCTTATGTGCCTCAATGGGCCATTGTGATTCGGTGAGTTCAACGATGAAGCTAGACCCAACTTGATCGGGATAAATTCCAATCGCGGGCGTGCAATCAGTTCTGGCACTGCGGACACATTTTGCTCTTTGAAATACCAGTTCCACGTAAGTCGGCGACTCAACCTTGGCATCCTGAATCAGGAAGACCGAACACTCCCCGCACGAGAACACCAAAACGGCATCCTCGATATAATCGTGTCGATACTTCAGTGGAATGGCTCGTCCTATCGGCACGCTTGCCTCGACAGTGAATGTCAACGAACGATCACGCCCGGCGGATACACTGAGCGGCGAACTTAGAACATACCAGACCGGCAGCAGCACCACGACCGACGTCTCCACCATCACGGCGAGTCTGACGAACCGTTGCTTGATTGAGGGCTGTTCGGCCATGCCCGGATCATACAGCGGCAATCGCTTCGCGCTCGGCCAGACCGGCGGGGTTTTCGTCGCCCGTGGTAGAATGCCGAAGGTGAAACAATGCCGAGTAGGGCCAAAAGCAGCCGAATCTTCTCTCATTTGTCTGTCGCGGTCCGCTTCCTGGCGAAGGCGGCTCGATCGCGAGGACTGGGAGGGCAGCTCGCTCTGGCCTCTCGTCGCGACTTGCCACCGAGCTGGGTGCTGGAGAACCTCAGACAGCGTAATGCAGATACCCCACTACCCCGTCTCTATGCCGGACGTAACTTCCCCGACGACTCGAAGGCATTCACACTCGGGGGGCACGCGAGTGAACTGGGGCACATTCACATTGAATTCGTCCGCTCCCGAACGGGCTGGGAGATCGACAGAATTTGGATGTGTCGGTAGGAGTAGGTGGTCGAAAGACGCTCTACCTGACTCGCCAGCAAAATTTTTTTTCAAACTGTACCACTGCCCGAAATCGCGTGCCGCGAACGGGTGCTTCCCTTCGCATTCTCGCTCTCCTACGATGCTTGTTGACAGCCGCTCTCTCGCGGCGTTTTCGGCGATTTTTCAACGATTTGCGATCCCGATGCGCGACGATTCGTCCAGTGCGTTTGAGCCCTTTGATGCCGAGCCGAAGCGCGGCGAGGCCAGCCCGGATTTGCCGGAGGTGCTGCCGCCGGTGGAGCCGCCGTCGGCGCGGTTCATCATTCAGTTGTTCGTGATTCCGGCGCTGATCGTGGGGGGCGTGATCGGCATCTATTTTCTGTTCGGGCGGCTGGCGACGGGTGAAGTAGACTGGCGGCAGCAGGTGGACAACGTCCGCAGTCAGAATCCGCACGTCCGCTGGCGCGGCGCGCTGAGCCTGGCGGAGATGCTGAACACCGACTCGCGGCTGGCGGCGAACGGGCAGAAGCTGGCGGAGAACCCGGACATTGTCGCGGCGCTTGACGGAACTGTTCACGGAGACGCGGGCCGTCACGCCGCGACGAACAGACGAAGGCACAACTGGAGTTTCTGGCGCGCACGCTGGGGCGGCTCGACGCACCGGACAAGGTGTTTCCGGTGCTGATCGACGCGATCAACGCCGAGGACGATGAACTGCTGCAAGCACGGTTTGAACAGGCTGGCGATGATCGCCGGACGGGCGTTCGAGGAAGGACACCCGCTGTCGGCAGCGTCGCTGGTCGAGCCGATTGTCGCGATTTCACAGAGCGAACAGACGCTCGACCGGCACCAGGCGGCGTTTATTCTGGGACTGCTGGAATCGCCGGACGCACAACATCGGCTGGAGGTGCTGCTGCAAGATCCCGACCTGATGACGCGGGCGAATGCGGCGATTGGACTGGGCGCGACACAAGTCAGCGGCGGGACTGGGGGTGTTCGACGATGTGTTCGCGGACGCCATCGCGCAGCCGATCGATCCGGGCAGCGTGGGGAATGAGGGCGAAGGGGCAGGACTACTTCGAGCGGGCTGGTGCTGAAGAACAGCGTGCGGGCGGTGGAACTGCTGGCACCGGAGCTGAGCGCGGAGCAGCGTGCGAAGCAGTCGAAGCTGCTGGAGCAAGTGGCGGACGCGACGAAGGACAAAGAACTGAGTGTGGCGGCGCGGGAGCTGTCGCTGGTGCTGGGTAGTCATTAATGGAAAAAACAGGAGAGAACAGAGCCAACGGAGGGCGAGATACCATTCCCTTCCACAGTCCAACAACTTCGTGAGAGCAGTGGAAAGATCAGGAATGCAGGAAGTCAGGAGAGCAGGAAACGACCCCTTTTTCAGTCTTTTCTCCTGCATTCCTGGCTTCCTGCTTTCCTTATGAAAGCGAGAGCAAATCCAGTTGTCGTCGTTGGCCACTGTTGCGTCCTGTTCATGTTCGGGAACTGGTTGTGCTGCAAGAGTTGCTCGCATCGCTGCCGCAGGTTGGGCGTGTCGAGTGGATTGGCGTGGCGGATGTGCCGCGCGCTGCGATGGCGTCGGTCGTTGATGTTGAGGCCGGAGTGGGGACGGGACTCGCCGGTGATCATCATGCGAAGTCGGGACGGGAGTCGGCGCGGCAGGTCACGCTGATTCAGGCGGAGCATCTGCCGGTGATTGCGGCGCTGTGCGGGCGGGAGGCGGCGCCGCCGGAGTTGATGCGCCGGAATGTCGTGGTGTCGGGGATTAATCTGCTGGCGCTGAAGACGGCGCAGTTTCAGATTGGAGACGCCATCCTTGAAGGCACCGGGCCGTGTGTGCCGTGTTCGCGGATGGAAGAGAATCTGGGACCGGGGGGCTACAATGCGACGCGTGGTCACGGCGGGATCACGGCGCGCGTGATCTCCGCAGGGACGATTCGCGTGGGAGATGAGGTTTGTCTGAAGAGAGGAACCACGGAATACACGGAAGAAACGGAAGAAGAAGGAACCGCTAATGAACGCAGATAGGCGCTAATGCCTTTCAGGCAAGGGTGGTGGGCACAGCCCACCCTTCTGAACTACAAGTTGAACGCAGGGTGATGATGCACAGGACGCTTGTTGGGCTCGTGTTCGTTGTCGGTCTGGCAGGAACTTCGCAGGCCGTCGAACCGGTCGCGCGTTGGGACCTGACGAAGAACATGCCGGATGTTGACGCCCGCGAGACCAAGTTTGAAGACGGGGCGGCGACTTTTGATGGCCGGTCGTCACAGGTAATCGTGCCGGCGGAAAAGTTGCCGCCGCTGGGGACGCTCGACTTTTCGGTCAGCGCGTGGCTGCATACGGATGAGATTCTGGACGACGTCCCGGGGGACATCATCAGCCAGTACGATCCGGCGACGCGGCGCGGGTTTCATTTAAGTCTCGTGAATGTCGCCGGGGTGACGTCGAGCCAGGCGATGCAGCGACAGTTGCAGTTTGGGATCGACAACGGGCAGAGCGAGGCGGAGTGGACCGATCATGGTCGGCTGGGAAAAGCTGTGCTGATCTGGTCGCTGACGGTGCACGACGGGCAGTTGTTCGCGAGCACGTGCGTGTCGGAGCCGGATGCGGCCGGACATGTGTACCGGTTCGACGGTCACGATTGGCATGACTGCGGCACGGTCGACAAGGCCAACTCGGTGTCGGCGATGGGGGTCTACAACGGCGAGTTGTACGTCGCGTCGTGCAAGTACCGGCTGAAGGGGTCGGCGCTGGCGGAGTCAGAGAATCCGAACAACGGCGGCAA
This sequence comes from Planctomycetaceae bacterium, assembly GCA_046349775.1. Taxonomy (GTDB): domain Bacteria; phylum Planctomycetota; class Planctomycetia; order Planctomycetales; family Planctomycetaceae; genus JAEUIG01. The sequence continues at coordinate 44,406 of JAXMBS010000026.1, read as the reverse complement.
GATCTTCAAGTACGTCGCCGACGGGAAGTGGGAACCGTGCGGCGAACTGCCGAACACCGAAGCGGTCAATGCTCTGATCGTCTACAGGGGAAGCTGTACGCCGGGTCGCTGTATGCGCCGGCCGGGTTCTTCCGCTACGAAGGGGGACGAACTGGACTTCGCTGGAGACGCCGGGGAGCGTGCGTCGAGTCGATGACGGTGTTCAACGGCGACCTGTACGCGACGGGGTATGACGAGGGGGCGATCTACCGTCTAACGTAGCGAGGCGGCAACATCTGGAGTGTTGCCCGAGGCGACGACGTACGGCTTCGCGATCCACGAGGGGAGCCTGTATGTCAGCGAATGGCCGTATGCGCATGTGTTCCGCTCGGGCCGAACGACCAGTGGCAGTTCGCCGGGCGGATGGGGATGGAACTCGAGAGCATGCCGCTGATGGTCTACAACGGCAAAATGTATGGGCGGCACCGCTGCCGCTGGCGGAAGTGTACCGGTACGAAGGCGGCGAGGCGTGCGGACACGATTTGCCCGGCTCGATCACACGCCGGATGTGAAGTATCGCCGCGTGGAGCATGGCGATCTTCAGGGGCGGCTGTTGCCGGGGTGCTGCCCAGCGGGCATGTGCACTCGATCCAGATCGGCAGGCAGGTGACGTACGATCGTCCGCTGGCGGCCGGCTGGCAGCATGTGGCGGCCGTGCGAGAGGTGCGACAACCTCGCTGTATGTGAACGGCGAGGCCGCTGCGACAAGTACGGAGTTCGATCCGAAGGCGCATGACCTGACGAGCCAGCGTCCGCTGACGATCGGATTCGACCGCACGATCACTTCAACGGAAGCTGCGGCGACGTGCGGCTGTATCACGCGGCGCTGACCGCGGATGAGGTGCGCGAGCTGGCGAAGTCGCGGCCGTGACGAGCGGAAATGAAGCGGGACAGAGACACCGCGAATCGGCAAGATGCGCTCTGCACGAGCGGGCCTCTCGACTGACCCCGGTCGAAAGGCCCGTGCGGCAACGCGCGCTGCTCCACCGATCTGCGATTACTGGCCGGTTCGAACGGACGCAGCGGCTGGAAGCGCACTGCTGCCGGAGTCTGGATGGGCGCTGGTCTGTTGCACGCTGCCGGTCAGCGCCGGTGGTCGACTCGCCAGTCAGGTAGTTGTGCCTGGCCCGCGCCTTGATATCGGCGAAGACCTTTCCCACGGCTTCCTGATCTTTTCGTTCCTTGAGCTGTTCCGTCAGGTCCCCGCGGACCAGTTCGATGTCCGTGACGACCGGTTTGGTCAACTGTTCGCAGCGGAGGATGATGTGCTTGTTTTCGTCGAACTGGATCAGCGTCGAGATTTCGCCGGGCTGAAGAGCGAAGGCCTCCTGCTCCAGCTTGGCCTGCGGCGTGTCGGGGAGCGCTGCGTTCCTGCGGATGGGCGGAACCTGTCCACCGAGGGCGCGGCTGTTGGGATCGGCTGAGACTTCGCTGGCCAGCCGGGCGAAGTCGTCGGGTTTGGCCTTGGCGCGATTCCAGACTTCCATCGCCTGTCGTACGTTGCCGTCAACAACGATCATCCGCGCTTCGACGCGGGGACCGTAGTCGCGGACGAAGGCCCGCTGCATTTCTTCTTCCGTAATCGTCACGTCGGTGCCCGCCAGTTTCTTCAGCGCGAGCATCGGCCAGATCACGTCGCGGTGATACTGCGTGGGATTGAGCCCGCGTTCGGTCGCGAGCAGTTGATACCAGGTCTCGGGGGGGACGTTGAATTTCTTCGACGTCTCAAGCACTTCCCGCTTGATTTCGTCGTCGGTGACCTCAATGCCGCGCTGCCGGCAGGCCTGGTAGATCAACTGCCGGTTGATGATGTTCTCCAGGACGTCTTTGGCGTGGCGCTCCATGCACTCGCGGGCGACCGCATCCCAGGTGATGTTCTGGTTGTTGACGCGGGCCAGCACTTCGCGATGCTGGGCGGGTTCGGCGGCGGCGGTCGACTCGACTGTCGCCGTGGCGGCCGGCTGCTTGGCGGCGGGGCGGGTCTGCGACGCGGCCGGCGATGGCCTGAGAAACTGCAGTCCCACGACTGCCAGGACCAGGGCGCCGGTGGTGCCGACGACGACCGGGATGAGCTTGCGCGTGCGCGGCGCAGGGGAGGAGGGGGCTGAGTGCGTCCGTTCACTCATGGGTGCGGGCTCCGTTCGGGGACTGTCGGCCGGGCGGTTCACGCAATGCGTGGAATCACCGCCGGATATGCGGCCAGATCGAACAGGGACTCTCCGCGGGCATCCATCGCCCGGGCTGCAACGGCAGGTCGTCCTGACCCTGTTCGCAAGGGGGCGGGACTATACGGTCCGGCAAAACCTGCCGTCAATGGCGGTTTGGCGATCGTCATTGGTCAATTGTCAATGGTCCGATGCCCTGCAAGTCGCAGCACAATGGACAATGAACTATGAACCTTGAACCCAGTGCGCATTCTTCGCGAGAAACTCCTCCCGCCAGCGGTAGCGGTCGAGGAGGCCCTCGGTCGGGCGCCCCGTTTGCACGCAGGCGGCAAAGATTGCCTCGATCGTCGCCAGGCCGGCTGCCGGGTCGGCAAACAGCTTTGACGTCCGCGGATATGCCGTCTGCCACGGTCCCAGACTGTAGACCGGCAATTCGGCGAACTCGGCCTCCATTCGCTCGGCCAGCCGCCAGGTGCCATCGAGGAACAGCAGGCCGACGGCATGCTGGTCCGCCGAGAGCGGTGGACCGCCCAGACCCACCCGCACGTACCCGTCGAGCGATTCCGGTCCGCGGTGCGGAAACATCCAGAACCGGAACGCGTCGAGTCCGCGCAGCGGCTCCACCGAGCACTTGCTGCGTTTTTCCTTCGGATGGACCACGATGATGGTCGGCGGCGGCTCAGCCATTCTGGATCGTCTTGATCTCGGCTTCGAGCTTGGCGATCTCGGCTTCCAGTCGCGGGATGTCGGCCGGGTTGTCGGGCTGTTTGCGCGCGCCCGCAAGCTGCTGCTTGAGCGCAGTGATCCGCTTGCGCGCGGTGTCGATCTGCTTTTTCTGTTTCTTGTTCAGGTCCATGTGGCAGTCCTGCTTCTTGTTGCGTCAACGGTCCCGATCCGGTTCCATTCAGCCGCGATAATCCCCTACGGGGCGACACCGAACGGTGCGTGTGCCGCCCCGTTGGGGCTTTGTGTTTGGCTTGCGTTTACCCGGCGGCTTACGCCGCCGGCTACGGCGTATCGGTCCTTCGGACCTGAGTCCAGACTGCGAGATGCCAGTACGTGCTATGCTGGGACGATGAACCTCGAATTGCAACCCGTCCGTCATTTCGGCGACGTTGTGAGGACATGAACGATTTTCTCGCCATCATTGCGGACGCGCTTCGCTCCGGGCAGTTCGCGTCGCTCGTGGTCAGCCGGCCGAGACGGGTGAGCGATCACGAACCCCGCTCGATCCGCATCCGGCCGATCGAACTCCGCAGCGGGCTGCGGCTGCAATGGACATCGCGGTTCGACCGCCGTGAGACACACGAAAACCTCACGGCGGACGAGACGCTCGAACGATTGCCGCAGTGGATTGCGAAGTCGGCGATGCCCACATCCGGACGGCGACCGCCGATTACGCGGGCTTCGTGCCGACAAAGCCGCGGCGAGTGGCAGTGGAAACAGAAGCCGGCCACGCGGTCGGCCGAACCGCAGGCCCACGACCGCAGCAAGCAGTACCTGATCCCGGAAGGAACGCCGTGTCCATTCCTCGAAGCGATCGGCGTGACGACGGCGGCTGGTCAGGTCCGGCGCGCCGGCCCGCGACAAGTTTCGGCAGATCAACCGGTATCTCGAGTTCGTCGAGGAGCATTCTCGACGACGAGTTGCCGGTCGGCGGGGCAATTTCGGTCGTCGATTTCGGCTGCGGCAAGAGCGGCCTGACATTTGCGCTGCACCACTTGCTGACGAACGTGCATGGCCGCGAAGTTCGATCGTCGGACTGGACCGGCAGCCGGAGGTAATCCGCACGTGCACGGAGTTGGCCGCACGGCTGGAGTTGCCGGGCCTGGAGTTCCGCGTCGAGATTGCCGCACGAGGCGATAGGTCCGTCGACCTGGCGGTCTCGCCGCATGCGTGCGACACGGCAACGGACGATGAGGCTGCCGCGGGCCGTCGGCTGAACGCGAAAGTGATCTTCGCCGTTCCGTGCTGCCAGCACGAGATTGCAGCAGTACAGCGACGGCTCCGCCGTCACTGCTGGAGCACGGGATTCTAAAGGAGCGCCTGCGGCGATTGTGACCGACGCGTCGCCGCGAGCGGCGGCGCTGGAGGCCGCCGGCGCCGCACGCAGGTGATCGAGTTCATTGACATGGAGCACATGCCGAAGAACGTGCTGATTTCGCGCGGTGCGCAAGCCGGAGGCCGCGTCGCAATCCGCAGCTCGACGGCGATTCGCAGAGCTGAAGGCCAGCGCTCGCCGGGGTTGAGCGGACATACCTGGAATCGGTGCTCGTCGCCACCGACTCGCCGCCCGTCAGGACAAGGGAACGCAAGCACGACGTCTGCGTGCGATCGCTAGTCCCATCGCGCCGAGGCCGAACAGCGTCAGCGAGGCCGGTTCGGGGACGTACTGGGTCTCGCTCACGACAAGCGCTATAGAAAAGCTTTCTCTGGCCATTGTTCCATCCGATCGGTGTCGTTGATTGAGAGAAACAAGTAGCGCACCCACCGGCGCCGTGATCTGACCGGAGCCTGACAAACACAAACCCGTCAGAAAAGTCGGCGAGCGATGGGTGTCAACGTCACCGAAAAGCCGCGAGCAGGCCTCCAAAAGGTGCACCGACCAACGGCCGGATGCAGTTTCAATTCGTCCACCGCGATGAGATGTTCACAATTCCGCCTGCAACTGCGGGGCTGCCTCCAGTCTCATCGAGCATGTAGTAGTAGACGCCCCACTGACCTGGCGGGGTGTCTGCATATCTGGTTAGAGCTTTGGTGTCGGCGACCTCCGCCGGCGTATTCCGGAAAATCCCAGTGCGCCGAGCCCCAACAGCGTCAGTGAGGCGGGTTCGGGAACTTCGGCAACATCGCTCTCGAGATAACCTACGGCGTCCAGATCGAAACCACCGGCGTCACCGAGGTCAGTCAGCCGAACATACCGGAACGGAGTCGTGATGGAGAAATCGGCATGAGGATAGAAGGGGGGCGCCGTGACTCCGTTAGTGTCGATGACGCTCGCGGCCACAAGCGAGAAAAGACTTCCGTCAGCGCTGATCTCGACGCTGGCGGCGGCGGGAAAGTCGTTGTCGAAGGTGAAAATGGACAATGTTCCTGGTGCACTGAGCAGCGAGCCGAAATCAAGCGTCAAGGCGGCGCCTGCTCCGAACTGGATGCCTCCGGAATTCCCCAGGACGACATCCGGTGGTCCGAGTGCGGTGGGGTCGGGGTTGCCATCAACGATGGTTCCAGAAATCGAATAGACCGAATCGGCGTAGATATAGCCGGCACGGACTTCTGAAACGCTGCCCAATCCGAAACATGCCAGGATCAGCAAAGAGGGAGTCTTCATGATTGGTCGTAATTCCAAGAGATCTGAAGTGGCCTGAGAACTAACAGGATCGGGCGCGGCGGCGACGTTTGACGCAGATCAGTCCCAATGAGCCGAGGGACAACAACGTCAGCGACGCCGGTTCGGGAACAGACTGAACCCCTGAAAGCGTCAGAGACACCTCGCCTGAGACGGTTGCTCCCTCGTCTTTCCCGTTCGACCAGAATTGATGGCCAAACTCGTACACGTGCCCTTGCAGCAACGTTCCGGTCAACGGAAATGTTCCCGCACCGCCCAGGCCAGGCGCTTCAAAATGACCGGCGGACGCTGAATCCTGAAGGACGTAATAGACCGAACTGGGGCTGTAGACGATTGTGCGATCAAGCAGCAGCAATTGCAGTGTCGCGTTCCCGCCGGAAATGTCGTAGCCGCCAGAGATCGTGTAATCGAGGTTCTGTTCCGCAGTGAACCAGAAGGAACCGCTTGATCTCGTGATGTTGCCGTAGAGCGCGGGAGGCTCGCCCGCCTCCGCCCCGGCGCGAGTGATCTCCCAACTCTTCGACATCACGACAGTGTTCGCATCGGGAGCGCCAAGATTGGTCCTGCCGAGGGAAGTGCTCCCGGCCGCAGTCACGCTTCCGGAGTAAGTGATCCCGTCGATTCCACTCACCGAGAAGTACAGGTCGGCGGCGGCACTGATATCCGTGTGCCCGCTCTCGGTGTAGTTGTTGGCCGCCACGTAGTGATACTCGTACAGGTCCGGACCTGTCAGCGGATTGTTGAACGAGACCAGTGCGGCCTCTGCCGCAGACATCTGTCCCAGGAAGGCGATCGCGCCTACCATCTGAATCCATCGTAATTGCATGTTGGGGTCCCGGCCTGGAGTTCAGTGAACTGCCGATCAGCGTAAGCGTCCCCTTGATGAGTCCTCATGACGCACTCGTTCGTCACAGTGGCCTCGAAGCCGTCGCTGGTCGTTGCAACAAGCGACGGTGAAGGGAGCCGCCGTCATATGATTCAAGGCTCCCCTCACCCGGCCCGCTGTCGCGGTGGTCGTGGGGGGCAATGGGACCGTCGCTACCGGTCAGGCGGAGATTTCCGCGCGGCAGAGCGCCAATTTCGCGGAATTCCGGACAACCCGTGATTGACCGGGTTGTCGGAAGTTGCCGCAGGGGGGCGTCACGGCGGATGGAGAGCAGCCGCGAGCGAGTCGGCGCCGCAAGCAATGGGCTTCCGAGAGAGGCGGGGACGCAGAGGGGAACGCCGTGGCTGGCTAGGTTTTGAGCCTGGCGTGGCTGGACGCCCCCTCCGCTGGCCCGCAGGTCTTCGCGAAGAATGCCGGTCGCTTCTTCCATAGTCTTAGGCGGATTCCGGTGTGCTTAGAGGCGCTGAATCGCTCGCCCGCCTGCGGAAATCGCGAAGTTCTCCATTCAACGGGGACTGACGCCCGATTTTCATATCCCACATAGACTTGCAACCGGTCCAGTCCGGCGAATAATGAAACGGTCCGCCACCGACCCCCACTTCGTACGCCACCCAATGCAGGTCGCGACTCCGGGCTTATTCGCTGATCCGGGTCAAGTTGAGCGGTTTCGGGCCTTTCTCCGGCTCAAGGCCCGGCTCGATCTCGATCCGCGCCTGCAGGGCAAGTTCGACCTCTCCGGGGTTGTCCAGCAGACGCTCCTGGAAGCGCATCAGGGCGTGGCTCAGTTTCGCGGTGACGGCGAGGATGCCCTGCTTGCCTGGCTGCAGCAGATCCTGGCCCGCAATGTCCTCGACGAAGTGCGCCGGCTGCGGCGCGTGAAGTGTGACGCCGCACTGGAATGTTCTCTGGACGACTTGTCGACCCGCTCCTGCGCCCTGATGGCCCTCGATCAGTCCTCCCCCTCGGCGCGGGCCGCACGAAATGAAGAACTCCTGCAACTGGCCGCTGCTCTCGAACAGCTCCCAGCCGACCAGCAGACCGCCGTCGTCCTGCATCATCTCCAGGGGATTCCGCTGGCGGATGTGGCGGCGCACATGCAGCGCACCAGGCCGGCCGTCGCCGGGTTGCTGTACCGCGGGCTCCTGCGGCTCAAGGAGTTGCTGACGCGCACAATCAATGGGCGAAGCTCCCTCGCAGAGCGTCCTGCGTCGGCCTGTCGATGACAGTCCTCAGAATCCTGGTCCCATTCGCGATTTTGAGCGCTCCGTCCGCCACGTTTTGTCGCCGGATTGTTCGCATGGAGACAGCGGGCGCCTGCTGCACGTCGGCCATAATGAAAGACGATCGACTGCATGACTGTCGAGGGAACACCCGCCTCCAACGGTGACGAACGGCTCTATGAGCGTCTTGCCCTGCTGCTGGAGAACGGGGCGCGGACGTTGAGCGCCGCGGAAGTCACCACACTGGTTGACGATCCTGTGGTCGCAACAGGGCTGGGAGCGTATTACGACGCAGCGGAGGTCGTCGACCGATTTGCCGCCGGGCTCACGAGGCACAATGGACCGCGCAGCTCGATGTCCATGCCGGAACGGATCGGCGACTGCGAAGTCCTGGGGGAGATCGGCCGCGGCGGCGTCGCCGTCGTGTACAAGGCGCGGCAGGCGGCGCTGAACCGCTATGTGGCGATCAAAATGCTGCCTGGAGGCCGTCCCGGTTCGCTGCACGATGTCGAGCGACTGCGCTTCGAGGCCGAGGCGGTCGCCCAGTTGCAGCATCCCGGGATCGTACCGATCTACGACGTCGGCGAGCACGAGGGGCGGCCGTACTACAGTATGCCGGTGTTCGAGAGCGGCAGCCTATCGGGCCGGTTGCAGGAGTTCGCTGCGCAACCGCAGCGCGCGGCGGAACTCGTTGAATCGATCGCCGAGGCGATCCAGCACGCCCACGAGCGGGGCATACTGCATCGCGATTTGAAGCCGTCCAACATCTTGCTGGATGCAGCGGGACGCCCGCATGTGGCGGATTTCGGTCTGGCGAAGCGGCTCGCGGAGGAAAGCGAACTGACGGGGACCGGGGAAGTGATCGGGACGCCTGCGTACATGGCGCCGGAGCGTGTTGCCGGCTCCGCGTGGGCGGGACCGACGACGATCGCCACCGACGTGTACGGTCTGGGCGCGATTCTGTATGTCCTGCTGACCGGGCGGCCGCCGTTTGTGAAAGAGACTCCGGTCGAGACTTTGCTCGCCGTCGGAACGACGGAGGTCGTCCCGCCACACAGCTTGAACGCCGGCATCGACTGCGATCTGGAAACAATCTGTCTTAAGTGCCTGGAGAAGACGCCTGCCGGGCGCTATGCCACAGCCAGAGACGTGGCGGACGATCTGCGACAGTGGCGGGAAGGGAAGCCCATTAGCGCGCGGCCGATCCGCGGAGCGGAGGGGGCGCGGCGCTGGTGTCGCCTGCATCCTGTACGAGCGACAGCCGTCGTCGCTGCGGGACTGCTGCTTCTGCTGAGCGGAATCGGGCTGTCGACCGGTTTTCTGGTGATCAGCGACGCGTATCGGACAGTGGAGACGCATCGCAAGACGGCCGAGTCACACGCAGACCGGCTCAATCGTCAGCTGTACGTGTCGCAGATGTTGGTGGCTCATCGTCACGCGCAGCGCGGGGAGCTGCTGGAACTGCGGAAAGTTCTCGACCAGTTTCAGAATCAGCCGGAGATGCAGGGTTTCGAGTGGCACTGGCTCGATCGCCAGGCGCGGATGATGCCACGCGACGTCACCCGCTTCAGCCGGCACACTCACATTCTTTACAGCGGCGCGTTCAGTCCGGATGGGCGGACCGTCGCCACCTGCGGTGCCGACGGCACAATCCGCTTGTGGGACGCAGCCACCGGGACGGAACGGCGGGTGTTGGAGAACGGCGCGGGGTTGTCTCCCGCGGGAGTGCCGTTTGATGAGAACGGGGTCGAATTCTCGCCTGATGGAAAGATGCTGGCGAGCGCTGGAGAAGACGGCGGCATTCGGCTGTGGAACCTGTCGGATGGGACGCGGGAAGCCCTGATGCCGACGCGTCCGGCGGAAGCACGGTGCGGCTTTTCACCGGATGGCCGGCTGCTGGCCGGCTGCTGGGCCGATGGCCATGTCCAGGTTTGGGACGTGGCCATGCGCGTCTGATTGAATGTTTCCGCGTCGAGCGTTTCCATGCAAGTTGCAGGCTTCACTCGCTCAAGCAACGAACTTGTCACGGCCGATGGCCGCGGAACGGTCGCGGTGTGGGATCTGCACACCGGTCAGCAGCGCCTCGGATTTGAGTCCCGCATCGTGCCTCGTGCGCTCGCCGTTTCGCCGGACGGGAGCGTCGTGGCGAGTGCCGGGATGGACGCGTTCGTGCGGATCCATCAGTTGGAGAATGGGAGCCATGTTCGGAGTCTTGTCAGCAGCGAAGGCGTGCGTTCGCTGGCGTATTCCCCCGATGGTACGCATCTGGCGGGAGCAGGCAACGACGGCACCGTGCGCATCTGGGATGTGACCCGCAACCTTCTGGCTAAGAACTTCAAGGCGCATCACAATACAGTCTGGAGCCTCGCATTCTCGCGTGACGGAGGCCGACTGCTGAGTGTCAGCAGCGACCGCACCGCGGTCGTGTGGGACGTTGCAGCCATGGATGAAATGTCCGAGGAGGCTCACCGCTTCGAAGCGATCCGGTTGCTCAATTGTTCGCCCGACGGCCGGCGACTGGCGTACTTGACGGACGAGGGGTTCGTGCGGGTTCACGATGCGGCGGCGTTCGAGCGCAGCTCTGCGCCGGCGGCGACGGCGGCGCTGGATAACCGCCTCGCGTTTCTGCGGGGCGGAAGTTGGTTGGCGTTTGTCGACCAGAATCGGGTGATCCGGATCTGGGACGTGCCTGCGGAGAGTTTCGTTCTTCCCCATGTCGCTGAAGAGCCGCCGGCCGATGTTCGAGCGCACCAGCCGCCAGCGCGCCTGGCTGTGATCAGCGGGGATCGACTGATCGCAAAAACACCCCTCAGCCCGCCGTGCGTATTTGACGGCGGTGTCTGGAGCACTGTGGCAATGTCCGCAGACGACGCAGCGAGACATCTCTTCGGCAGTCTGGCAGACGGCAAGACTTTGGTGCTCGGATGCGATAACCCGGTGCAGATTGAATTGTGGACGATTGATGGTCACCGGGCGGAGCTGCGCTTGGTGCTTCCCATTCGCGCGAATGTCTCCGCTGCGTCTGCCGATGGACAGTGGCTGGCGCTGGGGGTCAGCGACGGGACGATAGAACTCATCGACCGCTCCGCGCCGGATTCCCGACGGACGCTCGTCGGGCATTACGAGCAGATCACGTCGCTCGACTTCTCGCCGGACGGCCGCACTCTCGTCAGCACCAGCAAAGATGGTAGCGCACGGTTGTGGAACGTCGCGACAGGGTCCGAACTGTTCGCGATTGTCGACAGCGAATATCCGCTGTATTCGGCGACGTTCTTCCCGGACGGCCTGACGCTCGCGATCGGCGGCGACCGGCAGTTGAACGGGGTATCCTTACATGTCTTCCGCGCGGTCGCTCCTGGGCCATAATTCTCGCCATTACGTACCGGCGCCGCGGTTCACGAAGTTCATCCAGCGAACTCGAACTTCGGCAGACCTACCAGGCGGGACGGTGCAACCGGTTGCGGCACCAGCGTCGGACCAGATGTGCGACGCGCTCCAAGGTATCGCGATCGAAGAATTCGAGTCGATCCTTGCCGACGAACGGATACTCGACGCTGCGGATCACCTCGATCAAGTCGCCGATCGACAGCGCTGTGCAATGTCGCCCGGCGTCAGTTCGGCGATGACTTCCTCGCTGAAAGTCTGCGATCCGTCGGCGGAGGGTCGCGGTTTCACGGTTGGAGCGGTTTCCGACGAGCCGGCGGGAAGTGTGGTGAGGAACTGCACTAGGTCGCGGTAGTCGAGCGGGATATGTGCGACTCGCGACATTCCCGCGCCCACGGCGCGGGCCACAGTCGGCAGGTTGGTGACCGGGGTCAGCAGAACCCCAAGCATCCCGGGGTGCTGAGCGGACAGGTCGCGGAACAGGGTCACTCCGTCGGCGTCTGACAGACTCTCGCCGAACAGACCCACCGAGTATCGATGTTGCTGCACGAGGTTACGAGCCTCCTCGGCGTCGTATGCCACATCCAAGGCGAAACCAAGCCCCGCCAAGGTCCGCGACAGCGACGAACAGACACCCAGATCGCTATCCACAATCAGGACGCGAAATCCGAGTGGGGGCCGAAATATGCGTCGGCAAAATGACTTCAGCAGGGCAAGCGGCGACGGCGGCCATGATGGGCTCCGGGACGACGCAGAGAGGAGTGCGACACGACCCGACAGGTCTTTCAACTGGCGGCGTCCGTTGGGCTTCCTAGCCACGCTGGGTGTCCGGTTTCCGCCACTAAGACCATAATCCAGCATTATGCAGCAAGCGTCGTGCCGCACAACGGTGCCGAGGGGCGATTTCGTGCTCGCTCCTCCAGATTACAGACTTCGGCCTGAATCTATGGGGCATTGCGAGGTTCTTGCGACCACCGGGGGCGACTTCGAGTCCGGATTCCGCCGGATTCAGCATCCGCTGCAAAGCAAGTGTGCATGTAAGTGCCGTTTATGAACAAAGTCGTGCCAAGAGTGGGAATGGCGTCCAGTCGGGCAGATCACATCCCACGACTCTCACGGCGTGATTTATTCGCATGCGACTCAATTCTCGGAAACCAATGCATCTTTCGGCCGTCGCTACATACGGGGCTGTTCCGAAAGGTGGATGAACGCCGCAGCGGAATCCGGCTGGAAGTGTCCCGGACAATGAAATGGGAGTTCCGCCCACCTCTAACTAACGGCCGCAATGACACCAGTCTGGGAAAGCTCGGTGTGCTCGGGAGCGCCACTATGGCTGGTGCGGATTGGCTGGGCTATGCGCGCTGCCTCAGTGAAACTACGCGATGCCGAGTAATTCGCGCATTCCACGAAATCGCGAGTTGGCAGGATTGTTCGTCGAGTAACGCGCGGGTAGTGTGTCGCGCATCTGTCAGTTCTTCTTTGCCGTCATGAGGTGCGGGCCACATGCGGATCGAAGCTGGGCTGTACGCGCTGCCGCGGTGCGAGGCACCGTTGGGGCGCCTGGGCGAGGACTGGCTGCCCGGTCGCCGTCGCCGTTGTTTCGTCGCCGCCATTGTCGCCTGTGTGACGCAACTTGCGCCGCTTGCTCTGCGGGCGGAGGACGTGCTGGGAGCAACTGCTGTTGCGTCTGCTGACGCCGAAGCGAGCTCTCCCGTCTCTGCGGAGGAACTGGCCGCGCTCTGGGAAGCGCAGCGGTCCGAAATCGCGACCGCCGAAATCCGGTTCCGCTGCTTCAACAGCAGCCTGCAGAATCCGCTGAACAGCCCGGAACGAATTGCAGAGCTGCTCCGCGAACACAACCTGGCCGATCATCCCGAACGGCTGGAGCCGTTCCTGCTGGCGCTGTTGGGCCATCCGCCGGCTGTTGTTCCCCCCTGGCAAAATATGTCGATCGTGGCCTCGGGCCGACATCGGCGCTTCGAAGACGCCTGGTGCACGTTTGTCACCAACGGCGACGTGGACGCGGTTCTGACTCCCAGGAACCGGCAGTTGGATTTGCTGCCGGTCGGGAAATCGGCGGTGCACTACTATGGTCTGGCCGATATACGCTGGACGCCGCCGCCGACAGTTTCCGCTGGAGCCTGGGAATTCGAGAGACTCGAGGGAGACGATGTCGTCTTTCAAGTGCCGCCGGTACCCGGTGGGACACCGTTCCAGGTCGAAAGCAGCGTCGATACCGGTTCCGGGATTGTGACGCATTCGCTCACGCGTCAGCCCGACGGCGCGCCGGCCGTGGAGACCTATCAGCGCGGATTGCAGGTGCACTCGTCAGGTGTTGTATTTCCCCATCTGCGGATGGACGTGCAGTATGCGGCCGGCAGCGCTCGGTCCGCGCGCGTGATCATCGTGGATGGCCTGCGGCTGAATGAGTCCGTGGCTGACAGCGCATTCCGGCTCTCCGTGCCGCGCGGGACGGCCGTGATCGACTATCGCGGCACAGAGAAAGAAGCCTATCGCATTGCAGACGACGCAGCTGACGCACTCGCGCTGCCGATCCACGTTGCGCAATCTCCGGCGGTCGCTCCGGTGCGCGGATCGGTGGGGGCATCGTCGCAACACCGCTGGACCGCGTTGATTGTCTTGCATGTCTTAGCGGCGCTGGCGGCTGGCTGGCTGCTGTGGCGACGGAAGCGTTCCTCGCCGTCCCGACAATCCTGAACAGGTCAATCAGAAAGGCCAAACCATGCGGAACGAAGCTCGTAGCCGGCTGCTCCTGTGCTGTGCGGTGGTCATCGGCGTTCTACCGGCCGTGTTGTCGGCGGCAAACTGCAACCCCACGTTTATCAGCCCGGCAATCTGCAAACCGCCGCACGCCGTTCCTCCCAGCTTCCCCAGCGGCGGCGATTGTGCCGTCAATGGATCGGGTGTCTGCGCACCGACCACAGGTACGCGGTGCGTGGATCGCTATGCCACGGCCGTTGCCGGCGAATGCAAAATCAAGATCGACGAAGCGCACCCCACCGGTTGCACGCTGGACGCCGGCGTGACCGTTGTCGACCTGCCCAAATACCTGGCCAGTTGCACAAGCGCCTCGGGGACATGTCAGTGCGAGTTCACTCTGGACACGCAGACACCACCGGCGCACGTGCAAGTCTGCGATTGCACGGAGCAACCGCTGTGATCGTTGTGCGCCGCTGGGCGGAACCGGTGCTGATTGTCGCGTTGGCGGCCCTGTGCGGCGGTCTGCCGGGCTGCACGGAGGCCGTGTCATCGAGCGCGACGGTCGCACCATGCACCGTTCACAATCCAAGTGGTGCGGAACGGATCATCCTGACCAGTGAAGCGGCCGGCGACAGTGCCCGCTGCGAATGTCTGTTCGTCCTGACGGTACCGGAGGCGCAGCCGGTGGAACTGGAACTCACCGCCGTCGGCTGCAGTTGCTACCAGGTCGTGCATAAGCAGCGGAGCCTCAAAGTTGGCGACTGGCTGACAATTCCAGGCGGCGCGAGTGCCGAATTCCGCATCACGGCGCAGACAGCAACCATCCCCGGGACCCGCGAGTATCGAGCCGAGTTCACCGGCCGTACGCAGAATGGGGCCGTCTTCCAGGTCCCGTTGGCCAGCACGATCCGCACTTTGCCGGATCTGGTGATTCAGCCCGATGTGGTGCATGTCGAGGTCTACGGCGAAGAAGCCGGCGCAAAGCCGATCGAGTTTAAAATTGAACAGACCGCTCGTACGGACGATCCAGAGAGCTTGATCGTCGACTGGGGTGACCTGCCCGACCACGTCGGCGGCACTCCGCCGGAAGCCGTGGGCCAACCGCTGGAAATCGTGCCGGGCGTGTGGCGCGCCACCTGGAAGTGTACGGCACAGATCGCAACAGAGGTCGGCGAACCGGCGGAGCCGCTGCGTCTGCCGCTGAGGTCTTGTAAAGCAGACCGGCTGCTGGCACGCCTCGACTGCACAGTGCTCGTACGACGACGATTGGGCATCCGAGCGCCCCGGCTCGTCCATTTTGGGCGCGTGCCGCGTTCGACACGACCGAAGCGTCGCATTCAACTGCAGGCAGTCGACGGCCGAGCATTTATCGTCGAATCGGTCAAGCCGCGACGGCGAAGCAGAAGCCGCCACCGATGGTGCGATTGCCGCACCGAGCAATGGCTCGATGTTCAAATCGCGCGCCCGGTGACGAGGTCAACGACGTGCTGACGGTCCGCACGAGCCACCCGGTGAAAGCGAGTTGCAGATCGATGTCCGGGCCACTCGTCCTCGGTCATCTGCCAACGCGGAAGTGGTCAAATCGATGCCGAGCACCGGTCCATAGAATCCGATCGGTGTTGTCACGATTGACCATGTTCAGGATCCCTGACAGTTGTCGTTGCGGCTTTCCAGGCGAAGTCCGTTCCAGTTGGCTGCCCGGACGCTTCTTGCCGAAATTGCTCCTGCGACCAGTCCGTTGATCGGCAGCCGATCGCGTCTTCTACAGATTCGGGCATTCTCTGTTAGAGTCCTGCCCCGAATCGGCGGGCCGAAGTGGGTTGCGCCCCGGTTCCCGACGCACCGTGCCCGCTGCTCAGGAATTCTCTGCACGGAGGCGTCCATGGCACGGCGAACTCTTCCGCGGGTGCGCAGTCCGGCTGGTCGTGATTGCTGCAACGCCGCCGCACAGGCTGCAGATGCTCCCGACATCGTCCAAGTGCTGCGCCAGTGGGAACGGGCAACCGCCGAACACGACCGGTCCGCCGCAGCGCCGGACTGGGAGCAGCACGCGCAGGCCCTCTCCGTCCATGAACTCGCAGCGGCCCAGCGCTGTGCGGGCCGGTCTCGCCCGCACGCTGATCGAGCATTATGAGTGGTCGGCTGCGGCCGGGGAGAGCGGCGCCTTTGTCCTGACGGCCGTGCCGCGCGACCCGCTGCGCGTCTGTTCTTCAGCGGCGTGGACCTCAAGTTCGAGCGGGGGACCGCGGTTCCGAAGACGTTGACGTTTCGGGACTCGCAACGTCGTCGTCGTTCGGTTGTGGTCGACGTTCCTGCCGCCGGCGGCGTGCAAGTGGCAGGGCGACCGACGCCGCTGGTGGCGTCCAGCTGGCGGGCGCTCACGGAGATCCCGGAGGCAGAAGTCACGGCGGCAACCCCCGAGCTGTCCGCAGTCCTGGCCCAGTGGTCTTCGACGACCGAGGGGATTGACCGCGCCGAGATCAGCTTTGCTGCGCTACACGTGCGACCTGATCGCCGGAACGGAAGAGCGAGCACGGGCCGCCTCTATTTCGAGCAGCCGGGGCGGCATCTACGAGCTGCGTCCCTCAGAAGTGCCCGCCGATGCCAAATCGGAGCGGAAGCGCAGAATGGCGCAGCCCTGACCGTGACATCGGGCCCGGCGCGACTCTACGTTTGGGATCAGGACCGGCTGCGGATCGCGCGCCCGGATGACAAACAGTGCGAGGAATTCCGCGTCCCCCGACGCAGCGACGTTCAGCTCGCCGGTTCGTCGGATCGCACCTGGACGGCCTCTGGCCATGCCGCAGCGGACGCTGCCGGCGACGGTCGATGTGCATACCGACCGATTTCTGGAGCGGCGCGAGTGGTCGCGCTGCAGGCCGATGACCGGCGGCTGATTCGTAGGGGCGTCCGGTGGCTGATGCCGACCAGTGGGACGTCTCCAATTGCAGGTGATCCTGGATCCGGCGACATACCGCGCTCAGGCGACGCGGCTGATCTCCTGCAATCGCGAGCCGCGAGACGGTGCACGTGCTGAACTGGGTGGCCGTCAACGATGAACTTCCGCAGCGCGACTGGCGGCCTGACTTCACGGGCTATCAGGCTGTCGACCCTGCACCGTTGGCGCCTCCTGCCGAAGCGCCGGCCCTGTTGCCGACAGCGGAATGAAGAAAAGTGGCAAAGTCATGCAGGGGCACAGGAGTAAAGGATCAGAAGAGAACAGCGAATTGCACGACATCGCCTTCTGCGCCTCCGATCCGTTGTTCCTGTAATCCGTTACTCCTCTGTGCGACGAAGCGACCGCACGCTTCGCGGGCTACCTCTCCTTCAGCACCATGTCGATGCAGAAGACGGAACCCATGATCAGGATTCTCAGCGGGTTGTCGGGCGGGACCTGGTCGGAAATCTCCAGAATGTAATTGTCCGCGCTGGTAAACAGTTCCTTGCCGAGTCCGCCCCACTTCTTCGTGACGCGGGCGAGCTGGATGCCGTTGTGCACGAAGCTGAACTCCCAGCCGGTCCATTTGCCTTTGAGTTCGCACAGCGGCTGATCGTCGGCGTCGAGAATCGTGAACGCTCCACCGATCGAGAACAGCTTCTGCTTGAAGCCGCCGACCCGCTCGTCGTGTTCGTCGAACACGTTGACCTTGGACAGAAACAGCGAGATCCCGCGCTGCACACGGATCACGGGCTCGCCGCCCGGAGTGGTGACGTGGACGTCGAACGGCGTCGCCGTTTTCCACTCGGTGAAGCGGAACATCTTCCAGAGAAAGCCGAGATTCGGCTCGCGGCACCAGAGGATTTCTTCGCCGGTCTGCGGATCGAACACGTCGTAGTTGTTGGCGGCCTTGAACATGCCGACGTGTTCCTTCACAAGAAACAGGTTGTGACGCAAGGCCGGATGCATCGATGGGGGTTCCGAGGTTCGGGAGTCGCCGGTGAACTTGCAGAATGTACTCCCGCGTGACGGAGAGTCCAATTGTCACACCGAGGGGGAGTCGCGGAGTAACTGCGAACCGATAGATTTCGGTGCGGTTATTGATTCAGCGTGTGCTTGCAGAGTAACGGACATCCACACACTGGCCCGTTCGCGTCCGCGCCCTATAATCCGGGACTGGACTTCCGCACACCAAATGCCCGCTGGAGACGCCTGCTCCCGCGGCCTGCCGGTCCCCTATGCCTGCTGTCGATATCGTCATTCGCGGTGCGCGCGAGCATAACCTGCGCGACGTCAGTCTCGTCCTGCCGCGCAACAAGCTGATTGTGATGACCGGCGTCAGCGGCTCCGGGAAAAGCTCGCTGGCGTTCGACACGCTCTACGCCGAAGGGCAGCGGCGGTACGTCGAATCACTCTCCACGTACGCGCGGCAGTTCCTGGGGCAGATGCCCAAGCCGGACGTCGACACGATTACCGGACTCTCGCCGTCGATCTCGATCCAGCAGAAGGCCACGTCGCGGAATCCGCGCAGCACCGTCGGGACGATTACGGAAATCTACGATTACCTGCGAGTGCTGTTTGCGCGGGTCGGGCAGGGGCACTGTGCCAATTGCGACCGTCCGATCACGGCGCAGTCGACGGACCAGATCGTAGAGACGATCGCCGCCATGCCGGCCGGCACGCGGTTCCAGGTGCTGGCGCCGATCGTCCAGCAGCAGAAAGGGGAGTTCCGCGACCTGTTCGCCGACCTGCTCAAGCAGGGCTATCTGCGGGCGCGGGTTGACGGCGAGATCGTGTCCCTGTCGGATCAACTGCAACTGAAGAAGCATTTCAAGCACACGATCGAGGTCGTGATCGACCGACTCGTGGCGGGACCGGAGATTCGCTCTCGACTGGCGGAAGCGGTCGAGTCGGCGATCCGGCTCAGCGGCGGGATGCTGCTCGTGAGCCAGGAAAGGGCAAAGGGGGAAGGGCCAAGGGCCAAGGGGCAAGCGGAACCAGAATCCCTTGACCCTCAGCCCTCAGCCCTTAGCCAGTTCGAAGATCGGCTCTATTCCGCCAAGTACGCCTGCGCCCACTGCGGCATCTCCTACGAGCCGCCGTCGCCGCAGCTGTTCAGCTTCAACAGTCCGCTGGGGATGTGTCCCGACTGTACCGGACTGGGGATGCGGTTCGAGTTTCTGATGGATCGGATGGTGACCGACCCAGAGAAGTCGATCGCTCAGGGGTGTCTGGAACTGCTGGGCGCCCTGCGCGAGGTCGGCCGTTGGCGACGGCACCTGTTTGAGGGGGCGGCGCGGGCCATCGAAGAGCAATGTGCCTTGCGGGAGGGATCGTTGCTGAAGACGCCGTGGTCCGAACTGGCGGACGAAGCCAAGCAGTTGTTCCTGCATGGGCTGGGGGACCGCAACGTCACGTTCGCCTGGAAGCACAGCGGCGGCGTGTGGAAGCATGGCGGCAAGTGGAAGGGATACATCAGCGATCTGCTGGAGGAGTATCGAACGGCCCGCAATCCGATGCGTCGCCGGCAGCTCGAAAAGTACATGGAGACGGTGACGTGCTCGGCGTGCGGCGGGAGGGCGCGGCTCAATCCGCAGCAAGAAACGTGCGGATTGCGGGAGGATTCGGGATTCAGGATCGGGATTCAGAGACTTCGGAGATGAGGTCGGAAGTCGGAGGCCTGAGGTCGAAAAAAGAGCGTGCCGGGCGTCAACACCATAAACGATCAACCATCAACCAGTTTTCTCACGCTGCCGGACGCCCGTGCCCTGCCCGTGTCCGACGCGGCGAGGTTCTTCGAGACCATCGTCTCGATCCGACGCAGCAGATCATCGCCGAAGAAGTCCTCAAGGAAATCCGCGGCCGGTTAGGCTTCCTGCTGAGATGGGCTGGATTACCTCTGGAACGGAGCGCGCCGACGCTGTCCGGCGGCGAGAGCCAGCGGATCCGGCTGGCCGGGCAGATCGGCTGCGGCCTGGTCGGCGTGCTGTACATCCTCGACGAACCTTCGATCGGCCTGCATCCGCGATGACCAGATGCTGCTCGACAGTTCGTGCGGCTGCGCGATCAGGGGAATACGGTGGTGGTCGTCGAGCACGAAGAAGACACGATGCGGGCGGCCGATCACATCGTCGATTTTGGACCGGGCCCTGGTGTCCGCGGCGGCGAGGTGGTCGTTGAGGGGGACTACGAAAAGATCGTCAGCGAGCCGCGGAGCGTGACCGGAGCGTTCCTGTCGCGCCAGCGCGAGATTCCGGTGCCGAAACAGCGGCGACCGCGCGGCGCGAACTCCATCAAGGTAATCGGCGCGCGGCATCACAACCTGCAGCAGGTCGATGCCGAGTTTCCGCTGGGACAGTTCATCTGCGTCACGGGGGTCAGCGGCAGCGGCAAAAGCTCGCTCGTCAACGACATCCTCTGGGAGGCGCTGAATCGGGATGTCAACGGCGGCGTCGGCAGTCCCGGCGCGCACGCGCGGATCACAGGGTTCGAACACATCGACAAAGCGATCGACATCGATCAATCGCCGATCGGCCGTACGCCCCGCTCCAACCCGGCGACATACGTCAAGCTGTTCGACGAAATCCGCAGCCTGTACACGCAACTGCCGCAGTCGAAAATGCGCGGCTACAAGGCCGGGCGGTTCAGCTTCAACGTCTCCGGCGGCCGGTGCGAAGCCTGCGAAGGGCACGGCGCGACCAAGCTGGAAATGGATTTCCTCGCCGATATCTGGGTTCCCTGCCCGGTCTGCGAGGGGCAGCGGTTCAATCACGAAACGCTGGAGGTGAAATACAAGGAGAAGAGCATCGCCGAAGTGCTCGATATGGACGTGCAGGAGGCGCTCGATCAGTTCCAGAATCATCCGAAGATCAAGCAACTGCTGCAGACGCTGCATGACGTGGGCCTCGATTACATCAAGCTTGGCCAGCCGTCGCCGACGCTCTCCGGCGGCGAGGCCCAGCGCGTGAAGCTCGCACGCGAACTCGGTAAGCGCTCGACTGGCAAGACGGTCTACCTGCTCGACGAGCCGACAACAGGCCTGCACTTTGCCGATGTTGAGATGCTGCTGAAAGTGCTGCATGGATTTGCCGACGCCGGCAATACCGTCATTGTCGTCGAACACAACCTGGACGTGCTGAAGACGGCGGACTGGATCATCGATCTCGGCCCGGAAGGCGGCTCAGGCGGCGGTGCGGTCGTCGCGGTCGGCACGCCGGAGGACGTCGCAAAGAATGAGCAATCGCATACGGGCCGAGCGCTGCAACCAGTTCTGAGTGCGCGGCGTGTGAAACCTCGTACCAGCCGCGACCGTCAGAGAACGAACACCGCCACGGCGCTCCCTTAAGGTCGCGGCCAGTCAGACCGATTCGGCAGCCGATTTCATTTCCATCCGCGCGCTGCCGAGCACAACCTCCAGCACCTCAACGTCACAATTCCCCGCGACCGGATGAGCGTCTTCTGGGGCCGAGCGGCAGCGGCAAGAGCTCGCTGGCGATGGACACGCTCTATGCGGAGGGTCAGCGGCGTTATGTCGAATCGCTTCGCCCCGCGGCAGTTCCTCGGCCAGATGCCCAAGCCGAAAGTCGAGCATATTCACGGCCTGTCGCCGGCGATTGCAATCGAGCAGAAGACGGTCGGCAACACGCCGCGCTCAACAGTCGGCACGGTGACAGAAGTGTACGACTACCTGCGCGTCCTGTACGCGCGGCTGGGCCAGCCGTGTTGCCCCTGATTGTGGCCAGCCCGTCACGCGGCAGACGACCGATGAGATTGTCGATCGCATCCTGAGTTACCCGGTGGGAACACGACTGGTGCTGGCGGCGCCGATTGCCCCGTCGCCGGGCCAGCCGTATGAGCAGCTTTGGCAGCGCGTCGCTTCGCAAGGTTTCACTCGCGTGCGGATCGACGGCACGACGCACCTGGTCGAAGAAGCTCCGGAGATCGATCAGAAGCGCAAACACGACGTGGAGGCGGTCATCGACCGGATCAAGGTCGATCCGAAGGCGCGCGGGAGGATCGCGGACTCCGTCGAGACCGCGCTGGAACTGGGGCGCGGGGTTGCGCATGTCCTGCACTCCGATGAAGCCGTCAATGAAGCCGCCTGGAAGGTCGACCGGCTCAGTCTGCATTATTCCTGCTCGGCGTGCCCGGCGGGTACGGCCCGCGCGTTTGAGGAGCTCACACCGCAACACTTTTCGTTCAACAGCCCGATCGGCTGGTGTCCGGCGTGTGAGGGGCTGGGCGTCGAACGCGGCACGAACATCGGGGCACTGATCCCGAACCCGAACCTCACGCTCAGCGAAGGCGCCGTCGCCGCCTGGCCCGATCCGCAGAAGAACGAGCTGTTCGGCGCGATCCTCGAGGCGATGCACATCGAACTCGGCCTGCCGCTGGACGTGCCGTACTACCGGCTCGATCCGCGGCATCAGCGAGTCGTGCTGTACGGCACGGGAGAGCGGTGGCTGACGGTGAAGGATCGAGGGTCCAGGGCGAAGAGCCAAGGGGTGGACGTCTCAACGCGAAGTCCATCAGCCGTTGACCATCGGCCCTCCGCCCTTCGTCTGCAATACAAGGGGCTTTATCCCGCGATCGAGGAAGCCTCCCGCGTGTCGTTCAGCGCGCGGCAGCGACTGATGGATCTGGTGGGCGAAACCGCGTGCACCGTCTGCCAGGGAGCGCGGATTCGGGACGATGCGGCGGCGGTCCGGCTCGATGACATCACGCTGCCGCATCTGTGCCGGTTGCCGTTGTTGGAAGTGTTGGCGCGGCTGCGCGCCATCAAGCTCGGCAAGCGCGAGAGGCAGATCGCGGGCGACCTGCTGCATGAGGCGACGCACCGGCTGACGTTTCTTGTGGACGTCGGGCTGCACTACCTCACGCTGGATCGGACGATGCCGACCCTGTCCGGCGGCGAATCGCAGCGCATCCGCCTGGCGGGTCAGATCGGCCGTGCACTCACGGGCGTGCTGTATGTGTTGGATGAACCGACGATCGGCCTGCATCCGCGTGACAATGGCCGATTGATCGATGCGCTGACGAGGCTCCGCGATCTTGGGAATACCGTGGTGCTCGTGGAGCACGATCGCGAAGTGATCGCAGCGGCAGACCGCCTGTACGACTTCGGCCCCGGCGCGGGGCGGCTGGGGGGACGGATTACGGCGGAGGGAGCGCCGCATGAGATCAGCGACGACAAGCACAGCTCGCTCACAGGAGATTTTCTGTCAGGGCGTCGCGGAATTGCGGTGCCGCATCATCGGCGAATCGAGCGCCTCGAAGACGCTAGCGAGAAATCCGAAAGGAAGCACCGAAAGCGGACGATACCGGCGAATGATCAATCGAAAATCGAAGATGGAAAATCGACAAACTACACCGCTCCTCCCGGCGGCGGCTGGCTCGAACTCACCGGTTGCCGCCACAACAACCTGCGAAACGTCGACCTGCGGATTCCGCTTGGCACGCTGGCGTGTATCACAGGCGTGTCGGGATCGGGAAAGAGTTCGTTGATCGGCGAAACCCTGGCCCGCGCGGTCGCGCGCAAGCTGCATCGCGCGACGGAAGCTCCGGGCCCGTATGACGAACTCCGCGGCGTCGAACGACTCAACAAGGTAATCGTCGTCGATCAACAGCCGCTGGGAACGACGCCGGCGTCCAACCCCGCGACGTATACCGGCGTGTTCGACCAGATTCGCGAGCTCTTCGCCCGCGTTCCCGACGCCAAGATTCGTGGATATCGGCCCGGCCGGTTCAGCTTCAATCGTCCCGGCGGTCGCTGTGAAGACTGCGAGGGCCTCGGCCAGAAGAAAATCGAAATGCACTTCCTCCCCGACGTGTGGGTAGAGTGCTCGACCTGCCGCGGACAGCGTTACAACCAGGAAACGCTCGCCGTCCGGTATCGCGGGTATTCGATTTCCGACGTGCTGAACATGTCGATCGCGCAGGCGCTGGAGTTGTTCAACAACTTGCCGGCGATCCGCACGCACCTGGCCACGCTGGGGGCCATCGGTCTCGATTATCTCACGCTCGGCCAGTCGGCACCGACGCTCTCGGGTGGCGAGGCGCAACGGATCAAACTGGCGGCCGAACTGGTCCGACCGCATGGCGGCAAGACGCTGTATCTGCTCGACGAGCCGACAACCGGCCTGCACTTCGACGATATCGTCAAGCTGCTGAAGGTGCTCAACAGCCTGGTCGAGCAGGGGAACACGGTCGTCATTATCGAGCACAATCTCGACGTGATCAAAACCGCGGACTGGATCGTCGATCTGGGACCGGAAGCGGGCGTTGGCGGCGGCTGGATTGTGGCCGAGGGGACGCCGGAGGAGGTCGTCGAACTCGCTTCTGTGTTTAGCCGCGACCCGAAGGGGAGCGCGTCGAACGGTCTGCCGCCGTTCCGATCTCATACGGGCGAGCTGCTTGCGCCAATGCTGGCAGCGGAACACCGCGGCGAGTTGGAGGTCTACGATGCCGCTCAGGCGGCTGCGAAACAGGCTGGCGATCTGGAACTGCGGCAGGTCGGCCGCGATGCCGAGCAACCGTGGCAGACCGACGGCCGCAAATGGCACACTCGCGACCGGATCGCCCACAACGGCAGGCCCTGCTCCTGGGAAGGCGCTGCCCTGGAACTGGTGATCGACGCGCTCGCGCAGGAACGGCGGTTCGCGCCGCCGAACTGGAACCACCGCAGCATCGTGGAAGTGATGTCAGTCCGAAAAACCGGCGGGTGGTTCCTCCATGCGCAAACCGGCGACGAATGGCTGCTCACGCTGCGCTTCCGAGTGAAGAAGGGGACATTCGATGCAGCGGCACTCAATCAACGGCTCGCCCTCAAGCCGCTGGATGACCTCGACGAACTGCCGGTCTACGGCCGCGGCGAACGTGTGAAGGTCAAAAACGCAAAGGGGCCGTTCCAGGAAGTGACAATCACGGTGCATTGGGAACGGGAAATCGATTCGCCTGAGTTCCGCAAGTTCCTGGCGGAAGCAGCGGGGGCCTACTTCGCACTGGTCGATCGGGCGGCGCTCAATCCGGATGATCTCTCGCCGTGGAAAGTGCTGGGGCGCAAATGGCACCTGTCGCGGAAGGGATTTCCGAGCCACAAGCGCGTCGCCTGGGAGCCGGATGTGCTCGAAGAACTCGTGAGCACGCTGGAGGCGGCGTTGCCGCAGGGGCGCTATGACTGGTCGAACAAGCAGGTCGTCTACGTCTATGCCGACAATGTGGAACAACCTTGGGCCGAGCTGCATACGAAGCGCCGCGGAGGGATCGACCTCACGCTGTTGAGCGAACCGGGGCGGTTCGCTCTGGGACGGATCGCCACGTTGGGCGCGGAACGGGAAGTGGCGGTGCATCGCAGCGGCCGCGAGGCGGTCCACATCCGGATCGATGCGATGGAGCAAGTGCGGTCGCCAGCCCTGCGGGAATTCTTGAGGGAGCACGCGGCCGCGAAGTAGCTTTCAGCGATCAGGCGTCTGGCGTCAGCAAACCGGGTGGTCTCCTGTTGCTGGAGAACTGTAGAGGTTGCAACCGCCTTGACGAATTCAAGCCGTGGCTGACACCTGACCGTTTTTTTGCCCGTGCAACCGGGTTCGTCGCCGCGTATGCTGGTATGCACGGGCGGGTGCACGTTAAACGTCGGGCGGGATGCGCACGGAATGGCCATGAGCAACGGTCGGTTGTGCAGGCAGGTCCTGATATCGCTGGCGACGCTTGCGCTGCTGGTCGGCGGAGCCAGACCGTCGGCCCGGGCGGAAGAGCGGAAGTCGCGACGAGTTGCGGTCGTCGACGCGTCGCCGGAGCCGCGGCTGTACACGTCGCGAAACTTCCAGGTCATGACGGACCTGTCCGAGGAGCGCGCGCGCGAATTGCTGGAACGCCTGGAGACGATGCTGAAACTCGTCTCGGCGTACTTCGGGCGGCCGAACAAGCGGCAGATCGAGATGTTCGTGTTCGATGACTTCTCAAACTGGAGCGACAAGCAACTCTCGCAGTTGTCGCGCGACGGCGTCGCCATGGTGCGCAGCGGCGGCGGACTGACAATTACAGAGGGCGTCACCAACGGCAGCGACTTCGTTGCTCGTTCCGTCGTGTATGCCGGCTCCGATCATGGAACTCCGCAGCACGAGGCTGTGCACGCTTACTGCGGCAATGCGTTCGGAGGTTGCGGACCGGTCTGGTACGCCGAGGGGATGGCCGAAGTCGGCAATTACTGGCGCGACAACGACAAGGGAGTCAATACGGACCCCCGCATTATTCGCTATCTCAAGTCGCGCGAACCGCGACCACTGAACGACATCGTCAACAAGGAACTGGAGACGACCGGAGACTCCTGGCAGAACTACGCGTGGCGGTGGGCGCTTTGCCACCTGCTTGGATTCAACGAGAATTACACGAAACGTTTCAAGCCGCTGGGACTGGCGTTGCTGGCCAATCAGCACACCGACTTCTGGGAAGTGTACGGCGGACAGGCGGAGGAAATTGAATTCGAATACCGGCAGTTCCTGAAGGACATGGAGCCGGGCTATCGCTGTGATCTGGCCAGTTGGGACTGGAAAACCAAGTTCCAGCAACTTCGGGGAAATGAGTCGGCGCAGTCAGTGATTCGGGCCGATCACGGCTGGCAGGCGTCACGGCTGCAGGTGACGGCCGGCGCCGAGTATCAGTGCGTTGCGTCCGGCACGGTCAAGCTGACGAAAGTCGAGGAGGCGCCCCCTGCGCCCAAGGGCGAGAAAGCGCCCCAGGCCACATCGGAGGTCACACTTCTCGGCGCCGTGCTTCAGGACTATGAACTGGGGGATCCGTTCGAAGTGCCCAAGGACGGCCGTTTCACGGCCCCAGGCGACGGCAAACTGTATTTGCGCTGCGCCGATGCGTGGGGCAGCCTGGGAGACAATACCGGGAAGCTCACAATCCGGATGACGCGTGCGGATGCGAAAGAGCGAGGTCAGAAGTCAGACGTTGGAGGTCAGCCAGAGACAGCGGCCGGAGGTCAGAGATCAGCGGTCAGCAAGAAGGCACGATTATCAGCGGACTGATCTGACGCCTGATTCCTGATTGCTGAAAGTTGACGGCTCCAATAAAAACGCCGCCGAGTCCGATCGGCGGCGTTTTTGTCGTGTGTGTGGTCAGTCCGGTCAGGTGGTGGCGGCCTGCTCATAGGTCCGCGTCGGCGGCGCCACTTTGCGGTAGCCCAGGTCGCGGATCACTTCCAGCACCTCGCTCCAGGTCGGGAACTGCCGGCCGCTGCGGCGCTTGTAATCATCCATGGCGCGCATGAACTCGACTTCCTCTGGTTGATAGTCGCGTTCGCAGGTGGTGGGGTCGATCTGTCGGCGGCGTTCGATCTTGGTGCGGCGTTCGCCGGTGCGGCGTTCCTGTCCGGTAAACGGAACGGCCAGATCGGCGAGGTCGCCGCGGCGGTCGATGGCGATGCGTCGCCCTTTGGCGCGACGATCGTGCTCGACCACGGCTGTGGTCTGCTGGGGCATTCGGGGAGCCTTTCGGGGAAAAAAGTCAGGGGGTGGACAACGGCCGCGCAGCGGGGGTGGACTCGTGGTGGGTGCCCGCAGGGCATCCGTTGCGCGTCGGCCGCAGCCGACGTCAGCGAACGAACCTGTGCCACCGGTTACGCTCGCAGGTGCTCCGTCGCCCGAAGTATGTCGCCGAAACCGGGGCCGGGCTGAATCGAACGCACAGGAGAGATGGAAAAGGTGCGAAAAATCTACGCACGGGGCCGATCATTCCGCGTGTAACGATCGGGGCGATCAGGTCAACCGTGCGGGGCTTCGGCCGGCAGCGACTCCAGCAGACCATGCAGCGCGTTCTGCATCCCTTCCTCGATCGGCGGCCAGGCGGACTCCCAGCCGAGTTCCGGCGGCGAGAGCTTGGGGTCCTCCATTTCGGACCTGTCGCCGACGGTCATGACGACCGCGTCGGTCATGAACTGCACCGCGTCTTGTGCGTAGGCGACATACGCGAGACCTGGATCGGTCGAGTGATTCTCAGCGATTCGGCTGCGTGAAGCCGCGGGCGAAAGCCCAGGCCCGCGGCGAGCGACATTGCGTTGCAGCAGTTCGCGATCCCTGGGCAGTAAAGCGAACAGTGCCACCAGGACCAGCGCAGCGACACTGAGCGCCGCCCAGCCGCGCGACGTCGCGGAATGCCGTTGGGTCGATGCACGCAAAACCTGCCGAGCCGACGCTGTCGCTGCGGTGGTTTCCGGTCTGCGACTCGCGCCCTGCATGTCGGCCTGACAGGCGGCGACAATCCGATCTGCGACGGCACTCTGCTCTGCAGTCGCGACGATCCGCCACCGCGCGATCGCCCGATCCAGCAGCGCCGCGTCTTCCCAGCACCTTTTGCAGGCCGGGTCTGGACACACTTCAAGGTGTGCGGCGGCTTCGGCGGCGGGGGGCGACCGGCGCTCCACGGCGTCCGAGATTGCGGCTCTAAAATCGGTGCAGTTCATACCCATCATCCGAAACCACGCCCCGGCGTCTCAGTCGGTCGGCCAGTTCGTTCCGTGCCCGGTGTAACCAGGTCTTGACGGTCCCCTCGGGCACGCCCAGGCTGCGTCCGATGTCCAGACAGCTCCATTCCTGCAAGTAAAACAGTCGAAAAACAGTCTGATATTCGTCGCGCAGATCCAACAGGGCCGCGTCCAGTTCCTCTCCCAAATCGCGTCCGTGCTGCCCGGCCGGCTGCACCGGCTCCGGGAGTTCCGCCCGGACGGCGGGACGATCCCGTCGCCGGGCCAGCGCTGTCCGGCAGCGGTTGGCCGCAATCGTCAGTATCCACGGCAGTAAAGGCCGGTCCCCATCCCATTGATGCAGGTTCCGCACCACACGCAGGAGAGTTTCCTGCATGGCGTCTTCGGCGTCCTGGCGGTCCCCGAGCATCCTGAGGCAGCGCGCGAATACCACGGGCTGAAACTGCTCGACGACCTCACGGACCGCGGCTGGGTCACCGGCCAGACAGCGCTCTACCAAGTCCTGAATATCGCTCGGCAAAGGCGGCAGTCCTCTAACGGTGCTACCTGCAACCGCCGCCGGCGGTTTCAGCAATCAGCCGCAGGCCCGGCGAATCTCACCGCTGCTGCACGACTTCGCGGATCAGGCCTTTGGCCGCCTTGTACGCGTGACGGATGGCAAACACGCGGGTTTCGATCTGTTCCTCGCCGAAGTACCGGCCGATCTCGCTGGACGGCAGCCCGGCCAGCGCCAGCGTCAGCGGCAACAGGTCCATGAATTCCTTGTATTTCCGTTGCAGATCGCTCTGGTTGGCCTGCGGTTCTGTCACGAGGGCGCTCCTTGATTCACGCGCGGTGGATCACCGATATGCGAATGCGTTGCCGTCGCGAAGGGTGTCGCCGGCGTCGCGGCTGACGGCAAATGCTGCCGGACGGCGGCCCGTGAAATCTGCACAGCCACACGGCGCCCGCGACCTGCTGGAACCGGTCGCGGGGAGCACGGATCCGCGACGTTCAGCATACCGCGGTCGATCCGGCCGGATCAATCGCGATCTCGGCGCGGTCGCTGTCCTGTGCGATCGCGTGTGCGGACGTCGGCGATCGGCGACTACGTGGCGGGCCGCCGCTGCAGATAGTTCTTGATGATGCTCGCCGCCGAATCCGGAACGTTGCCGTCGTTCTTGCCCCCGCCGGACTTGGCAGCAGGCGGTTCGGGCGGCTTGGCGCCGGTCGTGGCGGGATCCGGCAGACTGACGCCAGGCGCTGCCTGCGTCGCCGCGGGAGCCGCCGCAGGCGCAGGCGCAGCCGGCACGCCGGCAGGATAACCGCCCTGCAACGGGTAGCCCATATTGGGCATGTAGTAGCCCGGATACATCGGCTGCGGGTAAGACGGGTAGCCGTACGGCTGCTGCGGGTAGGGGCTAGCCCGGCATACCGCCGTAACCCGGAGGCACGGCCGCGAACATTGCGGTATCACCGACGCTGATCGGCGCGCGCCGCCCCCGGCGCCGTAAAGGCCGGCACTTCCGTGGGGGTCTCCGTGCTGTGGATCATCGCCGTATCGTCGGAAACCTGACTTTCCGGAGCGGCCCGGCCGGTGCTTCGCTCCTGGCGGCGGCTTGTTCGGTCTCATCGCCGATCACGACTTCGAACTCGAGCTTGCCGACCGTGATCCGATCTCCTGAGTTCAGCACGGCCGTTCCGCGGACGCGGTTGCCGTTCACAAAGGTGCCGTTCGTGCTCCCCAGGTCGCGGACACGGACGGTGTACTCATCATGCGTAAAGACGCAATGATGGCGGCTTACCAGTTCGCTGTTCGGCCGCAGATGGCAATCTTCTTCGCGGCCAATGAGAAATCGTCCTGTCGGCAGCGGAATCGTCGAACCCTGTTGACGCGCCGACAACACCTTCAGCATGACAGCTAGCATCACTGCCTCATCTCCTCAGTCGTTGACGTTTGGGCGACGCTACACAGTCGCTCAGTCGATACTCACTCTCTCCGCCGTGTGTGGTAGCCCGCAACCTGAGATGATGCTGTCAACGAACTCTGAGAACTTCGCCCCGCTTGCTTGACCTGGCCGGTGCTGACACCTGCCGGTCGAGATGATGGGAAAAGATAGCGAAATCGAGGCTTGGGGCTACGCTACCACTCGATCATGGTGGTGTCAACGGTCTGACGGCACTCCTGCGAATCGTTTTTTCAGAGACCTGGAGCCGACGTCCTACAGCCGTCGCGGCGGCCGGCGGCCGCTCACGGTTTCCGTGGTTTCGCGTTCGCTCCGGGGGCTGTTCCGCCAACCCAATTGCCGGCACTGGTCGACCTCGTGACCCACGGCTTACAATTTCAGCGTCAACCCACGTGTCGCTGACGCATGTCTACGGACGTCCGCTTTCCTGTTCGCGCCGTCACGCCGCCGGACAGAGCCGGACTGCGATCCGATTTTTCCTGCTGGCGAGCCTCGCGTTCAGGGCTGCTGCGGCGATCGCCGGCGGACTGGCACATCTCCCGGGACGGCCGGCGGCCCAGGCCGGGTTCGCCGTGCCGCCGTCGTTTTTCGTGAGCTCGTTGCTGCTGATCGTCGGCAGTGTCGCGATGACCAATGCGGTCGTCGAAGTCCGTCGCGAGCGACAGCGCGAGTTCCGGCACTGGCTGCTCGTTCCGCGCTGGCTGCCGGTGCGTGCTTCATGGGAGTGCAAGGATACGGGCTGTGGTGGCTGCTGCCGGTTCAGCGGACGACCGGCGACGCCTCGCTGGGAGCGACCCCGTTCATCCTGATGCTGGCGGCGCTCCACGCTGCTGCACCTCAGCGTCGCCGTCCTGTTTTTGGCGTTTGTGACGGCCCGTGCCCACGCCGAACGGTACGACCACGAATACTATTGGGGCGTCAGCGTGTGCGCCTGGTTCTGGCACGCTCTCGGGATCGCCTGGCTGTTTGTGCTGCTGTGTCTGGCCCTCGCGGCGATTTATGGGACGGGGTGAGGAGGGTCTAGGGCTGAGGGTCTAGAGTCCAGGGACTTGCTGATCGAAATACTCAATAAGAAATACGCAATCTGCAATTCAACGTCCTGTCACTCTCCAGTCCCGACTGCCGAATACCCCCACTCCTCGAAGCACCGGCGCCATTCTTGAGCGAGCCTCTGGCGCGTCGCGAGCGGAAGCTCAGCGGCAGGGTTCTTCTGATAGCCGCGCAGCGAATCGACGTATTGAACGAGATTTGGTCTGAACGCTTCGAAGTCGGGAAGCCGCAAGCCCTCGTAGATTCCGCGCACTGCACCAACGGGGTCTGCGTCCAGTTCCTCGAAGGTCACTTCATGCAAGTGGCCGTCCGGAATCAGCTGCCGCTCCTCAAAATAGACGTCATACATTTCGCTGTGCTGCCGGACAATCCGCTCATCCCAGTCGACGCACTCGGCCGGCTGTAACTGCCAGTAGATGAGTGCCCCGGCGACCATCTTCCGCGTGGAGCGGTAGACGTCGAAGGGATTCCTGCGGATGTGGACAAACTTCGCGGACGGATACTGTTCGAGCAGCAGCCTGATCCGGCAGGTGTGAGGCGGCGACTTCAGCACCAGCGGGCGGCGGTATTTCCACGTCAGCTTCGCGACAAACGTCGTGAGCGCCTGTTGCCACAGCCGGAGTTCGGCGGCGGAAGCATCGCGCAGAGTCAGAAAGCGATCATAAAACTGCTGCCGTCCCGGGAACGACATTGAGACATAGGGCGAGACCAGCGTCATGGCGGCGATTGCAAACTCGTCCTCGTACGGAATGTCGGGGCCCATCTTGACGTTGTCGATGCCAAATCGTGTCTCCGGAGTTATCGCGGCGAGCAATCGGGAGCCGACCGTCTCCGACGTGAGAAATGTATGCGGGCACAGGACCTGATACAGATTCGGGTACGCGAAGCGCGTGTCATGCGCGATCAGGTTGTGCAGATGTGTTGTTCCACTGCGCCAATGTCCGAGGATGAATAATGGCGCGGGAACCTGCTGTTGAGCGATCTCGCTGCCATACCACCACTCTTCGATCTGCCCAGAAACTGAATTCGCCAGACTGCAGGCACTGATGGCCGCGCAGCGCGGCGCATACCGCGGACTGACTCGAAAGCCATTCGCTCGCAGCGTCCGGCACCAGTCGCCGGCCGTGATCCCGCCAAACAACCCGGTCCCGAAGACGGAATTAAATTTGTGCTGCCAAGGCATGCATCGGCCCGTTTCGGCACTGGTGCTGGCAAATCACGGCAAAGGAACATTCCGCTATTGGCAATCAGCCAGTCCCCAGTCCCTATCCCCCAGTCCCTACCGCGGGCCATTCCCCGCGGCAGAGTGAGTCCACGGCTTTGTCAGGATCGCTGACCGGGCGTGGAATCTGTCCCTGCCATGCCATCCGACCTGCGCGGTCGATCAGATACATCGCAGTGCGTGTCGCGTCGTTCGGGACGTCGAACAGGCCGAACTGGATATGGACCGGCGCAGGTGAGTAGCCGCGTGGGTCGACGTCGCTGAGCAGCGGAAAGGGAAACGGTTTTCCGGCCCGTTCCTCGGCCTGCTGGTTTTCAAACGGCGTCGCCCGGCTGATTCCGACAACCTCGATCCCGGCTGCTTTCACTGTGTCGAAGCAGTCGCGCAGGCGGGACAGATACGGGTCCTGGTCGGCTCCCCTGGCCTTATCGAAGAACACGATCACGATGGGCGCGCGGCCGTAGTAGCGTTCGAGCTTGGCGGGATGCTTGTGCTGGTCGGACAGCGGAATCGCCAGCGGCGGGGCGGTGCGCGGCAGGTCGGCGGCCGACTTCGGGACCGGGGCCGGCGGATGCTCGCCACGATTGAGCCGGTAGATTGTCAGCGCAATGATGACCAGGGCCGCCAGCGGCAGGATGACAATGCGGCGGCTGCTCATACAAGGCAATACAACGGAGCACTCCAAGTCCACGGACTGCTGTCTATCGATGATTGGAGGTGTGCCACTGACTCCGCAGGAACTGATTGCGAGAACACCTCGATGCATCCTACGAGCTTGCGGCACTGTTGCCGATCTTGATGTTAGCGGCGACAACTTCTCATGGACCCCTCACCCCGGCCCTCTCCTCCGAACGGCGCGTAGACTGAATTCAATGCGTTTCGCGGGGGAGAGGGAGGAAGCCGGCGACAGCCGGACAGTGTCAGCGAGTTGCACTCACCCCGCCGACAGGTCGCGGACGATTTCCTCGACACTCGCGAGCTGCTTCTTCAGGCCGCCGAGCTGATCGCGGACGCCGGCGACGACGTCCGGGTGAGGCTTTGCCGACGAAGGCTTCGTTCTTCAGCTTGGCTTCGCTGCCGGCGATCAGCTTGCGGGCTGCATCCACTTCCTTCGTCTGCCGTTCCAGCTCGGCCTGGCAGTCGATGATCCCTCCAGCGGGATGTAACCGTCCGCTTCGCCGAGCGAAAAGCTCGCTGATGCCGGCCGCACCACCTCCGCTCCGGCTGCGCCAGCACGGCCTTGGCCAGGTTGTCGAACTGCGGCGCACAACATTCTGCAGGTCGCCCGCCACTTCCGCCGGCGGACCATGAGCTGTAGCGGCGTCCCGGGCGGAATGTTGTACACCCTTGCCGGACGTTCCGCACGGCGACGATCGTGTCACCTGGGCGATTGAAGCGGGCTTCGAGGGCGTCGTCGCGCCGCGCCGACGGGAGGGCTTGGGCCAGGACGCAACGATCGCCGCTGGAGCAGTGGAGCTGGGAGTCCAGGAGATCGGCACTCTTTCCTGATTCCTCGCTTGGCGGCAGCCTTGCCGCGTTCCGGTGCGATTTCGTTCAAGCGCTGCCACCCAGTTCCTCGCAGATGAACGGCGTAAACGGCACCAGCAACCGCACGGCGTATCCAGCACGGCCAGCAGCACCCGCTGCGCGTGCGCGTTGAATCCTGAATCCCGGATCCTGAATCCTCGCGGCGAAGCCGCGGCCGATCATCTCGGGTACCAGTCTGCAGAATTCGTTCCACGCGAACTGCGCACTCGTGCGCGTCGCGGCGTCGAACTGGTAGCGGCTGAGAATCGCTGAATCCAGGCCTGCGCCCGACGCGAGCGAGGCGGCGCTGAGGATCCAGCGATCTTCCATCTCTGGAGCTGGTCGGCCATGACCTGGGCAGGGGTATAGCCTTCCAGGTTCATGATCGCGAACCGGGCGGCGTTCCAGAACTTGTTGCAGAAGTTCCGGCCGTACTCGAACCGTTCGCTGACGATCCGCGCCACTGGCTCGCCCGGATCGGGGTCGAACCAGGCGCTGGTGAACTGCGAGTCTTTCTTGCACTTGGGGTTCGGGCACTTGAGCCGCGGCTTGGCCCGCCGGCCGGGATCACTTTCTGGTGTTCCAGTGTCTGCGGGATGACGGTTTCCGCAGTGCGGGCATTCGTAGCCGACCGGCAGGCGCACGTCCTGCGTTTCGCCGGCGAAGGACGCGATCGTGAACCGCACGGCGTCGGTGCCGTACTTGTCGATCAGGTCCATCGGATCGACGCCGTTCTTTCGACTTCGACATCGTCTGCCCGAAGCCGTCGAGAATCTTGGGATGCACGCACACATGGTGGAACGGAATGTCCCCCATGTTGTAGA
Organism: Planctomycetaceae bacterium; assembly: GCA_046349775.1. Classification (GTDB taxonomy): domain Bacteria; phylum Planctomycetota; class Planctomycetia; order Planctomycetales; family Planctomycetaceae; genus JAEUIG01. The sequence goes on along the minus strand of JAXMBS010000026.1, from coordinate 9,650 downwards.
GGCCGGTCAGGACCATCCGCGCGACCCACAGCGTGATGATGTCGCGGGACGTCACCAGCACAGAGCCGGGATAAAATGTCCGTAGCACACCGTTGCCGGAGCCAGACGAATCGCGCGAAGACTTCGCTGCGGTCTGCTTTGCAACTTCGTCCGCACTCGATGGCGGATTGTGTTCTTCGTCCGGCCAGCCAAGCGTCGCATGTGGCCAGAGGGCGGACGAGAACCACGTGTCGAGGACATCAAGGTCCTGCGTCAGACCATGTCGTTCGAGTTCGTCAATGACCTCGCGGTCATTTTCCTCAGCAACACAGACGAACGATGTTGCGTAGTCCTCTTCATTTGCTTTCGATGAATCAATTCCAGGGCCGAATCGTGGACGTTGATGCTCGGCAATCCGACCTTCTTTCGCCCACTGGTCTAGTCGTGCTTGGAAGTCATTGAAATTCGGTACGAATCCGCCCTTCGCTCGCTCAAATCGGTATCGATGCCCCCACCACAATTGCCGGCTGATACGCAGTCGCGGCTTTTTTCGCCGAGCCAGTCGAGGTACGTCTTCGCGTAGCGTGACGGATAGAACCGCACGCAGTTCGTCTCCACCGCGTCGAGCGCCCATCTGCAGACCCGGCCGTCCGTCGGCACGGTCGTCCATCTTCACCAGCCACTGGTCGGGCGGCGGTTTCGATGGGCGTCTTCGACCGGTCGCTGTGCTTCAGCGGAATCTTGCGGTCTTCGACCGCTTCGAAAAAGGCGAGCGTCGTATCTTCGAGCACCATGCCGCGAACTTTGAGCCGGTCCAGTCCGACATCACTTTGCCGCGAGCGGCACGTTCGCCTTCGACCGGCTAAACGGGCCGCCAGCAGTAGCGGCGTCGTTCACGGTGCCGTCGAGGTTCAGCAGGTCGATGATTGCGATCTCGTCCGGCTGGCCGAGCTTGCGCATCAGCACGCGTAGTCGTTCGGATCAATCTGTCGGCGTCACCTTCACGGCGCCGGTGCCGAGTTCTTTGTCGGCCAGCAGCCCGTCAGCGATGATCGAGGATCGGCCGGCCGTTCAGCGGAATCGGACCTGCTTACCGACGAGGTGGGTGTACCGCTCGTCGGTCAGTTCACGCAGACGCCGTATCGCCAACATGGTCTCCGGCCGCGTCGTCGAGAATCGGATGAACTCGCCGGTGTCCTTGCGGAGCCATCCACCACCAGGAATTGCTGAACGTCCAGAAGTGGCCGTCGATCTCCTCCTCGAACACCTCGTCGTCCGCTACGGCCGTCTGGAGGAACGTGTCCCAGTTCACCAGCCGCGCCGCGGTAGGTCGTGACGTCCTTGAACATCTTGAAGAACGTCCACCGCACCGCGCGCGAGCAGACCTCGTCCAGCGTGAACCGCGTCCGCCGCCGATCGCAGCTGGCCCCGATCTGCTTGAGTTGGCCGATGATCCGCTTCTCGTAGGCGGCCTTCCATTTCCAGATGCGTTCGACGAGCGCTTTCGCGGCGATGTCGTGCCGCGTCGGTTTCTCTTCTTCGAGCATCCTGCTGTCGACCACCGCCTGAGTGGCGATGCCGTAGTCGGTGCCGAGGCATCCACAGGGCCTCGTAGCCCTGCATCCGCCGCCAGCGGGTGATGAGGTCCTGGCAGGTGCCGTTGAGGGCGTGCCCCATGTGCAGCGCTCCGTGACGTTGGGGAGCGGAATCATGATGGTGTGCGGCGGCTTGCCTGCGTCGGCGACATGAAGGGGCTGGGGGTCGGCGTTGAAATAGCCGTGGGATTCCCAGAACGCGAACCACTTGTCCTGGGCCGGTTTGGGTTCGTACAGCGGGAGGTCGGACATGGAAAAGAGGTGAAGTGGTGATTCCGGCAGCACCAGTGTTACGGGAGATAGAGCCGTCCGGCGCCCCGATAGTTCGCAATGTCGTACAAGGTTTCCAATAGCCCGTCGGCGATCCGATGGGCATAGCGGCTGTCTGCGAAGACCCGCCTTGGATTGCTGATGGTAACAATCGGCAGCGATTCAGGCTCGTTGAGTTGCCGCATGACGACTTCGGAAAGTCTTTGTCGCGGGCATCGCGATTGCCCGTGATCGGGACGAGTTCCTGATCTTGGCACGGCGACCACACTTCGCGGTCGGTCGATGACCTTCGCAGGCCAAGGTCATCGGGTAAAGACACGCAGCGACAACGCGTCCCAGAGTTCCCGTCGTGATTCGGCCAGCAGGAGTCGGTCAGAAACCGAACATAGCCTTCGCAATTGACGTCAGCGAGCAATCCTCGCATCGGTCTGTTCCTTGCGTTGTGTAGCCAAGCCTGCACTTTCTTTCGAGATTCCTCTTGTTTTTGCCGAACTTCCGGCGAATTGCCGCGCCCGCGCATTGCGTTCTTCAATGCGTTGATGCCCTTCCAGGACGTAGTCCCGATTCGCCTCGATGTACTGCTTTACCTTCAGCAGTTGCTCATGGGTGATTGGCAGGACGCCCAGGATCAACTCGTCCGTCCAGCCGCCTTCGAGATAATGGTAGACGTCCCAGACCGTGATCGAGAACCGTCAATTCGATCGTTCACAATGGCGGCATGCATCTGGCACCTGTCTCGAGCAGAGCCATTCTAGTCGACCTGAAGACAGCGGAAAAGGTGCGATAGAGGGCCGCTCCGGTATCCCATCCATAGACGCCGCCGCGCGACACCCGCAGGGAATCGAATGACAATTGACCAGCGACAAGTGACAATCGGCAAATCGATGATTCACTTGACCTTCGTCAATTGAAAGATCGCTCATACAGCTGCCGAAGGCGTCACGGTGTCTCGAACGGCCAGTTCATCGACAGCACAGGCGCCCCGCCGGTTCCTGACGCGGCCTTCCTCATTGAGCACGGCCGCATTACGTATGCCGGTCCGGCAGCAGGTACGCCCAAGGGTCGGACCGGACGTGCAGCGGATCGACGCCCGCGGCGGGACGATCATGCCGGGGCTGGTCGAGCACTTCCACCCGACGTACTTCAACGTCGCGGCGGCAAGGAAGACCTCGATATCAAGTACCCGGTCGAGTACATGCGGCGCTCCTGGCGGCCCGCAACGCACGCTCGCTCTCGAATGCGGCTACACGGCGGCGCGCGGCGGCAGGAGCCTCTTAACATCGACGTCTGGCTCAAGAAGGCGATCGAGAACGGCGTCATGCCGGGGCCGCGGCTGTCAGCCAGCGGACGGGAGATCTGCGGCGTCGGCGGGCTGATGGACTGGAACCCCGACTTCCGCAAAATCGGCATGGAGGGACTGGTCCTCTTGGTCAACGGGCCGGACGAGGCGCGGGCGGCGGTCCGCAAGCTGGTGAAGGACGGTGTGGAGTGGGTGAAGACATACCCCACCGGCGACGCCGCCGCTGATCTCAATGACCACCATACCCTCTGCATGACGTTCGAGGAGATGCATGCGGTCGTTGCCACGGCCCGCAACCACGGCCTGAAGGTGACCGGCCATTGCCGGGCGACCGAGGATCAAACGCGGCTCCGCGCCCAGTTACGACACGCTGGAGCACGGGACGTTCATCGATGACGAAGCGGCTCGACCTGCTGCTGCAGCGCAATACGCCGGTCGTCCCCGCACTCTACTTCGAGCAGGCGAGCATCGAGCGTGGGCCAGACCACAAGATGCCGCAGGCGGTGATTGACAGCCTGAGGAGACGCTGGAAGGGGCGGAAAGCGCCGCCGCATCTCAAGGCCGGCGGCCGCCTCGGCATGGGGGGCGACTACGGCTTCGCCTGGAACCCGCACGGCGACTATGCGAAAGAGCTGTCGTTCTTCGTGAACTACGTCGGCTTCCACTCCGCTGCAAGTGATACCTGCGCGACGAAGACCGGGGCGGAGATTATGGGCCGCGGCGACGAGTTCGGGACGCTGGAGACCGGCAAGCTTGGCGACGTGCTGGTCGTCGATGGCGTGGCGACGGACATTTCGCTGTTGGAGAATCGAGGACGAACTTCATCGCGGTGTTGCAAGGGGGCGGATGGTGGCTTAGCAATGAGTAAGGCCTTCGACTTTATTCGCGAATATCGCAGATGGATCGGAGCGATCCTGATGTGCATCGCCATCGCGGTGTTCATCCCATCGTTTTCCTCGTATCGTCGAATGCAACGCGTGCTTCAGGCGGTTGGCGCTCAAGGCGCATTCGCGGTTGCTGAGTTTCAGGCCCCGACTGGTTGATGAGACGCTGGATCACATTCCGCCGGTAAAGCGGCTGTTGCAAACACGCGTTCGATACATCGGATACGTCGAGCAACAGATCGGCCAATGTCAGCCCATCGACCTGAGCTATCTGCACGACGCGACTACGGTTGAAGTTCTGGACCTCAGGTTTGCGCCCCGAGATTGACGACGCAGACCTGGAGTTTGTGAAGCGGCTCTGTCCGGGCTGAAGCATCTGGACATTCGTGGCCCGAAGGTCACGAACGCAGGGATTCGCCATCTCGATCGCAGAGACAACTTGAGTCTCTTTATCTCACAGAAACCTTGGCCGACGATGATTGTCTTTCGGTCCTGCAAGGTATGCCAGAATTGGAGATACTTTTCCTCGACAAGATTGCGGCATTTACCGGAACGGAGCTGCGATTTCTTCCGAAGGCGAGTCGGCTGACGCGACTCGATGTCTGCGACACGGAATTTGAGCAGGGCCTGGAGCAAATCGATGTATCCGCATTGGAGCGTCTCATTGCCAATCGAACACCGATCGGGGATGCCGGAATTGCACCGTTACACGATGCTTGCGAGCTTCAGTTTCTGTGGTTGAATGACACACAGGTGACCGACAATGGCCTTATGTACGTTGTCGGGCTCCTAAACAACGCGCTTCATGCTGAGAGGCACGCGAGTCACGGACTCTGGAATCCGGCGGCTTACAGGAATGAACCAACTGCGGTTGTTGGGGCTGAACCGCACTGCCGTTTCACGAGGTGAGTGCGAACGGCTTATCCAGCAGCTTCCCAGATTGAGCATCGCTTATGGTCCAGACGATGAGCATCCGGAATGGTTCCATGGTGCTCGCGCCAAAGATTCGGAGGATGGACCTGATTCCGAGTAACCACAGCTACGGAATTGCTGTCGCACCGATTCGGTGCGCCCGCAGTCGGACCGCCCGCGTCGGGATCGCGGTGTGTGTCGCGGCTGCGTGCCTGTTGACGTGGATCGGGGTCCGCGGCGCACTGCAAAAGCGGGCCATTGATGCGATTCTGAAGTATGATGCGTCGGTGTATGCGTTGTACGGCGAGTATCACCGGCGGTGGTTCATCCGAGTGGATCGTCCCAGCGACCTGCCGGTCATATTGTGGACGGCCCCGCAGAAGCGCTTGCGCGGGTACTGGGTCGAGGATCTGCCGCCGAAGTCCATCGCCTGGGCGGTCCCGCTGCTTGGGGAGCGGTTTGGCACGCACGTCGTCGAAATTGTCGTCCATGACCGGCAGTTCACCGACGCGGAGGTCGAGCGGCTGCTGGTCTTTCCGGACGTCAAGGTGCTCGATCTCGCCGGCACGACTATCACCGACGCAGGGCTGACGAAACTGGCGTCGCTGGAGCAGATTGTCGAACTGAACGCTGTCGCTTACGAAGGTGACGGCAGATCGACGCGGCTGCTGGCAGGTGCAGGGATCTGCAATCACTCGACCTCAGTGGAACGGAAGACAGCAGAAGACGGTTGCGGCGGAGTTGCAGCAGCAGTTACCGAAGTGTTCGATTGCGAGATAAGTTGCTGGCACGTCGTCGTCGTCGATTCAGGCCATTGCGCGAGGTTCGATGACAGGGCTTGTCGTTGGCGTCCGGACAATTCACCTGCCGAATTCAAAGGACCAGACGACCGAAATCGGCTCATGCACCTGCGAGAGATGCGATTCTGGCTTCACGTGGACGCCGTGCGACGTTAAAACGGCGACTTGCAAGTCCGACAGTTTTGTCGAACTGTTTTCCGGGCCATGTCGGATGCCACAATCCGCACGGATCGGGACGTTTGTGGGGACGTCCAATGCCAGTGCATCGGTTTGAGTCGACGGCGGCTGTCAACGGCCGTATTTTCGATGGTGACGAGTTCTGGCGGCCAGCCATGCGCAGTCACCGGCTGCGTTCCCGCCCGCAGTTGGTCATCCTCAATTCACAGCGGTTCGTCGCCTGGAGAGACAGCCAGGGAATCGCCCATGTTCAGCCGGACCGCTGTCCGCATCGCGGTATGAGCCTCAGCCAGGGGCGCGTCCAGGATGGTTGCCTCGTCTGTCCTTACCACGGGTGGAAATTCGATGCGCACGGCTGCGGTACCAGCCCGGGCGTTCCCAAGATGACCGTCCAAGCCGATCAGTTGGACACGATCGAGCGGGGAGGGGTCTTGTTCGTCAAGTCGCCGGGCGCCCAATCGGACCTGCCTGAACTGGAATTCCCTGGTTATTACCCCCTGTACTTCGCCTGGGCGGATTTCCAGTCGCCGCTCGAACTGTTGTTCGACAATTTCACCGACATCGAGCATACCGGCGCCGCGCACTGGCAGTTCGGATTCATCACCGATCGGTTGGATGAAGTGCGTCTGGAAAGCTCGACCTCTCCCGACAGTGTTTCGGCCCGCGCGAGTGGGCCCTCCAAACCGATGCCCTGGGGAGGCCGGGTCCTGTTGGGTGTCCAGCTGGGGGACGCGCTGACGATTCAGTACAAGGTGAGCTTCGCGCCGTTGTACATCGTGTTTGACTGGTGGTGGAGCGATCCTCGAACAGGTGCTGAGCGCCCCGGCAAATTCCGCGAAGTCGCGTTCTTCGTGCCGATCGAGGAACGACATTCGCGGCTGGTGTCCTGGTACTCGTGGACCGTCCCCCCTGCCGGCCGGCTGGGGTACAACTGGTGCGGCCGAGCCGTGATGCAGAACCTGATCCGGTATGAGATCGATCTCGACCGCCGCATCATCGAGAACATTGCTCCCGGGAGCACGAGGCTCGACGGCCGACGTCTGAACCGTTTTGACAAGCCGGTCGTCCAGTGCCGGTACGGTCTTGAGCGCCGACCGAGCCTCGACGCTGCACCTGACGAGAGCTGGTCGTCGACTCCCGCCTGAACGTTTCGGCTGCGCTACAGGGACGCTTCGCGGTGACCGCCGCCTCGCCGTTGCCGCCGATCGCGTGCGATGTCTCCGCCTCTTGTCTGGCCATGCGCATCGTAATCGGGACGTGCTCGGCCTCATGATCCGTTAATGTCGCTAGCTCCGGCGCTTTCGGAATGACAAGCGGCGCGCCGTGATACGGGCGCTGCTCGTAGCGCGGCCAGCCGCCGTAACCGACGCGCGGTGCCAGCCAAGCCCAGATATTGCCGGACAGCGTCATGAGGTCGATCACCCACTGGTGCCGGTCGAAGCCGGTTCCCCAGCACACTGCGCGGCGCAGGAACCAGTTATCAAAGTGATTGAACCACACGCCCGTGGATTTCACGTAGCCGCCGATCGCCTTGTAATGCCGCATGCAGCGATAGAAGCAGCGCATCGGCCGGAACACGTTCTTCCGGTACTGATGGATGAACTGCTCGTACTTGCGGATAGCGCGCATATCGCGACCGGACTTCAGGAACTCGTCGACGGCGGTTGCGGCACGGTCGGCCGTCGTATGGGCAATCTGCACGCCTGAGGAATACAGCGGATCCACAAAAAAGTTCGCGTCTCCGATGGAGAGCCAGCCATCGCCGCAGAACTTCGTCGTCGTGTAGGCCAGGTCCTTGAGCCGGCGAATCCGGCCGACCTGCACGGCGTTCTGAAAGCGGTCCTGGAGGAACTTGTACCGGTTGATCGTCGAGGAGATCACCGCCTCGGCGTCATTACTCCAGTCGTCCGTCGCCGGCTGGTTCTGCACGACGCCCACGCTCATGATGCCATGACACAGCGGGATGAACCACACCCAGCCGTTCGGGATGAAGTAGCCGTTGAAGAATCCCTGCCGGTGCCCGGGATCGCGCGGGATCCCCTGGAAGTGCCCGAATACGGCAGACGTCTTGATGACCGGATCGAGCACGATGTTGCCGAGCTGCCGTCCCATCAGGACGCGGCGGCCCGACGCATCCACGACGAAATCGACCTCGAGCGTCTCGGAGCCGCGATCCTTGCGCCGGAGGTTGAGTCCTGTCGCTCGGCCGTTTCCATCGAGAATCACCTCCTGCACGGACGTGTTCTCCCACAGCGTCACGCCGTGCTCGACGGCACAATCCTGGAGCTGCTTGTCGAACACGGAACGCTCGACCTGATACGCATACGGCCGCGGTCCCATATCCGGCCGCGGCACGTTGTAGAAGTAGCCGGTACTCTTGATAATCCCGCTGTCGTCCGGCCAGCGGCCGATCCGGAACTCTCCGGCATACTTGAACGTGTGCCCGGAATGCTGCAGCTTCTCCGAGAGCCCCATCCGCTCCCACACCTGCTGCGTGCCCGGCAGCAGCGATTCGCCCACGTGGAACCGCGGGAACTCTTCCCGCTCGATGAGCACCACGCGATAGCCCTTCTGGGCCAGAAACGTGGAAACGACGCTCCCTCCCGGTCCGCTGCCAATCACAGCCACATCGAACTTGTCACTCATACGGGGGGCCCTGACGCAAAACAGAAATGTGGTAAGCAACAGCGGTCAGAGAACCCTTCCCGCGCGTCCGATGCGCACGCTCGGCAGCGCTCAACGGCGGCAAAGTTGAAGGACGGCTTCAGGACGGGTCACGCGCTCCGGACAGAACCGTATGATAACAGGGGATGTCGTGCCGAATCGACCATGCGGCGGGTTGCGCACGGAACGAGGCCGCAGCCCCGCAACCCGCTGGTTCCTGAATGACTATGAACAGCACGCCATCCTGAAGCCCCGCTTCAACCAGTATCCGCGCACTGCATCCTGATTCTTCTCACAACCCGCTTACGCGGTCGTCGGTTTCCGGGCGCAACGCCGTCCAAGTTTTTATGGATCATCGGAAAGAAGGCGGCTCCCGATGGCTGACAACGACATCGCGGCAAGAATACCCAAGAAGGACGCAAGAATGCTCAAGGCACGCGCATGCAGAACACCAACACCCACGCGTGTGCTTTGTGGTTCTTGCACTCCTTGCGCGTTAACCAGAGGGCCGGACACCATTGACCTCTTCACTCTCTACTGATGTGACATCTGCAAGAAATTACTGTACATTTAGACACGTTTGCGGGCCGATACAGTCTCTGTCACAAGGAACCCTCATATGTCCACCGGCTCGATGACGACACCCGCTGATGCACGGCCTCCTGTCTCGAAGCTCGCGCTCTGGTCCGGCCGGGGCATCAGTGGACTGGTTGTCCTGGCCATGCTGGCCGGCGCCGGCATGAATCTCTCCGGCAATCCGGAGGCTGCCAAAAACGCTGCCAAACTTGGGTATCCGGAGGCGACGCTGTTGGGGATTGGCATCGCCCATTTGATCAGCACAGTGCTGTACGCAGTTCCAATGACAAGAGTCCTCGGAGCGATCCTGCTGACCGGTTATCTGGGCGGAGCGGTGGCGACGCATATCCGCGCGGGCGAAGGTTGGGGGACGACCGTGCCGGCATTCGTGTTCGGAGCGCTCGTGTGGCTCGGACTGTTACTCAGGGACCGCAGGGTGCGGGAGTTGTTGCCAGTCACGAAGGGAGTGTGAATGGTGCAAAAGGTAGAAACA
>JAXMBS010000025.1:0-72028 GCA_046349775.1 Planctomycetaceae bacterium | reverse complement strand
CTGCGGGCCTGTAATTCCACGTACGATCAAGACATTTCTCCAGCATTCGGATACGATACCCCGGCTGCGCGGAGGCGACCGTTTCGACGATCTCTGATGGGAGGACGCATGTCCGCTGCTCAGATTGCCGTTCCGCAGGGGGTCACCCGCAAGCTGCACGCGGTCCGTGGGCGCCGTCGCTGGCTCACGTTTGTCTCGGGTGCCGCGCTGGCGGGGGCCGTGTGCGCCGGCCTGCTGCTGGCGGCAATGCTCCTCGACTGGCTGGTCACTCCGTTCGACAGCACGCTGCGCGTCGTCCTGACGACGATCGTGCTCGTCGCGGGCGCAGCGGCCTGGCTCGGCTGGAGCCTGCGTCCGCTCCTGTCGCGGTCGCCATTGCCGGAGATCGCCGGCCTGGTCGATGCGGCGGTGCCGCAGCTTGAGGAACGCTGGACGACGATCGCCGACCTGTCGCGGACGAGTGATCCTGCCGCCATGCGCGGCTCGGACGCGATGATCGGCCAGGTGGCGCGTGAAGCCGAACGGCTCGAGGAACTGGTTGAGCCGCAGAGAATCGTCTCGGGGCGCGGCACGCGACCATATTTGTTCGCGTTGTGCGGCGTGCTGGCGGTGTTCGCCTGCATCTGGCTCATGGACGCCGAACAGATGTCGGTCCTGTGGCGGCGGTTCTGGTCGCCGACGCAGTCCATCAGCCTGACGCGCGTTTCATCGCCCACGGCCGATCAGGTCGTGCCGCGGCATGAGTCGGTCGCCATCGTCGGCGTGCTCGAGAATCGCCTGCGCGACACCGCGACGATCTGGCTCCGCGATCCGGCTGGCGAAACGACACGCCACGCCATGTCGGTCAGCACGACCGATCCGGCGCAGTTTTCATTTCTCGTGGACGATGTCGCCGCGCCGGTCGAATACCGCATCCGCGCCGGCGACGGACAGACGGACTGGCACCGGATCGCAGTTGCCGATCGGCCGCGGCTGACGAGCATCGACTTCAAGCTCACGCCGCCGGCCTACAGCCGCTTGCCGATCGCATCGCAGGCCGGATTGCCGCGACGCACGCGGGCCCTCGCAGGGAGCGTGCTCGAAGTTGCCTTCACCGCGAGTGAGCCGCTGCAGGAATTCACCTTGCAACTCGGAGCCGGCGTCGAGCAATCCGTCGCCCCCGCCGAGAACGGCGTCTACCAGTTTCGCCAGGTGCTGAATGAGGACTTTGCATTCTCGCCGCGGCTCGTGAGCCGGCACGGTCTCGCCAACGATGAGCCGCCGACGTGCCAGATCATCGTCTATCAGGACCAGTTCCCGTCGGTGGCGATCGTCAGCCCGGAATCGGACTCGGTCGTCCGGCCGGATGACGACATCGAGATCGAGTTCACCGCCAAAGATGATTTCGGCATCGCGCGGGCCGAACTGGTCGTGACCGATGCGGCGCACCCCGAAGGCGCGCCGCTGAAAGTGGTCGAAATCCCGCTGGGGGACCAGAAGCGCCAGCCGGACGTCCAGGGGCGCGTCGCGCTCGATCTCAAGGAGTTCGACCTCAAGCAGGGAGCCAGCCTCAGCTACTCGGTCCGCGTGTTTGACACGAAAGACAGCGCCGGAGAGAGCCGGCAGAATGCGTCCCCCTCTGCACCGCAGACGGCCGAGAGTTCTCAGCCCCAGAACGGTGATCCGCAAAACGGCGAACCGCAACAACCGTCTGAGAATCAGAATCAGGTGGCGAACGGCGACGAAACACAGAAGGCGTCTGAGAATCCCAATCAACTCGCCACGGCAGGGGAGACACAGAAGCCGGCCGACTCTGCAGGGAAGACTGCACAGGACGCTGCGAAGACCGCGGCATCCGCGTCGAAATCGTCCTCCAGCAGTTCGTCGCAGAATTCAAAGACGGCGGCCAACGCGAAGCCGAACCAGCCGTCGCCCGGCGGCAAGATGGAGGGAGCGCCCAAGCCGGGAGACAACATGCAGCGCCGGCAACTGAACCTCGGCCAGTGCTCCAGTTGCAAGCCGATGAACGTCAAGATCGACGAATGGGCCGGCTCGTTTGCGGGACAGATGCGCGAGAAGCTCGAGCTCGCGATTGAAGAATTCCTGGCCCGGATGGAGACTGCATTGAAGAGTGCGGAGGGTGAAGACCAAGGCGCATTCGACGATCTCTCGCGCGGGACTGCCTGGGGTGAGCCGCACATCGTCGGGACGCGCAAGGCCGCTGGGCATTTGACAACGGCCAGCGACGTCGCCGTCGAATTGGCGACGAAAAGCGCGGGGACGCCGTATGCCTTCATGGGCCTGCAACTCGCCGAGATCGACGAGCGGCACATCGTCGTCGCGCGCGGCATCCTGCAGAGCGTGGGACAGTCGCCCGCGGAGCAGCGTACCGACGAACTGAAGACTTCGCTGTTCCATATTCGCCGGGCCCGCGAACTGCTGGCGCGGCTGTCGCGTACGTACGAAGATGCGAAAATCAATTTCAAGATCTCGGAGGCGATGACGCATGTCTCCAAGATGCATCAGGTGTTCATCGAAGACACGTTCAAGCTGCTCGGCAGCTCGCGGCCCAACCTCAATCCCAAGCAGCGGAAGTACCTGGAACTGGAACTCGACGAGGAATTCCGCAACAAGCTGAAGGCGCTGCTGGAGAAAAAGCGCGATGTGCAGGCCGAATTGGCGAAAGTGCTCGCGGAGCACCCCGAACTGCTGCGGCGGTTCATGTCGCAGGCGCGGCTCGATGCCGACAGCCTCCGCGACCAGTTGACGCTCCTCGCCCGGCGGCAGGCGGAGCTGCAGGGAGAAACGAAGTCGCGGCTGGAAACGCCCGACCTGGAGAAGGGACTGCTGGAGTCCCAGCAGGCCCGGCAGGCGCTCGAAGCCGTCGAGATCACGCAGCAGGCGGCGGTGATGCTGGAAAACTTCGAAACCTGGCTGCCCAAGGATATGCGAATCAGCGATGTGGCCGTCCAACCGGTGCACCGGCTGTACCAGGAACTCGCGATCACGGCCGACCAATTGGCCGTGGCGGCCGTCGTCGCTCCTGTAGACCCTGCGACGGCTGAGCCGAGCGCCGGAGTCGATGACAAGTCCGCGCCTGCGCCCGTGACCGACGACGCGCCGGCCTCTCCACCGCAGGATCAGCCCGGCGACAGCCAGCCGAAGGCCGAATCGCCCAATCACGGCCAGCGCCTGTACGAACTCCTGGGAGAACTGCAGAACACGCTGCCGACCCTGACCGATGGCCGGCCGGGACACACAAAGCTGACTACGCACGTGACCAACCGCCTCGCCGAGGTCGGCAAGCTGACGACGGCCGTATCGGGCTGGTTGCGCAAAGTGGAAGCTGCCGACCAGCAGGACGCAGGCATGGTCGCGCTCATCGATCAGACGGACGTCACCAGCGACACGGCGGAACTCACGAACAAGATTGCGAATCTGAAATCCTGGATGGCCGGCCTCACGCCGGAGATCGGCCAGCTGGCGAAAGACCTGATCCAGACGCTGGAGGCCGAACTTCTGATCCAGCAGGCGACGGCCGAGGCGGCCCTGCAAGACCACGTGACGGCGATCGCGCTCGTGCAGCAGACGCAGGCCGTGGCGACGTTCGCGAAGGCCGAGGAGCAGTTTGACAAGCTGCAACAGGCGATCATCGACTATCTCGATTCGCTGCCGGCGAACACGAAGCCCTCGCTGGACGGCGCGACGCCCCCCAGCCTCGACGAACTGCTGGCCATGCTGGAAGACGAAAAACTCGCCGCAGAAGGGCTCGGCATTCCCTGCTGCCGTCCGAGCAACCTGTCGATCGTTCGGGACTGGCTGTCGCCGGGAAAAAACAGCGGTAGCGGCATGGGGGGCTCCATGGCGGCCGGCGCCCTCGCGCAATCGCAAAGTGCGCAGCAGCGCGCCGGGCGACTGCAGAAATCGGCCGACGATCAGCGACGCCGCCTGGAGGCCGCGCTGGCGGCCGCGGCTGCGAATCAGCAGAACGGGCGAGCGCGGCCGGTGAATCCCCGCTGGAATACGCTCCAGTCCCGGCTCGACGACAGCCTCATGCAGTCCCGCGGCCAGACCCCGCCGCCGAAATACCGCTCCGCGATCGAGCTGTACTTCGAGTTGATTTCGGGGGTCACGGACGAAGAGTAGGCGGCGATCAGGTGCGGATCAGCCCAATGTAGCCGCATCCCAGCGGCGTTGTGCGCGCTTCCAGTGACTGCGGATTGATACTCCATTTCCCGGCGACTTCCATGACGTGCTCTTCGTCGGGATGTTCCAGGTCCGTTCGCTCCCAATAGGCATCGTCTTTCGCCTCCGGCGAATTTGAGTCGAAGTAGTCGTGGTTCAGCTCGATTTCCCCCGGGGTTCGCGATCCGCGATCAACAAGCGTTTCATCGCCATAGGCAAAGGCCCGCTCCTCGCTGCCGCTTCGCCAGCGCGACCACGCCACGAATCCAGACACGCGATGAGTTCCGAAGTATTGGGCTTCTCCATGGGTGGTGGACAATCTTCGCATGATTGACGTCCACTTCTCGACAGCCGGCTCATGACCCAGTTCGGGGAGACGGTGTGAGAGAACGAACACCCATCCGTCGATCGACGGCGAAATGAACGTATGCCCGTCATAGGCGGCATCGACGCCGGTGGCCCAGTTGGCGGGCTGCACCTTGTCGATCGTCAGAGACGCGATGACTTCGCTCGGTTCAGACGCACGAACCGCAAGCCAGCTCATTTTGTACCCGAACGCCACGGGCTTGTCGGGCGTGGTGTCGATCTCCTTCAGAGGCTTTGGCCCGAGCAGATTTGTGAGTGGGGACCGGCGCAGCAACCGCAGCAAGCCGACGACGAATGCAATCAAGACGATCAGCGCGAAGTATTTCATTTGATTGCCACCTCTGACTTGCAGGCGCTAACCTCTCTCATCAACCTGTCCCGCGGTGCTGCTCGTACGCCTCCATGTCCTTCAGGAACACGGCCAGCGTGGCTTGCAGCGTTTCGCGCTTGATCTTCCACTCCGGCTTGTCGTCGGTGTACTTGCTGCAATGATCGACCAGGAGGCGATGCAGGAACTTGAACAGGTGTCGCGGTGCGCGGAGCCGGTCGAAGATGCCGATCATCTCGGTCTCGGTCACGCCCGGATCGAACAGGTCCATGATCCCCGGTTTCTTCCCTTCCGCCAGTTTTGCGCAGGCGCGAATGCGGTCGTTGGCGACGTCGTACAGCGCCTGGCCGGTCCAGGTGAGCGACGAGATCAGGTTTTGCTTGTCCAGCCGGCTGCGGTCGTAGAACTCCCGCTCCTGCTTCTGCAGGTAGCCGACCATCGCCGCCGGCAACAGCAGCTTGAACGCCATCCCCGGATGCTTGAGAAACTTGTTGTCGAACATCGGCCAGACGAAGTCCCGCATCCGGTCGGCCGCGCCGTTCACCAGGTGCGGCTCATCGACGCGGTCCATCAGGACGACGATGCTGTCGAAGTCGAGCGCCTTGAGGACTGACTGCAGCTTGAGCAGCAGCTCGTACCGGTCGTCGCCGCGGGGGCGGGTCGGCATCGGCTGGCCGACCGATTCCCCCTGATCGAACCCGCCGAGGTTCGCGCGGAGCGCGCCAATGCGGTGGTCGAACACCCGGACCTGCCGGGCGGCACGGAAGGCGATCCACCAGCGCCTGAGCCAGTGCCACGCAAACGGCGCCCAGCCGGCCGCGATGACCCCCCACACCCACCAGCGGCCGGCGACCGCCCGCCAGTCGCGCTCGAAGTACCACAGCCCGCCAAGGATCGCCGCCACGGTGACGACCAGGCCCAGCAGCACCGGCCACCACTTCTTGACCGCGAAGAACTTCAGCTTCCACTGGAGTCGGCGCCACCGCTGCCGGGCGCCGAGGTCGCGGTTGTCATCGTAGAACGCCGCCAGCAGCAGGATGTCGCGCTTCTGTTGCCGGTTCAGCGCCGAGACCTTGCCCATGTCAATACTGTGAGACTCGTCCTTCGCATCGCGGCCGTCGTTGCGCAGCGTATTGCACAGCCGGGTTGTGGCCAGCGTGAGGATCGCGTCCATATGGTCCCACAGCCGCCAGTTCTGCAGGGCGCGTTCGACCTTGCGCTTGCGGCCCGAGAGCCGCTCGCGGAACGAATCCATGAACGGGTTGAAGTCGTCGTATTCGACGATGAACGCTCGTACCTGCGGATGCTGTTTGTTGTGCGTGCGAAGCTGTTCGCGCATCTGCAGCCGCAGGGCGGTTTTGCCGGCTCCCTGTTCGCCAAAGACGACAGACGTGGAAGGGGCGCGTGGATCGCCGTAGATCTTGTCCCACGCCGAGTGACGCGTCGCAGCCAGGCAGTGCTCGAGGAACACGCGGTCGGAAAGCGCGTCTTCCTGGGCAAACGGGTTCTCCGTGATCCCGTAGCGGTCGAGGAGTTGGTGGATTTTCATGGAGTATTTCGTGTGTCAACCGCCCAGTCTATGAGGCTGTTGGACCACGGCATAGTAGGGATTCAGGATTCGGGCAGGTCGATAGAAGCCACGGAATACGCGTAAGAAACGGAAGGGCGGGTAAACGCAGGCAATTCACTTTGCAGTACCGTGCATCGACGGAGATTCCCGC
Source organism: Planctomycetaceae bacterium (assembly GCA_046349775.1). Lineage (GTDB taxonomy): Bacteria > Planctomycetota > Planctomycetia > Planctomycetales > Planctomycetaceae > JAEUIG01. The sequence goes on along the minus strand of JAXMBS010000025.1, from coordinate 65,449 downwards.
TGTCGCGTGCAGGAGTCGAACCACAAAGTCACCAAGGACGCCAGGAGTTTGCTTCTTCGTGCTCTTGGTGTCTTTGTGGTTTCTCAATGTCTTTGTCGTTTCATTCGCTCGCGAGTCGCGTTCATTCGCGGTTCCCTTCACTTCCTTCAATGGATTCCACGTATGCCGTGGTTCCCACTGCGAACGGTGACGATTTCCCTCGGCGGCGCGTCGCGGGTATTCTGGCGCGGACGCGCTCAAAGCCCCGGAGTCTGCCGATCGTGAGCGAAGCCACCCAACTTTCAGAAGCCGCGCCGGAAACGCGGATTGAACCGCCGCCGGGTCAGACGGCGACGCGCGTCCGCTGGGTCGCGCTGGCGTTTCTATGCGGCTTGTCGGCGGTCCTGTACATCGATCGCATCTGCTTCAGCAAAGCGGTGCCGACGATTCGGTCGGAACTTGGCATCTCGAGCGAACGGATTTCGCTGGTGATGGTGGCCTTCACCATCGCCTATGGCATCTTTGAAATCCCGGTCGGCCGCTGGGGGGACCGGATCGGGCCGCGGCGGGTGCTGCCACGGATCGCCGTGTGCTGGTCGTTCTTCACCGCGCTGACCGGCGCATGCTTCGGGTTCTGGCAGTTGCTGGTGGTGCGGTTTCTGTTCGGCATGGGGGAAGCAGGGGCGTTTCCCAACACGGCACGCGTCCTCGCGCGTTGGTTTCCGGACGGCGAACGTGCGCGCGCGCAAGGCTTTCTGCTCGCGGCGTCCCAGGTCGGGTTGATTGTGGCGATGCCGGTCGCCGGTTATCTGCTGGAGTGGTTCGGCTGGCGCTGGATGTTCCTCACGTTCGGCGTCCTCGGCGTCGTGTGGGCCATCGCATTCCACGCGTGGTTTCGGGATGACCCTGCCGCACATCCGGCCGTGAACGCCAGCGAACGTGAGTGGATCGGGAGTTCCCGGGCGGTCCCCGTGTCGAAGCATGATCCGATCCCCTGGGAACTGGTCGTGCGGAACCGCAGTATCTGGGCGCTGTGCGGGACGATGATTTGCGGTTCGTTCAACTCCTACTTCTACTTTTCCTGGATTCCGAGTTATCTCGAAGAGGCGCGGCAATTCACGAACCTGCAGTCCGCGTGGTTCACGTCGACGCTGTACCTGGGAGGCGCCTTGGGAATGTTGTGCGGAGGGCTGTTGACCGAGCGCTCATTCCGCCAGGCTGCCCACCGTGACCGGGCGATCCGTATGCAGGGGGGCCTGGTGTTCGCGGCGGCGTCGACCTGCCTGTGGCTGGGAGCGCACAGCCAGCACGTCTGGTCGCTGGTGCCGCTAACGGTACTCTCCTACGCCTGTGCGCAGAGCTCGAACCCGCTGTTCTGGTCCTGCACGATCCACATGAGCGGGCGGCACGTCGGCGCGATCTTCGGACTGATCAACATGTCGGGCATGCTGGGCGCCGCGGCGTCGCAATACTTCGTGGGAGCGTACATCGGGCGCCGCGAAGCGCTCGGCCTCAAAGGACGCGAGCTCTGGGATCCTGTGTTCATCGTGTACGAGCTGATGCTGCTGGTTGGCAGCATCTGCTGGTCGCTGTACCGGACGCGTCTGCTCGAACCCGATCACACTGCATCCAGCGCGCCAAATCCCGACTCATGAACACCGGCGTTTGCGATAGAAGAAACCTCCGCATGATTCGCCAATCAAATGGTTTCGCTGCATTCGCGTGTTTCACGGTGCTCCTCCAGTCTGCCTCGGAGGTGGACGCAGAAGTCCCGGTCGCCGAGCGGACCTATCGCTGGCTCGAAGTCACGGCCGAAGCGCAATTCGCGCCTCGCGACGGCGCCGGCGCGCTGGTGTTTCACGATCAGATGTGGTTCCTCGGCGGTTGGAACCCCCGCGACAAGGCGCATTTCCCGTTGATCTGCAACAACGAAGTCTGGAGCAGTACCGACGGCGCCACGTGGACGTTGCGCAAGCCGAATGCGTTCTTGAATAAGCAGTTCGATCCAAAATCGGACTGGGAAGGCCGCCACACGGCCGGCTATGCCGTGTTGGGTGACAAGATGTGGATCATCGGCGGCGACGCCAATCAGCGGCACTATCAGAACGACGTCTGGAACTCCGCTGACGGCGAGAAATGGTCGCTGGTGACCGACAGCGTGCCGTGGGGGCCGCGCGCACTGCATTACACCGTGGCCTACAAAGATCGGTTGTGGGTGATCGGCGGTCAGACGATGCCGGCGTTCGGCGGCGGCGAGGAAAGGTTCTATCGCGACGTCTGGACGAGTTCCGACGGCAAGAACTGGACGGAGGTGACGCCCGTCGAACCGTGCTGGACAACACGGGGGATGATCGGCGGCGCGGCGGTGTTCCACGATCGCGTGTGGATGCTGGGAGGCGGGACGTACGACACGCCGACAACTCCGCAGCGGAACTTCTACAACGACGTCTGGAGCACCGACGACGGCGAGCACTGGAAACTGCATACCAGGGACGCCGGCTGGCATCCCCGACAGTATCACGACGTGGCGGTGTTCGACGACCAGCTGTGGGTGCTCGAAGGCTACGACGGCAAAGGCAACCGCAGCGATGTTTGGCGCTCGGCAGACGGCGCGACATGGCACGAAGTCCCCAACACATCCTGGGCGCCGCGACACGCGTCGAGCATTTACGTGTACAATGACGCCCTGTGGGTGGTCGCCGGGAACAACATGACGAGCGACGTGTGGAAGCTGGCGCGGGTGAAGTGATCGGTCGAATACAGCTATGAAGCTGCTGAATTATGAGGGCACATGTGCCGAGCCGTACGTCGATCCCGCCACGCTCAAGGCGATGTTCAAATTTGTGACTGAGGCACGCGCGCTCATCCCCGGCAGGGTACGAAGCGATCTGGATTCCGATCGACAATGGAATCTCGAAATCGTGCAGATTCTGGAATGCATCGGGCGAGCTGCAGCGGCGACGCCGTCTGGCATAAAGCAGCAGTACTCGGACTTGCCATGGTCACGAATCCAACGGTGGTCGCCCGAGCTTCTCGAGCGCTATGACGCGACGGATAACGACACTTTGTGGGACGACGTGCAAACGACTTTGCCGGCTCTAGAAGTGGAGCTGTCGTGCATCGTCGGAGATGGACTCCGGGACGGAATCACCAGATCGCTCATTCGCAGTCATCCGCATCCCTCCGGTCCGGCGTGTGTTTATGCGTGGGAATGGTTTCTGGAAGGCAGGGAGGAGGGGCTATCGAAGTTGCCAGTCGGACTGCGGCACCTCGTTGCAATTCAGGATTTTGATGGCGGTATATTCAACGGAGGATTCGGCGGGCATCTGGGGAATCGCACGAACGACGCAACTGATCAACTTGACGAGTCAATTAATGCGGCGCTCAAAGCGTTGCGCGCACTCAAGTTGACAGAGTCTCTCGATATCGCCACGAGGGCGATCGACGATTGGATCGCCAAGTTGCTCGAATGGCGAACCATGATGAACCAAGGCGAGCCGCCGGACATCGGCGCTTATGATACGGTTGCCAATCTGCTTGGCGATCGGTGGCATAAACAGCAGCGAAGGATGTATGCGAATATCGACGCGTACATCAAAGCTCATCCTGACGAATTTGTTCATCCCTGAAGTGCGTGACCGACCAATCTAATGCGCGTCCTCATCACTGCCGGTCCGACACGCGAATACCTCGACGACGTCCGCTACCTCAGCAACGCCAGCAGCGGACGCATGGGTTATGCGCTCGCGTCCGCCGCGCTCGCACACGGCTGGGACGTCGTCCTCGTCAGTGGGCCAGTCGAACTGCCGCCGCCAGCGGGCTGCGAAGTCGTGAATGTCGAGACGACATCGCAAATGCGCGACGCCTGTGTGCAGGTGTTTCCACGTTGCGACGGCGTCATCGCCGCCGCCGCGGTCTGCGACTACAAGCCCAAGGAACGCGTCGAAGGAAAAATCTCCAAGACCGGCGGGCCTGTCACGATCGAAATGATCGAAACCGACGATGTCCTCGCCGAACTGGGCGCAATGAAGGACGGCCGCTGGGTGCTGGGATTTGCCCTCGAAGCCCGCAATCCGCGCGAAAACGCGCTCCAGAAGCTCCGCCGGAAGAACTGCGACTGGATCCTGCTGAACGCCCCGACTGCCATCGGCGCAGATGACAATGCGGTGGAACTGCTGGCCGGCGACGGCAGCACGCTCGCCCAATGGTCGGGATCTAAGAGCGATGTGGCTCACGCCATTGTGGAATGGATTACTGTGGCAGAAAATCCAAAATAGTCGCGAGGCTCCACCACGAATTCCCTCCGGAATCTTCCGATGCCGAAACATCTATCCCCGACCGCTGACTTCCGCGCGCGCCTGAAACGCGGCGACCGCCTCCTCGGGACGATGGTCACGCTGGCTTGCCCTTCGGCCGCCGAACTTCTGTCCGGTCTCGGGTTTGACTGGCTGTTTGTCGACGGCGAGCACGGCCCGCTGGAAACGGCAGAACTGCTGGGCATTCTGCAGGCAGCGGGCGATCGCACCGCGTGCCTCGTGCGCGTGCCGGAAGGGAACGAAGTCGCGATCAAAAAGGTGCTGGACCTGGGCGCGCAGGGCGTGATCGTGCCGCAGGTCAATTCGGCACAGCAGGCGGCCGACGTGGTCCGCTTCGCCCGCTACGCCGCTCGGTGCGCGGGGCGTCGGACTGGCGCGGGCACTGGTTATGGCCTCTCGTTTCAGGACTACGTGGATACCGCCAACGACCGCATCTCGGTCGTCGTCCAGGCCGAAAAGCGCGCGCGGCCGAAAACATCGATTCAATCGTCAAAGTACCCGGCATCGACGCCGTCCTGCTGGGACCGTACGACCTCTCCGCGAGCCTCGGCCAGACCGGCAAGCTGGATCATCCGTCGGTTGTCGCCGCCATCGACCGCATTACGTCCGTCTGCCAGGCGGCGAACATGCCCCTGGGATACTTCGGAGTGACGGCCGCCGCCGTGAAGCCGTTCATGGATCGCGGTTACACCCTGATCGTCGCCGGCGTCGACACGCTGCTCCTCGGTGTCGCCGCCAAGCGCTGCTCGCCGATCTGAAGTGAGTCTCGCGGAAATGTCACGCGGAGAGTGGGCAAAGGCAGCCGCCATGAAAACTCTGTTCACCGACGTCCGCATCATCGACTGCACCGGCACCGATCCGTTCGCCGGTGAGTTGCTGGTGGAAAATCGGCGGATCGCCGCGGTCATCCGCGCACCGCAGCAGATTCCGCGCGACGGCTGCGACGTCATCGCGCGGACACGGCCTGACGCTGATGCCGGGGCTGATCGAATCGCACGCCCACTTGAGCATCAACAACGCCGCGACGCTCGAAGAAATCGGGATGATTCCGCCCGAGGAGACGACGCTGCTGGCGATGCACAACGCGCGGCTGTATCTGGATTGCGGCATTACGAGCTGCATCAGCGCGGCGGCCGCCAAGCCGCAGGTCGACGTCGTGATTCGCAATGAAATCAACGCCGGCCGGATTCCGGGTCCGCTATCCTCGCCGCCACTCCGTGGCTGACCGTGACGGCCGGCTTGGGCGATATGCGGAAGGAGCATATGCCGCACATGTCGTCGATGGCGATCGTCGTCGACGGACCGGAGAATTATCGCCGCGTGACGCGCGAGCTGATCCGCGAAGGGGTCGACATTGTCAAATTGGTGATCTCTGGCGACACGTTCGTGCCGCATGCCCCTCGCACGCGACGGTGATGAGCGAAGCGGAGGTGGCCGCTGCAGCGGACGTCGTCCACGCGCATGGGAAGCGCATGAGCTGCCATGCCCGCAGCGCCGGCGCCGTAAAGCTGGCGGTCAAATACGGCATCAAGGTGATCTACCATGCGAACTTCGCCGACGCAGAAGCGATCGACATGCTGGCGGCGAACAAGGACTGGGTGTTCGTCAGCCCGAACCTGGGGTTTACGGCAACGGCGTCGGAAGGAGGCGACGGCGCCTTTTCAGAAGAGCAGGTCGAGAAGCTCGGGTTCCGCGAAGAGCTGCGCGCCGCCGCTCAGGGGACTGCAAGGAACTGCGGAAACGTGGCGTGCGAATCCTCGGCGGCGGCGACTACGGCTTCTGGCTGACGCCGCACGGCCACAATGCCCTCGATCTGCAGCATTTGGTGCGTTACTGCGGGTTCAGCCCGATGGAGGCGCTGCTGTCGATGACCAAACACGGCGGCGCTGCCATGGACCGGCCCGATGAGCTCGGCCAGATTCGCCCGGGCTTCCTGGCAGACCTGCTGCTCGTCGCCGGCGATCCCCTGAGCGAGCCCGCGTCCTGATCGATCAGGCGAACCTGAAGTGCATCATGAAAGACGGCGTCTTCCACAAACGCACCCTAGACGCGATTATCCTCAGACACCCCTCGAACCACCGTCGAAACCGAGCGCCTGGCAACCAGGCACCACTCCCCGATTACACCCGGAGGGAGTCGAACCCCCAACCTGCGGATCCGAAGTCCGCTGCTCTATCCAATTGAGCTACGGGTGCGCCGCACCAAATGTGGTGGGCAGTTTATCGGGTCAGCTTGAGTAACGCCACGAGTCGCGGTCGGGGGCCAGCTTCGCGTCAAAACACCGTTTCCACCGGAACCTTGTGTCTGGAAGCGGGTTTAGATGACCAGCGGTGACGATTCACCCGTTACGGCGCCGGAGGCACGGAACGCCGGCCTTTTGCGCCACGTTGCGGCATTTCAGGCGGATTCAGCCCGGGGGGGACTTGCGATGCGAAAGTTGCAGACAGCCGTTTTCACAGTCGCCGTGCTGTTCACGGCTGGAGCAGTGCTGGCTCAGAACGATGCGCCAGGCGGTGCACCGAGGGAGCGGGGAGCCGGGCAGGGCGAGCGCGGCGGCGGGCGTGGTGGGTTTGGGTTCGGCGGAAGAGGTGCCGGGGTCGCGGGTCTGCTCCGCATGGAGGAAGTTCGCGACGAACTGAAAATCACAGAAGATCAAAACTGCCAAGATCCGTGAAGCGGGCGAGGAAGTCCGCGCCAGCCTCGCACCGACCGAATTCGATCGTGAAGCCTTGCGGGACGGCACGGACGAAGAGCGGGCAGCCGCGCGGGCGAAGATGCAGGAGTACGCGACAAAACTGGACAAGGAAATGCGCGGCAAGCTGACGGGGATTCTGGACGAAGTCCAGATGAAGCGCCTGCAGGGGCTGTGGATTCAACGAGCCGGAGCTCTGTCGGCTCTTAACAACGAGCAAGTCGCTGCCGACATCAATCTCACCGACGACCAGAAATCGAAGCTGAAAACACAGCTGGCAGAACAGCCCCCATTTGGCTTCGGGGGGCGGCGAGGCGGGGAAGGCGGAACGCCCCCGGCCGGCGGAGGAGAGGGCGCCGGCAACCCCTTCGAGCGCATGCAGGCTGCCCGCAAGGAAGCAGACGACAAGGCGTTGGCCGTCCTCACAGACGAGCAGAAAGCGCAATTCGACGTTCTCAAAGGCGCCAAGTTTGATTTCCCCCCTCCGCAGTTTGGAGGCGGATTCGGCGGTGGTCGTGGGGGTGAAGGGGGAGGCGGCGGCCGTCGCGGGCGTAATGCCGAATAGCGGCGAACGCTTCGATTGCCAGTTGCCTGGCGATCATCGACAATCCGGACTGTTTCGCGGCACGGCCGCGGCGAGTGAATGCACTCCCGCGGCCGTCGCGCTGTGATGAGCGCACCAACGCGATTCATCCCTGAAATCCCCAACGGGAGCTGCCGGAATGTCGACGCAGGTCATTGGTTGTCACAAGTCGGAACTCGACACTCCCGCGTACTGCATCGACCTGGACGTGATGGAGGCCAACATCCGTGCGATGGCGGGCTTCCATCGCGAGTGCGGCAAGGCCTGGCGCCCGCACGCCAAATGCCACAAGACGCCCGCGATCGCCCATCAGGAGTTGCGGGCGGGGGCGATCGGCGTCACTGTCGCCAAAGTCTCCGAAGCAGAGGTCTATGCTGCCGCCGGAATTCGCGACATCCTGATTGCCAACATGCTGGCCGGCCGGCCGAAGCTGGAACGCGTCGCCGCGCTGTGCCGGGTGGCGGATCCGATCGTCGCGTGCGATCACTTCGTCCAGGCGGAAGCGCTGGCCGCCGTGTGTCGGGATCGCGGAGTGACGTGCCGGGTTGTCATCGAAGTCAACATCGGGATGGACCGCGTGGGAATCCGGCCGGGCAGTGATTTCCGCGACCTGGTGCGCGGGATCGCCAGACTGCAGGGAGTCACGCTCGCAGGAATCATGGGCTATGAGGGGCACCTGCTGCGTGTCGAAAAGCGCGATGAGAAAGTCGAACGGATCACGGCGGCAATGTCGCTGCTTGTCGAGCAGCGCGACCTGATGCAGGCGGACGGGTTCCCGTGCGAGATCGTCAGCGCCGGCGGGACCGGTTCGTATCAGATCACGGCGCACTTGCCGGGCATCACGGAGTTGCAGGCGGGCGGCGGTATCTTCGCCGATCCGTACTACGTCCATCGCTGCGGTCTGAGCGGTCTGGAGCCGGCGCTGCGCGTCCTCGGGACCGTCGTCAGCCGACCCAAACTCGAACGGGCCGTCATTGACTGTGGACGCAAGACGATGAATCAGGACGTCGAGCCGCCAACCGTAAAAGGGACGCTCGCCGGACGTCCGCTGCCGGACGCGGTGTTTACGGGGCTGAGCGCGGAGCACGGTATCCTGCAGCTCGGACCGCAGTCACAGGACCTGAAAATCGGTGACAAGATCGAAATCATTCCGGGGTACGCCGATTTCACGACACCGCTGCACGACCGGTTCTACGGGCTGAGGAATGGGATCGTGGAATGCGTCTGGCCGATCGCCGCGCGGGGCATGTTGCAGTAGGCCGGCGGGCGGCGACAATTCGTGACCGGCAGCAATTACGGCCGCGTCTGAGTGAGGAGTGACCAATGTCGATGACAATCCAAGATGTCTGGCCACGTAATTTGACTTCTGACGATCTGTAGCCCGCATGCCGCACTTTGCCGTCCAGCGCCGCGTCCAGTTCTCCGAAACCGACATGGCGGGGATCGTGCACTTCGCCAATTTCTTCCGCTGGATGGAAGAAGCGGAGCACGATTACTTTCGTTCGCTGGGGCTGACTATCGTCGCCCGGCAGGACGCCGTGCACATCGGCTGGCCGCGCGTGGCGGCGTCGTGCAACTTTCATCTGCCGCTGTTCTATCAACAGGTGTTCGAAGTCCGCGTGACAGTCGAGCGGCTGGGGGTCAAGTCGATCTCGTATCGGGGTTTGAACTGCGCGCGGCGAAGACCACATCGCGACAGGCCGGCTCAAGTGGCCTGCTGCCTGTGCGGACCGGAAGGGATCATCGAGTCGATTGCGATTCCGTCGGCATACCTGGAAAAGCTGCCCAGATTGAATGACGACCGGCAGCCGGTTGAACAGGTGTTGTTGCGCGCATTTCAGGTCCGCAACGGTCGCATTGCTTTCTGCCGCCGCTTCACCCGGGACTTGCCGGCACGAGGGACGCCAGAGTACCGACCTGGCCAGGTCGCGCTGATGTTCGCAGCCGCACAGCGAACTGTGTAATCCGGCGTTCGCCCGCGCCCATGGCCGCGCGAAGCCGATGTCCATCAGTCGATCGGCGGTGACCGCCTCGGGATGGCCAGGCAGACGGCGTTCTGGTCGCCTCGATCCGGTGCAGCAGTCCGGCGTTACACAGTTCCTGAACGATGCTGGCGACAGCCCGTTCGGGCACGCCTGTGCGGTCGGCAATCGCGCGCGGCGTTGGCAAGCCGGCGTGAAAATCCTCGGCGACCACCTCCATCACGCTGACGACTGCGGCGGGTTCGACCAGACCGGTCGTTGCGCGACGGTTTTCGATTTCCTCCAGCGTGCGGTTCCCGAGGAACTGCAGGATCGCGCCTGACTTCCAGCCCGAACAGAATGAACAGCCACATCAGATAGACCCAGAACATGAACAGCGGCACGGTGCCGAGCGACCCGTACAGGTGATTGATCGAGAACGCGTTCGAGAGATAGGCGCCGAGCGATCGCTTGGCGACCTCCAGCAGCAGCGCGCACACCAGCGCGCCGATTGCCGATGACTGCCAGGAGACGGTTGTGTTGGGGACGAGCGAATACACCACAAACCAGAACAGCCAGCCGATCGACAGGCTCCAGGCGACATGCGAGAGCGGAACGAACCAGGGAACCTGGTCGAACGTGCCCGCCCATTCGGCGACGAACCGATGCGCCATCGCCGTCGCGTAGATGGCGGCCGGGCTGATCGTGATCAGGAACCAGTACAGCGGCACGCGCCGCGACCACGGCCGGCCGGCCGGCGCCCGGTACACCGTGTTGAAACTCGTTTCGATCGTGACGAGCATGCTGATCGCCGAGTAGACGATGACGGCGAAACCGATCCAGCCGACCCATTGCAGGTTCGTGTTCGCCGCATCGCCAATGAGACCCGCCAGCCAGGTTTGGAGCGACGTCTCGTGGGTCTCCGCGTCGACGCCGGCAGGCAGCGTGACCGACACGTCCGAGAGTCCCCCCCATTCCAACATCTGGTGGACCAGCCTGGCGAATTCGTCGCCCGTCGTGAACGCCTGGACGACAAACATCACAACGACCAGTACCGGCACCAGTGCGAACAGCGTCTGGAACGCCAGCGCCGCGGCCATCTGCGGCGCCCGGTCCTCCCGGAGTTGCACCGCTCCGTGGCGGCTCAGGTCGTAGGCGAACCGGGCCGCCCGTTGCCAGCGATTGAGTTCCTCCCACGGCTGTCGGATGACGTGACCGATCCAGTGCAGGGCACGCTGCAAATGCTTGCGGACCATTTACGGCTCCTGTTGAGGCGTCTCGACAGTGTAGCACGGTCGAGCCCGACGGAGCGGCAATGTCAGAAAGTGACAAAGTGGCAGAGAAACAAATGCCGCCGAGTTGCGGATTGGGCAACTACAGCCGGGCGAAGTTCTCGAGGAGTTTCAGCCCTGTTCGCTGGCTCTTTTCCGGATGGAACTGCGTCGCGAACAGATTGCCGTGCGCGATCATCGAGACGAACGGCCGGCCGTGAATCGTCCGCGTGGCGATGACGGACTCCGCTTTCGGCACGACGTGATAGCTGTGCACGAAGTACACGTGTGCGCCGCTGGAGATCCCTTCCAGCAACGGATTCGCGGCGGCGACATCCAGCGCGTTCCAGCCCATGTGCGGGATCTTGAGTCCCGGTTGCGAGGCGAACCGGACCACCGTGCCCGGGACGATTCCGAGGCCGGCGTATTCGCCGTCTTCGTAACTCATGTCGAAGAGCAGTTGCAGGCCCAGACAGATGCCGAGGAACGGCCGGTCGGCGGAAACGTACTCGCGGATCGGTTCGACGAAGCCATGTGTGCGAAGCTGCTGGATCGCATCGCGAAAGGCGCCGACTCCCGGGAGCACAACCTTGTCGGCGGAGCGCAGCGCGGCGGGATCGGTGCAGATCGTTGCGGCCTGCCCCAGCGATTCAAAGGCCTTCTGCACGCTGCGCAGGTTGCCCATGCCATAGTCGATAATCTGGATCATGGGTATGACCGAAGTGTCGGAAGGGGCCAATGTCGAATGGGTGCGCGCCGGATGCTGGTTGGACGCCGGACGACGCCGGCGGGTTCGCGACCGTCGACGCGTGGCCAGTCGCCCCCGGTTTTCTGGCCTTTCGCGGCCCGTTTCCGTATTCTCGTGAATCAGCCCCGAATCGCAATCACCCGCCGCCCAACTGGCGGCAGCTCCTGGGAGAACTCCTCGTGCGCTCAAATCCGATCTTGAATGTGCTCGTGGCCGCCGGCGCTGTCGCCGTCGTCGCAACTGCGTTCGCTGCTGACAACGACGGCTTCAAGCCGTTGTTCGACGGCAAGTCGCTGGCCGGCTGGCGCGGGGATGACAAACTGTGGACGGTCGCAGATGGAACAATCGTCGGCGCGACCGACGGAGATATTCCCGACAATACGTTTCTGATTCATGACGGCGAATATGGCGACTTCGTGCTCAAGGTCAAGTTTCGCCTGCACAATCATACCGGCAACAGCGGCATCCAGTATCGCAGCGAGGAGATCAAGGAGCGCAACGGCAAGAAGTTCCCGCCGTTTGTCGTCGGCGGATACCAGGCGGACATTGCGTCCGAGCGTTACATGGGAATTCTGTACGGCGAAAAGACGCCGCGCGGGATCATCAAGGACGTGACGCCCGAAGTGACTGCAGCGCTAGAGAAGGCGGTGATCAAGGACGGCTGGAATGAGTACGTCATTACGGTGAAAGGTCATCACGTGACGCAGTCGCTCAACGGCGTCACGACGGTCGACATCGACGACCCTGAAGGACCGACCCGGGGGATCATTGCCCTGCAACTGCACCGCGGCCACAACATGCGGATTTCGTTCAAGGACATCGTCATCAAGACGCTGGACTGACAATCGGACGATGGGCTCGGCGGGCATGCGGAGTCCGCCGCATGGGTGAGCGCAACAAAAAACCGGCTTCGGTGGGAAGCCGGTTGGACGAATCGGGTTAATCGCCGCTACGAACGCTTACAGTTCGAGCTCTGCTTCCTCTTCCTCGTTCGCTTCGAATTCACTGTTGGCAAGGAATTCGGCCTGAGCGGGACCGTGATCGTAGCAGTCGCCGTCGTGCCACAAGGGAATGCCGGCGGCGTAACGGGCGGCCAGCATCCGGACCTTTTCCTCGGAACCGGGCTTCGCTTCAGTGGGCACCAAAGGATCGATGCCGGTCAGTACCAGCGCATCGTCGGCAAATTCTTGGTCACCCTCCTCGAAACTCAACTCGGAGCCGACGGCCAGGTCGAGGTCGGGATCCACCTCGAAACTAAACTCCATACGGTTCTCCTCCCTCGGCAAATGGGGTCATGCTGATAGACTTCGGGACGGCAATTCCTGACGCCGCCATCGGCACGACGCCGATGTCCAACCGTCTGCCCCCCACCGCCGGCACTCTCAGCCGGGGGGTCCCGAATCCTTCGGCATTTGACGCAAAGCGTTGGGCGTCCTAGAGATGGACGGTCATTCCGTCCGCGGCTGGCACCTTCGTCAGGACGCTTTGATTCTTTTGTGGTCCGAAGGAATTGTCAATAACAATGTGGTGATTTTGTTGCTTTTCGGAGAATGCCCGGCAACGCCGCAATCGGGGCAGCGATCCCGACGTGCAACCTGCGGACACAGGGAAACTGGGCGGACTTTGCGGAGCGCTTACGCACTCCAGACGTTGCCCAAAAGCAGGCTGACGCGGATCGCCGTGGTGAACTGCCGCTGCTATTCCAGCGGCGGTGGAGCCAGGTCCTGCGGCGGCGTCCGGTCGCCGCTCGGACGCTGAATGTCGTGCCGCTTCAGCTTGCGGTCGAGCGTCGACCGCTCGATTCCGAGAATGTCCGACGCGCGGCTTTTGTTCCAGCCCGTCTGTTCCAGCACCGCGACAATGTGCGCGAGCTCGACCTCCTGCAATGAGCGGCCGAGCAGCGTCGGCGGCGTGCGTCCCAGGTCGAAATCGTCGGCGCTGACGGCATAGAAATCGATATCGGCCGGTTCCAGCCGATGGCTCCGCGCGAGGATCACGGCGCGATAGATCGTGTTCTTCAGTTCGCGGACATTGCCGGGCCAGCGATGACCGGCCAGACGGTCCATGGCGGCCGGGGAAATCTCGGCATTCGGACGCCGCGACTGGGTCGCCGCTTCGCGCAGAAAGTGCTCGGCCAGCTTGGGAATGTCGTCCGGTCGGGCGCGCAACGGTTCGACCGTGATCTGCACGACGTTCAAGCGGAAGTACAGATCCTCGCGGAACTCATGCGCCTTGACTGCTTCTTCCAGATCGCGATTCGTGGCCGCCAGCACGCGCACGTCCGCCTGGATTGCCTCGCTGCCGCCGATCCGGTGAAAGGGCTGTCCTTCGAGGACGCGCAGGAACTTCGCCTGGATGGCCTGACTCAATTCGCCGATCTCGTCGAGGAACAGCGTTCCCTGATGGGCCAGCTCGAACTTGCCGAGCTTGCGTTCGGTCGCGCCGGTGAAGGCCCCCTTCTCGTGTCCGAACAGTTCGCTTTCGAGCAGACTCTCGCTCAGCGCCGCGCAGTTCAGGCAGACAAAGGGGGTTGCATGCCGCAGGCTCAACTCGTGCAGCGCGCGGGCGACCAGCTCCTTGCCGACGCCGCTTTCTCCGCGGATCAGGACGGTGGCGTCCGTCGGAGCAATCCGCCGGATCTGGGCACTGAGCCGCTCCATCGCCTCGCTTTCGCCGACGAGACTGTTCATTGCCGACGGCCGCTTGGCCGCGCGACGCGGCTTGATCGTCGCCGCAGGCTCGAGCGGCACGACCGTCACCGGGATCTGGTCCTCGGTGTCTCCCATGCCGCGAACGGTTTCGACCCCATGCGCATCCGAAACACGCGTGAACACCAGCCGATGGGGACCAATCTGGATTTCGTCCCCTTCCTCCAGCGGCTGCGATTCGGCGACCCGTTCGTAGTCGACGAACGTGCCGTTCCGGCTCCCCAGATCTCGGATGCACCACTGCCCGTCGATCTCCACGACTTCGCAGTGATCCCGGCTGCAGCGCGTGTCGGTGACGATGACATCGTTGTTCGCACCTCGGCCGATGTGCGTCGGCGCACCGGTGACCAGCCGGTACCGGCGCCGGCCGAGCTGCTCGTCGCTCGACACCAGCCAGGCAGAAGCGGTGTCCGTTGCGTTGATGTCAGTCGAGGCCCGATCCACGTCGCACATTCCTTTCAGCCGCGGGGCCAATGCCGGCGACAATCTCGCGACCGGCCTGTGGCGACCAGCTCCGATCTGTCCGGCGGCGATTGCAGACTCGCTCCCGCAGCTCTCTCCGCACCATACCGGAGCGACGTCCGTAGCCGCAATCCTCGTTAATATTTCATCCTGCAAATGTCGGCGGCAGGCAGCAGGAGCGTCCCACTCCGGCTTTCCCCGACCGCCGTCAACCTCAGTTTGCTTCCGCTGCCACCGGCCGCCGGGCAACGTCTCACAATTCCCCGAAATCTCGTGATCTGTTCGGCAGGCTCGCGTCGGCACCGGCCGATTTTGCCGTTGACCTGTTTTCCCGTTTGGCGTACATGGCCGGCCGTCGCTGCATCAGCGCGGGTTCTTCACGTCTCTGAAGGGCGGTTCCATGTCGCTTCGCATCGCGGCCAGCCTGCTGACGGTCCTGTTCTGTATCAGTGCGCACGCTGCGGATGATGGCAGCCCTGCGGCGATCGATATTATCGTGGGTCAACCCACCGGGTCAGTCGCCCCTTCGTTTGTGGCTTCGCCTCAGACCTGGATTTCCGGATTGCCGTTGTTCGACCATTCGAATGCGTCGTATCTCTCGAATGCGATCGATTCTCTTTTTGGCCACCAGGAGCGCGAATTCCCATTCTCGCCGCGCTTGATTCGCCAGTCCAATTATGACACCGGGATTCTGCTGAAGTCCGCGGATTTCAGCAGTTTCGTCATTGATGCCGGAATGTTGCCGAACGGCAACGACGACACGTTGTCCTCCCGCCGCATGTTCTTCCTCCAGGGCGTCGGAGCGGATTGGCAAGGAGGAGATTCGGTTCTCATTCAATGCGATGGGTCCGCCGGCTGCCTCCGGCTGGTGAGCGCCGACGAGCAGCCGATCGACGTCCTCATGGCGGAGTCCGGGGAATGTTGCGGCGAGGCGACGGCCTGCGCTGCCGATGATTGTGGTGAACCGTCAACAGTCCGGAACGACGCGCCGGCTCGACCCATGCCGCCGGGAGTGCTGCGGCTGCATAGGCTGCCGGGCGGGACACGCATCTGGACGCCGGGGTCGCGGACGGATGGACTGTACATCCTCTCGGCGGAGGTTCCCACGCTGGGAGAAGCCGGTCAGCCGATCGCCGAAGCAGGGCAGTTGATCGAATGCGAGACCGATTGCGAAGAGCACGTCGCCGCCCACGTCCCTGAACCGCCGCCCGGATTGCCGATCGCCGCGATTGACGCGACAAACGCGACCATCATCGGGGACTCCTGTTCACACGCGGAACCGCCGCTGAAGGCGAAAGTCGAGCACTTGCTCGAAGCGGCGCGGCACCTGGCCGGGGCCGGCTATGAAGACGAAGCCAAGCTGTTCCGCGTCGAAGCGGAGGCTATTCAGAGCGCCAGCACGCGGCTGCTGACCGAAAAACGCCAGGAACTCGAACGGCTGCAACAGGAAATCGCCGAACTGGAAGCACTGACCGGCCAGTACCAGATGATCCAGATCCGCTGCCGGGTCATGGAACTGTCGCTACCGTCGGATTGCGAGGCGGGCGAGGACGTGGCTGCATTTCAGCAGCCGGGAATCCACGTTCTGACAGGACAGCCGTGCTCGTCGATCAGCGCGCCTTCGCGGCTGCTCAGCGGAGACGAATTGGCGCATGCCCTCGAAGCGATGCAAGCGCATCCGTGCGGCGAACTGAAGACCCTGGCGGAACCGGTGATCCTGACAATGAATGGCCGTCCGGCGAGCCTCCACAACGGCGGCGAGTTTCCGATTCTGGTCCCGGCCGACAGCGGCGGTTCAAAATCGCAGGCCCGGGTGAGTTGGAGAAACTTCGGCGTGATGATGCAGGCCGTGCCGTTCGTGCAGGGGGACGGTAAGGTTCGTCTGAATCTGGAGACGGAAGTTTCCGACCGTGATTTCGAGAATTCGGCTGCGGTGGGGGGCATCGTTGTGCCTGGGCTGACGACCCGCCGGTTCCATTCGGACATCGAGACGCATTTCGGCGAGACCGTGGCGATCGCGATGAACTCGACTCCGGCCGGCGGCGGGAGCAAGTGCCTGCTGGTGCTCGTGACCGCACAACAGGTCGAGCCGCAGGCCGATCAGCCGGAGCGCGACTGACCGCTGGAGTTCCGCTCTTCGAAGTTCCGCCTTCAGGCGGCCCCGCTGCGCCCGCTTGTCTCAGCGCAGGCGTGGTGGGCTGAGAACGTCGACACGCCGCCTGATGACAGCCAGCGGGAGCGCATAGAACTCCGTCAACGATGCGTGACGTGAGAGTAGACGCTTGCCTGTTTCGCAAGGTCAAGCGAGGACGCTGCCCCGACCGCTACTTGCGATGCCGGATCTTGGCTCGGTTCCGGCGCTTCTTACGACCCAGCTTGCGACGACCTTTCCCGGACTGCTTGACACCCATCGAGCGACGGCTCCCTTTGCGGTTGGACTGATTTCGGCTGCAAATTGCGGTGGTGAACCGCGAAATCTACCAGCCCGGCGGGCGGCGTTCAATGCCGACGTGCAGGAGGCGCCGGCCGGGTAGTGTCCTGATTTGGAATTCGCCCGGACGGAATTCAACACGCGGGTGGCTATCGGCGACTCGGCTGCAACGGGCAATATGGACGGATGGAGTAAACGGGCCAGCCCCTGCCACTGACGAACGTGGTATTGTTCGGCGGGTTCACTACCCAATACGCCGCAGCGATAGCCTCTGCCCCAAGCATGTCCGACTCGGCATAGACCAGGATCGGCGCGAAGGCAGGACGCATCATCTTCGCAGTCGTGACGCTGATGAATCCTTCGTTAGCGAGCCACCCGATGGACAGCCACGCACCGACGTACCACACCGGCAGCAGCACCGCGACCGCCAGCGCCATCACGACGCGTCTGACGAACCGGCGGGGGCGGGTGTCGGACATGGCAGCAGTGTAACACAAGCCACACCCCGCCAGACCGGCGGGGTTTTTCATGCGCCCGTGGTAGAATGGGTCCTTGTCGGTTGAGGAGAAAGGACGTGAAACCAGACCCAGACAGTCCGACGGTGATCGTCAAGTATGCGAATGAGTTCGATGCGTGGGCCATTGTGGACCATCTTCGCGAACGTGGTTTCCGTCCGAAATTGTGCGGAACGTACTACATGTGGGGGGAAGGGCCTTCTGACGGCATTGAGATCGTTGTCCGTCAGTCGGAAGCTGACGCGGCAAGGATTGCCGTCAAGGCATTTCTAGCTGCTCGTACATGACGACGATGTCTGCTGGCGCGCGGGTGAACGCCGGGGGCCGCTACAGGCTCACTCCGGCGATGCAGGCGGGGATTACGAGCGAGTTGTGGACGATGGAGCGGCTGTACGACGAAGTGATGGCATAGGCCGAATCGCTCCGCACCCCGCCGGTCTGGCGGGGCTTTTCATGCGCCCGTGGTACAATGTGGGACATGGCGGAATCTCGCAAACACCGTCAGCTCTTGAAACGCATCGCCTTGTGGACGGCAGGCGCGGTGCTATTGCCGTCGGGGTACGCTTCTGCGGGGCACCTATCTCCGGCCTCTCTGTAAACGCCACCTTCCGGCAGTCGTGCCGATCTGGGAGATCGTATATTCGCCGCTCGTCTACTACTTCGATCACCCGGAACTGCCAAAGGCGTTCGCTACCGCGAGTATTGCGAGGGTGTCATCGCGCACTTGGAGAATGAAAACCGTGCCGTGGCTCGCTGGTTCATTCCGCGAAAGATTTTCGAATGACCCCACTACCCGGCAGTGGGCAGTAGTGGACATTTGAAATTCGCCGCTCCGGAATTCGGGCGTGGTGGCTATTCGTGACGCGACTCTCCGGGCAGACTGGGCTTGCTCGATCTGTGCCAAAAGCACTGCAGCGAAGTTGTGCATTGCTTTGCCGCTGGCAGGTCACTTTCAGCGTAGAGCCGAGGCAAGCGCAGATGGTCTGATCGGCGGTGGCAGTCCAACCCATGACCCGCGGTTCGAAAATGTCCTGCTCCACCAGAACAAGGCCCCCCAACTGCCGACGTAGCCGCTGACCATCAGCACCGCGACTGCCAGCGCTATCAATGCGCGTCTGACGATTCCGGCGGGGCAATGCCCAGTCACGGTCAATTGCTTTACAATACGTGATCGCGCACCACTGCATGTACCTTTGCAGCCTCCGCACTGCAAATCGGCATCCACGTAGAAGATGATCGGCGCATACACGAATTCAACGACCTGCCGCGCAGGAGTCGGACGAAAGGTCGGGCGTACAATCGGTTCCTAACGAGCACAAATCCGTCACCACGGGATAACTGGTGACGCATGACGCCAATACGCAACAGCATCATGATCGCCGTCGTAATACAGGCAGCGCGTTTCAGAAACCGGCGGCGGCGGGTGGCGGGCATGGCGGATTGTAACACGCCGCCGAACGCCGGAGGCCGCCACAGGCTCACCCCGGCGATGCAGGCGGGGATTACGCAGGAACTGTGGACGATGGATCGTCCGTACGATAGCGATGGCGTAGTAGAATGGACCCCCGGTGATGAGCCGGGGGTTTTTCATGGGAATCAATGACTGAATCCGAGCGTCAGATCATCGAGCTTTGACCCAAATACGGGACAACGGCCACAAGGCCCTCGCCGCCAACAAAGAAGCAACCGACGAAAACAATCGACAATGGCAAGCGTCGCAGAAAGCAGCGGAGGAATCGGCTAGGTCTTGGGCGTTTCGCTGGTTGTTGTTCTTTGCCGTGCTGTCGATGGTCTTGGGTATCGCGCTGGTCTTGGTCTCTTCGTTGCCGTTTAGATGAATCTGCGAAAAGATTTTTCGTACCATCTCACTACCCGGATTCCAGTTGGCGGATTTCGTGGTTGACGTCTGGTCGGGCGTGGTGGTACGATGAAGAACTTGCGATCCAGTTCCCTGCACCCGCCGTCGCCTGTCTCTCGTGGGGCGCTCAAGCCCAAAGGCTGCTGGTTTCGAGCGGCAACTGGTTGAGCGGCCCGCTGGTCGCTCGCGGCGCCGGGGGAGGGTTGTTCTGGCTGCGACTCGAGGGACGACGCTGCGAAACCGCCAGTCTGGTCGCCGAGAGCGGCAGAAACCCTGGTCGCTGATCCGATGAGCGGCCGGTCGAGCGTCGACCTGCGGATGTCGATGCACGCGAAGTGTGCCGCGAATTGACTTCTCCGGCACCCGATGACGGCCGCCGTTCCGGGCCGCCGGCGGAGGATGTCGCGTCGCCGGTCGAGCCGCCGCCGGTCGTATTCGATAACCGGCCGGAACCTCCGGTGGAGTTCGCCACCGACATCCGGCCGTTATTGGCAAACCACTGCTATCGCTGTCACGGCCGGACCGGCAGGAGGCCGACTGCGGTCTGGACTTGCGTGCTCGGCCTTCCGTGCGATGGGCGCCTGGCCGCGACGCCGATCATCGCCGGCGATCCCGCACATTCGGAACTGCTGGCGCGAATCACGGCCGAGGATCCGGCCGTGCGAAACGCCGCTGGGCGCGTCGCCGCTGTCTCGGGGGACGTCGAACGATTGCGCGAATGGATCGAGGCGGGCGCCGAGGCCGGAGGACGCGCGGCATTGGGCGTTCGTGAAACCGCACGCGGCGCGGCCGCCGAGAACGGCGGATCCCGGCTGGTCGCGAGACGTGATCGACGCGTTTGTCTCCCTGTGCAGCGTGAGTCGATCGCCTGGCGTCGCATCCGAGGCCGATCGCGCGACGATCCGGCGGTTGTCGCTGGAGACCTGCTGGGGCTGCTGCCGACGCCGGAGGACGTTGACGAGCTTGGTGGCCGACGACGCGCCGAGCGCGGTCGAGCGGCTGGTGGATCGGTTGCCATGCATCGCCGCATTTCGGTGAGAAATGGGCGATCCGCTGGCTGGACTCAAAGCGGCGGTATGCAGATACGAACGGCTTTGAGTTCGACGCGACGCGGACAATGTGGCTGTATCGCGACTGGGTGATCGACGCGCTCAATCGCGATCTGCCGTTCGATCAGTTCACCGTCGAGCAACTGGCGGGGGACCTGCTGCCAGACGCCACGGACTGGCAGCACGTCGCCACCGGTTTTCTGCGGAACTCGGCCGTCGCGCCGGATGTGACGACGAATCGCTTCGACATGCTGGTCGACCGCGTCAACACGCTCGGCTCGACGTGGTTTGGTCTTACGTTCAGTTGTGCGCAGTGCCACAACCACAAGTTCACCCCTGACGCAACGCGAGTACTACGAGCGTACGCGATCCTGAACAACTCGATTGAAGAAGTGGCGGGGCCGAAGTACGCAGGCAGCGAACTCGACGCGGAGTCGCCGCTCTGTGGCGAGACAGCGACCGCGCTCGTGCTCGAAGAGCGAGACCAGCCGAATGTGACGCACCTCAAGGTGCGCGGTTCGGCGACTGAGGATGGCGAGGTGGTCGAGCCCGGCGTTCCCGGTTTTCTGCACGCCGCGCGGTGCGGCGAGGGGGACTGCCTGTCGCTGGCCTGCTGGCTGATCGACGAGGACAACCCGCTGACAGCGCGCGTGGCGGTCAACCGGTTGTGGGAATCGCTGTTCGGGACAGGATTGGTGCGGACCAGCGAGGATTTCGGCGTACGGGGAGAGCCGCCGTCGCATCCGCAGTTGCTGGACTGGCTGGCAGTTGAATTCCGTCGGTCGGAGTGGAGCCAGAAGCGCGTCTTGCGGCGGCTGGCATGCTCGGCGACGTATCGGCAGTCGTCGCAGGTCACGCCGCAACAGCAGGAGCGCGATCCGCAGAATCGGCTGCTGGCGCGCGGGCCGCGATTCCGTGTTGATGCGGGAGGTCGTGCGGGACATCGCCTGGCGGCGTCGGGACTGCTCTCGACGAAGCTGGGCGGGCCGAGCGTCTTTCCCTGGCAGCCGCCGGGAACGTCGGAAAACGTCGAGTTCGCCAGCTTTGCCTGGAAAGTCAGCCCGGACGAGAACCGGTATCGACGCGGGCTGTATACACACTGGAAACGGCGGACGCTGTATCCGAGTTTTGCCATGTTTGACGCGCCGAACCGGACGTCGACCTGCACGCGCCGCGAACGTACGACGAACCCGCTGCAGGCGCTGGTGACGCTCAATGATCCGGTCTTGATCGAGGCGGCGGTGTACCTGGCCGGGCGGATGCTCGACGAGACTGACGGCACGCCGGCTGCGGCGATCGCCCGCGGATTCCGGCTATGTGTCGGACGTGCGCCGGGCGACCAGGAACTCTCGGTGTTGCAGCGACTGTACGCTGCAGAGCACAATCGACTGACGGGCGATAGGGATGCAGCATTTGCACTTGTTGGTGGTGCGGACGCGGCGGCGAGATTCCCGCAGCGGAACTTGCAAGCATGGGGCGGCATATGCGGTCCCCGTGAACGTGCTACTGAGCCTGGATGAGACGATAACGAAAGAGTAGTGGGTCGTGGTGCTGAAATGGGAAACAGGAAATAGGTCCGTGAGTTGCCCGGCGTTAGATCCTGTTGATCTGCTGAACCGGCGGGCGTTCCTGTCTCGCGGCAGCAGTGGATGGGGGCCTTGCTGCTGGCGTCGCTGCTCCATCCGGCACCCCCGGCGAGTGCTGCGACAGCATGTGCCGGACTGAAAGCCGCCGCCGGGCGCTCGCCAAGGCCAAGCACCTGATTTTTCTGTTCATGGCGGGGGCGCCGTCGCAACTCGACTGACCGATTACAAGCCGAAGCCGAACGATCTGAACGGCAAGACGGCGGACCGCGAGTCGGTCGGCGACGTGCGCTTCGCCCAGTTGCGCCGCGGAACAAGAAAGCCCCTCAAAGCTGCTCGGTTCACCGTACCACTTCCGGCAGCACGGCGAGTCCGGAGCGTTCGTGTCCGAACTGCTGCCGCATATTGCCGGCGTTGCCGATCAGCTCTCGTTTCTGAAGGGGATGAAATTCGACGAGCGGGTGTTCGATCATCCGTTTGCGCAACTGACGCTGCTGACCGGAGCGCCTCTGGAGGGGCGGCCGAGCCTGGGATCGTGGCTCAGTTATGGACTGGGGAGCGAGAACGCCAATCTGCCGTCGTTTATCGTGCTGTTGTCGAATCTGCCGTCGCGCGGCGGTTCGGGGGCGTGGAGGTGGCCCTGCCGTCGATACATCAGGGTGCTGTTTTGCCGCTGTGGGGCCCCGTGCAGTTCCTGACGAATCCACCAGGCATCACTGCCGATGCGCGCCGTCGCACGGTCGATACGATCAATGCGCTGAACGGCCTGCGGCGCGACGTGGTCGGCGACCCGGAGATCAGCACGCGGATCGCCGCTTTGAACTGGCGTGCCGGATGCAGACCTCGGCGCTGGAACTGGTCGACCTCAGCCGGGAGCCGAAGCACATACAGGATCTGTACGGGGCTGAGCCGGGGCAATCACCGCCAACACCACTGCTGGCGCGATGCTTGATTGATGCGGCGTGCGGACCGTGCAATCCGTTGATCTGGATTGGGACCATCATGGCGATACGGCGGCGGACCTGCTGGGGCGCTGCCGCGGTACGCGTCGGTGGATCGCAGCGATCGCCGCGCTGTTGACCGACGTGAAGCAAGCGCGGCCTGCTGGACGAGACTCTCGTGGTGTGGGGGGCGGAATTCGGCCGTACGCCGATTGACGAGGCACGGCCGGACGCGACGCACCGGACGCGACCACCACCCGTTCGCGGGGACGTTCTGGATGGTCAGCGCCGGAGTGAAGCCGGGGCTGACGCTGGGGGGGACGGATGAATTGGGGTTCATGGCGGTTGAGCGGCCGACCGAAGTGTTTGACGTGCAGGCGACGATCCTGCATCTGATGGGGCTCGACCATCTGCGGCTGACGTACCGCTCGCAGGGGCGCGATTTCCGGCTGACCGACGTCTCCGGCCATGTCATCCAGGAACTGCTGGCGTGAAATCGCCGACGCGGCAGTTCAGGTCTGCCCCACGACCAGGATCAGTGATGGCCGGTTCTCCCTCGTCGAACGGTAACGCGTTTCCCGAACCGGTTGCGCCGTCTCGCGATACAGAGCTGCGACGGCAAGAGCGCGCCCGTGAGCTATTGCGCGTAGCGTGGATCGGGATGGCCTTGCGGACCGCTGTCATCGTCGTGGAACTCGTAGGAGGCTTGATCCTCGGTTACGCGGCGCTGTTCGTGGACGCGTTTTCGAGCATGTTCGACGTCCTCGCCAGCGTCGGCATCGTGCTGGCGATCCACTATGCGGCGCGGCCCCCGGATGAAAACCACCCGTTCGGACACGGCCGGGTCGAACCGCTGGCCGGGCTGCAGCTGGGGCTGCTGGTGTGTGCGGCCGGACTGTGGCTGGCTACGCAGAATCTGTGGGGCGCAATGCGCTCACCGGCGGCAGGCGAAGTCCGGCATTGGGCGTGGTGCCTGCCGGCGGGCTGCGCCGTCATCCTGGAGTTAAGCGCGCGTCTCGTGCGGCGTATTGGTCTGCGGCAGGAAAGTACGGCGCTGATGGCGGAAGCCTATCACTACCGGATTGATGCGGCGACCAGCGTGATTGCGGCGGTCGGACTGCTCATGGCCAGCGCACTGCCGGCCCTCGGGCATCTGATCGATCACTTGAGCGCCATGTTGCTCGCAGTGGTGATGATCAGCCTGGGCGCCGCCGCGGCCGTGCACAACTATCACCAGGTCCTCGATCGCGCGCCGGACTCAGCGCATTTCGAGCAGGTGCGCACCTCCACATTGCGCGTCTCCGGCGTGCGAGGCGTCGAAAAGGTGCGGATCCAGCATGCGGGTCCGGATGCGCACGTCGATATCGACATCGAAGTCGATCCGCAGATGAACGTGGCCGACGCGCACGTCATCACGCAGCATGTGCGGGCGGCGATCCAGTCCGACTGGCCGGCGGTGCGCGAAGTGGTCGTGCACGTGGAGCCGTACTTCGCAGGGGATCACTGACGGCTCCCCGCTATTCCTCGCAGTAGGGCGGCGTCGGCCGGCGATGCACGACGGGGCCGGACCGAATCTGGAGCGCCGCGATCCGCTCCTGCAGTGCCGCGACCGTGCGGCCCGAGTCGTGGGCTTCCACACGGACACGGGCTGCGTACGTCTGGCCGGGGGCCAGTCGCACGACGCGTCCCTGCCGCCGCTCGTAGGCGCGGAAGTTCGGATAATTCGTTCCCGGCTCCAGGCCCGTGACATATCCGTCCGCGAGCGGCTGCGTGCACTTCCAGACGGTGAAGCAGGGCAACTGTTCGCGATCGAAGTGCACGCTCACGCCTCGTTCGCCGTCGGCCGTCCGCAGCAGGGCCAGGGTTTCGTTCTGCGCGTCCGGGATCAGGTCGAAGAAGTAGACTTGCTCTTCGTAGCCGGGCGTGGGACCGAGGTATTTCTGATACGTGTCGATGTCGTTCGCCGCGTGCGCGTTCCGCGGCGCGACGACCCGCGCAGGACAATGGAACGACGCGCCGGCCTCCAGAAACGGTGGACCAAAGTTGATGTGATACAGCAGTTCCAGTTCGGCGTCGTGTCCGCCGAGATTCGTAATCTCGTCCGCGACCGTGAAGCTGTTCGAGCCGGCGCGCGTGCTGATGGTGGTTGACAGCCGCAGCGCGGGGCCGAAGAACGTCGTCTCGTCGACGACGCCCGAGACCGAGAGCGTGCCCGGGGACGTCGGGTCCACGTTGATCGAGACGGAGTGCGCCGGGACATTTGCGATCCGTCCGTGCAGCGTGAGCTGTGCCTCAACGCCGTTACGCGCGGCGTCGTCCTTTCCCGGCGGACCATTGAACGCCAGGCCGCAACGGCACACGAGTTCGTTGAAACCGTCCAGCCAGCCGAGTCCGTTGCGGGCCAAGGCATCCACATGCTGCGGATGCACCGGACGCCGGACCGGAGAGTCCCAGCCGAGCCGCAGATCTTTGTATTGGGCCCGCCAGATGCCCATCCCGCGCGTCGGCAGCACCGAGAGGGTCATTGGGCCGTTGCACAGATCGATTACCTCGACCCCCTCGGACACGCCTCCATGCAGGGTCCGCGTGCGAATCGCCCACTGGTCCGAACCGGCCAGCAGCAGGCCCGATGTCGCGTGATCGATCAGCGTCTTGCCGGGGGTCGAAAGCTGATCGTCCGTGGCATACAGGGATTTTGAGAACGCGTTCACGAGGAGAGGCAGGCGAAGGAACCGGGGTGGAGCCGCTCGACGGCTGGCGGCCGGGCGGATTTGTCGCAACTCCTGAGCGAGTCTACCCCGCCGGTTGGAGCGATTCCAGCGGATGTAACGCCGTGTCCATGCCCGCTGTCGGGCTGGGGCGTGATTCGCGATCGGCCCGCAGATTTCGTTGGCGGGCAAACCCGCTACACTGGTGCCGATATTCGTTCCCGTCGTTCTGCCTTCAATTCTCGAAACTCAACTCTCGACTCACCATGGGCGCGGAAACCCATCCTCCCTTCACCGCTGCGTGGCATGCCGCCATGCAGAACATGCTGGGCGAGGCGGCCTGCCGGCAGCTTGGCATCTATGAGGTTCCCGAGGGCTTCCTGCTGTCGATCGTGATGCCGGTCTACAACGAACAGGAATCGCTGCCAAAGATCCTGGAGCGCGTGCGGGCGGTGCCGCTGCGGAAGGAGATCGTCCTGGTCGATGACTGCAGCCGCGACGGCACGCGCGACATGCTGAAGCAGTACGAGACCGGGAACTCAAATGATCCGCTGACGTCGATCGCCGTGTACTATCACGACGTCAACCAGGGCAAGGGGGCCGCCGTGAGGACCGGCCTCCAGAAGGCCAGCGGCGACGTAATGATCGTGCAGGACGCCGATCTCGAATACGACCCGGCGGAGATCCCGCGATTGTTGCAGCCGATCATCGAAGGGAGGGCGGACGTCGTGTACGGCAGCCGGTTCCTCGGCGATCAGCCGCACCGCGTGCTGTACTTCTGGCATTACCTGGGGAACAAGTTCCTGACGCTGCTCTCTAACTGCTTCACGAACCTGAACCTGACCGACATGGAGACTTGTTACAAGCTCTTCACGCGGGAAGTGGTACGGGACGTGGCGCCGAAGCTGAAGCAGAATCGGTTCGGATTCGAACCCGAGGTGACGGCCCGGATCGCCCGCCGCAAGTACCGGGTGTTCGAGATGTCGATCAGCTACCACGGCCGGACTTACGAGCAGGGGAAGAAGATCGGCTGGAAGGACGGCTTCCAGGCGCTGTGGTGCATTGTGCGGTACGGGCTGGCGGATTGACGCGGTGACCAGCGGGCGGAATTCCTACCTCTTCGCGATTCGACCGAACTCGAGATTTCTCGCGTGATATTCCGCGCGGTCTCGCGCCCCTTCGGCGGCGCCGGTGTCCGATTTTGTGCGGTCCTCGAGCGCAGTGAGCTGCCCCCCAGAGTCGGGGTTTCCCTGTTCCGCGAAGCGAGGTTTTCAATGGATACCGTCATTCGACTGATCTTTGCCCCAATTCAGCCATTTATTGGGCACCCCGAGCACGTGTTTGCGGCGGTGGGCTTCGCGATGCTGCTGGCGATCGCGGTGATCCGCACGTCGGCATTTCAGTGGCGGCAACTTCATCGTGGCGACGGCCATCGCCTGGGTGCATGTTTCGGTCGCCGAGCAAGGCCGTTGCGGCGGGCTGGAACATTCGCGTCGATCTGATGCTGACGCACCGCCAGTTGCTGGTGTTGTCGCTGGCCTCGATCTTGATCGCGTTCCGCCGTCCGAATCCTCGGCACTCGATGATTCCCAAGCCGTTTCCTCCGTGGACTGAATTCCAAAGGTACCAACTGAATTCCTCGGGAGCACTTTGGCGAACTCTCAGAATCTCCAGATTCCGGGATTTCCGTGTCGATCTCGGCTCCTGCCGTGCGACGTCTGTGTGAACGCTGAATTCCGTCACCCAGAATCGTCAAAGAACCCTCACGAGATCACCATGTCCAACGCGACCGGAACTGTCCGCCTGCACCGTGTCCTGCGTGCACCCCCGGAGCGGGTTTACCGTGCCTTCATCGATCCGGACGCGATGGCCAAGTGGCTTGCTCCACACGGATTCACGGGGAAGGTGCATCACATTGATGCGCGCGTCGGCGGCAGCTACCGGATGTCGTTCACGAACTTCAGCACCGGGAAGAGCCACTCGTTCGGCGGCACGTATCAGGAACTCGTCCCCGGCGAACGGCTGCGGTATTCGGACAAGTTCGAAGACCCGAACATGCCGGGCGAGATACAGGTGACGATCACGCTGAAGAAGGTTGCCTGCGGCACCGAAATGGAAATCGTCCAGACCGGGCTGCCGCCGATGATTCCGGTCGAGTTCTGTTACCTCGGCTGGCAGGAATCGCTGTCGCTGCTGGCGAACGTCGTGGATCCGGAGATTCCGGACGGACCGTGACGGCAGAGGCCAAACGTCAGAGGTCCGCTGTAGGGTGGGCTGTGCCCACCACGACGGATAGCAATCTGGTGAGTACAGCCCACCCTACCGGTTCGCCCAGCGTTATTTGTCAGGTGCGTTCACTAGCCCGCAGCGCTAGCAAGGGCGTCCGGAGACAGAAGTATTGCCCTCGCTGGCGCGTCGGGCTAGTGGTCCTGCCTGGCAAATAGCGACGGTCGGATCACTACACTTTTTGTGCCAAGCCGCCTCGCCCTCCCGGTCACTCCCACGATGATTTGATTCGCGAGCGGACGTCGGCCGTGGTGAAGTGCGGCGACGGGGCTTCGGTTTCCCCGCCGTCGTCTTCATTCAGCCCAGCGTAGGCCACGTCGATCTTGAAGTGGCTGAGCGCTTCCTTGGTCAAGAACCGTGACGGCTGGGCATAGCCGTGCGCGTCGCTGCGAAACCGCCCCTGGAAGTAGTACCGCTGCGGCATCGTCACGTAGAGCCGGTCTTTTGCTCGCGTCAGCGCCACGTACAGCAGTCGCCGCTCTTCCTCGATTTCCGCCGGGTTGCCGGTCGCCATGTCGGACGGAATGTTGCCGTCAGCCGCGTGAATGACGTACACGTTGTTCCACTCCAGCCCCTTGGCGGAGTGGATCGTACTCAGGATGAGATAGTCCTCATCCAGCAGCGGATCGCCGGCAAGGTCCTGTGTCGAAGAGGGCGGGTCGAGCGTCATCTCCGTGATGAACTGCATCCGATCGGTGAACCGCCGGCTGACCAGTTCCAATTGCTCCAGGTCTTTGAGTCTCGCACGGACATTGTCGTAGCGTTTCTCGACGAGCGGCGCGTAAAACGAGCGAACGCGATGGACCTGGTCGGTGAGCGGCTGACGGCGGCCGCTGTGCAGTCCCGTCATGAGCGTGACAAAATCCGGCCAGGCGGAGCCGGCGGCCTTGGGCGGCTTAATGTCTCTCCAGGCATGGAAGTCACCGCGCTTTTCGGCCAGCACGTTCATCAGGCTCCGCGCCCGCACCTGGCCGATGCCCGGCAACAGGACCAGTACGCGCTGACCGGAGACGATGTCCCGCGGGTTTTCCGCGAGACGCAAGAAGCCGAGCAGGTCCTTCACGTGCGCCGTTTCGACGAACTTGAGGCCGCCATATTTGTGGAAGGGCACGTTTCGGCGGGCAAGTTCGACTTCGAGCGTGATGCTGTGGTGCGACGCACGGAACAGGACCGCTTGCTGCCGCAGCAGGACGCCGTTTTCGCGGTGCTCGAGGATGTGGTCGACCAGGTAGTCCGTCTGTTCTTCTTCGTCCTGACACAGGACGAACGCCGGCCGCTCGCCGTCGTCACGGGTGGACCACAGGTCCTTCTGGTGGCGCTCGGCCGCGGCGGCGATCACCGCATTCGTCGCCTGCAGAATCGGCATCGTGCTGCGATAGTTCTGCTCCAGGGCGAGGACCGTCGTGCCCGGATACTCCTGAGGAAAATCGAGAATGTTTCGCACTGTGGCGGCGCGGAACGAGTAAATCGACTGGGCGTCGTCGCCGACGACGGTCAACCCCTGACCATTGGGCGCTAGTCCTTTGAGGATTGCCGCCTGGACGACGTTCGTGTCCTGGTATTCGTCGACCAGGATGCAGTCGAACTGGCTGCGGATTTTCGGACTCACTTCCGGATTCGTCGCCAGCTCGCGCCAGAACAGGAGCAGGTCGTCGTAGTCGAAAACGCCGAGCTGTTCCTTGCGATCGACGTAGGTGTTGAACAATTGTTTCAGCGGCTGCTCGTGTTCAATGCACCACGGGAATGCTTCCTCCAGCACGCGGCCGAGCGACTGCTGCGCATTGACCGCCTTGCTGTAGATGCTCAGGCACGTTCCCTTGAGAGGAAACCGCGTCCCGCCGCCGGCGAGCTGGAGTTCTTCGCGGAGGACGTGAATCAGATCCTCAGAATCGCTGCGATCGAGGACCGTGAATTCGGGCGTCAGTCCCAGCAGCCGGCCATGCTGCCGCAACAGCCGCGTAGCGATGGCGTGGAATGTCCCTCCCCACACGCGGCGGCTGGCGAGAGCTGCATTCGCGGCCGAATTGCCGGACAGCTCGCGCACAATCCCATCGACGCGGCGCAGCATTTCGGCTGCGGCGCGACGTGTGAACGTCAGGAGCAAAATCCGCTCCGGCGGAATGCCGCGGCCGATCAGGCAGGCGACGCGATGGGCGAGAGTCGTCGTCTTGCCGGTGCCGGCCCCGGCGACGATCAGCAGTGGCGACATCCCGTGCGCGGCAGCGGCCCGCTGTTGCGGGTTGAGGCGCTCGAGGATTGCGTCGAGTGTGGCGGTGTCAGCGGCCATCCGGGGGGCAACTCCGTAATTCTTGCGAATTGTAGTGGACGCGTGTGCTCGGGCGTAGGACACAGGGCGCTTGGTCAAATCGGCAGTCGATACTGCATGGCGGAGATTTCAGACTGCGCCTGAGTAAAGAAGTCGACGAATGGCTGACCGGCGCTGGCGAATCTCCTAAGCTGGGGGTGGAGGTGCATGACCAGCAATGCATGTTGACGCGGCAACAAAATCGGCGAATGACCCCGGGGCGGCGCGTATCGCCGTGATCGGGGGCGGAATCACCGGTCTGGCGGCAGCGCAGCGGTTGGTCGAACTCGCCGATGCGGCGGACGCACGGGACGTCGGTATCGAAGTGTTTGATTCAGCTCCCCAGCCGGGGGGGTGCTTCGGGACGGAACGAATCGGTGACTATGTCATCGAGACCGGCGCCGATTCGTTCATCACCGACAAGCCGTGGGCGTTGGACCTGTGCCGGCGGCTGGGACTGGAGTCGCGGCTGATCGGGATAGATCCCCGCTACCGTCGCGCTCTGATTGTCCGCAAAGGACGACTATGGCCTGCTCCGGAGGGGTTGTCGCTGCTGGCGCCGACGCGGCTGGCAGGCTTGCTGCAGACGAAACTGCTGTCGCCGGCGGGCAAACTGCGGGCGGCGGCGGAGTATTTCGTGCCGCGGCGGCGGGCCACCGACGATGAGAGCATCGCGGCGTTTGCCCGGCGCCGGTTCGGACGGGAAATGTATGAACGAGTCGTACAACCGCTGGTCGGGGGGATCTACACGGGCGATCCCGCGCGTCTGAGCCTGTCGGCGACATTTCCGCGATTCGTGGAGATGGAACGGGAATGGGGCGGGCTGATTCGGGGCGTCCAGGGACAATTCGCGACAAGGGGAGAGCGGGCCACCGATTCGGGAGTCCGTTACGGTCTGTTTGCGACTCCCCGAGAGGGGATGTCCGAATTGCAGCACGCGCTGCGTGACCGCGTGCTGGCGCGGGGAACGGTGCATTGCAAGACTCGAATCACGGCCATCCGTCGGGGCCTGGGTGGCGGCGCCGCATATGAGATTGAAACTGAAGCTGGAGCGCGCCATCCGGCAGACGCGGTCATACTGGCACTTCCGGCCTGGCGGGCCGCCGACACACTGTCGGCCTGGGCACCAGACCTGGGGCGTGAATTGCGATCGATTGATTACGCGTCGAGCGCCATTGTCGTGACGGGACATCGTCTGGAGGATATTGCGCACCCGCTCGATGCAGCAGGATTGGTGATTCCGCATCTCGAGTGGCGTCGGATTCTCGCCGTGTCGTTCCTCAGCCGAAAGTTTCCGTCGCGTGCGCCGCAAGGTCGAATCATTTTGCGCACTTTCGTCGGCGGGGCACTGCAGCCGGAACAGCTGGACAACGATGACGATGCAATCGTCCGGCTGGTCCGCGAGGAACTCGCGGAACTGCTGGGGGTGCGGGGTGAGCCGGAGTTTGTCCGCGTTGTCCGTTACGAACGGGCGATGCCGCAGTATGAACTGGGGCATTTGCAGCGCGTCGCCCGGATCGAACAGCTGGTTTCGCAGATTGGCGGGCTGGAACTGGCGGGGAATGCGTATCGCGGTGTCCGTTAATGCCGGACTGCATTCACAGCGGCGAGGGGGCGGCCGAGCGCGCGTGGTAGGCTGCGGCTGCGAGTCGCGGAACCCCCAGCGTCATTCTGATCCGTTTTGTTCTGCCGGTGGCATGTGTGATTGTCCGGGCGATAGAATCGGCGGCTTCTCGCCCTTGAACGACCAATCACCAAACGACCAGTGATCCGCCGTGGCCGCCGAAGACACTCACTACACCGTTCTGGCCCGCCGATTCCGCCCGCAGACGTTCGCCGACGTCGTCGGGCAGGAGCACGTCGGGCAGGCCTTGCGTAATGCGATCCGTGGCGGACGCGTCGCGCATGCGTATCTCTTTACCGGTGCGCGGGGAGTCGGCAAGACCTCGACCGCCCGCATCTTTGCCAAGGCGCTGAACTGTCCGCACGTCGTGGACGGCGTGCCCTGCAATCAGTGCGATGTCTGCGAGGGGATCGCCGCCGGCAATGACGTGGACGTCCTGGAAATCGACGGCGCCTCGAATCGCGGCATTGACGATATCCGCACGCTGCGGGCCAACGTCGGCGTCCGCTCGATGCGTTCGCCGTACAAGGTGTACATCATCGACGAAGTCCACATGCTGACGAAGGAGGCGTTCAATGCCCTCCTGAAGACGCTCGAAGAGCCGCCGCCAAACGTCAAATTCGTGTTCTGCACCACCGAGCCGAACAAGGTGCCGGAGACGATCCTCTCCCGCTGCCAGCGGTTTGACTTCGGACTGATCGGGACGGCGGCGGTCGCTGCGCGTCTGCAACAGATCGCCGATGCGGAACAAGTCCAGGTCGAACCGGAGGCTGTCGAACTCGTCGCCCGGCGCGCAGCCGGCTCAATGCGCGACGCGCAGTCGCTGTTCGACCAGTTGCTGGCGTTCGGCAGCGAGACACTCCAGCCTGATGACGTCCACCGACTCCTCGGAACCGCCCCGGATGAGCGCCTCGTGACTCTGGCCGAGGCGTTGATGACGGCGAACGCTCCTGCTGCGCTCGCGGCGCTGGAGGAGGCTTTGGCCGCAGGCGTGCAGGTCGGCAGCCTGAGCGACCAGTTGCTCGAATACCTGCGCGACTTGCTGATTGCGGGGCTGGGCGCGAATAGCGTGCCGTTGCTGAGTGTGGCCGAACGGCTGCGACCGGAACTGCAGCGTCAGTCCCAGGCCTGGGGGATGGAGACGATCAGCGCGGCAATGCAGATCCTCGTCGAGACCAAGAGCCGGATGCAGCGGGTGACGTACGGTCGCGCACTGCTGGAATTGGCGCTGATCCGCATCTGCCTGCTGGAGAAGCTCGACGACCTGGTGGGAGTGCTTCGGGAACTGCGAGACCTGCCGGCTGGTGCTCCATCTGCCAATGAGCGGGCCGGGCGCTGTACCTCCACCTCGGACCGTGCCGGTGGTGGTTCCTGCAGCGGCCGACGCGCGAAAAAACGGTCTGACTGACCCCCCAGTGTGGCAACTTCGTCCCCTGCTTCCGGGGAGTCTCCGGAGGTCAACGGGGTGTCTGACCCCCCGGAAATGGCTTCTCCGCCACTTCAATCGGCCAATTCCGCGCCTGTCCCGGCAGCTCCCCCCGTCCACGGCTCCGTTGCGGAGCTGACAGATGATTCTCTGCAAATGCTTTGGAAGGAGGTGGTTGCGACTTTGCCTGAGGCAATTGCCGGGCACTTAAGGAACGCGTCGCGAGTAGCAATTTCTGGGCCAAACGGTCTGGAAATATTGTTTCCTGTGCGCTATTCTTTCAGCAGATCGTACTGCCAGCGACCGGAAACGGTTTCCAAGCTTCAGTCGGCAGTCCAGCAAGTCGCCGGACGGCCGCTGACCTGTGCGATCGGCAACGACGGCGCCGCCGTCGAGCCGGCGCCGGAAGCGCAAACGCCAAAGCCAAAACGGGGTGCGTCGCTGGATTCGATGCGCAGGAATGCATTCGTCCAGCAGGTGTCTTCGATTTTCGGCGGCACCGTGGTCGATGTGAAGCCCGTCACAGGCACGGGTCAGAATGAGGCGTAACGCGAAATGCTCAAAGGACTTGGAGATATGATGCAGGCCATGAAGCAGGCTCAGGCCCTTTATGGCAAGATGGGAGAAATGCAGTCCAAACTGGCTGAGATCCGAGTCGAAGGCAGTGCCGGCGGAGGCATGGTGACTGTCACCGCTGACGGTCAGCAGCGGCTGTTGAGCTGTCGAATTGAGCCGTCCCTGCTGGCTTCGGGCGACCGGGAAATGATCGAGGACCTCATCTGTTCCGCCGTGAACCAGGCGATGGAGCGGTGCCGCGAAGCGATGGCCGGGGAGATGAGCTCGCTGATGGGGGGCGTTGATCCCTCCGCCGTGCAGGACGCACTGTCCGGGTTACGCTTTCCCGGAATGACCCCCTGAGCAAATGGACTTAGGCAGCGAACGCGGGCGTCATTGGCTCCGCTACTGCGAACGGAGGATCCGCGTCCCATCGAATTGCACGGACAATGCCCGTGGCGCCCGCCGCCACAATTTCAATTCACTTCAGCACGATCACATCTCTGTGCCACATCGGATTGTGGCACTCGATTGCGGAGCAAGTCAGCGGATGGCGTATCGAGGACCAACAGCGGAATCGCACCCGTTCGGGCCGGCCGTCGGACGGCTGGTCGAGGAGTTCGCGCGTCTGCCGGGGATCGGTCGGAAGACCGCTGAGCGACTGGCCAATCACGTGTTGTCGGTTGCCGAGTCGGAAGCTCTCCAGCTCGCCGACGCGATACGGGAAGTGAAACGCTCGGTCCGCCGGTGTGCCAAATGCGGCAACCTGACGGACCGCGAAATGTGCAGTTTCTGCAGCGACCCGCGCCGCGATCCCACGACCGTCTGCATCGTCGAACAGCCGCGCGACGTGGCAGCGCTGGATGCGGCCGGAGTCTATCACGGCTCGTATCACGTATTGGGAGGCCGATTATCGCCGCTGGAGGGGGTCGGTCCGGATGATCTGACGATCGACCTGCTGCTGAAACGCGTGCGTGCCGACGGAGTCCGCGAAATTGTGATGGCGACGAATCCCACCCTCGAAGGGGACGGCACGGCGTTGTATATCGCCAATCTCCTTCAGGAACTGCCAATCAAGATCACGCGGCTGGCGCGCGGGATTCCAACCGGCAGCGTGCTGGAGTTTGCCAACAAGGAAATGCTCGCCGACGCACTGCAGGGGCGTCA
The DNA here is from genome assembly GCA_046349775.1 of Planctomycetaceae bacterium. Lineage (GTDB taxonomy): Bacteria > Planctomycetota > Planctomycetia > Planctomycetales > Planctomycetaceae > JAEUIG01. The sequence continues at coordinate 30,281 of JAXMBS010000025.1, read as the reverse complement.
GACGTTTTGAGAGTGGGTCAGAGCAGAGCGAGTAAGAAATAAACGGCACGCAGATGAACGCAGATTTGGCAGATTTACGCAGACCATTCTCACTCACTTCGAAGACTCAGATGTAACTGCGGTGTGACTGTTATTGATCTGCGTCAATCTTTTTGATCTGTGTTCATCTGCGATCCTGCTCTTTTCTGTCATACATGCGATAGGCGCGACCTGCGTGCGGTCGTTTGACGAATCATGAATCTGAACCTGTCACAACAGATGCGGATGAGCCAGCAGATGAAGCTGGCGCCGCGCATGATTCAGTCGATGGAGATCCTGCAATTGCCGCTGCTGGCCTTGCAGGAACGGATCGAGCAGGAACTGTCCGAGAACGTCGTCCTGGAGCAGGCGGCGGAAGAGACCGACGAGGCAGGAAACTTTGTCGCGGATGAGGCGGAGCCGGCGGCGGGAGACGACGTCCCGGTCCGCGACGTGGAACAGCGCGAGCTGAACGCGGGGAACGAGGACAACAACGCGTCGGACTTCGAACGGCTGCTGGAGATTTCCCAGGAGTGGCCGGAAGACAACTATACCAGCGGATCGAAGCCGTCCGGCAACCGCACCGATGAGGAAGGGGACCGCCAGCACGACCTGATGGCGAATGCGGAGTCGCGCCCGCAGACGCTGCAGGACCACCTCATCGATCAGTTTCACTACTTCGACTGTTCGCCACGGGTGCGGGCCTTCGGCGAGTACCTGATCCAGAACCTGGACCACAATGGCCGGCTCCAGAGTTCGCTGGCGGAAATCGTGCAGGTCTACGGCGGGGCGGTGAGTCTTCCCGAAGCCGACGAGGCCTTGCGGCTGATTCAGCGGCTCGATCCGCCCGGTGTCGGCGCCCGCGACCTCAAGGAGTGCCTGCTGCTGCAGATCACGCCGCACACGCCGCTGCGGGACATCCTGGTGACGCTGATCAGCGCGCACTGGGATGATCTGCTCAACAACCGCCTGCCGCAGATCGAGCGCAAGACCGGCTATACGATCGATGACATCAATGCGGCGAAGGAGGAACTGAAACATTTCAATGTCTCGCCGGGGCAAGGCTTCGAGCAGGCGCCGACCCAAAACGTCACGCCGGACCTCGCCGTCGAGCAGGATGAAAACGGCAAATACGTCGTGCGACTGATCGACGAGCACATTCCGCAACTGCGGATCAGCCGCCACTACGCGCGGATGCTCGAGGACAAGCCGGACGCGGCGACGCGCGAGTTCATTCGCCGCAAGATCGAGTCGGCGCGCTGGCTGATCGAGTCGATCGAGCAGCGTTACAACACTCTCAAGCGCGTGGCCCAGGCGATCGTCGACAAGCAGACCGATTTCCTCGAGAACGGGCCGGAGCACATCGCACCGCTCAAGATGCAGCAGATCGCCGACGTCGTCGGCGTGCACGTGACGACGGTGTCGCGAGCGGTCGACGGCAAGCACATCGCCACGCCGCGCGGGATTTTTCCGCTCAAGCGGTTCTTCGGCGGCGGCACGACGACGGCCGAAGGGGACGAAGTCGCCTGGGACATTGTCCGCCTCAAGCTCAAGGAGCTGGTGGACAATGAAGACAAGTCCGACCCGCTCAGCGACGACGCGCTGGTTATCGAAATGGCGAAGCTCGGCTACACCCTCGCACGCCGGACCGTCACGAAATACCGCAAGGCGATGAATATTCCGTCCTCGCGGCAGCGCAAGCAGTTTTAAGCTGGGCCAGGCACGGGGACTGTGCCGGAAGTAGCGGCTGTAGGATTGCCGGCCGGCCGGATGGATGGCGCGTGTCGACCGCTCCGCCCATGCGGGGCGCGTCGAATCTGCGTGACAGTCGTTCAGAACAGGCGGCGAAACGATCGGCAGGTTCCGCCGCACCCCGAACTCCGCACCTTTTTTGCAGCCGGGAACCGATAGATGATAGACTGATCCGGGCAGCCGGAAGGCCGCTGCCTCGCGAACACGCCGCCGCAGGGACGCCTCGTTGACACGAGTCTCGGGCGACGCGCACGCGCGCGTCGTTGCGGTCCGAACGCTGGTTCCTGCCGATGCTGAACGCTGGTCCGGCAATCCGACACCGCTGTCGCCTCATCGGGACACGGCTGCTGCTGGTCCTGCTGTCGTTCGTCGCCGCGTGCGAACTGGTTCGCGGCGGTGAGACACCGTATCCGTATCTGTTGTCGGCGTCCCAGCCGGTTCAGGTCGCCGACTATGCTGACGGCGATTCGTACTGGATCGTCAGCACCCGCCGGGCGGCCCAACACCGCCTCGATCCCCCGTCGAGCACGCTCGAGTTTTTACGGCGTCAGGAGGATGCCAGCCTGGTGACGTCGAACGGCGCTGCGATGCAGGCGGAGTTCCGGCCCGGCGTGCCGGTGATCATTTTCGTTCATGGCAGCTTCGTGACCTGGCAGGACCAGATCGACCAGGCCAAGACGACGAACCGGTGGATCAAGCAGGCGGCCGGCGGACGTCCGCTGCATGTCATCTTCTTTGATTGGCCCAGCGACGGTCCGTACACGCATCTGTTTCCGGTGGACGTGACGGTGCGCGGCGAGCGGGCTGAATTCAACGGGGTGCACTTGACCTGTCTGATGTCGCTGCTGCCGCCAGGGTCGCCGGTGTGTCTGGTCGGTCACAGTCATGGCGCCCGCACGGTGCTCTCCAGCCTGCACCTGATGTCGGGAGGCGCCGTCCAGAATCTGATGTACTACGGCAACGTCGGTGAGCGTCCGCTGCGGGCCGTCCTCGCCGCCGCCGCGGTCGATCACGACTGGCTGAATCCCGATGAGCGTTTCGGACGGGCGCTGTGCCGCTGTGAAGTCATGAATCTGCGGAACCGGTGTGACGCGGCGCTGACGTTTTATCCGCTGTCCGCGCCGTTCGCGCGGCCATCGCTGGCGAATGTCGGCTTCACGGACGGGGACCGCGAGGAACTTGGCTGGCTCGGCTACCGGGCGATCGAACTGGACGTGACCGAACTGGTCGGGAAGTCGCACACCTGGCCGCACTACGACCAGGAGCCGGCGATCGCGGCGGCAATTGCACCGTTTGCGCTGTTCTGGGAACTGCAGCAGCCCCAGCAGCAACCGCAGCCGCAGCCGACAGGTCCGACGCTGAGCGATGCGCGGTCAACAACTGCGGTCGCATCGGAGCCGGTCGCGTTGTCACCGTCACGCTGACCGGCGACGCAGAACGACGAACCCGGCCACGCCGAGTCCCAGCAATGTCAGGGAAGTCGGCTCGGGAACGCCAATCGGGGCAAAGGCCAGCGCATCCATCTTGTCGGCGGTGGCGCCGATCTCCGTATACCCGCCAGTGCTGGTATCAATCGTGATCAGCGTCCGCAGGAACTTAACGTCCTGATTCGTCGAGATCTGTTTGAGGCTGTACGCGACGTTGTTCTCGTCGAATGCGAGAGCCTGACCGTACTGGGAGCCGATCGTCGAAAAAATCGTGGAGGCGATCCCGCCCGTCGTGGGGTCGATCGTAAACAGTCCGCCTTTGCCGTCCATGTACAATGTGCCCTGACTGTCGAACGCAATTCCCGGCGAGTTCGTGGACGGACTCGGATCGCCGATGAACGATGCCTGACCGGTCGACGTATCAATCGTGTACAGGCCTCCACCCGTATCCGCACCGTACAGGGTCCCTGCGGAATTGAACGCGATGTCGGACATGTTATTGGTGAAGTAGTTGTAGTCGCCGATGTACGTGCCGGTGCCGGTTGCGACATCGATGCGGACGAGGCCATTGGGGCCGCCGCTGAAGATCGGCGTCCGCGACGTGCCGCCGTAGAGGTCGCCCGTCGTCGGATCAAACGCCAGCGCGGTGATCGAGAAGCCGATCGCGCCGATCGGAGTTGCCGCCCCCGTGGCGGTGTCGATTGTGAAGAGCGTGCTGAGGTTTCCACCGGAGCCATCGGCCCCGTACAGAATCCCGGCGTGAACCGTTCGGCCAGAAAGCGCGACAACCGTGACGAGCAGCGAAAGTAACAGTCGCAACATGGCAGCGCCCTCAATGGTGTGACGCGCCGGCGCTATGGCATTCGCGCGGCTGCAGGGTGCAATCCCGCTTCAGCCTAAGGGGCCGCGGACGCGTGTCAATCAGTAATCCAGGCGATTCAGGGAATCTCCCGGCATCGACAAGACGGCGTGCGGCCGAATTTGCGTCCGCTTATGGTGGAAAGAACAAACGAAGGGCGACCGGAGGTCGCCCTTTGTCGCATGTTCGAACTTTTGCGGTCAGATCAAGCCCGGCGTCGGCGCCGCAACGCGACCATTCCAACGGCGCCAAATCCGAGCAGCGTCAGCGAAGCCGGCTCCGGAACCGCGTTCGGGGCGAATGCGAGTGCGTCCATTCGATCAGCAGTCGGGCCGATGATGGTGTAAGCGCCCGTGGTCTTGTCGATGGTGATCAGGTTGCGGGCTGTTTGGCTGAAGTCCTGCTTTTCGAGGCCGTACAGAACGTTGTTTTCATCGACTGCCAGCCCCAGTCCGATTGCCGCGGACACGGCAGAGACCGAACTCAGGACGCCACCGGTCGCAGGATTGAGCGTGTACAAAGTGCCAAGAGACTCCAGGTAGAGCGTGCCGCTGTTGTCGAACGCCAATCCAGACGTCGCGGTGCCGATCCCCGCTTCCCCGACGAGCGTCGCGGCGCCTGTCGCCTTGTTGATGCTATACAGGTCGTCGCTGCCGGGTTCGAGCCAGCCGTAGAGGTTGCCCGCTGAGTCAAACGAAATGTCAGCCATGCTTTCCGTGAAGCTGAACACGGACGTATTGTAGGTTCCCACCTGGGTACCGGCCCCCGTTGTGGTATCAATGGTCAGCAGGCCAATGAAGCTGGAGTTTCTCGTAGTGCCGCCGTACAGAATGCCGGTTGTCGGATCGAACGCCAGTCCCGTCACGGCGTAACCGATCGAGCCGATCGCCGTCGCCGCCCCCGTCGACGTGTCGATCGTATACAGGGTGCTGGGGTTGGAGCCGGAACCGTCGGCCCCATAGAGGACGCCGGCATACGTTTCCGCTGCAGATCCTGTGAGTACCGCGGCGGCAGCGAGTGCAGCAATCCAGCGAAGCATAGGTACAGTCCTTGACCGGAGGAGGAGACGTCGGCACGGAATCTTGCCCTTATCCCGTCGCCGGATAATCCCTGTCAAACGAAAATTCGTTAAAATCAGGAAACTGGGTCAAATCGGGGCTGTTGGGTCGGGAGCCGGACCGGTCCGCGTACGAATCCCAGGCCTCCCGGTTCGCCAGAGATGCTGGTCTGCAGGCCCGCCGTCAGCGATTGCAGGCCGCGCAGCTCGTCGAGCGCCAGGCGTGCGTGGCGGCACGCGGCATCGACATCGGGGAACAGGCCATGCGCTAGCTGCGTCTGGACGAGTTCGCCGGCGAGATTGCGGACCTCCTGCTGGAGTCCACGCCGCAGCCGGCGGGTAAAGGACATCACCAGCGCCCCGGCCCACAACACCAGGAACAGAGCGGCCGGGAGGTAGAACTCGCTGGCCAGTAGCGGCTTTTCGGCGAGCCAGGAGTCGAAGAAGAAGTTGCGTCCGACGCGATACAGGATGAAGGCGAGATAGACGCCAAACGAGACTTCATAAAGAGCGCGGACCGACCAGCGGGAATTGCGTTCGGCGAGCCGGGAGATAATGTCGTCGATGCGGCGGCCGGCGTCGCCGAGGAACTCCTGTTCGACGTCGGCGGCGCGGCCGCGGAGCTCCGCGAGCGAATGCGGCCCTGAACCCGGCTGCAGCTCGGCCGCCCGGAGGTGCCCCTGAATCACGAGCTCGGCCTCGCGGAGATGCGCGTCGTCGATGCAGAACGCGGATTCCAGCTGGTCCTGCGCCGAGCGTTCGCCCCGTTTGCCAAGCCACCAGCGGCCTCCCTGAAATGCGCCGATGAGCGCCATCTGCGCGGCGCTGCGTGCCCGAAACAACGTGATCGATGTGATCAGCGACCCGAGTCCCTGATAGACACGCAACAGGGCAGAAAACGGACTGGTGCCCCAGGTTTCAGTGACGGCCGCAATCAGCCGGCGTTCCCAGAGATGGCGGCTTTCCAGCAGCTCAGATTGCAACCGCTCGGCGAGTCGCGTCGTGACCGTCCGCTGTTCGCTGATGAGCGCCTGCTCGAGCGATTTGAGGTCGGGAACGTGCGTGGTGAGCAGCGCGGCGCAGCGATCGAGCGCGCCGGACAGCAGGTCAACGACGTTCGCGCGGCGGATGCGTCCCCGCTCCGATGCCGCCAGTTGCGACGTCAGCAAATCCTGCAGCCGCGCGAGGTCGCCGGAGGGACGCTGGCCGGCGCGCTGTTCGCGAAGGCCGCGGACCGAATCGACGAAGAAGACGTCGGGGATCTCATAATCGGCGCGAAGTTGCAACCGCCAGTCCTCGCGAATGTCTTCATCGAGATCGGCATGCGTCTGGACGAAGACGATGCGGCAGCCGGCGGCCGCCTGTCCCAGTTCGTCGGCGACGCGCGCCGAGCGGTACTTCTGTTGTGTCGAGACGTAGACCAGCACGTCGCAGTACGGGAGCAGTGCGTGCAGGCGTTCCAAATTGCTGCCTGCGGTCTCGGTCTCGCTCGTATCGGGGTCGGGACAGTCGAGGATCACGAGATCGCGGAGCAGCTCCGCTTCGCTGAGGACGATCTCGAAGTCATCCAATGGCAGCCCGAGAGCCGACAGCGTCGTCTTCGGATGCGCGATGAGGACCGGCTTGCGGGTTGTCGGACGTTCACGACCGGGGCGCGTGACCTCTTCGCCAACGAGCGCATTGACGAGCGAGCTCTTGCCGGTCCCGGTACCGCCGAACGTGGCGCAGACAATTGGCGCCTCGAGGCGGATCTTCAGCGACTCGACGCGCGCCAGCACGCGCTGCAGCAGCGCCTGGGCAGAGCGCAGCGGCTGCCACGTCGCCGGCCTGCGGCTCCAGTCCGCTGCACGGGCGACGAGTTCGTCCATCCTCGCGAGCAGTTCGAGATGTGCGAGCTGGGGGTCGGGCATGGCCGAAGGTCTAGGGTCTAGGTCTGAGGGTCAAGGGCGATTTGCGTTGGGGATTGAGGCGTGAACGAGTCTACCACGACGCGGTACTGAAAACTGACGGTCATACATCTTTGAGCACGCTTCGCAGTTCTTGTACCGCCGTTTGTGCTGCGCGAAACGCCGGCAGGTCCGTCAGACCTGCGGCGCGGCGGATGTCGTCAGGGAGCGAGCCTAGCACGTGGCGGCTGAGCTGGTCGCCGAGCCAGGCGGCGCGGCTGGCGGCGAACGCCGAATGCAGCCGACGGAACCGGGCTTCGAGGTAGCCGGCGCCGGTTGCGGCTCCGCCGCTGATGACGACGTCGCCGACAGCGGCGCTGATTGTCCCTCCGGCGACGTCGCCGGCGACGTGCAGGATGCCCTGCAGCGCCGTGTCCGTGATAACTGGCGTGAGTGCATGGCCGACCGGTGCGAAGCCGGTGACGAACAGGACGACGCTGGTCACGGGTCGGGCGGCGGCGGCGACCTGGTCGAGCTTGCGGAAGAAGTCGTAGTAGCCGGGACTCGTTTCGCGGAAATCGGCCAGCTCCGTCTGGACCATCTCGGACAGCGCCTGCTCAAAATCGACCTGCGCGTGAGCGGCGGCGATATTCGACAGGACTGCTGCGCGCGGGGCGCCGGCCAGCAGGGCGTCGAGCCTCGGGCGCAAGACGTCGTTGCCCAGTTGGGCAACGAAGGACAGCTTCTCGTACACCCTCTCGACGGCCGTCAGGATGGCGGACCATTCACGGGCGCGGTACTGCTCCCACGGCGGTTGCTGCTCGCCGCGCAGACGGTCGCGCGCGAACCGCACCGGCCACGTCAGCCCCTGGCTGAGAACATTGTAGAAACCGTGCACTTTCGCGGACCAACCGCTGCGCTGCTCCTGCCACCAGCCGCGGATGGCGGAGATCAGCTCGGCGTTGGGGACGTTGGGCCAGGTATCGACCTCGGCGAGTTGCTGCGCAGAAAGGAGTTGGGCGGCGGCGCGGAAGTCGGCGGCAGTGGCAGAGACGTCGCGGAGATAGGCCGGCGCTCCGAGCTCTTCATCGGCGATGTGCCGCAACGCACCGCGGAGGGCGCGGAGTTTGACTTCGGTGAAGCGGACTTGAGAGAGGTCGGTGAGGAGGCTGTGGGGTTCGGAGTTGGGAGCGAGAGTTGGGCTGGGCCCCTCACCCCGGCCCTCTCCCCCGGTTGACACGCTGTCTGAATTCATCACTCCTTGCGGGGGAGAGGGGGATGCGGGCGGCGTCCGTGCAAAGAAAGGGAGTTGGAGCGATTCGGCGGCGCGACGGTCGTTGGGCGCGACGTACAGGCCGATCGGGGCGACACCGGTCTCACTGATGAACGTTTCCAGCCAGCGCGGCCAGTACGGTTCATCCTCCGGCAGCAGGCACTGGTTGAAGACGATGATCACTGCCTTGTCTTCCGCCGCGGCGTGCCGGAAGAACTGCTTGACGGCCGCATCGTTGTACTTCTGCTGTGTCAGTACGGCGATCAGCAGGTCGGCGCTGCGGCGAATCTGGTCGGCACGCTGCCAGTTGATCCGCGCGTCGCTGTCGACGTCGGGCGTGTCGATGACCAGCAGATTGGACGGCGTGCTGGAGTTCTCACGCCAGAACAGGCGGTGTTCGGGGGATTCCTCCAGCGCCGCTTCCGGCCGCTCCCAGCGGAGGATTTCAAAGCCTGGAAACACCCGCTGCAAATTGTGCTGCTCGGCAAATTCGATCGGCGTGAGACAGACGGGATGTTTCGTGCCGCTGGCGAGGGGACTGGTGGCGCTGGCATTGGCGCCGGCGATGTGATTGAAAATCACGCTTTTGCCGATGTTCGTGCCGCCGACGACCGCCACTACGAGATATGCGTCGTCGGTCAGCTGCGGCAGGAGTTTGTGCTCGAGCAGTTCGAACCATTCGCGGCCGGCCAGCGGCGCAACGCCGGCGGCCCCGGCCTCGCGCTGGATGTCGAGGACGGCGGTGTGCAGCCGGCGGACGATGTCGGCATGGCGGCCGAACGGGGACATGGTGAGTGAGTCGTGAGAAGTAAGTACAGAGTAGACAGGAAGTTTAGCCGGGGGCGATGGTCGGAAGCGGGTTGGAACAGGGGGATTCAACTGCCCAGCGGGAATTCGTCGAAGTTGCGAGGGTTATTCGCGAATTGCGGGTGCGGTTTGGTGCGAAATCCGGGGACTGACTGGCCCGGGAGCCGCAGGGGCCGTTTCTCACGTCGCCAGTCCCTGTTCCCTTCTCGCGAATCCTGAATCCTCAAACCAAGTTACGACGGATGCGTGCAGAATCCGAGAATAATTGTACGAACATCAAACAGCGGTTAGACTTCTGACGTACAGACGGAAACGATGCGCGGTGCACCTCTCGTTTCGGAGCCGGTCGAATGAGCGAGTTCCCCCGATCTGAGCGCTTGCTGAATGACGTCGCCTGGCGGATGTTTGCGGTCAAAGTCGCCCGGCGGACGTTCGTCTGGTTCGTGGTGCTGGCCTCGCTGTACGCGGCGCTCCTGCTGACGGCGCGCCTCTCCGGGTTGATCCCGGATCTGTTCGCACCGCAGACGCTGTGGTGGATTCCGCTCGGCAGCCTGATCGGCGCGCTGGCGACAACCCGCAAGCCGCGCCCGGACGAAGCGGCGCGCTGTACCGACCTGTCGCAGAAGACGCACGACCTGTTCCTCACGCTGACGATGCTGGACAACTCGATCGGCGAGTACAAGCCGCTTGTCGGCCGCGACGCCGAACAACGCGCCGGCAAGCTGCGCGGCACAACGGTGTTGCCGTTTGTCTGGGACCGGCCGGCCGTGATCCGCGGGGCCATCATGCCGGCGGCGCTGGGACTGCTCGCGCTGGGGATCGTGCTGTTGCCATCCCTCGATCCGTTCGCCGTTCAGGCGGCCGCGAAGGAAAAAGAACAAGCTGCACAAAAGGTCGCGGAGTCCAAGAAACAGACGGAGACCCGCAAGACCGAACTGAAGAAACAGAAGGACCTCGAAGACGAGAATTCCGAAGAAGTCGCGCAGGCACTGGAGCGGCTGAAGGCGGACTTCAAGAAGATGAAGAAGACCGAGAAGCTGCCGAATTCCGAACGGCTGGCCGTCAACCAGAAGTCGCTGGGAGAAAAGTGGCGGAAGCTGAACCAGCAGCAGCTCAAGGACCTGATGAACGGCGAGGAACTGGACCAGCGGTTCGGCGGCGAGACGGCCGAGGAAATGCGGCAGTGGCAGAAGGAGCTGCAACAAGGCTCGTCGGAGAAGCTGAAAGAAGCGATCGCGGCGCTCAAGGAAGACCTGAAGCAACTGGCGAAGACAAACGATCCGGTCGAGCGCAGCGAACTGGCGCGGAAGATCGAGAAGCAACTGAAGGAAATGTCGGACTTCGCGACGAAGGAAGCCGGCTCGCAACCGCTGGCGGCGGCTCTGCAGCGTGCGAAAGACCAGCTGCAGACGATGGAAAAGGCGGACTCCGAGAAGTTGCAGAAGGAAGCGATGGACGCGCTGCAGGAGTCGCTCGACCTGTCGCAGATGGAAGCGGAAAACCTGGCGCAGGCGGCCCGCGATATGAAGTCGCTGGAGCAGGCACTGCAACTCATCAGCATGAGCAAGAAGCTGAACAGCGAGGAGCAGCTGGACGCCGAAGGGACCGAGGAATGCCAGAGCCTGTCGGACTATGCCGAGTTATACCAGCAGATGATGGCCGGGATGCAGCCGGGGCCTGGCGGCGGTGATGAAGGGTTCGGCGAAGGGGGCGAGGCGCCCGAAGACGACTCCGTGAAGACGGACTTCGTCGACGAGACGTCGAAATCGGCCGTGCAGAAGGGGAAAGTTCTGCTGTCGATGAAGACCAAGGGGATGAGCGATACCGGCGAAGCGAAAAAGGAATACCGCTCGGCGATCGACGGCATCAAGCAGGGGGTCGCGGAAGCGATCGAGCAGGAACAGATTCCGCCAGGCTACATCGAGACGATCCAGAAATACTTCGACAAGATCGAGACGGTCGAAGAACCGGCGGGGGATGCTGGTGCAGAGCCGGCAGCCGAGCCGGCTGCGGCAGGTGACGCGGCCGCGCCTGCGGCCGGCCAGTGACTCGAGGCCCGCTTTAGGCGAGAATCGGCTTGCCTGTACAAAGTTTCTTACGAGCCGCGCCCGTCAGGAAGCGCACGAGCGAGAATTCGCTCCCTGACGGTCGCGGTTAGTACCGCATGCCGTATTGTCTGAGACATTCTAGATACGTCTGAGGCCGTGGATGCGCTTTGGAATTCTGGCATGCGTGCTGGCCGTGGCGGGAGTCATCGCCTGGTACGCGGTCTCAGCCCCGGATGACAAAACCCTCGTCGTCTACTGTGCGCACGATCTCGAATACTCCGAACCGATCCTGAAACAGTTCGAGCGCGAGTCGGGCATTCGCGTTGTGATCGTCGGCGACACCGAGGCGACGAAGTCGCTCGGGCTGGTGCAGCAGATTCTCCGCGAGGGGGTCAACACCCGCTGCGACGTGTTCTGGAACAACCAGGTCCTGGGGACTGTGCAGCTCAAGCGGGCCGGGTTTCTGGAGACGTACAAGGGCCCGGGCTATGAGCGGATTCCGGCCGAGTTCAAGGATCCTGACGGCATGTGGACTGGCTTTGCGGGCCGGCTGCGGGTCTGGATCGTCAACACAGAGAAGTTGCAGCCGACGCCGGAGGCGATCGACGCGGCGCTGGCGGCGCCCGATCTGACGCAGATGGCGATCGCGATGCCGATGTTCGGCACGACCCTGTCGCACTACAGCCTGCTCTGGAAGCAGATGGGAGGTGAAGCCCTCAAGCAGCAGCATCACGACTATCTGCAGCGCGGCTGCCGGGTCGTGTCGGGGAACGCGACGGTGAAGAACCTCGTGGCTGAAGGGACCTGTTCGTTCGGCATGACTGACACCGACGACTACTTCGTCGCCGTGGACCAGAAACGAGCGGTCGCGCAGTTGCCGATCCGCGTTAACGGTCGGACGATCTGCATTCCCAACAGCGTGGCGATCGTGCGCGGCTCCGACAATCCGGACGCCGCAAAGATGCTGGTGGATTACCTGCTGTCGGAGCGGATCGAACTGGAGCTGGCGCAGTCGAAGGCGCGTCAGATTCCGCTCGGACCGGTTGCGCCGGAATCGGTCCCGGAGGACGTTAGGCTGCTGCAGGAGTGGGCCGGCGAGACGGCCGACATGCGCGACCTGGGTGACGCTCAGGAAGAGTGTCTCGCCTGGCTGAAAGCGGAGTACGCTCCGTGACCTTCACCGCCGCCTGCGGCTGGTCGCTGTTGCGCAGCGCGGTCGTTGCCGTCATTGGGCTGTGGGGAGCGGTGCACCTGACGCGGCTGGTGTCGCAGCAGCGCGGGGCCGCGCGGATTGTCGCCTGGGTGCTGATCCTCGCGCCGTTTCTGTCACCGGGGCTGATCGTCGGCTACGGCTACCGGAATTACTCGCTGTCGCTCGTTCATCATCCGGCGTGGAACGAATTGTTGTATGTGGCGATCCTGATCGGCCAGGCCGCGCCGATCGGCGCGCTCCTGTTATACTTTGCGCCCCCGCCGCCGGTGTCGGCCAGCGGAGTCCATGTATGGCGGATGGGCGCCCCGACGGCCGGCGGTGCAGCGGCGGGCGTACGGCTCCGAGCGCGACTGCAGAGCGCGATGATCAGTCTCCGCGGTCCGCGGCAGGCGTGGCTGCCGGCGGCGGCCGTGATCTTTCTGATCGCGTTTCAGGAATCGGAAACGGCAGCGCTGCTGCAGGTCCACGGCTGGCCGGAATGGCTGTTCACACGCTACGCGGGTCTGGTCGATCTCACGGCGACGCGGTATCGCATGCTGGAGCTGGTCGCGATTCAGGCGGTCGTCCTGGTTCCGGTCGTGGCGTGGGTCTGGCGTTCGCTGGCGACGGGCCGGCGTCCCGAGCGGACGGCGTCTGTGACGGTTTCGAATGGGTGGTGGCTCTGGCCCTGCGGCATGTGCATCCTCGACACGCTGCTTCCGTGCGGCGTCGTGCTGCGGGGCGCCTGGCAGGGGTTGGAGAGCCTGCGGCAGCAGCCGTCGTTCTGGCAGGAGCTGCTGCACGGGCTGGCGTTCGCGATGACAGCCGGTGCGATCGCCTGCACGCTGGCTGGGGGACTGATCCGCAAAATCGATGCGGGGCCGGCGCCCGTCGAGAGTCCGCAGCCTCGTTCGTCGCTGGCCGGGCTGTGGCGCCCCCTCCTGCTGGGCCTGCTGCTGTTGCCGGGACTGTGCGGCAGTATGACGCTGGCGCTGCTCGTGGACGATTTGTTCCAACGTTCCTGGCTGCAATGGGCGTATGACAGTCCGGCGCGAATCCTGACTGCGCTGACACTGATCCTGTTCCCACGAGCCGTCCTGGTCCAGACATGCGTTCCTTTCGATCGTCGCACGACCGAATTGCACGCCGCCGGGCTGCTCAGCGCAGGCGCGTCCGACCAGCGACGGGCGGCCCGCGAGCTGGACTGGCGGCTGCGGGGTCGGCCGCGGTTCTGGTCGTACGTCCTGGTGTGCAGTTGGGGCTATCTGGACCTGATGATTGCCACGATCTCCGCGCCGCCGGGAATGGAGCCGGTCGTGAAGCGTCTGTACAATTTCATGCACTTCGGCCACATCGCCGGGCTGTCGGCGATGGTCTGCGTGACGGTGGCGGCGCCGCTGCTGCTGGCTGCGGCGTTTTTGTTCGTGCGTCGATGGCGGACCGGGTGGACGGCAGCATGAATCGGGCACTCTGGACACTCGATGGGGCGACCCTGCCTGGGCGTAGCGGTCCGCGACTCGACCGTGTGTCGGTGGTGATCCCCTCCGGTGTTTGCGCCATTGCGGGTCCGTCGGGGGCCGGCAAGACATCGCTGCTGAATCTGCTGGTGGAATTCGAACGGCCTGCGTCCGGCCAGGTCGTCCGTTCGATTGATGAGCCGGATGCTGCCGCGACCGGATACTCTGCCCGCCGACTTCCCGTCTACTGGTGTCCGCCGGATGACGGGTTGTGGCCGCATCTGAGCGTGCGCGAACATCTGGAATCCGTCGCACCAATTTCCGACGATCGCGCACAGCGCATCGACGGTCTCTTGGGCGCGTTTGGCCTGTTGGCACTGGCGGCGGCACGGCCGGATTCGCTGTCGGAAGGTGAACGGGCGCGGGTCTCGGTCGCCCGGGCGCTGGCCAGCGGCGCACGTGTTCTCGTCATGGACGAACCGCTGGCGCACGTCAACCGGTCGCTGCGTCGCGCCTGCTGGTGCGCGCTGCGCGAAACGTGCGCCCGGCAGGGGACTTCGCTGGTGTTTTCATCGCACGATGCGGAGACGATCGTCCGCGAGGCCGAGCACGTCATTTGCCTCGACGCGGGTCGCGTTGTCTGGAGCGGGCCGGTCGCGGAGTTGTATGCCCGGCCCCCCTCGCTCGCATTGGCCGAGTTTCTGGGACCGGTGAACTGGTTTGAGCCGGACGAAGCAGCAGCGTGGCTGGCCACGCCCATGAACGGGCCGCGCGGCGTGCGTCCGGAGGCATTGGTCGTGACTCCCACTGAGACTGGACCGCTGGTCGTCGAAGAAGCCGTTGATATTGGCGGGCTGGGAGAAGTGCAATTGCGCGACGTCGCCGGTCGTCGCCGGACATTTGTGCATGCGGCCGGGCGCGCCCCCTGGAACGCGGCGTGCGGGTTGTGCTGTCGGTCCTGTTTTCGTGGCTGCTGGCGGCTCGTGGTGTCCGGCTGTGGCGGGGGCGCAGCGGCCGCTCACGTGCTGCCGGTGACCGGCGCCCGTGCCTGGACGTTGCCGGCCGAAGGGGATCGGCTCCCCGCGCCGCGGGCGCTGACGTTCAGTCCGCAGGGAGAGCTGTTCATACTGGACGATATCGGCCGCGTCATCGTGTACGGCGCCGACGGCAAGCTGGCCCGCCAATGGTGGATGCCGGAGTACTCCGTCGGCCGGCCGGAGGGAATTATCGTCCGCAAGAACGGGCAACTGGCGATTGCGGACACGCACTACCATCGCGTGGTGTTCTTCAGCCAGACAGGCGAGCTGCTGGGAATGTTCGGTGAGGAAGGGGAAGGGCCGGGTCAATTCATTTATCCGTGCCATGTCACGGAAGACCCGCAAGGGAACCTGTACGTCGCCGAATATGGTGGGAACGACCGGGTGCAGAAATTCACGCCCGACAACAAGTTTGTGCGGGAGTTCGGCGAGGCCGGCCTGGGAGCCGGGCAGTTTCAGCGGATGGGCGGACTGACGTGGCACGACGGCGCGCTCTACGTGTGCGACATCATCAACAACCGCGTGCAGGTCTTCAGCGACGAAGGCGAGCGTCGCGGCGATCTGACTTTGAGTGACGGAGCGCCGGTCGAATATCCCTATGACCTGGCCATCTCCACCGATGGTCGGCTGGTCATTGCAGAGCACAGGGCCGGACGGGTGACGCAGGCGACGCTGACCGGCGACGTCTTCGGCCGGTACGGCAAGACGGGGCGTGGCGCCGCTGAATTCTGGACGCCCTGGGGAGTGGCGACCTCCCCTGACGGCCGTATTCTGGTCGCGGACACCGGAAATCGACGGATCGTGGAGTTGACCCTGTGAACAGAGTTCTCCGCCTGTTGCGATCCTTCGCACCGAAGCCGCGTGCCCCCTTCCATTGGAAGCAGACGCTGCCGCTGGCGATCTTTCTGCTCGTCTACACGGCCTTCGTATTGCTGGTTGACGCCTCGCAAGTCTTGCCGGCGCGCGTGGCCGCGGCATTGCCGCCGTGGCTGACGAAGGCGCTGACCCGGTGCGAGGTCGTGCTGTTCACCCGGCCGATCGCGTTCGGCCTGATGGCCGTCACGATCTGGATGTGGTGGATGCACCAGAACGGCTACAGCGGCTTGAACCGCTCGCGGGCCTTGACCGCTCTCTTCATCCGGCTGACGCTGACCGGCCTGTTCGTCGCGCTGATCGCCGAGCCGCGCGCCGTGCGGACCAGCGATCGGTTGGCACTGGTCTACGCGCTCGACACATCGGATTCCGTCGGGCCGGACGCGACCACCAAGGCCGCTGAGTTCGTGGTCGAGACCGTCACGCAGAAACCGACCGAGGACGAGGCCGGGCTGATCACGTTCGGCAGCAACGCCGCCGTCGAGTTGCCGCCGCAGCCGAGCTTTCCGCTGGAGGGAGGCCGGCTCGTCCTCAATTCACGGATCAACCGGGACGCGACGAATATCGAGCAGGCGTTGTCGCTGGCGTCGGCCATGCTGCCGGAAGAACTGCGGAGCCGGATCGTCCTGATCAGCGACGGCAGCGAAACGGCCGGCAACCTAAGGCAGGTGCTCGACGAATTGCGGTCGCGCGAGATCGCCGTCGACGTCCTGCCGATCAGTTACACCTACGACGACGAGGTGTGGATCGAGCGGCTGGAGCTGCCGCAGTTCGTCAAGATCGGCGAGAACTACGAAGCGTCGGCCATCATCTCCGCGCTAAAGGCCGGCACGGGCAAGCTGGTGCTGGAGGAGAATGGCCAGCAGATTGCCGAACTGGACGTGAAGTACGAAGCGGGCAAGACGCGGATCAATATCCCGATCTACCTCCGCGGCGCGGGGTACTACGAGTACAAGGCGATCATCAAGCCCGCCGAAGGGACCGACCATCTCGAAGAGAACAACACGGCCGTCAGCTACATCTTCGTGGAAGGGGAGGGGAAGGCGCTGCTGGTCACCGATCCGCTGGGCAATCCGCAAGACCATCAAGCGCTGGCGAAAGCCATTCAGGAAGGGGAGCGGGCCGTCGAGATCATGGATGCGTACGACTTCCCCAGCGACGCACTGTCGCTGATGCCGTACGACTGCGTGATCTTCTGCAACGTGCCGCAGGACGCGTTCGACACCGTCAAGCTGCAGGCCCTGCACGACGCCGTCTACAACCAGGGGATCGGCTTCCTGATGGTCGGCGGCGAAAACAGTTTCGGGCCGGGGGGCTATCATCGCACGCTCGTCGAGGACCTGCTGCCGGTGTCGATGGACATCACCAAGAAGAAAATCCTGCCGAAAGGCGCGCTGGCCATCATCCTGCACACGTGCGAATTTCCCGAAGGCAACACCTGGGGCAAACGCATCACCAAGCAGGCCATTCGCGTCCTCGGCTCGGAAGACGAAGTCGGAGTCCTCGGCTACACGCAGACCGGCGACAACTGGATCTTCGAGATGGCCCCGGCCGCGGAGTATGACCGGTTCGTGCCGCTGATCAACAGCGCCGCCGTCGGCGACATGGGAGCGTTCGGCCCGACGATGCAGATGGGGTACGACGGACTGATCAAGACCGACGCCGCGGCGCGGCACATGATCATCATTTCCGACGGCGATCCGCAGCCTCCCGATCCGCAACTGATCCAGAAGTTCATCGCGGAGAAGATTTCCGTCTCCACCGTGGCGATCTTCCCGCACGGCGGGACCGAAATCGCAACGCTGCGGGCGATCGCGTCGGTGACGGGGGGCCGGTATTACTTCCCGTCCGATCCCAACGAGCTGCCGAGCATCTTCATCAAGGAAGCGAAGACGCTGAAGCGCAGCATGATCCAGAACGGGGAAATCTTCCCGGAAGCGGGGTTCCCGTCGCAGATTCTCGACGGGATCGACGCGGTGCCGTCGCTGCAAGGCTACGTCATTACGTCGCTGAAGGAGACCGGGCCGGTCGAGGACATCCTGTTTACGGTCCCGAAAGAAGCCGAGCAGGGGGAACACGATCCGGTCCTGGCGGTCTGGCGGTACGGGCTGGGGACGACGGCGGCCTTCACGTCCGACCTGTCCGCTAACTGGGGCGCGAACTGGATCAACTGGGACCACTACCAGGCGTTCGTGAAGCAGTTGCTCATTCGCGTCTCCCGCATCCGCAAGGAAGGGCATCTCAAGCTGTGGAGTTACACCTCCGGCGCGGAGGGGGTGATTCTCGTCGAGGACTTCCACCCGGAGGAGATGTTCCTCGATGTGGCGGCCGAAGTCACTGGCCCGCGCGACCAGTCGGAAACGATTCAGCTCAAGCAGGTCGGCCCGCGGCGGTACCAGGCGACGTTCCCGCTGTGGGGCAAGGGGTCGTATCAGGTGATGGTCGCCGGCAAGAGCGGCGAACGTGAAGATCGCGCGATGGGGGGCTTCATCGTGTCGTACTCGCCGGAGTACGTGAACTTCCGCTCCAACTGGCCAATCCTGCAGCAGATCATGGACGAGACCGGCGGCGAACAGCTTGATCCGACGATCGGCACCGAGAAACTCAAGGACCAGCTTTTCGGTCGCCGCAAGCCGAAGCAGAGTTCGCAGCCGATCTTCGACTGGTTCCTGATCGCCATCGCCTGCCTGATTCCACTGGACGTCGGCTTCCGCCGTGTGCAGCTCGACTGGCACATGATCAAACGCGCGCTCGGCTTCGAGCGACGCGGCGAATCGACGAAGACGATGGGCAAGCTGCTGCAGCGGAAGAAAGACGTTTCCGCCCAGCTTCAGAACTCGCGAGGACAGCCCAATGCGGCAGGTGGCGACGACCGCCGCGTATCTGCGCGAGCAGCAGCGCAGCGGACGAAGGCGCCACCGCCGAAGACTCCAGAATCGAAGCCCGGCGACGCGAAGCAGCCGCCGGCCGCGACAGACCCGAACTCCACCACGAGCCGGCTGCTGGAGATGAAGCGGAAACGACGGGAGGACGGGGAGGAGAAGTAAGATCAGGAGGAATCGGGATTCAGGGAATCGTTTAGCGAGGAGCCGCAGGCGACGACGTTGCCGACGGCGCATTAACTGTGACATCCACCACCACATCCACATCGCCGCTGCTGGAAACCGCGACGCCGGACCGTACGCGCCGTCGGTGGCCGTTCGCGCTCGTGGCAGTCGTGGCACTGTTGGGGTGGGGTCCCGTTTCTGGTGATCGCCAATAGTCGTGACGCTTGGCCAAGGCCACGCTGCCGGACGGGACGATCCTGCGGTTGGAGCAGGTGACGTTCGGTCCCAAGCAGACGTGGGTTCTGCTGCCCGTCGCCGTGGTATGTGAATCTGCTCGGCAGGAGCCGGCCGGAAATGTCGGCGTTTGCAGAGTTCGGCGAGATTTTTCCCCAGTGCGGCGTGTGGCTGACTCGCCGCGATCCCATAACGCATGAGCCGCTCGATCTGACTGGCTGTCGCATTGCACCGCGACCGATGCCGACGGCTGGAATCCACCTCCGGTCTCGCCGGCCGCTGCCATTGGCTCAGGCCGCCGGGCCTCGGTACGCGCCTACCAGGACACGATCTACCGCTACACAGCTCCCCTTCGAGCCGCTGCCGCCGGGAAACTATCGCGAGATCGTCGTCGGGCGCTTCGTGCCGCTGCTGCGAGCCCGGGACGGCCGGTTCCCGCTGAAGGTCTACAACAAACGGGGAGAAGTTGTTGCGACCTTCGATGCGCCCTATCCGGCGGAGTCTCCCCAGCAGCAGGAGTGGACGCCGGCCAAATTCCCGGCGACTCAGACGGACGGGATCTCACCGTCACGCTGGAGCGGATCGACGGACGCCCAGCCGGCGGATGCAGGCGTCAGGGAGCAGCTATTGCCGACGTGGAAACTCAGTCCCATCGTGAAATTCCACCGGCGCGGTGAGCCGTCCGACGACTGGCGATTCGTCTCGGAACGGATCATGGCGGTCGAGGACGGCCTCGGAAACTCTTCCTACCTGGAAAAGTGCCGGCTGACGCCGCATGTGCCAGCCTGGAAGCTCGGCTTCCTGATCATGCGCAACCGACGGCCGTTACGAGCCGCACGAGGAATGGAATTCCGGCCGATCGAATTGCCGCCAGCCGGCGAGTTTCGCGACCTCGACCTGCAGGGTCAGGTGACCGATCAGGAGGACGGCGCTCCCGGGCAGCGCACGTCCTGAAGTGTTCGGCCCCGGAAAGCACCAGTTCACGATGGTCGAACCGGCCGTCCAGGGCCAGTGCTCACCGCTCGCACAGAAGGAGCGGGTTGGAAAGTCTCGGCCGTCCATCGGATTGGCAACGTCGACTGGACCGTAGAGTCGCAGCAGCCGTTTGTCGTCTGGAGACAACCGGGTCAGCCCCAGGGACGAATGGACCTGATCACCCGCGTCTTCGACGGCGCCGCCGGTGCACAGATCGGCACGGAAGATGTCTATGACTCCGCTTACGGCAACAACACGATTGTGACAATTCTCAAATCGACTCCGCTGCCGGCGAGTTCACCTCGAAGCCCGCGCTCACCGACATGCGTAACGTTTACTTCTACATCGCGCCGCCGAGTGCGACGTCGCAACAAGACCACTGAAGTCTGCTCGGGGGGCTGACGCCGCCCGGCTCGCCGAAACTGACCGACACCGACAACCCCGCACCACCCATGTCCGATCCTCTCGAAGTCCTGCAACACGAAGCCGAAGATTTCCGCAACACGTTCGCCGCCTGCCGCGCCGAGATCGGCAAACTGATTGTCGGCCAGGAGCGCGTCGTCGAATGCGCGCTGACCGCGATGTTCTGCGGCGGCAACATCCTCCTCGAAGGCGTCCCCGGTCTCGGCAAAACCGAACTCGTCAAGGCGATGGGCCAGGTCCTCGACCTCGACTTTCGCCGCATCCAATTCACGCCCGACCTGATGCCGGCCGACATCATCGGCACGAACATCATGCAGACCGATGAACACGGCCGGTATCGGTTCGAGTTCCGCCAGGGGCCGATCTTCACGCAGCTCCTGCTGGCGGACGAAATCAACCGCGCTACGCCCAAAACCCAGTCGGCGCTCCTCGAAACCATGCAGGAAGGGACCGTCACCACCGCCGGCCAGCACTTCAAGCTCAAGCAGCCGTTCCTCGTGCTGGCCACGCAGAATCCGATCGAACAGGAAGGAACCTACCCGCTGCCGGAAGCCCAGCTCGATCGGTTCCTGTTCAAAGTCGAAGTGCCGTTCGTGACGCGCGACGAGATGAATGAGATCGTCAGCCGCACGATCCTCAAGCGGCCGCTGACCCTCACGAAACTCATGGACTCTGAAAGGATCCTGGGCCTGCGCGACGTGCTGGCCAAAGTCGTTGTCGCCGATCCGATCCGGGACTTTGCGTGCCGCCTGGTGCTGGCGACGCACCCGCAGACGGACGTCGCTACGGAATCGGTCAAGCGGTTCATCCGCTGGGGCGCCAGCCCGCGTGCCGCCCAAGCGCTGATCAAGGCGGCGCGCGTCCGGGCGCTCAGCCAGGGTAGGGCTCATGTGGCGTTTGAGGACATCCGTCACTTCGCGGACGAAGTCCTCCGTCACCGCACGCTGCTGAACTACGACGGCCAGGCGGAGAACATCCGCGTCATCGACCTGATTCAGGAAAGCGTGAAGGCCTTGCCGGAGCAGGCGGCGTAGCGGAAAGCCGAATCTCGAAATCCAAAACGGATTCGTAAGCCACTGAGCCGGTCTCGCGACCATCTGCCATCCTCCTTGGACCATCATGCCTGCCGCCCAATTCACATCGCTCCTGGCGAACGACGTCCTGGCCCGCGTCGAGCGCATGCGGCTCAATCCGGTCCGCCGGCAGACGAACCGCATGCGCGGCGAGCATCTGTCGTCGAAGGGGGGCTCCAGCACCGAGTTCGCCGATTACCGCGACTACGTCGCCGGAGACGACATCCGCTACGTCGACTGGAACATCTTCTCGCGGCTCAACCACCCGTACCTGAAGCTGTTCGCGCATGAAGAGGAAATGCACGTCGTCCTGATGCTCGACGCCTCCCAGTCGATGCAGTTCGAAGGGAAGTTCGAACTGGCCCGGCAGGTCGCGGCCGCCCTCGGCGTGATGGGGCTGATGAATATCGAGCGCGTCAGTGTGTATTCATGCGCATCGCTGCAAACTGAGCCGGTGATGCTGCCGCCGATCACGGGGCGCGCGAGTTTGCTCAGGTTCCTGAAATTCCTCGAAGGATTGGAAGGGGGGGGCGAATTCCCGGTCGAACGGGCGATCGAGGAAATCCTCAAGCGGCATCGCGGCAAAGGCATTGCCGTCGTCCTGTCGGACTTCCTCACCCTGGGGGACATGACGCGGGCGTTCAACATGTTGTTCAACGCCGGACTGGAAATCTATGGCCTGCAGATCCTGGGTCCGACCGAACTCGACCCCGAACTCACCGGCGACCTGCGGTTCGTCGACTCCGAGACGCAGGAATCGCTCGACGTCTCGTCCGTCGGCGAGCTGCTCGGTACCACGAACACCGCCTGGCGCTGGAGACGCACCTCTCGCCGAATGCCGCAAGCGCAGCGGCCGGTTCGTCTCCATCAGTAGCGAGGCGTCGATCAAGCAGGTGCTGTTCGATACGCTTGCGCTGCGGTTGGATCCGTTAGTGATTTCTAAGGGACGCAGATTACCCAGATTTAGGAGATTTTCGCAGATCAATGAAAGACCTGGGTTGCATGCAACAGGCACCGGACGATTCGTATGCGGAGTTGACCGGGGAGATCATCGGGGCATTTTATCATGTCTACAACTCGTTGGGAATTTGGCTTTCTGGAATCCGTTTACCAGAACGCATTGATGATGACGTTGAGAAAGCCGCGGGCAGCATGTCGATGACCGATACCCTTGTCGACGTCCACTTTGAAGGGGTTATCGGAACTTTTTTGCGGACCTGATCGTTAACCGATTGGTGATCATCGAGCTGAAGTCTGTCGAAGCGTTGTGCGAGGCGCACGAAGCCCAGTTGTTGAACTATCTGCGGGCGACCGACATCGAAGTCGGTCTGCTCCTGAATTTCGGCCCCAAAGCCCAGATCAAACGTAAAGTCTTCGCCAACTCGCGCAAGCAGCGACCAACGACGGGAACTGGCGATAAGGACAACCAATCCTGAATCTGCGCAAATCTCGTAAATCTGCGCCATCTGCGTCCCTTCTTCGATACCAACTCACGCCCCATGTCCTGGCTTCCTGGTTTCTCTGCAGCGGCGACGGGAGCATGGCTGTTCCTGCTGCTGATCCCGCTGATCATCTTCTACTTCCTGAAGCTCAAGCGGCCGCGGCTGGAGATCGCCTCGCTGGCCCTCTGGCAGCAGGTCATCAGCGATCAGCGCGTCAATGCCCCGTTCCAGAAGTTCAAGCGCAACCTGCTCCTGCTCCTGCAGGTGCTGATGTTGTGCCTGATCGCGCTGGCGGCGATGCAGCCGTTTATCAAGGGCAACACCGCCCAGTCGCAGTACCTGCCGATCCTGATCGACACGTCCGCCAGCATGGCGGCGGTGGACGAAGCCGGCAAATCGCGGCTGGAACTCGCGAAAGAGCAGGTCCGCGAGATCATCGACGGCCTGCTTCCCGGCCAGCAGCTCACGCTGGTCGCCGTCGGCTCAACAGCCCAGCGGAAGACCGAATTCACCGACAACAAGCCGTTGCTGCTCAGTGAGCTCGACAAGCTGAAAGTCGTCGACGTCCCGAGCCGGCTGGAGGACGGACTGCAGCTGGCGCAGGCGCTGACGCGCACGTTCGAGATCGAACAGGTGCGGCTGTATTCCGACGGCAACTTGCCCACGCGCATGTCCCCCACCGGTGGCGAAGTGGCCTCGGTCGATTTCGACCTGTCTTACAAGCTCGATTTCTTCAAGCTGCCGCCGGCCGGGCGCAATATCGGCATCACGGCCCTCAACGCGCGGCGCGCGTCGGTCGAGGAATGGGACGTGTTCGTCCGCGTCGAAGCCGCCAAGGCGGCGTCCACGTCGGGCCAGCTCGAGGTGTACGTCAACGGGCAGCTCCTGCGGGAGGCGGAACCGCTCTCACTCGAAGCCGGGACGTCGCAGCGGCTGGTGTTCAAGGTCGATGCGCAGCAGCCGGCGCATGTCGAAGCGCGGCTGAAGCCCGACGGCCACGATGCGCTCCCCTCGGACAACACGGCGTACCTGGAACTGCCGGTCGGCCGCGAGCTGCTCGTCTATTGTGCGACCAGCTTGGCCACGTATCGGCATGCCATGTCGCAGATGCCGGGCATCCTGATGGAGCCGAATGCCGCGGGGCAGGCGACCCTCAACAGCTATGACCTGGTGATTTCCGACACCGAGGCAGACCTCGGCAAGGAAGCGGGGACGTACTTGCTGGTCGGCGCCGTGCCGGCGGACCTGAAGCCCCTGATCACGACAGAGACCGGATTGGCAGACGTGGTCGACTGGAGGCGCGAGGCGCCGCTGCTGCAGCACGTGCAATTGCGCGACGTGCAGATCACCGATCTGCCCAGGAAGGTCGCCGGCGTCAAGGACGGCGATTTCGAGGAACTCGGCTACGAGATTCTGGCGCTCGGCAACGAAGCACCCCTGATCCTGCGCAAGCGGGACGGTCCGAAGCTGTATTACACGCTGCTGTTTCACACGGACCGCTCGACGCTGCCTTACCGCGTTGGCTTTCCGATCCTGATTCAGAACGCCGTCAACGAAGCGCTGCAGCAGGCGTCACTGTCGGAACTACGTGCATTGGCGACGGGCGTCCTGCCCCCCCTGACTCTGGATCGTGAAACGGCATATCGCGTCGTAGGGCCGGGGTCGACCGCGGACCTGACCTCAAACGAAGACGGCGTGCTCGACGGCGTCCCGGCGCCAATCGTCGGCGAGTACGAAATCCGCCGCGGCGGTGAGGTCGTGAAGAAGATGGGCGTGAGCCTGATCAACTCGACGGAGACCTCCCTGGCAGATGTGGACGAAATCCAGTTCCGCGAAGTGAAGGTCGGCGCGGAAAGCGAACGCGTACAGACCGACAAGCCGCTGTGGAGCACGCTGGCGGCGATTGCCTTCGTCGTGCTGCTCCTGGAGTGGTGGTACTTCCAGAAACGTCCCTCGGGAATGCCGTCGTGAATGTGGGCGCAAACAGCCGCGCCGCTGCGTGCGTGCCGAAATTGGCGCTGCTGGTCGCGTGTCTGCTGGCTGTGCCGGCGACGGCGCAGCCGGTTTCCAATCTGCCGCTGCAGATCGAGGTGGAATACCCCTCGCAGGTGTCGCGAACGTGCGGGCCGATCCGCCTGCAACTGGTGTTCGACTGGGGCGGGCCCGGCGTCCTGAACGGCGACCTGCAACTGGAGGCGCGCGACGGTGCGTTTGCAACGCTGGGGACTTTCGTCATCGAGAACCTGTATCTCACCGAGGGGCGGCAGGCCTACGAAGTCATGCTCCCTGGGATGCGCGTGGACACGCGCGACGACGCAATCACGCTGACGCCGACGCTGGTGGCGAAGGGGAGCGGGAAAGCGTCGCGGCTGAGAGACCTGCAGGTGATCGTCCCCGGCCTCGACCGGCGGAAACTGGTGGTGGCGAGCCTCAAGCCGGAGCCGGAAGTCGGCGAAACGGCCAAGCTCGAACGCCGTGAGAACGACATCACGAATTCTCTCAGGCTGGAGCGGCTGGCGCCTGCCGCGTTTGGCGTGCCGCAGATTCCTGGTGGCGGCGGAGTCGGCATCGAGGCGCAACCGGCGGCTCTCCAACTCGGCGCGCCGCGCATCGTCACGGCGTCCGTCGAATGGCTGGCGGCGGACGCGCCTCAGGATCCGTTGCGGTACTGCGCCTGTGACATCCTGTTGCTGCCGGAAAAGGGATTGGAGCTCGTGAAGACCCCGGCGCTCGAAGCGATCCTGGCCTGGGTCCGCGCGGGAGGGGGGGTGTGCGTGGTTCTGGATGACGCACAGCTCAAGCGGGACCAGATCGCGTGGCTGAACACGCTGGTTGGCGCGCCCGCGGACAAGCCGACATTCCTGGGGGATTCGGAAGGCCGCCTGATACACGAGCTGGATGAGTCGGCAGGGACGGCGCAGCGGCGGATGCTGGGGCTGGGGCGCGTCGTGATCGCCGTTGGTCCGGAGCAGGCGCATCCGAGCGCGGAGCACTGGGCCCAGTCGGCGGCGTTCTTGTGGCGGCTGCGGCATCAACACCAGAACAGCCTCGCGCAGTTCGGCACGTGGGACCATCAATACACGCTCGACGTCGCGCGCAACGCGCCGCAATTGGCCCACACGGCGTATGGAGAGTTTGAGGCGTCGCAGAACATGCTGGCGGCGGAGTTCCAGCCGCTGCCGACGCTGGGACTGAACGAGTTCATCCAGCGACTGCTGCCGGACGGCGTGCGGCTCGTCCCTTTAAGCACGATGGGCGGCATGCTGCTGGTGTACCTGCTGGCCATCGGTCCGCTGGACTATTTCGTCCTCGGCAAGCTGGGCATGCGCAAGTGGACCTGGTGCACCTTCCCGCTCATCACGCTGCTGTTCACCGGGTTCAGCATTGGTTTGTCGAACCGCTACATGGGCTCATCGGTCGCACGCCGCGCCGCCGTGTTTCGCGACGTCGCGCCCGGCGGGCACATCGCGCGTG
Organism: Planctomycetaceae bacterium; assembly: GCA_046349775.1. Taxonomy (GTDB): domain Bacteria; phylum Planctomycetota; class Planctomycetia; order Planctomycetales; family Planctomycetaceae; genus JAEUIG01. The sequence goes on along the minus strand of JAXMBS010000025.1, from coordinate 3,927 downwards.
AGAACCGGCTGGAGTTGCTGTTTCCCAGCCGCACCGGCGTGATGGAGACCGACGTCGGCCGTGGCTTGTTCACGCCGCTGCAATACCAGGAGTTTGCGCAATTCCAGGTCTTCGCCTATGACCCGCGGACCGGGCAACCGCTGGGGCCGCAAGTTCAGCGGTCTGGGCCGGCCGTCTATTACGGACGCATGCCGATGCAGTGCCGCGTCGTGCAGGGAGTCTCGCAGTGGTCGCCGCAGCTCAACCGGCAATTGACCATTCCGCTCCAGCCGCCAAAAGATCTGCCGGACTTCAACTGGGATGAGGTTCCGGACTTCAGGACCGAGGCCGGACTGCACCGGTTGCGGGCTCGGATCAACGAGTCATTCGGCCTGTCGGTTGCCGAGCAGTTGCAGCATGGAGGCGATCTGGTGTCGGCCGGTGTCATGCATGGGACCGACTCGACTCTGTTGCTGGGAGAACCAGCGAATTTCCAGAAGAACACGCTGCACAATGTCCAGGTCGTCACCCCGTACGGCGTTCAGAGCTCGCATCAGTCGCATTCCTTCCTGTGGCTGCTCTCGGTTGGCACACAGCCGGGGTTTCTCGCAGTCGCCTCCGAATACGCGCCGACCGGGGGCGACCGGTTCGAAGACATGTTGATGCTTGACCCGACCGATCCCCGCCAGTGGCTGCTCGTCATCATGCAGCCGCACGGCAATGACTATTACATCTACCGGCGGTTGTATGTCCTCCAAGATTGAAACAGCACCCCTTCTGGACCCCCTGGCGCCACCGACCGAGGCCGCCGCTGCGCGTCTGGCGCCCGACGTCGTCAGCGTGCGGAATCTGCACGTCCGCTACGGCAAGCTGGAGGCGGTGAAGGGCATCTCATTCAACATTCCGCGCGGCGAAGTCTTCGGGTTCATCGGACCCAACGGCGCCGGCAAGTCTTCGACGATCCGCGTGCTGGCGACGCTGCAGACGCGGTTCGAGGGGAACGTTGCCATCAACGGCGTGCCGGTCGATGAAAACCCCGACCGCATTCGCGAGATGATGGGTTACATGCCGGACTTCTTCGGCGTGTACGAAGACCTGACGGCGCGCGAATACCTGCACTTCTTTGCGGCGGCCTACCGGATTCCGCGCCACAAGCGGTCCGGCATCGTCGACGACGTCCTGCAACTGACCGACCTGACGCACAAAATCGACGCGCAGGTCGATTCGCTGTCACGCGGCATGAAGCAGCGTCTGGCGCTGGCCCGCGTCCTGCTGCACGACCCGGACCTGCTGCTGCTGGATGAACCGGCTTCCGGTCTCGATCCGCGGGCGCGGATCGAAGTCCGCGAATTGCTCAAGGCCCTGCGTGAGATGGGCAAGACCATCCTGATTTCCAGCCACATCCTGCACGAACTGGCCCAGCTCTGCACGCGGATCGGCATCATCGAAGCCGGCCGGATCGTGGCGGAAGGCTCGCTGGACGACATCTTCCGGCAGCTCGCACTGCGGCGCATTGTCCACGTCCAGTTCTCCGGCGACGTCAACGGCCTCGCCGAGCGGATGCGGCAGATCCCCGGTGTCGATTCGCTCGAAGTCCAGACCGACCGCGTTGCAATCCGCATTCGCGAAAGCGAACTGGCGATCGAAGACCTGCACGCCGAGATCGTCCGGCTCGGCGCGCGCATCCGCATGTTCCAGCCCGAAGCGATGGACATGGAAACAGCGTTCATGAAGCTGACGGAGGGGGTGACTGCGTGACGCGAGTGGGTAGTGGATAGTTGTTAGTGGGTAGCACGCTCATTCGCAGAATGATCACGGACAAACTGCTTTCCTATCCACTGCCAACGACCCACAATCTGCTGTCCCATGCTCCGCCTCCGCGGCCTCCCCCTGCTCACGAAGGAACTGCTGGAGCAGTCGGCCCGGCCGCGCACGTACGTGATCCGCGCCGTCTATGCCGCGCTGTTGTTCTTCTGCTCGCTGCTGGTGTTCTACCTCTCCTCGTATCAGGATGTTGCAAATCCGCTGTCGCTGTTCGGCCGCGGTCGTGACGTGTTTCGCAACGTGGTCAAGCTGCAGTTCGCCGGCGTGTACTTGTTCATGCCGGCCATCACCTGTGGAGCCATCGCGGCGGAGAAGGAACGCAACACGATTGGACTCCTGCTGCTGACCCGGCTCGGCCCCACGACGATCCTGCTCGAAAAGCTGCTCAGCCGGCTGGTCCCGATGGGATCGTTTCTGCTGCTCTCGCTGCCGCTGATGGGATTCGCGTACTCCATGGGAGGCGTCGGACAATGGGAATTCTGGATTGTCGTCTGGTGTCTCCTCCTGACAGCCGTGCAGGTCGGGGTGCTCGCGCTCGCCTGCTCGGCGTATTGTCGCACGACCGTCCAGGCGTTCATGGCGACGTACTTCTGCGGATTCCTGATGTACATGGTCTGCAGTTGCGGCACCGGTCTACCGCTGGTCGCGCCGCTGCTGCTGCTCGACCGCTGGAACCGGGGCTGGCCGTATTTGATCGGGCTCAGCGCGCCCACAATTGGGTTGATTGTCGTCCTGTTCCTGGCGGCGCGAGCCTGGGTTATCCGCCGCGCGTTCGTGCAGCCGCAGAATCTGACCGTCAAGTTCCTGCGGCGACTCGACGCGTTTTTTCAGGAACTCAACGACAACAGCTTCACGCGCGGCGTGGTTCTGTTCGACGAGTCGGTGCAATTGCCCGGCGACGATCCGATCGCCTGGCGTGAGACGAGGAAGAAAGCCCTCGGCATGTACCGCTACCTGTTCCGGTTTCTAGTGGCGACGGAAGGCCCCGTGCTGCTTGTTTGCTGTTTTATTGCCACAGACAACCCCCGTAACATCGGCGGAGCGAGCCGGTCGGTCTCCGTGATGCTGTTCATGATTTGGATCCTGGGCGGATTGATGGTCACGGTCAAAGCCGCGAGCCTGATTGCCGGAGAACGCTCCCACGAAACGCTCGACGTGCTGCTGTCCACGCCCATCCGATCGCGAGAAATCTTCCGCCAGAAGTTTCACGGGGTCCGGCGGCTGATGTTCATCATCGCCTGCCCGCTGGTGACGATTGTGCTGTTCCAGGCCTACTTCCGAATGGGGCAATATGGACAGTCCCTCTGGCATGTGTCGCCGGAGGTCAAGAGTCAGTACGACTGGCGGCTGTACGCGCTGGCGGCGCTGTCTTCCATTGCGATTAACCTGCCGCTCCTGGCCTGGGTCAGTTTCCAGATCGGCAGCCGGTTCAAGTCGCAAATGCGGGCAATCTTCACGGCGCTGGCGGTCGTCGCCGCGTGGTGCGCGCTGCCGATCGTCGCCGGCGACACCCTGCGCGACATCATGGGAGCGGCAAACTTTGAACACAGTCCGCTCGCGTATCTCATGCTGCTGAGTCCGGGCAGCCTGATCTTGTTTGCCGAGCGTTCGGAACTCGACACCTTCAACCAGACCCCGTGGCCGGCGGTCCTGCTGAACATCGCGATTTATCTGCCCGCGCTGCTGTACCTGCGTCGCCACAGCCTGCGGACGGCGGCCCTTCGCCTGGGGCGCGCCGAAGTCCCCCGTTACGAACCGGAACTGCCGGCCCCGGTCTCGGGGTTCCCCGCCGATTTGCATCGTCGAGCGATCGGCCGCGCCCTCCTGCGATGAGTCGCTGGGGTCTCCAGCAGCCCCCCCTGAATCCCGCATCCCGAATTCTCATTACCGTGCGACCGCGATTTCCCAGCCTCGGCCTCCCGCTCCTCTCCAAGGAGCTCCTCGAGCAGTCGGCCCGGCCGCGCACGTATATCATCCGTACGCTCTATGCGGCGCTCCTGTTCCTTTGCTCGTTGCTCATCTTCTACCTGACGTCGTATCAGAACTTCGCCAGCCCGCTGACGCTCCTCGGCCGCGGTCGCGATGTCTTCCACAACGTGGTTTCATTGCAGTTCGTCGGCGTCT
>JAXMBS010000024.1:0-73928 GCA_046349775.1 Planctomycetaceae bacterium | reverse complement strand
GCAGTCCCCCTTCCGGCAGCAGGCCGTCCAGCGGCGGAATGCCCGTGGAGCGCACTCCGGCGGGGCGGCGCACGTGCTCAAAGCGCCGGAGCTGCTGCGACAGTTGCTCAATGAGGGCCGACATGCCGATACAGATACATACGTACACTATATGTGTCAAGCCGTGTTGCGCATGTGACCAGCAGCTTCGGCAGGTTACCGCCCATCGGCGGCCACAACGCACTTTCACCGCAGGCAGCCGTACGAGTTGACAGCCTCGCAGCGAGGCGGATACTTCGGGCGCCAACTCCATCCGCCGTATCCCATGAAAATCCACCGAGTTCATTCGACCGGCCGCATACCCCGCGGATCGACTCTGGGCGCGTGGGCGCTCTGTCTCGCAGCGGTGCATGGCTTGGCGTGCCGAACGGCAACCGCCGCTGACGTCCGGCACCGGTTCATCGCGGCCGATTCCTCTGCCAAACGGATCGCGCTGATCGACGAAGCCGGCCGCACAGTCTGGGAACACAAGATCGGTCCCCTGCATGACCTGCAGGTCCTGCCGGACGAGCATCTGCTGTTTCAGACCTCGTGGACGCAGCTGATCGAAGTCGATCTGAAGACCGGCGCGACCGTCTGGGAATACGACGCAGCCGCTGACGCCGAGGGCGCACCGATCGAAGTGCACGCGTTTCAGCGGCTGGACGGCCAGCGCACGATGATCGCGGAATCCGGCCCGGCCCGGCTGATCGAGGTCGGCGCCGACGGCAAACTGCTGCACACCGTCCCTCTGAAGATCGACCAGCCGCACCATCACCACGACACACGACTCGTGCGCGTCATTGACGGTCACTACCTGGTGTGCCATGAGAACGACGGCGTGGTCCGCGAGTACCGGTCGGACGGGAAAATCGTCTGGGATTTCCCGGTTCCGCTCTTCGGCCGCGAACGGCGGCCGGGACACGGCGTCGACGCGTTCGGAAATCAGTGTTTCGCAGCGGTCCGGTTGCCGACCGGCAACACGCTGATCACGACGGGCAACGGTCACAGCGTGCTGGAAGTCACGCCCCAGCGTGAAATCGTGTGGCAATTGACGCAGCGGGACCTGCCCGGCATCGAACTGGCCTGGGTGACGACCGTGCAGGTGCTGCAGAACGGGAACCTGGTGCTCGGCAACTGTCACGCCGGCCCGGACAATCCGCAGATCATCGAAGTCGATCGGGACAAGCGCGTGGTGTGGACGTTCCGCGACTTTGAGCGGTTCGGCAATGCGTTGACGAACTCCTGGATCATTGAACCGGCGCAGGACGCGGCCGGCAGGTAGACGCTGCCGGGGCCAGAAAACGCTGTAACAACGTCACCCGTTCCCCCGCGCTCGATCGGTTGCAATCGGACTCAACTCCCGCTGCAATGACCGCGCAATTGCAGTCGCCATCCCACCCGCTACCCCGCTTTTCAGTTGGAACTCATGGGTAAATACGTCACGGAATTCATTGGCACCTTCTTCCTCGTGCTGTCGATCGGGCTGTCAGTGACCGGCAACTCGCCGATGGCGCCGCTGGCGATCGGCGCGACGCTGATGGTGATGGTCTACATGGGGGGGCACATCTCGGGCGCCCAATACAACCCGGCCGTGTCGCTGGCGCTGTTGCTGCGCGGCAAGCTGTCGGCCGCGGATTTCGTCCCGTACATCATCACGCAGCTGCTGGGGGCAACCGCCGCGGCCGGCGCGGTGTTCGCCATCGTCGGGAAGACCTTCGCACCGGCCCCGGGAGAGACGGTCACCGCACTCGAGGCGCTGCACGTCGAGATCCTGTATACGTTCGCGCTCGCGCTGGTGGTGCTCAATGTCGCGACCGCCCCGGCCACGAAGGGGAATTCGTTCTACGGTCTGGCGATCGGCTTTACGATCGTGGGCGCCGCCTTCGCCGGCGGTCCCGTTTCGGGCGGCGCATTCAATCCGGCGGTCGGCATCGGACCGACGATCATCCACGCGCTCGTCGGAGGGGGCACCTGGTCGCACCTGTGGATCTATATTGTCGGTCCGCTCGTCGGCGGACTCGTCGCAGCCGGCATGTACCGGTTCCAGCACGGCACGTGGAAGAAGCCGCGTCGAGGATGATTAAACTCCAGCAGGTGGCTTCCTCGTCCTTGGCGCATCGGGAAGGGCGTGGCGATCGTCCTACTCGCCGCCGTCTTCCTGCCGAGCGCACCAGCGCAGTGCGTTCCGCATCACGCGTTGATATGTCGGATGCTCGAGCGCGTCGCGCGTGTGGCCATTCGCCAGATGGCACAGCCGTCCCCGGCCCGGCTCATACACCCAGCCTGCCACGCCCTCGATCCCGCTGTCGAGAAGTGCTGCGGAACAACTGTTGAAGCGCGTGACAGGTCGACCACGGGCGTATGCTGTTCGTCCGCAATTGAAAACGGTGGTACGCCGCGCGTAATCGGGTGATCGGCGACGACCGGCTCAACGCGGAACCGCTCCAGCGGACCGTGGCCGATGTACTTCCCGCGCGCCAGTTGCAGATACGGTCCATCTGCCGGATACAACCCCAGCGAATTATGCAGATTGAGGAATCCGCCGCCGCGTTCGACGAATTCCACCACCGCCTGCTGCTGCTCCTGGGTCATCCAGATGTAGTGCGTCTGCGGATCGTCCGCAGGCCGCATCAGCCCGTCACGCAGCACGACCAGCAGGCGGACTCGCGCCAGGTTCTCCGCCGACAGCGCCTTCACGTCGACCGTGAAATGCGGGAAGATTCCGGTCCCTTCGAAAATTGGACGCAGTCCCCGCTCCAGATGCTGCGGCTCGTGCGGACCGTCGCCGATCAACACCAGCGCGTGCACGGTGCGGTCATCGGGGCTCGGCTCGCGGCCGTTAAACGGAGCAATCGGCGCGGTCAATTCGCGGTAGACGTACAGCAGGTCTTCGGCAATCGGCGTGTCGTACGGCATCCACACTTCAAAGTCGGGTGATATCCGCACCTGCTGCGGCAGCACCTCTGGCGGCCGTCCCAGCGCGATCGCGTAGCCGACTTGCGAGCGCAGCTCCTCCAGGAACCGACGCTGCCGGACGATCAAACCCTGATCCTTCCATGTCCCGTATCCCGGAACCACGCGATCATATGCGTTACGTTCGAACTCCTTGAGGCGGTCGATCCACTCGGCCGTCTCCGATCCGACGACCCGCACCCGCGGACCATGCACGATCAATGGCCCGCCGAAAAGCACACCTTCTCCCGGCATCTCGACCACGGCACATCCCGGCGCCGCTGTGCCGTCGGTTGCGGTGAACCGGATTGCAACCTCCCGGTCGCCGACTTCCAGACTCTGCTCGACGATCCGCAGCGGCAGACTGCGATCCGACAAGGCCTCATCTCCCAGGGCCCGCGCTGTCTGCGGCGACGCGACAATTTCCGTGATCCCGGCCGCCGCCAGTTCCTTCGCCGCGGCCAGGTCCGCGGCCACGGCATGCGTGAGCAACAGCCGGTCCGGCTTTCTTCCCGTCAGCCGCTCGACTTCAGCGACAAAATCGCCCGTTGTCACACCGCGCGGCAGGTCGATCAACGTCGCGCCGGTGGACGTCGCGACAAATCCGCAATTCGCCGACTGATGCTGGTCATCGAATCCCGCGGCCCACACGCGTGGAGCCACGCGCTCCAGGTGTCGCAGCACCGTCGACGGCTCCAGTTCGCCTGTGCGTTGCGCTGTCGTCGTTGCCGGCGGTTTGGCAAATGCCGCCGGCATCAGCATGCGCGTAGTGACTTCGTCGGCGAATTCCGACACCCGTCGCGCGTAGTTCCGCCCGTCATCGGTCGCCATGAACTTCGCGATCAGTTGCTCGCGTTCGGCCAGGCTTTCGAACCGAAACAGGAACGTGATTTCGTTCCACTGGCCGACGGACGTCCTCCACGGTCCGACTGGTCGAAACCCGTGCTTCTGCAACAGCGGCAGTCCGGTCCCGGTCAGCCACGTCTGGTAGTCCTGCTGCTTGCCGAGCGGAACCCGATGAATTTCGTGAATCACGAACTTCGCCGGTTCATGCAGTTCGGGTACGACCGCCTGCGGCGCCAACCGCAGGAACCGGTTCTCCTCCCCTGCCAGCAAAGGATCCCGTTTGGCGACGAACGCCGCGAACTTCGGATTCGGTCCGAGATAGCCAATTGCCTTCTCGAAGGCGGCCATGTCGTCGTATTCCCAGATCGTCACGTGCTCGTACAGGTTGCCGATCAACGTCTTCCACCAGCCGACCATCCGCCCTCCGGCCGCACGGAACAAAGGCAGGCCCTCCTGCTCGATTAGCTGGTCGTAAGCGGCCCCCTGGTCTGGTTTGATCTGAATCCGCCACTCGCCGTACACCTTGCCGGATGCGCCCGGCGCGAGCTGTTCATCCGCCGCCCGCGCCGCGACAAAACAACAGGCGAATACCACAGCTGCGGCAATCCCTCGGGCGGCGTACTGCACGGTCAACTCCTCACAAACAGGTCTGAAACGGGTGACGGATGCGCCGATGGAGGACTCGAGTTCTCCGGCGCGACCGTACTCGCAGCCGATCGCGGTTGCAATCGAGTGGCACGTCCTGCCTGGCCGCCGTATAAGAAACGCCGCCAGTTTGTCTCCGTTGACGATCCGTGACATGCATCTGCGACAAGCCGCCCGCATCCGACGACTGATCCGCGGCGCACTCGCGCTGCTGCTGGCCTCGACGTGCGCGACGGCCACGCGCGCCGATTTCCCGGGATGGTTTCCGACACAGCGAACGCCGGCCACTCTCATTCGGTTTGGCCCTGCCCCCCCGTCTGCCGAGCCGCCGCTCGCCTACGACATGTTGGTGCAGTCGGTCGCTGGACTCGCGGCAAAGGCGGTCAACGAACAACGGGGAGAGGAACTCGTCTGGGTTGAGACCGGCAACGCCGACCTGCAGCGCTGGTTCGACGACCTCGTCGGCAAGACCCCTGCGATGCAGCACACGAGTCTCCGCGACCCGTGGGAGCTGGTGGAGCACTTCCGCCGCCGCGGCTTGATTCAAGGATTCATTCTGTATCGTCTCGATCGCTCGGCCGGCGAGGTGAATGAGTACCGCGAGGGCATGGACTGTTCAGTCAATATCGCGACCAGTCTGGCCGGGTTGCTGAATGGAGTGCTGATTGACGAATCGCTTGCGGATGAAGCCCGGCGACGGGGCCTGCAGCAGCTCATTGATGTGCGCGAGCAGACTCAGGCCTGGTGCTTCGAAACCTACAAGCACCGATTCAACAAACGCATGCTCTGCGCGCAAGATCCGCGGAAGCCACACGTCCGCGATTTCGCCATCGCGCATCACGCACTGACGATGTATGGACCGGCGGTGAACGAAGAGGTCATGCGTTTTCTGGAGCCGTTGTCGCCGGTGGTGGGTTGGAACGGCGGCGACGAATTTCAAACAACGCGCCTGTCCACGATCCACGGACACATCCAGACTGCCACCGACTGGTGCATGAACCTGCCTGTGCTGATGGCAGGCGCACAAAACCGCAAATTTGAGACGCCGGCCGCGTTCGATCCACATTCGATTGACTGGTCGGATCGGCGCAGCGCCGTCAGTTTCGTCTGTTCCGACGGCGACAACGTGCAGTGGCTGCAAGGCAGTTTTTTCGGCAACTCCAGTTACTGGGCAAATCCGGACCGAGGCCGGATTCCGTTTGGCTGGTCCGGATGCTTTGCGCATCTGTGCCAGTTCTGCCCATCTGCTATCGATTACGCATGGGAGTCTCGAAAACCCAATGATTCGTGGATTGAATGGGGCGGCGGCTACTACTACCCCGATCTGTTCGCTCTCGAACGACCGCAGCGCTGGGAGTCGCTGACGGAACATGCGCACAGCACCTGGCAGCTGATGCAGCGCACGGGGACGCTGATCATCGGCTTCAACGTGTGGCGCCCCGCGTCTCCCGACGCCTTGCGGGCCTATCAGACATTCGCGCAACAGACGGAAGGTCTCCTGGCGATGTTCGTGTTCCAGTATGCGCCCTATGAAGGCGGCGCCGGCCAAGTGTTCTGGGTCAAAGATCGCGCCGGCGTCGACGTCCCTGTCGTCACGGCGCGCTACTCCATCTGGGAACATGTGAACCGCCGCCCCCGCGCCGGAACACCGGCCCGGGTCGCACACGAGATCGCCGCGACCGTCGCCGCTGCCACTGAAGCGGCGCCGCGCTACGACTGGGTCATCGACCATGCCTGGTCGCATTTCCGACCTTCGCCGAATGACGACGACGATGCGGAAAACCTGACGAGTCCAGACCAGGAGGGGCAGCGCGGTTACTCGCCGGTCATGTGGTGCGCGCAGCGATTGCCGGACACAATTCGCGTCGTTCGGCCAGAGGAACTCGCCTGGCGGATTCGGATGCAGCACGATCCGGGTGTGACGCGTGCTCTGATCGACCGGAATTTACCGTGAACATGACTGCCCGCCGCTCAGACGGTCGAACGCAATGACGAAACCCCTGGTGTTCCGAGGCCAGATCGTATTTCCCGACCGGGTCGCGCGCGGCGCGGTCAGCATCCGCGATGGCAGATTTGCCGCCATCCTCGGCGAGGGAGAGCTGTTGCCGCCTGACGCGACGGTCATCGATGCGGGCGACGGCTACATCTCGCCCGGCTTCGTCGACTTGCACGTGCACGCCGCCGGCGGCGACTTCATGGACGGCACCGCCGAGGCATTCCAGATGGGCAGGCCGCCCATGTCCGTCACGGCACGACGCGAATGGCGATCACCACCACAGTTGCCCGCCACGAGCAGATTCTGGCGACACTGGAACTCACACGCCAGTTCCGCCACTCGCCCGCACCGAATGCAGCGCGTGTGATGGGCGCGCATTTTTACGGACCATACTTCCGCTACGAGGCCGCGCGCGCATCCTGCCGCGGCGATCCGCCCGCCGGTCGAAGACGAATTCAACCAGTACCTCGAATATGCCGACGACATCGTCACCGCCACCGTCGCTCCCGAAGTCCCCGGCGCTGCGGAGTTCGCACTGGCCTGCCGAGACAAGGGTGTTCGCACGAACGTCGGCCACTCGTGGGCCACATTTGCCCAAATGACCGACGCCGTGTCCTCGGGGCGTTCGGCATGTCGATCACCTGTTCTGCGCGATGTCCGACAAGACCCGGCTCCGGCAGTTCCAGATGTATCCCATGCAGGGGGGCGTTCTGGAAGCGACTCTGTACTACGACGAACTCTCCACAGAAGTCATCGCTGACGGCAAGCACCTCGCCGCCGACTTGTTGCAACTGGCCCTCAAGATCAAGGGCCCCGACCGACTGGCACTCGTGACGGATTGCCGCGCGCTCGACATGCCGGATGAACGTATCTACCTCATCGGCCCGCAGGACGGCGGCGAGCCGTTCATCAGCCGCGACGGCGTCGGCATGCTTCCCGACGGGACGGCACTGGCCTCCAGCGTTGTCGGCATGGACCACATGGTCCGCACGTTTCAGGCGCTCACAGGTCGCCCCTTATGGGAGGTGATCCGCATGGCGTCGCTGACCCCGGCCCGCATCGCTGGTCGCGATGGCGACCTGGGCAGCATCGAGCGGGGCAAATGTGCGGATGTTGTCTTGCTCGATCGCCATCTGGTCGTACAGCGCGTCTTTATCGAAGGGGAGGAAGTCCAGCGGATCGGGTAGCAGGCCGGGCCGCCGTCTGGGGAAATCTCGGTCCGCACAGTTTCAGCGCGACGCCGCGTCTCCGGCCGGGACAATCGTCCGCCTATGCCGTATGATGACTCGACCATGCGTCGCCGCCAGCCACATTTGCGCGCATCGGCCTCTCCGTCTTCCGTTTGAGTTCATTCGCCGTATCGGAGCATCCCAATGAGACTGAAGTCCGTGGCTGTCTGCCTCGCTTCGCTGCTGCTGCTGACGCTGTGCTTCTCCCCGTATGCCTACTCCGACAACCTGCCGGCCCAGACGCCGCTGGATCGATACGTCAAGACGCCGGACAGCAGCTACCAATGGAAGGTCCAGAGTGCGAATACGATCGACGGCGTGAAGATGGTCGTTGTCGACATGACCTCGCAGACCTGGCGGACGGCGTCGGACGTCAACCGCACCGAGTGGAAGCACTGGCTGACGTTCGCCATCCCGGCGGAACTGAAGTCCGATATCGGCATGCTGTTCATCGGCGGCGGCCGCAACGGCAGCGATCCGCCGGCTGCACCGTCGGATCGAGTCGTCCAGATCGCCCGTGGCACCGGCGCCGTCGTTGCCGAATTGGGCATGGTCCCCAATCAGCCCCTCGTGTTTCACAACGACGGCCGCAACCGCACGGAAGACGACCTGATCGCCTATACGACGGAACAATTTCTGGCTTCCGGCGACCCCACATGGCCGGTCCGCAACGCCATGGTCAAGAGCGCCGTCCGCGCCCTGGACACCATGACGGCCGTGATGGCGTCGCCGACCGGCGGCGGCCGCAAAGTGGATCGCTTCGTCGTCGCCGGCGGCTCCAAGCGCGGCTGGACCACGTGGCTCACCGGCGCCGTTGACGACCGCGTCATCGGCATCGTGCCGATCGTGATCGACGTGTTGAACGTCCAGGAATCGATGCGGCACCACTTCGCCGCTTACGGATTCTGGGCGCCGGCCGTCGGCGACTACGTCGAGCATCGGCTCATGGAGCGCATGCAGCACCCGCGGATGGCTGAGCTCTACGCCTTCGAAGACCCGTACTACTACCGGCACCGCCTCACCAAACCCAAGCTGGTGCTCAACGCGTCCGGCGACCAGTTCTTTCTGCCCGATTCGTCCCAGTTCTACTGGAACGACCTGCAGGGACCGAAGTACCTGCGTTATGTCCCGAACGCCGATCACGGGCTCGGCGGCACCGATGCCGTGGAAACCATCGCTGCGTTCTATTGGCTGCTGCAGCACGACAAGTTGCCGCCGGAATACGCCTGGACCGAGGAGTCCGACGGCGCCTTCCGCGTGACGACAAAGGTCGCGCCGAAAGAAGTTCGCCTCTGGCAGGCCAATAATCCCGAAGCCCGCGATTTCCGAGTCGAGACGCTTGGCCGCAAGTACACCAGCAGTGTCGTGCAGGTCGGAGCCGACGGCGCGTATGTGGTGCATGCCGACAAACCGGCGCACGGCTGGACCGCGTACTTCGTCGAGCTGACCTACGACGTCGGCGCTCCCGTCCCCCTGAAGCTGACAACCAACGTTCGCGTCACGCCCGACACGCTCCCCTTCGCCAACAAAAACCCCGCCCAGCCAGCCACACTGACGGTCGTTTGCACAGCCGCCAGTGAGGACGCTGCCGCGAAGCTGGTCGAAGAAGCGAAGGCATTCGCCACGGAACAGAAGGCGGCGGACGATTTCACCTCCAAGCAGATCGGAACGCGGTGCTACTTCAACCTCGGTTCGGTCGCCGACGGCCGGTCGAAGGGCGAAAAGTTCACCGGGTGGCTCAAGCAGCAGGGCGCGGACAAGATCCGCTACCAGTTGGAGTCCGGACCGGAGATCACGATCGCCCCGGGATTGTGATGGCCGTCACGAGTTCTGGTATTGCCACCGAGGTCACCGAGTGCACTGAGAAGAGCATCCCGCTTCTCTCGGTGACCTCTGAGTCCTCGGTGGCAATCTTCTTTGTGCGATACTGACTTGGGCACACACTGGACAATTGAGTCATGATCCGTCTCGACTGCCTGACGCTGAGCTACAGCCGGTTGTTCGGCGACGGGCCGTACGACGTGTTCCGGTTTCTGGATATCTGCCGCGAGTTGAGCCTCGACGGCGTGGCCCTCCACGCCGACAGCCTCTCCGGCGCGGATCGAGCCACTCTGAAGCGGGTCCGTCGCCGTTGTCTCGACCTGGGCCTGTCGATTTCGTGTTTCTGCGTCAGCACCGATTTTGCATCGTCTGCAGATGCCGTGCCGGCGCAGATTGAGAAGGCCCGCGCGGCGATGGAAATCGGGATGTTTCTCGGCGCGCCGCTGGTGCGCGTGTTCGTCGGCGCGGCACCGTCCCCCGATCTGCGCGACGCCGCCTTCGCTCGCAGCGTGAAGGCTTTACGGACGACGGCGGAAATCGGCGCCGAGCTCGGCATGCCGGTCGCGCTGCAGAATCACAGCGGATTGACGAGCACGGGCGACGACATGCTGCAGTTCTACAAAGAAGTCGATCACCCGAATTTCAGTCTGGTTCTCGACACCGGCCATTTCGCGGGTCGGCAAGGGCCCGGCGGACCGTTCATCAAGGGTCTGACCTACGAGGACTACTACCGCAGCCTCGAGCAGGTCGCCCCGCTGGCGACGTTCGTGCGCGTGAAGCTGTACGAACCCGACGCCGAAGGCCGCGAACGGTGGATCGACTACAACCGCGTGTTCAATATTCTCCGCAGCGTGCACTACAACGGCTTCGTGAGTCTGGTCTATGAAGGCCAGGAGGATCCGACGCAGGCCGTGCCGCGCGGCGTCGGTTTTCTGCGGCGCGTCATGACGGGGTGACGGTTACTTCTCCGTGGGTTTTCCACTTGCTCGTGTGGTAGGATTCGAGCATGGCCTCAAAGCGAACACGGTGGATCGCAATCAGCGCGGCGGTACTTCTCCTTCCCATCTGGTACGTCGGAGCATGGCTCGCCTTATCAAGGGCGGCATACAGCGGCTCTGAAAACTACACCCGCAAAGTCGCTCGAGCCGTCGCGCCCGTCTTCAAGCCAATTTCGTGGTATTGTGCGGCCGAGCTACCGGGGACGAAGTTTCTGGTAACGACGTGGTGGAAGATGCAGCCAGTGAAGGTGTTCGAGACCGAGTACTCACAGTTAACTTTGGAGTTTCACATTTCTGACTTGACTCCGACCTCACAACGACCGCCAGGTCCAGAATATGGTCCGGTTCATATTCGCGTCCGGGGGCCAGGTACAGGCAAGCCAGGTCCAGCGAACTAATAAGTGCAGAATTCCGATAGCGCCCGCCTCAAACGCCACCATCGTCAACGGCTGATCCTCACCGAAGGGCTTAAGACCGGATTGCCTCGTCGATTGAAATAGACGTCCACCGTCGCATTCACCGCATGACCTCGCTTCACCCATCCACCGACGTTGCTCGCCGCCGGATTATCCAGGCGGGCGGCCTCGGTCTGCTGGGGCTGGGTCTGCCGGAATTGCTGGCCGGACGGACGGAGGCCACGGTCGTCAGCGAGCCGAAGTTCGGACAGGCGAAGTCCTGCATTCTCCTGTTCATGTGGGGCGGACCGGCCCACCAGGACACGTGGGATCTCAAGCCGGCCGCCCCGCGCGAAATCCGCGGCGAGTTCGCGCCCATCCCCACGCGCGTTCCCGGCATCCAGATCAGCGAACACTTTCCGCTGCTGGCGGAACGGACCGACCAGCTCGCCATCATCCGATCGATGACGCATGGCAACGTCGATCACCTGTTTTCCACGCACTTTCTCCTGACAGGCCAGCCGCCGCCGCCGATCGACGATCTCAGCCGCGACTGGCCGTCACTCGGCTCGGTCCTCGCGAAGCTGGGCCGCGGCCGTGAGCCGTTGCCGCCGTACGTTTCCATGCGCCCCAAGCTCGACAACGACGTCCCGAGGTTCGTCGAGCAGAGCCACGGCCAGTTCGCCGGCTGGCTCGGCTCCGCCTACGATCCGCTGTCGATCGACGCCGACCCCAGCCGCGCCGACTACCGCGTCGGCGAGTTCGAACTGCCCAAGGACGTCCTCGCAGCCCGGCTCGATGAACGCCACGCATTGCTGCATTCGCTGGACGACGCCGCAATCGCCCGCTGCAGCCCGACCGGCGACGATGCGCCGTCACTACGACCGCGCCTTCGAGCTGCTCAATTCGGCCGTCGGAGCGGACGCCTTCGACGTCTCGCGGCGAGGCCGGACGCCTGCGCGAACGCTACGGACGCAACCCGCACGGCCAGTCCGTTCTGCAAGCCGCGGCGGCTCGTCGAGCGCGGCGTGCCGCTGGTTACGGTCTTCTGGCCCAGCGACGGCATCAAGAATGTCAGCGTCTACTGGGACACCCACAGCCGCAATTTCATCGACCTCAAACAGCGACTGATGCCGGTCGCCGACCAGGCCTTCACTGCGCGCTCGTGGACGACCTTCGGGACCGCAACCTGTTGGATGAGACGCTGGTGATCTGGACCGGCGAGTTCGGACGCACGCCGAAGGTCGGCCAGGTCAATAGCGACGCCGGCGCGAGCGCGACGGCCGCGACCACTGGCCCAACTGCTTCACGACGGTGCTCGCCGGCGGCGGCGTACGCGGCGGATCGTTCACGGCGCTCCGACAAACATGCCGCCTACCCCGCCGCCGATCCGGTGAAGCCGGTCGACCTGATGGCGACCGTGCACCACCTGCTGGGCATCCCGCACCATCTCGAACTCGCCGACTCCGCTGGCCGCCGCCAGGTCATCTGCCCCGGCGACCGTCTGCTGACGCTGCTCTAACAGACAACTCCACATCCGGGAGGCCGAGGCTCCCGCCGAGCCACTGCGTGTCGCAGCGCCGCCATTCATAGAAACGGACAACGAACGGAATCAAGCCCCCAAGCCGCTCAACGCCGCCGCTGATTGCAAAACAACCCGAAATGCGCAGCGACAGATCACAACCTTCAACCAAGTCCTTAGTGACGTACTGCAAAACTCTCTTTCCGGTCGTGACTCGCGACGGTGGCGCAGTCTCGTTGAGGTTTCGCTGTGTCAGTTCCGATGGTACCGCACGTTTCCGCGAAGCCGATGAGTGGCTGACGGCGCCCGTCCACGGCACCGTCACCGAGTGGTACAGTGAAACCCGTGTCCGTGCGATAACAGCGCGGCTGACCCAGAGGAAAGGCCATGCCCGCAGATTCCGCGTGACAGCGATGGCATGTGACTGCAAATCACGTGAAGTTGTGCCAATGTCCTGAGAGACGACTTAAGTTCGGAAATCCAGAATCCCTCACTCCGGGTCGCAAATCCGCACTTCTTTGCCTGCCGGACCGATCACGAGCTCCAGCCGTGCCGACTCTTCCTTCGGGAGCGCCACCAGTTCGAGCGCCCACACGATCGACACCAGCTTGCCCGAGAAACTGTACGGTGAACGTGGCGCCTGGAGCGTCATGCGCCGCCGATCGCTGACGGACGGCTCCTCGATCCGCTCCACACGCACCACCTGCACGTCGGTCGTCCCTTTGCCGGCGGTGTTCCAGACGAGGCGCAGCTCGATCGCCTGGGCCGGCTCGTCCAGCTCCCATTGCAGCTCGACTTCGATGTCGTCGCCGGGCTGGAATTCGGTATGGCCGCCGGTTGTTTCAACGTTGAGTGTGCTCATGTGGCGTGATGGTGATCGGGAACTCGGCGTCGACATCGGGACGCAGTGGAATCTCGCCGCCGAGGTGAACCGTCCAGGCGATCTTGTTGTTGTCGGCGTCGAAGGAGTGCATCGTGCCATCGGGGATGCGGATCTCGACACTCCCCTCGGGGATGTCGAGCGGATCGTGCGTTTCGAACAGAATCTCTTTGAAGAAGATGTTGTAGTCGGTGGTGGTGTCCGTGCCGCGGCGGTAGGTGGCCGACTCCTTCCCCAGCAGCGAGACCTTGAGCTGCCGGATGATGTACGCGTTGCCGGAGAATTTCCACGAGAGTTTGGTCGTGCCGCCGAGCGGAATGCGGGCCCGGTCCAGCGTGAGCACCGGTCGCGGAATGAACAGCGACAGAAACGAATGAAAAATGCCGAAGATCAGCAGCAGGCCGACCAGGACGAAGGGGGTGATGAAAAACGTCAGGCACCATTCGGGCCGGCCGTCGATGTGACTCTTGACGGCCTGGTAGACGAAGAACGACGTGATCCCATTCCAGAACAGGGCGACAAATGTCACGCCGAGGAACTTCGCCAGCGGCGACATGGCCGGCTTGAGCGTGACAGGCCCGTCGGAACGGGCGAGTTCGTCGTCGATCGTCTCGTCGTCCTCCGGCTCGGCAAATTCGCGGACGTCATCGGCCGACGACAGCGCGCTGGCGCGTGCGCCTGCAACCGGTTGCAACTGCTTCTTCTTTCCGATGAACCCGGTGGCAAACAGCAGGCCCCCGTAGCCAACGGCCAGAAACGGCAGCGAAAACAGCCCCAGAGCATGTCGAGCGTCAGGCCGCGGTTGATGACCGACTGCGGCAGGTCGCCGGGATCGACCCAGCACATGGTCTTTAGTCCGACCGGATACTGATCGACGACCGCCTGCTTTCCGGCCCGTCCGCTGGACGCCCCACCGTCCATAAAGTGATACCGCTCGCCGCGGAACTGCTGGCCGTTGAACTCGTAGTCGTACTTGATCTCGATCGAGTAGGTGTCGCCGTCGCCGCCGTGGACCTCGACCTCGCTGGAGACGATGGTGCAGGGCGTCTCGGTCCAGGCTTGCGCGGTCGCCACACCCCACAGCGGGCGGACGACCATCCACCAGAACATCGCGCTTTCGGCGAGTGCGAACAGACCGAAGAAGAAAATCAGGCAACCGCGACCGACGGCGGAGTCCTTCTTCCCGACGGACAGCGCGGGGCCGGAAGTGTTTTTGAAAACGGGCACGTCGTGCGCTCCGGAGCCGCTCGTCGGTTTGCTTCAATCGGCAAAGTATTGCAGATCAACTGCCTTACTCCGGAATGCCACGCTCGCTTCGTCCCGAAGATAACGCGCGCAGCTTCAGTATGCCCAATACAGCGATTCCAGCAACGCCGTGAAGATCCCATACGACAATACAAACATTCCGATGACGTCAAACGCGGCAATCCTACCTTGAGCGAACTGCGACAGCAGCGACATGGCGGATGAGCCTGCAAACGAAGTCGCTACGATCCACCATCGTTCTGGAAAAACTACGATGACGAGCAGCCAGATCAGGCCGACCACCAGCTCAGTCAGATGGTATCCCAGTGCCATTCCTAATCCTGCCAGAAGCACACCAAGAATCAGGGCGACTCCAACGCCATGTCCCCAGAGAAGCGCGATTGCCGAGCAGCAGTCCGGAAGTCGCACCTACCGCCGCGGCCACGATTGGCAAGATTAAGCCGTGACGCTCCATCCAGCCGCTCATTCGCCTGCTGCACAATCGCCGGGTGCATTCTCCCGGTTGAATCCATGACTGATATTCTGTGCTCCGAGGTCAACGAGTTATGCCACTATCTCCTTTACCACGCAGCGCTCACATCCGTCAATCGGAAGTCCCGCCCCGCGTAGCGAAATGTGAGCTGCTCGTGGTCGAATCCGAGCAGGTGCAGCATCGTGGCGTGCAGATCGTGCACGCTGCATGGGTTTCTCGACCGCTTTGAACCCCAGTTCATCGGTCGCCCCGTACACCGTGCCTCCTTGATTCCGCCGCCCGCGAGCCACGCTGAACCCGTAGTGATTGTGATCGCGGCCGAGCTTCGACTTGCCATCCCCCGTCATCTCGACAGTCGGCGTGCGGCCGAACTCGCCCCCCCACAGCACCAGCGTGTCTTCGAACATGCCGCGCTGCTTGAGATCGGCCAGCAGGGCGGCGATTGGCTGGTCGAGTTGTCCGGCCAGTTTGGCGTGGTTGTCCTTGATGTTCTCGTGATTGTCCCAGGGCTGGCCGGCGCCATGCCAGAGCTGCACGAACCGCACGCCGCGCTCCAGGAGTCGCCGCGCAATCAGCGTCTGCCGGCCGTGCACACCGTCGCCATAAGCCTCCTGGATGTGCTGCGGCTCGCTGGAAATATCAAACGCCTCCGCCGCGTCCCGCTGCATCCGGAACGCCAGTTCAAACGACTGGATGCGGGCGTCGAGCCGGTCGTCGATCCGTGCTGCGCGATGCTCGGCGTTGAGCTGCGCGAGCAAGTTGAGCTGCCGCCGCTGATTTCGCGTCGAGATCTGCGGATGCTCGATGTTCTCGATCAGCTTGCTCAATTCGCGATGCTGCGAATCGATGTACGTCCCCTGGTATGCGCCGGGCAGAAACGCCGACTGCCAGTTTTCGCTGTCTTTGATCGGCAGCCCGCCGGGACACATGGCAACGAACCCGGGCAAGTTGCGGTTCTCGACGCCCAGACCATACAGCACCCACGCCCCCAGGCTGGGCCGCGGCAACACGCTGTCGCCACAGTTCATCAGCATCAGCGATGGCTCGTGGTTGGGGACCTGGGCGTACATCGAGCGGATCACGGCGATGTCGTCGATGTGCTCCGCGGTCTTCGCGAAGATGTCGCTGACCTCGATCCCGGATTCGCCGTGCGGCCGGAACGCGAACGGCGACGGGAACGCCGCCCCGGTCCTGCGTTCAGTGAGCAGGTTGACCCGCCCCGGCTGATCGGCGTACTTGGCCAGCATCGGCTTGTGGTCGAACGTATCGACCTGCGACGGCCCGCCATTGCAAAAGAAGTGGATGACGCGTTTGGCTTTGGCGGCAAAGTGCGGCTGGCGGACGGCGAGCGAGCCGGCACTGGCAGAGCCGGTGGCACCCGACCCTGCTAAAGCACCGCTGGACGAGCCAGCAGTGGTGCCCGCGATGGCACTAGCAGAGCCAGTGGCACCCCAAAGGTCTGCGAGGCCGAGCGCGCCAAGTCCGAGCGCGGAGCGCTGCAGGACCCAACGACGGGAGAGGCCGGATGGGAAAATTGACCGATGCATGACCTTGTCGATCTTGTTGGCGTATTGCGGTGAGCCGAAGGCGACCGAATTTGGGGGCTGCTCACTTCATGGATCTTCGCTATCGGGATTGAATCAGGTGCTTGTTTAACCTTCATAACGGCGACACGCTTCGGCCGGGTCTTTCCTGCACCATACATGCTGTCGCGCCACTGTTGCAGGCCGTCGGCGCCGGGATTGCGGGACATCGAATAGCTGTTGAGCGGGGCGAATACGACGCTGCCGGCGGGCTCGAATGCGGCCGGATTAATTGTCCCGCGCGCCGCGAGCCATGTGTATCCCAGCCAGCAGCCGACATACCAGCCGAGGAGCACCGCACAACCGGCCAGAGTTCTCACGGCCGTGCGGACAAGATGACGTTTGCGCAGATTCGGCTTCATGATTCAGATACGCCAATCAATTAGGACGTCGCAGGGAGGGGACTGAAACCAGCCGGGCTGCCGGCTGTGTCGCTCGCCGAACTGCTCCTTGTCGATTCGCGGCTAAACCATTCCCTACTCGCTATGCCCACTCACTAATCGACAAACACAAACTCATTCGCACACAGCAGCAGTTGCGCCAGCTGCTCCCATGGGCCAAGCTGCTCAATGATTTCGTGCGTGAAGTCCTGCTCCGAGTTCCATACGACCGGCGCTGCAGTCGGCGCGCCGGCGGCCACCACCTCTTTGATCGTTGCCTTCCACACGAACTGATCATTGTTCAGCACGTCCTTGATGTCGACGAGGAAATCAATCGTCTGCCCCGCAGTGACTGCCAGCGATTCGACATTCAGCGGATTTGTGCCGTGATGCACGGTGGCCGTAACTGCGACGCCTGCACCGCTGCTGACGATGAACCCGCGGATGCCGTCGCCAGCTTCCGGTTCGTTCGTGAGTTCCGATTGGATCGCGATCGTCATGCTGCGCGGCGCGGTCCAGCGTCGGATGGCGGCATGCTGCCGGTCATTTCCGGGATGTCCCCCCTTTGGCGAGAGCTGAACCCAGCCGAGTCCGGCCGTGTCGGGATACGCGGCGCTGCCTTGCCAGCCCGACCCGGTGAAATGCGGCAGCGACGTGAACGCGGTCACACGCTGCGTCGCTTCGTCCACTGCCCCGTAGCCGTACTGCCAGTCGGCGACCGTCGCCGCGACCGGCGCCGGCTCGGCGGTCTCCGCCGCGGCAATGAATTCCAGCGCCGCGGCCAACTGCTGTGCGGTCGGCTCGCGCTGATACGCGCGCTCGTACATCGCCGCGATTCGCTTGGTTCCTTCCAGTCCTTCTGGCACGGATTTCGCCAGCGCCCGGGCGCGATCGAGGACCAGTGGGTGGTTCATGACGAACAGCGCCTGCTGCGGGACGGTCGTTTCGCTCCGCTGCGGAATGTGCAGATCAGGATTGGCGAAGTCGAACATCCGCAGGGTGCCGGGGAGGAACTGGCGGTCGACCAGGCCGTACAGCGTGCGGCGCGTCGGGTACGGCTGCGTGAACAGTTCGGCCGGCTTGCCGCCGGGGGTGAAGTCGAGGTCGCCCGACGCTGCCAGCATCGAATCGCGGAACTCCTCGAACGTCAGCCGGTGCTCGTTCATCCGCCACAGCAGCCGGTTATCGGGATCGAGACGCTGTGCGGCTGCCAGCAGTTCGGCGTTCTCCGGCCCGGTCGACGATTGCCGGAACGCCGATGACAGGACGATCATCCGCTGCACGTCCTTCAGCTTCCAGCCCCCCTGGATCATCCGTGATGCGAGCCAGTCCAGGAGTTCCGGATGCGACGGCTGCTCGGCGCGCGTTCCAAAGTCGCTGGGTGTGCGGACCAGCCCCGTTCCGAAATGCTGCGCCCAGATGCGGTTGACGATCACCCGCGCCGTCAGCGGATTCGCGGGATCGATGATGGCACGCGCGAGTTCCAGCCGACCGCTGCCGCTGGAAAACGGTTGCCGATGTTTGCCGGCGAGGAACCCAAAGAATTGTCGCGTTACAAGGGGGCCGCGCGTCGCCGGATTGCCACGCAGAAAGATGTGCGGCTCGTGAGGTTGGGTACGATCGGCGAGCGCGAGCGCATACGTCGGCGGCTGGTCCGCCTTGATCAGCCAGCGATCGACTTCTCCCTGAAGCTTCCAGAGTTCTTCGCAGGTCTTCGTGTCGAAATATCCCTCGGAGTGGACGACCGGCTCATCCGGGACTTCGCAGGGGGAGTCGGCGCCGTACAGCACGTGGCGCAACTGCTCCGCTGCGGGCTCATTGAGTTCCGTCGGGGCAGGGGACTGCGTGGCCGTGGCGGTAGCAACCTGCGCCTGCCATTTAGCATCAATTTCCTTCAGTAGTGCGGCGTAGCGATCGATCACCTCCGAGAACGTTGCCGGCGGCGTCGCGAAAGCGGCCAGCACCAGCGGATTGATCTTGTCCGCCTGCTGGTGCAACGTTCGTGTGACGGCGTCCGTCTGCGCCGAGAATTCGTCCGCTGGCAGCGCAATATAGGCGTGCCAGGGGACAAACACCGGATCGCTCATTTGGGCCGCCTGCTCCAGGTAATTCCGCCAGCGGCGGACGAACTCCGGCAGGATGTCGTCCTTCTCGAGGATCTGGTCGAAGCCCTGCTCGGGGTACTTGCTGAGTTCCGTCTGCGCTCGGAGATAATCGCCGCTGCGACCGCGGACTCGCCCGGCCCATTCGGTGCGCGCGGCGGCCAGCGTCGTGCGGAGCTTTTCCTGCCGATTGGCGAGTTCGGTTTCCCAGGTGTCGTCCTTCTTCGTCGAGTCGAGCCGCACATACTCCTCGCGCGAGCTGTCGAACACGCCGTACAGCGAGTAGTAATCGGCCTGGGGGATCGGATCGTACTTGTGGTCGTGGCAGCGGGCGCACGCGGCAGTCAGCCCCATGGTGCCGCGGGCAACGACGTCGATCCGGTCGTCGAAGATGTCCCGCTCAACGCCGAGGAACCGGCGGCCGATCGTGAGATAACCCATCGCTGCCAGGTCGTTGGGACGCCGATCCGAGACCTGGTCGGCCGCAATTTGCAGCAGCAGAAACCGATCGAACGGCAGGTCCTCGTTGAAGGCGCGGACGACCCAGTCGCGGTACGCCCACGCATGGACCCAGAACCGCTCTTCACGCGCGTAGACATATCCTTTCGTGTCGGCGTAGCGTGCGACGTCCAGCCAGTGCCGTGCCCACTGCTCGCCGTACTGCGGTGAGTTCAGCAGTCGCTCCACCAGTTGCGTATACGCCTGCGGATTCGAATCGGCAGCGAATTTCGAGACCTCGTCGGCACTCGGCGGCAGGCCCGTGAGCGCATACTTGACGCGCCGGATCAGTGTCCGACGGTCCGCTTCCGGCGACGGCGCCAGTCCGCTGGCCTCCAATTTCGCCAGGACGAACGCATCAACCGGCGTGCGGACCCAATCGGCACGCTGCGGCGTCGGCACAGCGGGATCAGTCACGGGCTGGAACGCCCAGTGGTCGGCTGCGTTGATCCTCGACTTAGCCGCGAGGATGGAGCGGGACTCCGGCCAGAACGCGCCACTTTCGACCCACTTCGTGAGGGCCGCAATCTGCTGTTCCGACAATTTGCCATCCGGGGGCATTTCCAGTTCCCCCTCGTGGCGGACTGCCTGCAGAATCAGACTCGTGCCCGGCTGATCCGCATTGAGCACAGCGCCCCGTTCGCCACCCGCGCGCAAAGCAGCGGCCGAATCAAGCCGCAACTTGCCCGACTGCTCCTCCGCCCCGTGACACTTGATGCAGTTCTCGGCCAGGATCGGGCGGATTTCGGATTCGAAGAACCGTTCGCGATCGTCGTCGGCCAGTGACGGGAGTGCCATCAGGAACAACGACAATCCGCAAAGCTTCGCAGCGCACCGCTGAATCACGGTTCGGCCGCGTCGCCCTGCCGATTGAACGCAGAAGAATTCGTGCATATGAACGATCATATGCCGTACCGCAAGCCGGAAAAAGGTTTGCCACCGAGGTCACAGAGGAATCCGAGAAGTTGGTGGTAATGTGCCTTTTCTCTCAGTGACCTCGGTGATCTCGGTGGCGGATCTGTTTGGCTCCCGCGCGTGTCAGCGAGTGCTCGGTTTATCCTCACAAGAACGGTCATAGAGTTCGCGCAGGCAGTCGCGGATGTTGCCGTCGCACCGTGCGAACAGGGCCGGCAGCTGGTCGCGCCACCGGTCAACGTCGTCCGGCGCCAGCCGCGCGACGCGCGACTCCAACAGGGCGACGGTCGTGCGGCAGTCGATGAGCGTTGGCAGACGTCCCGGCGTGTGCACCGTGATAACGAGGCCGGCGTGCCGGCGGGAACGCGTCGCAATTGGCGCCACGTAACGCCCAACTGCTCCGCACCGTCCACGAGCAGGATCTCGTTCTCGGCGGCATGGGCCGATAATCGCGGCACAGGCTGCGGGCGGCGTGGCACGTCTCCGGCGCAACTGCAGCCACCGGGTCGGTCGCCCGGCGGCGTAGTCGCTGCGCCGAGTCTTCCAGCAAAGTCGTCTTGCCGGAACCTTCCGGTCCGCAAATCGTCGCGCGAGCGCCAGTAGTCGAGCCGCGACAGCAATTGAGGCCAGGTGCCCTCAAGTGGCTCGTAGCGGACCTGGAGGATCCGCTCCACGCGAAACGGATTGTCGCGGGCAGAGGTGGTCAAAAGATGATTGTTCCCGAATCACGAACATCGCGCGCGACTTAGAAATCGCCGACGACTTCGCCCCCCTTGATCGTCGCCACCGCGTTGTACACGCCGTGATCGATATTCTCCGAAATAAACCGGACGTGGCCATCCGCGAAAACGAATTGGGTGCCCCCCCGGTGATGGCTGCTGAAGTCGTCAAAGTGCGTTGCCGGGTGATTCGGCGTGTGGTCGAACGTTCCGACGACACGCTGGAACATTTCCTCCGCACCGGCCACCCGCCCGACCCAGGTCGAATACCAGGCGAGCAGCGGATTGGTCTTGCGCTCTCCCGCCAGAAATGTGTTGCTCGTGCCGTCAAAGACGTCGCGCAGCTTGACGGAACTGTTGTGATAGAACACGCCGTCGCTGGCGCACTGTCCGTTGGAGCGCACGGGCGAGAGTCCCGGCGCGTTTTCGCAGCCATCGACGGAATCGGTCCCGAACGAACCGATGTAATTCGCGATCGCCAGTTCGCAAATCGTCGTGCCCGGGCTGCCATCGGCGTCGATTTTGAAGCGCTCCGGCTGCGGATCCGAAGGGCAGCGAAAGACGGCGAGCGTCTGCAGCCGAAACGTGTCGTTGAGCGGATTCTCGATCGCCACGTTGGGATTGAACTGGTTATACAGCGCGGACTGGTCGAGTTGCGGCAGGAGCATCGCGCCCCAGCCGGCGCCGTTGATGCCCGCCTGGGCCGTCTGGATGCCCCCCTGGACTCCGATCCAGCCGGACGGAAATACGTTGAAGATGTCGTGGTAGTTGTGCAGCGCCAGACCGAGCTGCTTGAGATTGTTCTTGCACTGGGTGCGACGCGCCGCTTCGCGGGCCTGCTGGACGGCCGGCAGTAGCAGCGCGATCAGCACGGCGATGATCGCAATGACAACCAGCAATTCGATCAGCGTGAAACCGCGTCGAGAAACAGAACTTCGCATGGCAGACTCCCTCGGAATGAACGTGAACATGAACTCGGGATGAATCGAATCGATCAGATCGGTGCGCAGGCGCCCGTCGAAGGGCGGCTGCGACCGGGTATGGATGCTGTATGAGCGATCGCGTCACGAAAACGTGCAATGGGACGTGCGCCGCTCATCTTGCGCGCAGGATCAAGCACGGTTCGTGGAATAGAAGCGGGGCCTGGATGACCGCACAACCGGCAGACCGTTGACGCAAATCCGGCGTCAAACAGAACCGCTGGCGCGAGTCATTCGCCGCTCAGCAGGCGGCCGGCGGGCCGCGGATCGGGAGGAGGTAGCTGTCCTCGACCGTCGAAAGCGAAGTCGCGACTTGGGCGACCCGTTCGATGCCGGCGATCAGATTCAGCGGGGCGCCGAAAGCGACCAGGACTGCGCCGGCGGCGAAGTGCTGGCAGATCACGCAGTTGTCGTGATCGTGCGCTGGGCCGTTGTGTCGATGTTCGTGGTGCTGCGCGGGCTGCGAATCCGGCTGATTCGCAGCCTGTTGCTGAGGGTGATGATGGCAGCAGCCGTGATGGGTATGGCCGTGAGCGTGCGACGCTGCGACCGAATCGGCGGTCGCATGAAGATGCTCGTCCGCCTGCAGTGCGTGGAGTCCGCCGTGACCGAGCACCGCCATCCCGCCGTAAATGGCGAGCAGGCAGCAGCCGATCAGACGTCGCAGACGGGAGGACATGGAGCACCCATTGGGGCATGCCGGCGCGCTGGCACGATCCAGAGAACGATTCTGAGAAGAGAGTACGCGGATTGCAACGAAAAATCAGGGGCAATTTTGCGGGAATTCGCGTATTCCCGCGATGCGCCGGCAATTCACGGCCCGCTGAAGACCGCCGGCGCCTGGCCCGTGCGACAGTCCTCGATCAGCGTCTTGACGCGATCCGGATCGGGGATGCCGTCGACTTCAATCTCAACACCCGCCTGTCCGGATGTGGAAATCCCGACATAGCCCGTGCCGCACAGACGCTGAAAGAACGTTTGCCGGACGACGATGTTCCGCACGTCCGGGTGAAAGACTTCGTTGGTGTATTTTGAGAGCAGCCCGCGGCGGAGGGTGATCTGCTCGGTCGTGACCGTCAATGTCGTTCCCCGTGTCCGTACGTACCACACCAGCAGCAGAATCAGGCCTACTCCGACCAGGCTCAGCAACAGGCACAGGACAAATGCCGCCGGTCGATTGCGGAACATCGCCGGATGTTCCTCATACAGGATTCGTTCTGCGGCGACGGGCGCGGCGGGGCTGCTGGTCATGGACGGTCCTTATCTGTCGTCGCGGTTGACGGCGTGCACTGTCTCCGACAGATGTTGCATTGTTCTCCGAGTGAGGACCTTCGATTCAACGGTCCGGGACCCTACTTCCCGGTCGGCGGCGACTCGATCTGCTGAACGACGTGGTTCACGATGAAAGGGAAGTACAGCGCGACGGAATAATGTCCGCCGGGCATTTCCTGCTGGTGGCTCTTGTCCAGGTGGGCGGTCGCGGCCAGCAGGCGGGCGTTCTTGATCGGCACGACTTCGTCGTCTTGAGCGCTGTACATCCAGGTCGTCTGCGGATCGAGGCGATGAGCGATCCGTTGTGATTCGATCGCGCTGAGCAATTCTTTGAGCTTTTCTCCGGCATAACCCGCCTGCGCAAATCTTTCCCGGAGCTTGGCCGTGTCCTTCTGACCGGTTTGCAGGATGTCGTAGAAATCCGCTCCCGCCAGCATGATGAACACGGCATGGTAGCCGTGATCGAGAGAGCCGGTGAGTGCAGCCACGAACCCCCCGAGACTGGTCCCCTGCAATGAAATCGACTGCGGATCGACTCCCGGCAGGACGGCGACGGCGTCCCGCGCGCGTCGGACGTCGGCAATCCCCTGGCGGACGAGCAGTGTCCAGTCGGCATTCTCCGGGCGGCCCTCTCCTTTGCGGCGTTCGCCGTAGTAGGGGAGATGAATGAGGAAGGCATGGAGTCCCTTCTCGCGGAACGACCTGGCGAAGACCCGCCCCGCTTCCATTTGCGACCCGGACTCGTGGACCACCACGATAGCGGGCCGGACCGCGGCCTGGGCATCCGCCGAGGCTTGCGGGCGATACCACTCCATCGTGACGCGGTCGTTGACCGGGTTGCCGCTCGTGCACGGCGACGGGAACGACACCAGCGCGTCGTACTCCTGATTGCTGGCCGTCGCGGACTGGACGGAGAACTCGCCGGGGGACCAGCTCAGCAAATGAATACAGGCTTGCGCGTCGGGGTTTGGGTCCTTGGGCGGATCGAGTGAATCACGAGTGGACCAGGTTGTTTGGGCCGGGACGTCGTCGGCCTTCGCAGCCGGGACCATCGCCAGGCCGGCAACGATGACGAGTACCGCGATGATCCTGAACACGGGAAATGCACACGGCATGGGACAGATTCCGTTCGTAATAGGGCGGCACTCGAAACCGATGCGTCGGGCGGCATCGGCCCAATCATAGCGGAGAGGGCGCCGAGTGCAGAGGGCCTTTGGAAGCCCGCCGACATCCACGGCGATGAAGCCGAGACGTCAAAGTCGGCACAATCGTCGTCTTTGGAAGGGGCTTTGCGACGGACAGTGCAGGGCCGGTCCGGGGGACGAGTCCGCCGCAATCTTGTCCGAAATCCGCCGCATAGTTACCGGGAGTTTCCAGTCCTTCGCCGGCCCCGAATCTCGCCCCCCGACGCGGCGCGCCCGCAGCAACCGGCGGCTGGTGCCCGCCCGTTCACCGGATTCGACATCGTTCATGTCCGCGCAGGACCAGTTCCGAAGGTGGTTTCTGCCCGACGGCCTGTGGGGAGATGATGCGCTCAGCCGACGAGCCTGGCGCACCGTAATGCTGGGTCTGGCGATGGTCTTCTGGGTCCCGGTGTTTGCCATCGTGTACAGCTGCGTTCACGCGCCGGTGAGCGTGCTGACGTTGTGGATCGCCGGACTGCTGTTGGTGCTGATTCTGCGATCATTGCGGCGGGGACTGCCCATCGCACTCGCATCGAACTCGGTGATCGGTTTGGTTTGTGCGACGCTGGTGGCGCTGACGGCCGAGTCCGGCGGCGCCGATGCGCCGGCGTTCCGGTGGCTGCCGGTCGTGCCGCTGCTCGGCATTCTCCTCGGCGGGCGCCTCGGCGGCATCAGCTGGACGGTGGTGACCCTCGGCTGGGCGCTCAGCTTTCACCTGGCGGACATGTACAACTTGCCGATTCCTTCGGAACTGACCGCCGAGGGGCTGGTGATCGTCGGCACCAGCGGCGACCTCGGCGTGATCTGCTGCGTCGCCATCGTCACCTGGCTGTTCCATCGCAATGAACGATCGGTGCAGCAGTCGCTGGAGACGGCGCGGCATGCGGCGGAAGCGGCGACGCGCGCCAAAAGCGCGTTTCTGGCCAACATGAGCCACGAGCTGCGCACTCCGATGAACGGGATCGTCGGCATGACCGACCTGACCCTCGGGACCGACCTCTCCCCGGAGCAGCGGGAGTATCTGCAGATCGCGCGGTCGTCGGCCGATTCCCTGCTGCGGATTGTGAACGACATCCTCGACTTCTCAAAAATCGAAGCCGGACGGCTCACGCTCGACGACACGGAATTCGCGCTGGCACGCTGCGTTGAGGAAGCCGTCCAGATGGTGGCGCCGCAGGCGCATGCCAAAGGACTGGCGTTGACGCACACGCTGGTAGGAGATGTGCCGTCGCATGTGTGGGGCGATCCGTTCCGCCTGCGCCAGGTGCTGATGAACCTGCTTTGCAACGCGGTCAAGTTCACCGAACGGGGACAGGTCGGCGTGTCGGCCAAAGTCGCGAAGCGATATGTGGACAGCGTGGCGATTCAATTCAGCGTGCGCGACACGGGCATCGGCATCGCGAAATTGAAACTGGACACGATCTTTGCCCCGTTCGTGCAGGCGGACGTTTCGACGACGCGCACGCATGGCGGCACGGGTCTCGGACTGGCAATCTCACGCGAACTGGTCGAGTTGATGGACGGTTCACTCTGGGTGGAGAGCGAGGAGCACGTCGGCAGTTGTTTCCATTTCACGGTTCGGCTCCGACCTGTGACCAGGGATCCGCAAACCGCCGCGATCGACGCCCGGGAGATCGTCGCCGCGTTGTCGCCGCAATGCGCCGAAGCCGCTGACCGCGCCGCAATCATCGAACCTCTGTCCGAACCGCCCGCGTTCAAGGCTAGGTCCCCGGCCCATGCAGCGTCGCACGCGGGCCTCCGCGTGCTCGTCGCCGATGACAACCGCATCAATCAGCGGCTGGCGCAGATCATCCTGACACAGGCCGGATACCAGGTCAGCCTGGCCGAAGACGGCGAGCAAGCGGTCTCGCAGGTCGCCGAGGGATGCTTCGATCTGGTGCTGATGGACATGAGCATGCCGAAAATGGACGGCCTCACAGCCACGCAATTGATTCGCGAGGGCGAAACAGGAACCGGGCGCCGGATTCCGATCCTGGCGCTAACGGCAAACGCCCTGGACGAGGACCGCGAGCAATGCCGCGTCGCAGGCATGGACGGGTTCCTGGTGAAGCCGCTGCAGCGCGATGCGCTGATCGCCGCGATCGCCGAATGTTGCGCCGTGCCGGTGTAACGGGCGGACCGGCTTGCCGAAGGCCGGTTTCGACAGCCGTTTTTCGGTCGGCTACACTGCCGCTGATGCGCCACTCCGGCGCCCGACGAGGCGATTGTGACATGCGTCGTGACTCGAGCCTGACTCCGCACGCTGCGGATTGCCGCGGCTGGACGCTCGCCTTCGCAGCGCTGATCGTGTGCCTGTGGCACGGCGCACGCGGTGGCGATGCACCGCCGCGTACAGCAGCGCCCGCCGGGCCGACTGCGCAGAAGTCTGCCGGCGATGCCAAGTCGGCAAAACCGGAACCGGTCTTCCGACGGGACGACACGCGGCCCAAACACGACGACGCGCGCGCCGCGGAGCTTGGCATCAAACGCTATGAATCCAAACATCTGCTGCTGTACACCGATCTCGATCCAGATGTCGCCCGGACGTTACCGCCCCTGATGGATGCTGCGTACTTGGCGCTCGAGGATTACTTCGGCCCGCTGCCGCCAAACCGCGCGGGAACGACATTCCAGATGACCGGCTACGTGATGGTCGATGCGGAGCGGTTCCGCACCGCGGGCATGCTGCCGCAAAAGGCGGCTGATCTGCTGGTGCACGGCATCTACCGCGGCGCTGAATTCTGGATGCACTCCCAGGAGTATGAGTATTACCGGCGGCATCTGCTGGTCCACGAGGGGACGCATTGCTTCATGTCATTCCTGTCCGGACCGCGGCTACCGGACTGGTATATCGAGGGAATGGCGGAGTACTTCGGCACGCATCATCTTGCGGCGGATGGTCAGGCGGCGTTTGGCGTCATGCCTGTGGACCCAGAAGATTACGTCGGCTTCGGCCGCGTCGAGATGCTGCACGAGGACATCGACGCCGGCCGGCTGCGCCGCATCGAGAATGTGCTGGCTCTCGGCAGCAATGACTACATCCAGTCGCGGCGCGAGCCGTACGCCTGGAGTTGGGCGTTCTGCAAATTCCTCGACGCGAATCCGCATTCGCAGGCACGGTTTCGGGAACTGCGGTTGCACCTGGCAAATCCCGGATTTGCCGAGTTGTTCACGCAGTTGTTTGCGGCGGATGCGCACGATCTGGAACTGGAATGGGAGCTGTTTGTCCGCAACATTGTGTACGGCTTCGATGTCGAGCGCGCTGCAATCGACTTTCGTACCGCGGTCCCGCTCCAGTCCGGGCACGTCTCCCGCACAGAAATCAGGGCAGACGCCGGCTGGCAGGCGACCGGCGTGCATGTCGAGGCCGGTGCGGCCTATCAGCTATCAGCGACGGGAGAGGTCACGCTGGCCCTCGAACCGCGGCCGTGGATCAGCCAGCCGCAGGGGGTCAGTATTCGCTACGCCGGCGGACGTCCGATCGGACGAGTCCTGGCGGCGGTCCGCGCCGACGCAGCGGGCTTAGACGATACGAACGGTTGGCAGGAATTCGATGTCGGCCGCAGTACAGAACTGTCTCCGGCAGTCTCCGGCCACCTGTTCGTGCGGGTCAACGACGACTGGAATTCCCTGGCGGACAACAGCGGCGCATACTCCATCGAGATTTCGCGTCCGTAATCACGAGAGGCGGTCAATCCGCAATCCGAATCGCGAAATCCGAACTGCAGCGAAGTCGATGCTCTGCGGGATCTGAGTTTCGCCGTTCGGATTTCAGCGGAACATCAGGTCTTCCGGTTGCGGCAGGTCTTCGAGTCGTTCCAGGGCGAACAATTGCAGGAACCGCCGCGTCGTCCGATAGCTGACGTCGTCCTTGCCGCCGTCGCCGCGCTCCAGTGCGATCAGTTCGAGCCGCAGGAGCTGCCGCAGATGCCCGGCGAGGTTTATTTTGCCAGTGGCTTCGAGCGCCGCACGCGTCACCGGCTGCTGGTACGCGACGAGCGCCAGCGCCTCGAGTGCGTCCTGCGACAGCCGCACGTCGCGCGGGCCCAGTCCGTACACGCGGTGACGCACGACCTCGAATTCCGGTCGCAATGCGAGACGGTAGCCCCCTTCTCCGAGCACCACCTGATAGGGACGGCATTGATCGGCATAGCGGGCATTGATGTCGCCGACAAATTCGTCGATCAGGCCGTGCATGTGCTCCCCCCCCAGCAAGTCCGCGAGTCGTCGCCCGGTCAGCGGTTCGCCACCGACAAACAGCAATGCCTCCAGCACCTGCTGCGGTTCGAGTTGTACGGCGTCCGCTGCATCGACCTGCGACAAGGGTCCGTCGGCAACGGTCGCGGAGCCGTGGATGGGTGAATCCGGGCTGGCATCAGCCGCAGCAGGGGCGACGCTTTCAATCAGGGCCGTGGCCGCGTCGACGGACTCAACAGCGCGCTGATAAGCGTCCTCCAGCGCGGCCAGCGTCCACTCGGCGTCGCTGTGCTCGGCGCCGGCGAACTCGGTGGGAGAGCCGTTTGCCGGCATCGGGGCCGGTGAGTCGATCGTCTGAAACGGGGGGCCGTCTTGAACTGTCGACATGGCAGCAGGGCACATGCGCCGAAACTGTTGATGGGGCAGGACTATACGTCGTTGCGCCGGATTGGCTCAAGACGTGATCCGCGCCACTGACGCCAGGAATTTGCCCCGCTGCCTGCCGACGATCGATTCGTCTTGTGCTGGACCGGAAATCTTGACAGGATTCCGCCCCCTTTGGGTTTCTCACCTACCGGTCGTCGTGTTCCGCACCGCATTTACGCTGGGACTGTGCCTCGTCGCCGCCGGCTGTCAGACGCCCGGCGCGTTCTGGTCGCGCTCCGCGCCGGCCCCCAATCCAATGGGGGTTGCATTCGGCAATGACGACGTCCTCTGGGAACGAACGGTTGACGTGTTGCACGATTACCAGTTCCAGATCGTGCGGGAGGATCGACTCGCGCGGGTGATCGAGACCGAGTACAAGGTTGGGTCTGGCTGTCTGGAACCATGGCACCACGATTCGGTCGGTCCTTACAACCGGCTGGAGAGCACGCTGCAATCGATTCGCCGGCGCGTCCGCATCACGCTGGCGCCGAGCAACGTCGGCGGCGGCTATGCGATCATGGTTGAGGCCTTCAAGGAACGCGAGGATCTGCCCGGAATTGCGGCGAATTCTCCGGGCGCCGCGACGTTTTCCGAGAGCACGCCGTTCTCCCGCGACCTGAATCCGGTGGTCGGGCAGACCCAGCCGTCACGGTGGATCCCGGTGGGGCGCGATCTCGACCTTGAGCAGGCCATTCTGGCACGCCTGCGGTCCACTTATACAAGTTGATTCGCTTGATCGAGTCGCGGCCCGTTGATTCCCGATCCGCGTGCGCTACTTGTTCAGGATCAGTTTGCCGGACCTGGTGAGCAGCAGGCGGTAAATCGCCTCGCCGTGCTGAATCTGCACTTCGCGTGCTCCCTGCAGAAGGTCGCTGGAGAGAATCGTCCGCGGCAGCTTCGGGCCGGCTTCGGCGGACGGATCGACACGCGATTCTAATTCGGAGGAAGACGCGGAAGTCACAATCGCTCTCTCCCAGCCGAGGGGTGGGACCTGCGACCTGAAGGGCGGCCCGCCAAGGACATCCCGTTGGTCGCGTTTGGGGGTGCGTGTGAAAACTTATCGAAAAATGGATTGCGTGAGCGTCTGTTGGCCGCTAGCATACTGCGACTGAGACTCAGTGTCAACTTTGTCGTTCGAGTCAGCTAGCCATACGGATCGGATCGGCCCGCACTCTTGCAAAGTCCGTGGACCAATCGACTTCCGGCGCACTGCCAGCCCATTCTCGACCTCTCCATCTGGCAGCTTCTTCTGAAGGGAGCACGTAATGTCACGTTCACAGTCTGCTCGGTCTGGATTCACGCTAATCGAATTGCTGGTGGTGATCGCCATCATCGCCATCCTGATTGCATTGCTGTTACCGGCGGTCCAGCAGGCCCGCGAGGCCGCCCGCCGCACTCAGTGTCGAAATCATCTGAAGCAGATCGGCCTCGCACTGCATAACTACCTGGATGCCAATAGTGTCTTCCCCCCAAGCTTCTGCATTGGCGGCAGCACCGGCGGGACGTGGTCGATCCAGGCTCGCATCCTCCCCTACATGGAGCAGGCGAATGCGTACAACGTCGTCGACCTGACGATCGGCTACGGCGTGCCGCCGAACTCCACGATCGGCGTCACGCAGTTGCAGGTTCCCTCTTACATCTGCCCGGATGAACTCCAGGGGGTTGTGCGTGTGGCGACCACGCCGACCGGCGCCAATCATTTCCCGTCCACGTATGCCTTCAACGGCGGGACCTGGAAGCTGTTCACTCCCGGTCCGACATTGGCCAGTGGCGGCGCTCCCGGTGACGGTGCGTTTGCTCCCAACAGCCGCTGTTCACCGCGCGATTTCGTGGACGGCATGAGCAATACGCTCGGATTCTCCGAGGTGAAGGCCTACACGCCAAACGTCGGCAACGATGCGGCGGCGACCGACGTGATTCCGGCGTCGCTCGCCGGTTTCACCGGCGGCACATTCAGCGCCACCGGCCACACGGAGTGGGTCGACGGCAAGATCCATGAGACCGGCTTCACCACGGCCTTTGGTCCGAATGCCAAGACGCTGATCAGCTCGTCGACCAATCCCACTCCGGTCGTGGGGGACTACATCTCGTGCAAGGAACGCGGGACAAGCTCGACCTGTGCCGGCCAGCCCACTTATGCCGCCGTCACGGCTCGCAGCTATCACGTCGGCATCGTGCAGGTGCTGTTGATGGACGGCTCTTGCCGGTCGGTCTCCGATAACATCAACCTCGCGACCTGGCGGAGTCTGAGCACCCGTATGGGGGGCGAAATCGTCGGCGAGTTCTGAAAGTTAATCCGAGAACCCCCACGTTTCGCCGAGCGGTCGGTGTGCGCTGAGGCTCGACGAACGCAAGAGAGTTGGCAGCCCGCTGCTCTCAGCGGTTCGGCGACCGCCGGGCGCAATTGGCCCATGAGTACGCGCTGGACGACCCAATGACGCACGCGGGCGTGGCAATGGCTGCGTTCGCGTGCGTCCCCGTCGTTGAGCGGGATGTGGGTGAAGGATCCGCGGCGGCGGACAGCGCGGCGAACGGTGCCAACGTTGTCGCGGGTTGACGGTTCATGGTTGATGGTTTATCGATGCTGCGGCAGGCAGCCGACCGTGTCGCGAATTCCAATGATCAGAATCGAGTTGTTTTTCAGCTTGAACGCGCAGTGCCGTTAGTCCGAAGCCGCTTCCGTGGTAACATGCGGGCCTTCAACTCGCCCGTCGCCTGCTGTCAGTGTTCCGTGGCGGACTTGTCGGCAACGGATGTCCGAGGTTCGTCCTCTTGTCCATCAGGTACCGAGGTCAATCAGGCGACGAGGAGTCATCAGAAGCCGTATTACCGGAACGGGGCGGAGATTGGCGTGCTGGTGGGAAATGTCATGCACCGCTTCCGGACCATGGACGCGTCATTGCAGTCAGGCATGGGTCGGGCCGACCGGCCACTCGAAGAAGAAACCTAAACTGACTCGCTCGCCCAAATCGGAATTCTGAAATCGAAAATCGGAAATCGTTGTCCGCTGCCGCCCCCCTCCTTGCCATCGACGCCATCGGCATCCGCTTCGGCGGACTCGCCGCGGTGCAGGAATTCTCCCTGAACATGCCGGAGGGGTCGCTATACGGTCTTATCGGTCCGAACGGTGCTGGGAAGACGACGGTTTTCAACCTGCTGACCGGCGTCTATCACACGCAATCCGGCACAATGCGTTTACAGGGATGTGACCTCGCTGGCTGCCCGCCCCACCAGATCACCCGCGCCGGCCTGGCGCGCACGTTCCAGAACATTCGCCTGTTCGGCGATCTGAGCGTCCTCGACAACGTGATGCTGGCCTGCCAGCTCCGTGCACGTAACCGGCTCGTGGGCACGCTGCTGCGGTCCCGCACGTCGATCGGCGAGGAAGCGGCGATCAAACAGCGCTCGCTGGAACTGCTCGATCTGTTCGAGTTGCGCCCCCGCGCCGACGAGCCGGCGCAGTCGCTGCCGTATGGACACCAGCGCATGCTCGAAATCGTCCGCGCTCTGGCGACGCAGCCGAAAGTGCTGCTCCTCGACGAACCGGCTGCCGGCATGAACTCCGGCGAGAAACGCCAACTGGCCCAGACCATCGAGCGGATCAGGGACCAGTTTCAGTTGGCGATCCTGCTCATCGAGCACGACATGGAGCTGGTCATGGAGATCTGCGAGCAGATTACGGTTCTCGATCACGGCGTGACAATTGCTGCCGGACCGCCGGAGGCGATCCAGCGCGATCCCAAGGTCATTGAAGCGTATCTCGGCGTCGCCGACGACGAGTGAAGAGCAATGGATCAAAGGAGTCGAGGAGCAGAGGGAAAGACAAAACCCAACAACCGATAACCGACAACCGATAACCGCTTCCGATGCCGCTGCTTTCCCTCCAAAACCTCAATGTGTCCTACGGCGCGATTCAGGCGCTGCGCGGCGTCAGTCTGCAGGTGGAGCAAGGGCAGATTGTCACGCTGATCGGCGCGAACGGCGCCGGGAAGTCGACCACGTTGCGGGCCATCTCCGGCATGCTGCGGCCAACCGCAGGCGAGATCGAGTTCGACTCGCAATCGCTCGTTCGCCAGCCGCCGCACCAGATCGTCCGCCGCGGTCTCGTTCAGGTGCCGGAAGGTCGCGGCATTTTCGCCAACCTGACCGTCGCCGAAAACCTGGCCCTCGGCGCGTATTGCCGCCACGATCACGAAAACGTCCGCGCCAGTCGCGAACGGGGTTTGCAACTCTTTCCCCGGCTCCGCGAACGGCTCAGCCAGAATGCCGGCACGCTGTCCGGCGGCGAACAGCAGATGCTGGCCATCGCCCGCGCTCTCGTCGCCAACCCCCGGCTGCTGCTGCTCGACGAGCCGTCGCTGGGCCTCGCGCCGCAAATCTCGCAGACGATTTTCAAAGTCATTCGTGAAATCCGCGCTCGCGGCACCACCATCCTCCTCGTCGAGCAGAACGCGCGGATGGCCCTCAAAGTCGCTGACTATGCGTACGTCCTCGAGACCGGAGAAGTGGCCATGCAGGGTCCGGCTGCCGATCTTGCGCAAAGCGACGAGGTCCGCAAAGCGTACCTGGGGGTCGGGCACTGACGAAGCCGACGGCCGTCAGCCTGTCTGAAGTGTCCCGGACAATTGCCAAGGCGCCGGTTTCCAGGCCCGGTCGTCCGTTCGACTGTCCGGGACTCTGTGGTTGCGTCCGTTTCAGCCCAACGGCTTGCGACGCTTGTCGGCCTTCAAACGGCCGCGGTACAGTGATGCTCCGCGCGGGACACGACCCCTTTCGCAAACGAGGAGCTCACGATGCGACATTTGCCCCAGGCGCTCGCGGCAGCGGCACTGCTGATCGGCGCAACCTTAACCTCGGCTGCCGACGTGCACGGATTGACGGAAGGCAAGCCGGAAATCAAATCGGTGGATGTGCTGGCGTTCGGACCAAACGGCATCCTGTTCGTCGGAGACACTCAGTCGGCGGCGGTCTTCGCGCTCCAGACCGGTGACAAGTCCGGCAAACCGGCCGATGCGAACATCAACGTCGCCGGCCTCAACGTCAAGATCGCCGAAAAGCTCGGCGGCAATTCGCAGAACCTGAAGATCAATGACCTGGCGGTCAATCCCGCCACCGGGAACGTCTTCGTCGCCGTCACCAACAGCGACAAGCCGGCCCTCGTCAAGGTCGACGGCCAGGGCGCCATCAGCGCGGTGTCGCTGGAAAAGATCCCCTTCGCCAAGGCCGAATTGCCGGACGCGCCGGCGCCGGGTGAAGTGCAGGTCGGCGGTCGCGGCCGGAACCTCCGTGCCGACGTGATCACCGACATCGCGTTCGTCGATGGACAGTTGCTCGTGACCGGCACGAACAACTCGAACTCGCCGGCCGGCGTCCGCTCACTGGCGTTTCCGTTTTCGAAAGTGGACAACGCCGCCACGCTCGAAATCTTCCACGGGGCTCACGGCCGCAAAGAGAATTATGCTGTTCCGCGCACGTTCGTGCCGTTCACGATCGGCGGCGAGCCGAACCTGCTGGCGGGTTTCGTCTGCACGCCGCTGGTTCGCTTCCCGGTCAAGGACGTGCAGTCCGGCCACGAGATCAGCAAGACGGTCGCCGAACTCGGCAACCGGCACGGCTGCCGGACATGATCGTCTATGAGCAGAACGGCAAGAGCTACCCGCTGCTGATCAACAACTTCGTCTCGGCATGAAGATCAGCATCGAGCAGATCGAGTCCAATCCCGGAATTGGCTGGAACATGTACCTGATGGCGGCAACAAGGGGCAGAGCCGGAGAAAATCGACTTCGCCGAAAAGCGCCCAGCAGCTCAAATAAGTTGAACGACACGCACGCCATCGTGCTGGTTCAAACCGACAGCGGCGCGCAGGATTTGACGTTGTCGCGGTTGCCGTATGGAGGCTGGAGATCTGGAGGGTGGAGACAGTTGGCGAAGCAGCGGCACCTGATGACACGAGCAGACCGACGCTCGCGTCCGGGTCTGTGCGTTTGTGACCAGCGGGGCTGGTTTCATTGCCCACTGGCGACCAACTCACGATTGACCAGCCGGAAGCATTTAAGCCGTCACAGGATCGATCAGCCGGATTGCTTTTCTGACGCCTGCCCCCCTTCCGGGGCGTCCTGTCGTCTCCATTTGTTTTCCGCCTCATTTCCGGTTTCGCGAGCACCTGCTCCAGATCGTCGAGTCGGTCTTCCGCCTGTTTCACCCAATCGGCGAATCGGCTAAGGCCACAGCGCAACGTTGATGTTTGCCATTTCTTTATCTGCTGACGATCGCGATTTGCGGTACAGCTCGTCCCCTTCGCCAGCGCTCCTGTAATGTTGCCGACGCTGCTGCCGGTGCTCTCCTGAATGCAGCGTTGAGCATTGCGCCCGGCGAGCATCAGATCGCGCGTATCTCCAGATCCCTTCGCTTCCTGCGCTGATTTCAACCGTCAGCGCCCGGATCGCGGTGTAGCGGTCGCCGAACTTCTCGAATTACGCGCCTGACATACAGTTTTCCGGCTTCAGTGTCCCGGCGTGCGGTAGCTGGACCGGGCCAGCTTGAGTTTTTCGAACTGTCGCGCCGCCTGTTCCAGCTCGATGTCAGTGAAGCCACTTCTTCGCTCGTTCGCGATGCGGACCTCTTTGGGTACTTGTCGATGATAGCCCCGCATCGCCTGCTCTGACGTCTTCCACAATCATCGGATTTGCGGCGACATCTTCGCCTGACGCGGGCGAAGCGATATCTTTGGCTTTCCGTCCGGCCATTGCGACCAGACCATCAGCATCACCTGGCTACAGCGTGCTCAAACCACGTCGCTCATAAAACGGCGCTATCGCGCTTTTTCTTCTTTCTTCCCCGGCAGGGGCCTGCGCGACCGTTTTGTCGCTGCCCGGATCGTCGCCGCCGCGTCTTCTGCGGCAATATCGCGACGATGCTGGCCCGCCCGCCACTTTCGCCTTGATCTTCGTCGAGCTTCACCTGCAGGCCGCCAGCGTGCCGAACGGCCGGTCGTTGGGCCCTGGCCAGCAATTCGTTGATCAGCCCATGCCGACGCCATAAGCGGCATTATCACGTTGAACTCCTGACGATTTGCGATAATTACCGTGCTTGAACAGCAGTTCGGGCTGCGTTTCGGACTGGAACGGGAGGGTGCTGGTGGCGATTGAACATCACGCAGCCGAGCCATACAGGTTTGTCTTGCGGCTGATCGGGTGCTTGCCCGTGATCTGTTCGGGGCCATGTAGGCCATTGTGCCGACGGTTTTGCCGGCGGCGGTGATGCGTCGCTCGCGTATCGCGGGCGATGTCGAAATCGCTCAGCTTCAGCCGGCCGTCTTTCGTCAGCAGCAGATTGCTCGGCTTGAGGTCGCGATGGATGACGCTCGCGTTATGGGCGTGCTCCAGAGCCTGCACAATCTGCAGCGCGTACTCGATCGTTTCCTCCAGGTGAAGCCGCCTCCTTTCTTCTTCAGAATGCCGTCGAGCGCTCCGCCGCTGAGCAGCTCCATCGCGTAATACCGCTGCGCGCCGCTGCTGCTCCCCCCGTAGTACCGGATGATATGCGGGTGCTTGAGCTTGCGGAGAATGTCCATCTCCCGCTCGAAGCGTTTCGCGACCTTGGGATCGAGCGACAGGTCGGGGGCGAGGACCTTGAGTGCGACCTGTTGTCCGGTCTTGAGGTACGTGGCGCGGATAGACGATCCCCATGCCGCCGACCCCCAGCTTGGATTCCAGCCGGAACCGTCCATCCGC
Organism: Planctomycetaceae bacterium; assembly: GCA_046349775.1. Classification (GTDB taxonomy): domain Bacteria; phylum Planctomycetota; class Planctomycetia; order Planctomycetales; family Planctomycetaceae; genus JAEUIG01. The sequence goes on along the minus strand of JAXMBS010000024.1, from coordinate 36,896 downwards.
GTTTGTCGGTGTCCGCGCTCATCGTGTCCCGCTCATGCCAGTTCGCCTCCGGCGGCGATCGTTCCAAGTTTCGCCGATTGAATCGCCGTGTGCAACTTTTCCCTCGCAGCTATACTGGTGATTGGGAAACAGACACTCGGAAAGGCGTCGCTCAACTGTCCGGGACAACTGACGATTACAGTGCGGATTGTACGGGTTCTCCGGTATGTGCACCCCGTGCCGGGTCACGACCGTCACCTGAACGCGAAGAAGCGAGACGCATGACGAGCATTGCCCGGCGCCGGATTGTGTGGCGTGCCGTCGCTATCGTGTCGCTGGTCCTGGCGGCGGCCGGTCTCGCGACGTCCCAGGAAGCGCCGCCGAATCCGCTCTCCAACCTGCTGAATCAGATGTCGGCTACAAGGTGAAATCGTCGCAGCGGAGGCGGCCCTGGGCAACTTCGACGGCGACAGGGCGGTCAGGATCCCGCTGCCGGGAAGTCGGCCGCCGTCAGCAGCGACGCCCGTGGCTGGCCCGTGTTCGACCGCGGGGCTGCCGCCGCCGAGGACTGGCAGGAGGCGGTCGTCCTGTTGCAGTCGCTGCTCGATGCACCGCAGGATCTGTTGTGGCGGCGGAGCGACGGCCGGTGGGTGTCGTTGCAGGCCGGTGCCGAAGGAGAATCGCGCAGCCGCCAGAGGCCGGACGCACATGGCCCAGACTGGAGGCCATCCGCAGCGCGCAACGGCTGCAGCAGGCGGGGCGCCGAGCGCTCCGGATCGGTACGCCGCCGCCAACAGGTACTGAGCACGACGAGGTTGGCGAACAGGCGGCCGCCCAGGTCGTCGCGCGGCTGCTGTTCGATTCGGGGCGATGGCACGCGCTGCTGCCGTGGTATGTACGGCTGGTTAACGAACCTGCCTTTCGGAATGCCGTTGACTGGGCGCGCGAAGGCCACCTTCGCCTTTGCTGGCGAGCAGACGCTCGCCGGTCCGCTGTTGCAGTCTCTCGCGCAGGAGCCGGCCCGGCCGCTCCTCGACCGGCGGAGAGACGAATGCTCGCCGCTCGACGTCCAGCAACAGCTCTACTGCGCTCTCCTGGACGACGCCGTTGCCGCGCAACCCAGCGAGCGGAACAGTCCGCACAACGGCACGTCGGCACGACTTCAGGGTGCCGTTGTTGCTGGCCGCTGGCGTCAGCTCCCTGACGGCGACTTCTGCTCCAGCAATTGAAAAGCCTGCTGGACGACCAGACGAACGTCAGCTGGCGGCCGTGCTCGCGCTGTCGATGGTCGTCGTCGGTCGTCGCAGGTTCGGCGCTTCGCGGACTGGCCGTCGTCGATCCGCAGAACGGTGCGATCGCGCCTGGAGGAGCGCCTCGGTGAGATTGGCCGAGCGCATCCTCGCGAATGAGCTCCTTGATTATGCGGATGTCGCCATTCAGCCGGCATCCGATTTTTGAACCGGGGCAAAGTCTCGTTCGAACAACACTCCCTCACGAACCTGCTCTACCGCGACGCCGGCTACGGACTGCTCAGCAGCGACGGTCAGCGCGTGTTTTCGGTCGAAAACTCCGTGTTGATGCCCCCCGCGTCATTCAGTTGGTGGGGGAATAACAGCCCCGAATCACAGGATCCGTACGAGCGCGACTGGTCCTCGAATCAGATTCACGCCTACGATCTGGCCACCGGCGAACGGCTGTGGGAAGCCGGCGGCCGCCGCATGCACGAGCAGTTTGACCCGCCGCTTGCCGGGGTGTTCTTCTTTGGTCCCCCTGTCGAAGACGATGGCGAATTGTTTGCCGTCGGCGAACAGGACGGCGAAGTGCGGCTGTTTGCACTCGCTGCAGACACCGGTCGACTGTTGTGGTCCCAGGATCTGGCCCCCACCGAAGCCGGTATCGTTCAGGACCTCACCCGCCGGTTGTGGGCCGCTATGCCCGCGGTTGACGCCGGAATGGTCTTTTGCCCCACGACGTCCAACCGCCTCGTCGCCGTCGATCGCCACACGCATCGCATCGTGTGGGTGTATGACTTCGCCGCCCGCAGTGGCGGCACGCCGGTAGACGGGGCTCGCTTGCACGCTCCGCTGGGGCTGAACGATCGCTGGTGCGCATCGGCGCCCATTGTGTCCGCCGGTCGCGTCTTGCTTGCACCACCCGAATTGCCGAATCCGACCGGTGAGGAGCAGCCTCGGCTGATCTGTCTCGATGTCCGCACCGGCGAACGGTTGTGGGATTTGCCGAAGGCCGGCTTCCTGTACGTCGCCGGTGTGTTTGCCGACCGCGTCCTGCTTGTCGGCCAGAATGAAGTCGCTGCAGTCAAACTCGCAGACGGGACGCCGCTCTGGTCGGTCCCGGTTCCCGCGCCGGCGGGACCGCCGTCCGGTCGCGGAATCGCCGTCGCAGAGCAGTACCTGCTCCCGCTCGTCTCCGGCGCGCTGTGGACGATCGATATCGCCAGCGGCAAAGTCGTCCGCCGCGATCGGCGCCCGGGCGGGGACGACGTGCCGCCGCTCGGAAATCTGGGCGTCTGGAATGGCATGCTGCTCTCGCTGGGACCATTCGGTCTGACGGGCTTCGAGCAGCGGACGGCTCTGCAGGAGCAGATTGCCGCGCGACGCCAGCAGCGCCCCGGTGACCTGTGGGCTGCGGTCCGCGACGCGGAGATGCACACCATCGCGGGCGAGCACACGCAGGCGCTGGAGGTTCTCGATCGCGCACGGCCCGAGACCGCTGATCCGCCAGAGTTGCAGGCCCGGCACCGCAAATTGACATTTGAGTCGCTCCTGACCCTGGTCCGTGAGCAACCGGAAGGTCCATCCGCCGCGTTGGAACGCGCGGCCGCGCTGGCCGCCGGCGATGCCGAGCGGCTCGAGGTGGAGCGATTGACGATCGACAGGCACATCGCCGCCCGGCGCTGGGAAGAAGCGGCGGGCGTCTTGCGGTCCATCGCTGAGAAGTTTCCCAATGAGACAATGATCGACGACGGTCTGAATCGCCTGCGGCTCGATGTCTGGCTCGGCGGACGTCTGACCGACGTCGTCGCGCAGGCGCCGCCGGCGATCGCCGAGCCGCTGGCCGAACAGATCGCAAATCTGCTGGAAAGCAGTTCCCTGGAGATGCCCGCGGCCGCCAGCCTGGAGCGCATCTACGGTTTTCACGCGGCCGCCCGGACCTTCATTTGGCGGCTGATCGAAGACGCCGCCTTTCGCCGGGATTTCGCCGGCGCCGAACTGCGGCTCAGGCGGTTGATCGAATCCGGCGATCGCACCACGGCCGCAGCCGCGCTGTTCCGACTCGGCGAACTGCTGGTCGAATTCGACCAGCCGGACGATGCCGCCGTCGTCTTCGCGCAGCTCGAAACACAGTACGGCGACGTCGTGCTCCCCACGCTGCAGACCGGCGCCGAGGCAGCGCGGGCTCTGTTCGCGTCCGGCCGGCTGACACGCGCGGCGCTCCAACCCCCGGTCGTCGCCGACTGGACCGGTGATCGGCTCCGCTTGCAGCGGTACCGCATGATCAATCCCGAATTCTCCACTCCCCAACCCCCCGTGATGCGGCAACTCGACGCACCATTTTACCGCCGCCACTTCATCGAGCTCGACCCGCAAACCTCGATGATGTCGATCGTGCGGTCCGAGGACGAGACCGCTTATTGGCGAATTCCGCTGCGCGTGAGCGCCGCCAATGGGAACAGCCAGGCGGCGGCCCTCGTGGGGGTTGGGCTGCAGGCAATCGTGCTGCACCGCGGAGTGCTCCAGGCACTGTCGTTGCCGGACCGCAGGGTGGTCTGGTCCCGGATCGCCGCCGAACGTGCCTCGCCCATGTACGCCCGCCAGATTTATGACGTCGATCCCCCGACTCTGATGCCCGTCAGCTCATTTCTGACTCGCTCCGGGCTCGGCGACCCGTATCCGAAGACCGGCCTGCTGGCGCTTGCGACCACGCGGTACGTCGCGTGTTATGGGCGCGGTGAGATCGTGTTCCTGGATCCGCTCTCGGGTGAAGTCCTCTGGCGTCGCCGGGGTGTCCTGCCCCATACGACCCTCAAGGGGAATTCCCAGACTGTGTTTGTCATTCCGCCGAATGCCTCCGAGCCATTTGCGCTGCGCGCCGCAGATGGACGCGCGGTGGCGGCGCCGGACCTCGCGGCACGCGTCAAGAACGCAGTCGCCGTGACGCGCTCCGGACTGGTCCGGGTCGACCGCAAACCCGCCGGCCGGGCTTCCAGTACGAGCCCGCCGAGACTGAGAGTTTTCGTCGATAATCCGCTCACCGGCGAAACCGCCTGGCAGCACGAGTTTTCGCGGGCGCGGCTGACGTTTCTGAACGATCGGCAGCTCCTCGTCCTCGAAGAGACGTCCGGAGTGTGCGCCTTGCTGGAATTGGAGTCGGGAAACCTGCAGCCGCTCGGCAACATTCCGGCGGCGCTCGTGAAGACCGCCGAGGTCCACGTAATCGACGATCCCGAGCGCGTCTATCTGGTATTCAACGACGGTGGCGGCGGTGTCAATTACCTCCATCCTCCGGCACTGCGGATCAACGGCACACTTGTCTCCCTTCCGCGCGACAGCTCCGGCGTCGTCTGGCAGCAGGCGATCGAGAACCAGAACCTGCTGCGGACGCACTTTGAGCAGTCTCCCTTGCTCGTCTGCCTCGCATACGACCATGTCCGAATGCCTGAGATTGACACCGAGTACTCCAACGGGCGGTTGCTCGTGCTGGACAAGGGGGACGGACACGTCGTCGCCCAGGAGACGCGCGCCCATCCGCACGGCAACTATTACCGTCTCGATGTCAACCGAGCCGAGCGGGCGATTGACATTCGTACGCAGAACGAACGCGTGCGGATTCAGGCGGAACCGGAAAAACAAGCAGCCGCCGGCGGTTGATTGTGGATACGATCTCCCCCGTTCCCGGATTTCATTCCGGAACGCACTGCGCGGATCCTGCTGCTTAGTCCTTCCGGGACTGGCCCTACTACCGACGATCCAAACCGCATGAACCCACTCTCACGCATCGCATATTCTCTGCTGATCATCGCCAGCATCGCGCAGTCCTGTCTTGCCAGTGCCGAACCGGCCACTGCCTCCGGCACATATGAGCACGGGACGCTCATCCCGCTGACAGTTCACAACCGCACGGCGTACCTGATTCAGCCGAAGGGGACGTCGACACGCAGAAAGCCGCTGGATCCCTGATCTGCCCGTTCTGGTTGGGATCAACCACGGCGACGGGCGCGTCGTTGAGCACCGTAACTATGTTGAGAAACCCTGCGGCCGGCTTCCATCGTCGCCGGCGTCGATGTCGGCACTTCATGCGGCAGTTCTCCGGGTCAGCGCAGAGTTCGCCATGAGCTCTACACTCTGCTGAGGGAGAAGTACAACCTCAATCCGGAAAGCCTGCCCAAGATCGGCCAGAGCAACGGCGGTCTGACGGTGTTGGCCTGGGCGTTCCGCCACCCTGACTGCCGCGTCGACAAGCTCGGCAACATCTACCCCGCCACCGATTTCCGCTCCTGGCCCAAGCTGCCACAGGTCATCACGTACCCGGAGCCGGGCCTCGGCTACAACCTCACGCTGGACGAACTTACGCGCATCGCCGAGTTCAACCCGATCGACAATCTCGCCGCTGGCGAAGGCCAAGGTCCGGATCCTGCACATCCACGGCGACAAGGACGATGTCGTCCCGATGCCGGAGAACTCGACGGAGTTCGCCAAACGCTACGCTGCTCGGCGGCGAGGCGAGGATCGTCGTCGTCCCCGGCCTCGGACACGGCGGAAAAGCGTTCTACGAATCCGACGCCCTCGCCGAATTCCTGCTGGCAGACCGACGTCGCCGCCCCCCAGCCGCTTCCTCAGGCAGCCGGGATGCTCATTGCTCGCGCGCCTTTTCGCATTTATCCACGAACCGGGTGATCTCCGCGGCAACTTCACGCGGCCGCTCCACCAGCAGTGAATGCGACGCGCCGGCGAACCAGACCAGTTCGATATTGTCGCGCTGTGGAATTCCGAGCAGTTCCTGCGCCGGCTGCGGCCGGTTTCGATCTCTGCGGGTAGAGTCCACAGCACCGGCAGCGATGTCGTCTGGAGGATTTCGCTCCGCTCCATTTCTTCCAGATCGTCCCGAACATCTCCCGCTGCTCCGGCGTCCAGCGGTGCAGGATCTCGGTGCGGTACGCCGCTAGCTCAGCCGACTGCTCCGGCGACAACGTCGACTTCATGTCGCTCTGAAACGCATCCACGGCCGCCTGCGAGCTGGTCCAACCCCGAGGATTGCAATGATCCCACGCAACCGCTCCGGGATCTGCCGCCCGAGTTCGATCGCGATCATGCCCCCAGGCTGCACCGCCGACATAGCACGTTTTGACACCGAGAGTGTCGAGCACGTCGATCGCATCTGCGCACGCTTCGATCGATGCCGTCACTGGCGGCGGCCAGCTGCCACCGATTCCGCGATGCTCCAGTATGAGCAGCTCGTACGACGGATCGAGCGCGCGCACCGTCGCCACGTAATTCCGCGCATCGGAGAACGTACCCGGGATCAACAGCAGCGTGGGGCCCGTCCCTGGCCGGCGATAACACGATAACTGGCCCTTCTCGACCGGAATCAGGCACTGCCGGAACGAAGCATCCAGTCGTCGCTCGACAAGCGGCAGATCCGCTCCCCGCGCCATCGCCGAGAAAGCGCAGACCAGGGACAGCACGGGTAGAAACCGAGACATCGGCCGGGATCTTCGATTCTATAGAAGTTTCACCGCACGCTGTTGCCGTGACCTGTCACGGTACAGTCTGAACGTCTCATCGTCACTGCAAAATCTCTCGCCCCTCGCCAATCGACCTTCGCCATGTCGGGTCGCGTCTATGCCATCGCCGCCGACACCAGCGCCGAACTGGCGTATGTGCGCGATTGCTTGATCGCCGCCGGCGCCCCGGTAACCACGGTCGACGTCGGCACCGCCGGTCCGCCGACGATGGATCCCGACATCCCGCGCGAGCGGCTCCAAGCCGATCCCGCTGAGCTGTCCTCCGAGACCGTCGCTGTCGCCGCCATGAGCCGCCTGACGTCCTTCATGCGTGCAGAGCACGCCGCCGGTGAAGGTCTGGCGTGATCGGCCTCGGCGGTAGCGCGGAACGGCCGCCGATCGCGCCGCCGCATTGCGAGCCTTGCCCATTGGCCTCCCTCGCCGTTGTATCGACGGTCGCCAGTGCGAACACCGCGCGCCGTACGTCGACTGCAGTGACATCACGCTGATGTACTCCGTCGTCGACGTCGCCGGCCTGAATACACCTGCGCCGCGTCCTCGCGAAAAGCGCCGCAATGGCCGGCATGGTCCTCAACCAACCTCCCGACCAGCGTCCTGCCCCTGTGTCGGCATGACGATGTTCGGCGTCACCACCCCCTGCGTCACCCGGGTCCGCGAGCCGCTCGAACAGCACGGCTTCGACTGCCTCGTTTTTCACGCCACCGGCGCCGGCGGCCGAGCGATGGAGCTGTCGCGTCGCGGATAGCGGCCCGATTCAGGGCGTGCTCGATATCGACGATGACCGAAGTCGCTGACGAAGCGGTTTCGGCGGCGTCTTCCCGCCGGTCCGCACCGCTTCGATAAGCTGCTCGCCCGCCAGGTCCCGCTGGTGCTGAGCCCAAGCCGCTCGACATGGTCAACTTTGCCGGCCTCGACACCGTCCACCCCTGTTCCGCCGTGCCGCAAGCTCCACGTGCACAATGCCAACGTGACGCCTGGCGCACGACCCCCGACGAAAACCGCCGCTTCGCAGCGTGGATCGCCGACAAGCTCAATCGCCCACGGCGCCTCTGCGAATGCTGATTCCCCGAAGGGGGCGTCTCGCTGATCGACGTCCCCGGCCAGCCCTTCCATGACCCGGGAGGCAGATACCGCCGGCTCGACGAACTCTCCGAGCGGCTGGACACCACCGCCGATCGGCAACTCCCCTCCGACTCGCGCCACACGCCCCCGAATTCGCCGACGCGCTCTCGTCCAGCAATTCCTCGAACTTCACCATGCACGCTAAGAAACAGCGAACCGCTGATGAACGCAGAAAGTTCCAGCGTGACGCCCGGCCGCAACCAAGAGGATACCGAGATCACAGAGGACACTGAGGATTACCAGAAGTGTCCGTGCCTCTGTGATCTCGGTGGCTGAGACTGTTCGTTTCGGTTTTGAGATTTCCGCCCACGTTTTTCTTCCAAGATCAGTCGCAATCCCACATGCGACATACTCGTGAATCCGTCCTCGAACGCCTGCTCCAAGATCGCGCAGAAACGCGTCCCGATCATCGGCGGTAGCGCCGGCACCGGCATCGCCAAGTGTGAAAAGGAGGCCAAGGGCATCGACCTGATCGTGATCTACAACTCCGGCCGCTATCGCATGGCGGGCCGCAGTTCGCTCGCCGGCCTATGCCGTTCGGCAACGCCAACGAGCTCGTGTGGAAGGAGATGGCCCGCGAAGTCCTCACAACAGTCAAGGACACGCCCGTCATCGCCGGTGTCTGCGGCATCGACCTGTTCATGCTCCGCGACCACTTCCTGAAGGAGCTGATCGACCTCGGCTTCGCCGGTATTCAGAACTTCCCGACGGTCGGCCTCATCGACGGGACCTTTCGCTGAATCTCGAAGAAACCGGCCATGGGCTTCGCCTCGAGATCGATTGCATCGCAGCCGCCCATCAGCCTGGTCTGCTGATCGACGCCGTACGTCTTCGACGAAGACCAGGCCGTGGCCATGACCCTATGCCGGCGCCGACATTCTCGTCGCCCACATGGGCCTGACCACGGGTAAGCTATCAGCGCCGAAACGGCACTGCTCGACGACCGTGTCCGCCGTGTCCGCCATCGCCGCCGCCGGCCGCAGCGTGCGTAAAGACGTCATCGTCCTCTGCCACGGCGGCCCGATCGCGATGCCGAACGACGCCCAGTATGTCCTCAGCCGCTGCGACATCCACGGCTTTTACGGGCGCGAGCTCCATGTTCGCCTTCCGACCGAGGTGGCGATCAAGCAACAGGTGGCGGAGTTCACCAAACTGACATTGGCCTGGAACTAGCGAAGACCGCCAGCCGATCGTTGCAGGGCTTTGGCCACAGAGCACACCGAGATCACAGAGATACACGAATCCATTTCTCTCGGTGTCCCCTCGTGCCCTCGGTGGCAATCGTCCTTCAACGCGACATTCTTTGTGCCCTTCGTGACCTTCAAAATCTTCTTCTTTCCGCGTCGCCCGGTGTATTCGACGGCAGTCACCAAAATCTTCAGTGTGAGTGGCCTTGAGGAAAACATGCTCGCCCGCCTTTACGTCTGTTTGATCCTGCTGTGCCCGGTTGTTCTGTGTGCGGCGGAACCTGCTGTCTCCGTCGAACCGTGGGCCGACAAGCACCTCACCGTCACGGACGGCTTGGAGTACTGGTTCGACGCCGGCACCGGGAACGGCACGACGCTCATTCCGCACGACGGCAAAATCGCCACCTGGTATGACGCCAGTGGCCGGCAAGCGGGACCTCAAGCAGGCAGATCTCGAAGCCCAGCCCACGCGTCTGCCGGCCGGGGAAGCTGCGGTAGTCCGATTCGACGGGACGAACGACTTCCTCCGCAGCGTGCAGCCGGCGATGGAACGTGACCGGTTCACGATCTTCATCGCCGCCCCGCAAGCGCAATCTCGGTGGCTTCAAAGCGGTGATGTCACTCAACGCGAAGGACCAGCGCGGACTTCACCTCCGGTGTCACGCTCGACCTCGGCCAGCGCCGCATCAACCGCTTCACCAGCTTCAACGCCTGGGAAGGCCGCGGCTTCGGCTCCTGGCACAACCTGCTCAGTGGCGAGCACACGTTCGGCGAACCGCGTGTCTTCGAAGTTTCAACAGAGGCGGACAAGGCCCAGCTGCACGTCGACGGTGTCGCGACCGGTCAGCGGCCGCGCGACGGCCAGCCGATCAGCCTCAGCGAACTGACGGCCGGGGCACGCTACTACACACTCGGCGGCGGTCCGCAGGAAGTCCAGGGATTCGACCGTGGGAGCGTTGCCGAGATGCTCTGGTCTACGGCCGCTCCCTCACGCCCGAAGACCACGCAGACGCGCAAATACCTCACCGACAAATACACACCCGTCCGCTCGCTGCTCCCGCCCGATCTCGAAGGCGGACTCGCCATCCCCTCCAGCCGGTCGACAACCTGCCGCCAATCCAGATGCTGGTGCCCGGCTTTACCGTGCACGAGCTTCCGGTCGAGCTGACCAACGTCAACAACGTCCCGTTTCGACCGACGGGACGTCGCCCGGCTACAACGGCAAGATCCGATGCGCGACACCGACGGCGACGGTCTCGAAGACGAGGTCCACGAGTTCTGGGACAGCCAGCGCCTTGCGTTCGCCGATCGGCATGGACCTGACGCCACCCGGCTACGAGCACGGCGACGGGGTGTTCGTCGTCGCGAAGACATCGCTGCGTGCTGATCGTCGACACCGACAAGGACGGCACGGCCGACAAAGAAATCGTCGTCGCCGACGGCCGGAAGGAGAGTTTTCATGCCGTTGACGGACCTCGGCGTTGCGTTCGACACGCGCGACGGCAGCGTATTTCGGACGCGGCAATCACAACTTCGCCGATCCGCTGCTCAAGGACAAAGCCGGCCAACCGCAATACAACATCAAGGGACGAAGCCGGCTCGATCGTTCACGTCTCGCCCGGATCAAATTCCGTGGAAGTCGTCGTCACCGGCATCCGGTTCCCGGTTGGCCTGCGGTCTGGTGTTGTGTGCCGGTGATCTGTTCGCCTCCGACCAGGAAGCGCGACCTGGGTCGCCAACGGCAATCCGCTCGACGAGCTGCTGCACATACAGAAGGACGCCAATACGGCTTTCCGCCGCGGCATCCTGTCCACCTGCCGGATGTGATCGACGAAACGAGCACGTTCGACTACGCCCTGCAGGCATCAGTCCGTCTGCGGATTCAACTTCAACGATCCAGTTGCTGGTGCGGCCTGATCTTTGACCCGCCTGGGCCATGATGCGCTCGTCACTGGCGAATCTCGCGGCAAGCTGTACCGCACGAAGCTGGTCAAAACGGAGACCGGCTACGTCGCCCAGACCCAGCTGCTGGCATGCCTCAGCATGCTGACAGTCGATTGTTGTCTGGCACCGGATGGCCTGCGCGTCGCCTGCCACAGCGGCGGGCCGGACTGGGGCAGCGGGCCGACGGTGGAAGCTCTATCGCATCAAGTATTCCGACCCTCACATCCGCAGCCGGCCGTCGTCTGGTCGAACGGCCCGCGCGAAGTGCGAGTCGAGTTCGACCGGCCGGTCGATCCCGCACTGCTCAAGGATTCGCTGAAGCACATCAGGCTGACGGCCGGAAAGTACGTCCGCGCCGGCGACCGGTTCGAATCGATCTGGCCCGGCTATGCCATCGTCCAGGCGCAAAAGGTCGCCCCGCGCTACGACGTCCCCGTTCGCTCCGTCCAGCTCACCCCCGACCGCCGCACGCTCGTCCTCGCCACCGATCCGCACGCTGCCGCGATCGGTTACGGCCTGACGCTGCCCCCGATGGGCCGCCCGCCGCACGATCAGCACGCCGCTGGCGACTTGCCGCAGTACCCGGACATCGACGTCGACTTCGATCTCACCGGCTGTGAGGCGACCTGGGTCCCCGCCGACGGCAGCGCCGCCTGGACGGGCTGGCTGCCGCATCCCGATCTGCAGGTCTCGCGAGCCTTCACCGCCGGCAGCGCCACACATGACGAGCTGTGGGCCTCGATGCAGAAGCCCGGCGAATTCAGGCTGCGCACGCGGATCGATCTCAATCACATGCTGCAACCGGCAGTGCAGCCAGGATCGCGGCTGGATTTTGAGTACCCGCCGGAAACGGTCATGCTTGAGACGTTCACCACTGGCGTGGGTGAGGAGCTTTTCGATTTCGAGCGGCATCCTGATGATGTCGCGAATTTGTCAAAGCACTATATCAGTGCTCGTAACGGCGGCTGGGTCAACACATCCAAATTCGGACCTGCCACACCTAAGGTCGTCAACCTGGATCTGCATCTGAGGCACAGCGGTGGCGAATTACCGCTGACATTCAGTTTCACGACTGATGCAGACTCCCGCCCACGTCCGCTGCCCATCCGACGGTTCTTTCTCCCGTGGTCCGAAATGGCCACAACGATCGCCACCGAATCCGTCGCCATCCACTATCCCGAACTCGACGGCGGAAGCTGGGCGCGCGGCCGCACGGTCTTCTTCAGCGAAGAGGCCGCCTGCTCCAAATGCCACTCGGTCCACGCCCGCGGCGGCAACCTCGCGCCGGACCTGTCCAATCTCATCCATCGCGATTACACGTCGGTCCTGCGCGACATCGAGAAACCCAGTTTCGCGATCAATCCGGACCATCTTGCGTATGTCATCGCCCTCAAGGACGGCCGCGTGCTCACCGGCGTGATGCACAGCGTCAACGGCCGCCTCCAGATCGGTGACACCAAGGGGAACATCACCGAGATCGCGCAGGGCGACATCGACCAGATTACCGCGTCGTCGGTCTCGGTCATGCCCGAAGGTCTGCCAAAACTGCTGGGACAGGAAAAGCTCCGAGACCTGCTCGCGTTCCTGCTGTTGCACGCCGGCGATGCCCGACTACGGCATCGGTGATCCGCCGCCGCCGCGCGCGACAGGAAGTCAATGATGTCCTCGCGGGAGCCCCGAATCCGCCGGAGCCGACGCGGAAAATCAACGTCGTCCTCGTCAGCGGATTGAAGGACCACGGGCCGGGCGAACACGACTATCCTGCCTGCGAAATCCTGGAAAGAGCTGCTCGGCATTGCCGACAACACCGTCGTGCAGACCGCCGATGAGTGGCCGAGCCGCCGATCAGTTTTCCAGCGGCGACGTGCTCGTGTTCTACCAGCACGGGACGTGGACGCCCGAGCGTGCAGCGGACATGGACCGATTCCTCTCCAGCGGGGCGGAGTGCCGTTTGCATTCACTTCGCAGTGGACGGTGGCAAAGACGCCCCCGGTTTCGCACAGCGCATCGGCCTCGCCTGGCAGGGGGGCCGCTCCAAGTTCCGTCACGGCCCGCTGGAGCTCGGCTTCGACACCGGCGTCCAGCATCCGATCGGCCGCAACTTCGGCAAGCTCGAACTGCATGACGAAAGCTACTGGCAGCTCGTCGGCGACCCGCAACAGGTTCAGCTCCTCGCCGGCGCCGAAGAGGACGGCAAACCGCAGCCGTTGTTCTGGACGCTCGAGCCCTCGAACGGACGCGTCGTCGTCTCCATCCCCGGCCACTTCGCCTGGACGTTCGACGACCCGCTCTTCCGCGTGTTGATGCTCCGTAGCATCGCCTGGGCCGCCAAGGAGCCGGTCGACCGCTTCAACGACCTCGTCTGGCCGGGGGCACGCGTGCGAGACTAACCGAGAGGAAAGAAGTTAGACGTAAGACGTTAGTAAACTCTAACGGAGAACCGGATATGTTGCGTTTCAATCGTTCGGCCGTTCTGGGATTTGTTGCGGGCATTTCGGCCGCCGCGGCCGCCTGGTTTTGGATCGCGAACGTCGATTTCCTCTCGCAAACCGCCCAGGCGAACCCCACGCTCCCCACCGCCGCGCTCTTCGGCGCAGCCCAACCCGTCCCGGACGACGGCAAGCTGCGGATCATCTGTTTCGGTGCGCACCCCGACGACTGCGAGCTGAAGGCCGCCGGCGTCGCCGCCCTCTGGGCCAAACAGGGACATCACGTCAAATTCGTCTCCGTGACAAACGGTGACGTTGGCCACTGGCAGACGGCAGGCGGTCCGCTGGCCCAGCGTCGCACGGCCGAAGTGGAAAAGTGCGCCGAGATCCTCGGCATCACCGCTCAGGTCCTCGACATCCACGATGGCGAACTCCTGCCAACGCTGGAAAACCGTCGCACACTCACCCAGCTCATCCGCGAGTGGCAGGCCGACGTCGTCATCTGTCACCGCCCAAACGACTATCACCCCGACCACCGCAACGTCGGCCTGCTCGTCCAGGACGCCGCGTATATGGTCACCGTCCCGTTCTTTTGTCCCGATGTGACGCCGCTGACGACCAACCCGGTGTTCCTGTTCTACGAAGACCGGTTCCAGAAGCCGAACCCGTTCTCGCCGGACATCGTCGTCGGCATCGACGAAACGCTCGACAAGAAGCTGGCCTGCACACAGGCTCTGGAGTCGCAGTTCTACGAAGGGGGTTGCGTTGCCTCGGCGTGGGAATTGCCGAGCACGCCCGACGCCTGGCCGCGAGCCGCGAGCAGCTCGTGCGGGACAACTTCCAGAGCGCTTCACCGCACGGCCAACCGGTTCCGCGAAAGCCGCTGGCCAAGCGTTACGGGCGTTAAAGCGCCGCCATCGAGGCGGCGGAGGCATTCGAGATCAGCGAATACGGTCGCAGCAGCCGACAGAGGAGGACGTACGCAAGCCGTTCCCGTTCTTCCCGGCCGCCCCGTAACGGGAATGCGCAAGCTGACCCTTCGCATTTCCGCGACGCGCACAGGCAATCCCGTGAGCCGCAGCGGGATTCGCAAAATCTCAACCGTTGTCGGCTCCTCGCGCGCGTTCCTCCTCGACATGTCGCGGCTAAGCCGGCTGCAACTTCCGACTAGTCAACTCCAGCCGCCGTTGCTGCATCCCCTTCAAATCGAGCTTCCCCGTCCCCTGGCGCAGCGGATCGCCTCCACCTCCACGAACGCATCCGCGCCCGGGATCCAGATGTTCGGCAGCCCGGCTTCCGCCAGTCCCACGCGAATCCGATCGATGCTCACCGTCAGCGGACGGTGCAGCACGATGATCCGCTCACCCTTCGTCGGATCGGGTACCGCCGTCACGGCGACCTTGATGTCTGGCCCTTCCTGCGACGTGTCGTGCTCGCCTCCGCCCCCTTCACGGTCGATGATCTTGGCGACTTCTTCCTCGATCCGGATGTGCGGCACCATCTCGCCGCCGATCTTCGAGAACCGGCTCTGCCGGCCGGTGATCCAGATAAAACCGTCGCGGTCGATCTTCGCGACGTCGCCGGTGTTGTACCACCCGTCCTTGATCGCCTCTGGCCGTCTTCTCGGGATCGTTGAGGTACCTTCATCACGTTCGGCCCCTTGATCCAGAGCAGGCCGGCTTCGTCGAGCCCCAGGTCCTGACCGGTATCGGGATGGACGATCTTTGCTGCCACGCCCGGAATGCACCGCCCGATCGAACCGAGCTTCGTGCCGATCTGCGTGGTGTCGCGCGAACGGTGATCCGGAACGCTGATCGCCACTACCGGCGACAGCTCGGTCGTCCCATATCCTTCGCTTGGCATAACGCCGAACCGTTCCTTGAACTGTTCGGCCAGATCCAGCGGCATCTTCTCTGCGCCGACGACCACGAGGTCCAGTGCGTGAAACTGTTCTGGCTCGACGCGCCGCAGATAACCCCGCAGGAATGTCGGCGTCGCCATCAGGATCGAGACGTTGTGATCCTTGCTGAGCTTGCCGATCATCCGTGCATCGA
The DNA here is from genome assembly GCA_046349775.1 of Planctomycetaceae bacterium. Taxonomy (GTDB): domain Bacteria; phylum Planctomycetota; class Planctomycetia; order Planctomycetales; family Planctomycetaceae; genus JAEUIG01. The sequence continues at coordinate 21,418 of JAXMBS010000024.1, read as the reverse complement.
GCGGGTTGTAGTGATAGACGACCTTCGGATGGAAACACAGCGGCAGCCACAGCCCCGCCGTGTATCCGAACGAATGGAAGAACGGCAGCACGCCCAGCAGCGCGTCGTCCGGCTGCAGGTTCAGCACCTGGTCGGCCGCCTCGATGTTCGAGCCGATATTCGCCTGCGTCAGCATCACCCCCTTCGGCCGGCCGGTGGATCCGCTGGTGAAGATCAGCGTCAGCAGCTCGTCAGGACCGACCGACGTCAGCCCCAGCCACCGCTCGGTGATTGAGACCGGCAACACAAACGCCGCCAGCGCGCCTTTCAGCTTGTCGACCGCGCTGATCTGCTCCTTGATGTCTTCCAGGTAAACGAACTCCGCCCCCTGTAGCGCGAACGGCCGCTTCTCAATGAACTTCTTGCTCGTCAGCACGTGGCGGATGCCGGCCGCCTGCACGCACTGGTTGATCATGTCGTCCGTCATCGTGTAGTTGAGGTTCGCGGTCACCCGCTTCCCCAGCGCACACGCGACGTTCGCCACGCACCCCCCGGCCGACGGCGGCAGAAACAGCCCCACGGTCTTCTCGTTTGGGGCGAGGACCAGCCGCTCCAGCGCGCTTAGCAGCGCCACCGATCCGGCCAGCAGCTTGCCGCCGGTCAGGTTCGCCCCGCTGGAATCCGCGACTTTGGACTTGAACAGCGTCCGCTTCGCCGTCCTCAGAAACTGACGGGCCGGAATCAATCGACGAATGTTTTCTCGCTCCACGGCCTGCACCCCCAATCGTTCCACGGCCTGGCGGACCTGGTTCACATCGTCCGGCTCCGCCATCGGTTTTCCAAACTGAATCGAAACCGGATATCGCAGTTTCTGCGGCAGCTTCCAGAAAAATCTGCCTCCCTTATAGCTGAAAATGCTGCCCCACAGTCCGTGCAGATAGACCGGAATCACCGGCACTCCGCTCTTGCCGACGATCCGCATCAAACCCGGCTGAAACGTCTGCATCTGACCGGTGCGCGTCAATTGCCCCTCGGCGAAGATGCACACGAGTTCGCCGTTGGTCACCGCCTCTCGCGCCGTCAGCAGCGCTTTGACGATCGACTTCGGCCCGTCCGTCGCCTTGATCGGAATCGCCCGCATCGTCCGGCTGAGCCACGCCAGGCCCGGCTTGTTGGCATAATCGGCGTAGACCAGAAACCGCACAAACCGCGACGTGCTGACGAGAATCAAGATCCCGTCCATCCAACTGACGTGATTCGCGACGAGCAGCGCGCCCCCTCTCTCGGGCACATTGTCCCTGCCGTGAACGCGGAGTTTGTACAGCGAATGCGTCGCCAGCCACAATACAAATCGCACCGTCACATCGGGCAGCAGCCGGAACACATAGATTGCGACCGGAATCGTCCCGATCCCGGCAATCATGAAAATCGCTTCCGGCGAGAAGCCCAGCGCTTCACGCAGCAGGAAGTACAGTCCGCAGCTTGTCAGGATCAGCGTGAACGCCGTGAAGTTGCTCCCGGCCAGCACCGTGCCGCGCGTGCGGTCGTCGCTTTCATGCTGCAGGTAGGCCTCCAACGGGATGTTGAACAGTCCGGCGCTCGCTCCCAGCTGGAACAGCCAGAAGCAGGTCCACCAGAACGCCGCCTGACCCCGGACGTCAATCGTCGCATCCACCTGACGGCCGGCCACGAACAGCATCAGCGCGCTGATCACAACGCCGACGATCCCCAGCGGCACGATCCCGAGCTCGACCTTTCCCCCCGACCACCAGCCGGCCAGGACGCTCCCGACTCCCATCCCTGCCACGAGCAAGGCGAGCAGAACTCCCACGTCCTTCTTCGGCAGTCCCAGCGACTCATCGCCGAATGGGTCAATATTCAGCTGCGCCAGCGACGCCAGGAACCAGAAGTACGCAATCCCTAGCGCCGCCCGCCGCAGCCGCCGTTCTCCCAGCAACGTCTGCAGTGCAGGAACCGTCTCGCGGAACGGGTTCACGCGCAGAGGTGAGGTCGGCGATGCGGCCGGCAATCGCACCACCAGCAGGCTGATCATTGTCCCGACGACCGCCACGCCGATCATCGCTATGGCCGCAGGCCGAGCACTCCGTAGTCCACCGCCGGCAAACAGGCCGCGCTTGGTCGAGAATCGCAAACAACTGGAAACCCGCCACCATCCCCAAAGCGGACGCGACGACCGTCGCCAGCCCCATCACGCCGTTCCCCTTCGACAACTGCGTCGGATGCAGCATCTCCGGCAGGCTACCGAACTTCGCCGGCCCGAACAGCGCGCTTTGCGCCCCCAGCAGCGTGACGGTCGCGAACAGGTACAGCGGATTCAGACTCACCACGGCTGCCGCGCCGAGCAGCATGCTCGCGATCTCAGCGATCTTGCAGCCGACGATCACCGACCGATTCGGGTATCGGTCGGCCAGCGAACCGGCCGTCGCGACCAGCAGCAGGTATGGCAGCGTGAAGCACACGCCCCCCAGCACCAGCGCCAGCGTGTCGGCGTTCTCCCCTTTCATCACCCGCTGGCCGATGGGCACCGCCAGCCAGCGAAACATGTTGTCGTTGAACGCCCCGAAGAATTGCGTCAGGAGCAGCCCGACGTAGCCGGCGGAGCGCAGCTTGCCGGTGGGAAGCGATGGCGACTCGTTCGCGGCGCGTTCCATGGAGAGATCAGTCGACCCCGGCAATGGGGGTTCGTCCGGGAGAGAGTGTGGCAAACAATCAACACGACCGGCGGACTCGTACCTCGGCCGATTCGCACCGACCGCTTCCGCGACGCCCGCCGCAGACCCTGATCCCGCCGCATGTTGCGTGTCCATAGGCAACCCGGCGACGGCTGCCGCAGAATATCACGCACAATCCGGGGGTAAAAGGATGCGTACGGTGGGGCAGCGGCCGGGTAGTCGTGCAGTCTCGCAGGCTGGGTCTGAACCCAGCTTGATTAGACGGTGATTAAAGCTGGGGCATGACCCAGCCTACAACTCTAATGCCGCCGCAGACGCCCCGGTGACGGTGCGTTTCAGAAGCGAGCGGTTCGTACTGGCCACGCCCGCAGCATATCACCGCCGTTGCAGTGTCCGGCCGGTTACAGATAAAATTACAAACTTCAGGGAGGCTCCGAGTCCCTTGCTTCAGGGAACGCTTCCATGACTCACCGCTGCGTGTGGTCACATGTGCTGACGGTCACTGCGTGCTGCATGCTGGCAGCGAACGCGTCAGCGGACGTGGTTTCGCTCTACAACGGCGGCCAGGTGCGCGGGACTGTGCAGACGGCCGATGATGCTCCGGTCGTTGTGATCCAGACACTGCTTGGCGGCAAGATCTCGATCGAACAGTCCGAGATTGGCGCCATCGAACATCGCTCGCCACTCGTCGAGGAATACGAGTCGCGGGCGCGTGACGTCGCCAACACCGTCGAGGCCCGCTGGAGTCTGGCCGAATGGTGCCACGACAACAGGCTCAAGGAGCAACGCGAAGAGCAATTGTCATTGCTCCTGATGATCGATCCCAACCATGCGGACGCACACAAAGGCCTGGGTCATGTCCGGCACAATAGCAAGTGGCTGACGCGCGACGAGTGGATGACGTCGCGCGGGTATGTCCTGCACGAAGGGAAATACGTCACTCAGCAAGAGCGTGCACGGCTGCAGTTGGCCGAGGAGATGCGCGGGGTGAACGCCGAGTGGTTCCCGAAGGTGCGGGTCTGGTTCAACTCGATGGTGGGTGGCAATCCGCAGCAGGCCGCTGAGTCACGCGCTCAATTCCAGGCGCTCACCGATCCCGATGCCACCGCCGCGGTCGCCCACTTCTTCGGCCGGCACAGCGACGGCAACGTGCGGATGATGGGTGTGAAACTGCTGGGTCAGATGCCAGGCCCCAAGCCGGTGGAGCCGCTCGTGTGCCTGTCGATCTATGACGGCGAGCACGACATCCGCGTCGCCGCCCGGGGGGCAATCCAACCGGAGCAGCGCCGTCTGGCACAGGAACTCTATGTCCGTGAATTGCAGAAGGCCGCCGCCTATGCTGACGGCGAATCAAATCGTCTCGTCCGGCGCGCAGCGGTCGGCATGGGCGAGGTCGGCGATATGTCTGCGGTCCCGGCCTTGGTCTGGGCGTTGGCCACTCGTCGCTATATAGTGATGCAAACCCTCAGTACAAAGGCCAGGGGCACGTATGCCGTGATCTACCTTCCCCCCGGGTCGGAGCCAGATCCCCACATTGGGGCCCACTATCATCCATGTCAAACAGAGTGCGTCGCCAACCCTGAAGTCCTCGACGCGCTGAAAAAAATCACAGGGCAGGATTTCGGCTTTGACAAACGCGCCTGGGCAGCCTGGTGGAGGGAACAGGGTAACTACCCCATTACTGTGACGCCCTGCCCCTGCCCTGACCCGTACCGCCCCCCGATGTTGGTGGATCGCAGAGACGAGCGCCTGAAATAAATTGTCTCCGTTCTTCCGTCACTCTTGACGAACGCGGGACCAACGATTTTTGCGGCCTCCGCAACCACTTCGTCGTACAGTCGTGTTGGGTGGGGGTGGGGCCAGCTTGATTGGACGGTCGATTATAGCTGGGTCATGACCCAGCCTACGATCTGACCACCCCGCCGGTCTGGTGAGGGTGCGGAGTGATTCGGCTCAGGCTACGACTTCGTCATAAAGTCGGTCTCTAGTCCGCAGTTCGTTCGCAATCATCGCCGCTGTCCACTTTCGCGACCTTTCCGCCCCTCACCCAGTGCGATAGGCTACCTTTCGTACAGCACCACACCGACTGCCGAGGAGCGGCCGATGCTTACGATGCTGGGAAGCCCGCGTCAATTCTGCGACGGCATGACTCGCCGCGAAAGCCTGAAGATCGGCGCGATCTCCGCGCTCGGCGGCTTCGGCCTGCCGCAATGGCTAGAGGCCGCGACATCCCACCCGCAGCACACCTGGTCCGGCAAGGCCAAAAGCGTCATCTGCCTGTATCTGCTGGGAGGCAGCCCTGGCAGGACATGTACGACCTCAAGCCGCACGCGGCCGGCCGACGTCCGCGGCGAATTCAATCCGATCGCCACCAACGTTCCCGGCATCGACATCTGCGAGCTGCTGCCGAACCACACGCAGTGGATGGACCGCTCGGCATTGGTCCGCTCGATCAATCATCGCGCCGGCTGCCACAACTGCCTGCCGAGCTACACCGGCTGGGAGGTTCCGGAAACCGACCTCGTCAACTTGAAGGACAGCCACCCCCGAGCATGGGCTCGGTTTGCGAGTACTTGAACGGCGGCCGCGCCGATTCGCCGGCCTACGTTTACATGCCCTGCTATCTCGGCTGGGGGCAATCGATCCGCCGGCCCGGCCCCACCGCCGGGTTCCTCGGCCATCGCTACGATCCGCTGTACACGGAGGTCGCGCCCTTCGTGGATCATCCGCCGGAAGACCCTAACCAGCCGCAGCCGCTCCGCGGCCTGCCGCAGATTCCGCAGACGGCCCTCGAACAAGGGATGACGATCGATCGACTCAACGATCGCCGCTCCCTGCTCGAACAGATCGACGCTGAACGCCACCGCATCGATACGCTCAGCGCCATGGGCGGCTTCGACCGGCAGCAGCAACGTGCCTGGAGCCTGCTGACGTCATCGAAAGTCCGCGCAGCCTTCGACCTCGACCAGGTCGATCCGGCGATTCGAGATCGCTACACGCGTACCGTGTTTGGCCAGTCGGCCCTGATCGCGCGACGGCTCGTCGAAGCCGACGTGAAGTTCATCAATGTCACCTGGGACTGTTATTGGGAGCGGCTCAAGCTGCAATTGCATTGCTGGGACACGCATTCCAACAATTTCAGCCTGATGCGGAACTACAACCTGCCGTACCTCGATGCGGTCTACGGGGCGTTGATGCAGGACTTGTCCGACAGTGGTCTGCTCGACGAGACGCTCGTGCTCGTCATGAGCGACTTCGGCCGCACGCCCAAGATTAATGCGAACGCCGGCCGCGATCACTGGACGTTCTGCTACTCGATGTTGTTCAGCGGGGCCGGAATCCGCGGTGGGACCGTGTACGGCGCGAGCGACGGGCAGGCGGCGTATCCGGCGGCGAACCCCGTCAGCACCTCAGACATCTGCGCGACCATCTACCAGGCGTTGGGCATTGATCCGGGAATGACTGTCCCCGATCGCACCGGCCGACCGGTCCCGATCTCTCATGGTGGCGCCCCGATCGAGCCGATCTTGGCCTGAATGAGTTCCGTCAACAGTCACGTTTCTCCATGCGCACCCGTGTTGCTTCTCTTTCTGAACTCCCTCCCGGCTGTGCCAAAGAGGTGACGGTCGGAGACCGCGTGATTGCGGTGTTCAACGTGGACGGTACGCTTTACGCCCTCGATGGCATCTGCCCGCACGCCGGCGGCCCTCTGGCCAAGGGCCGGCTCGTCGGACAGATCGTCACTTGCCCCTGGCATGGCTGGCAGTTCGACGTCACCTCCGGCCGCCATTGCCTGACGGCACGAATCCAGACAGGGTGCATCGCAGTCTCAGCCAACGGGGACGACGTCTACGTCGAAATCGGCGATCCGTAGGGGCGAACTCGAACACCGATTTGCTTTACAGCCGCGTCGCGGATCGTAATTATTACGGTTCCTCCGCGGTTGGAATTCTGCCGGAACGCCGACGAAGGCGCCGGCCCGCGGCCCATGTGCGCGACGCGTGCGTCCGGATACGACGCGAGTGGGGCTGCGGTCTGCAAATTGCCCCGATTGAGCGCCCGCCGGCGCTGCGGATGCGAAGGCCAGTTGCGGAGAGGTTGTTGAAGCGAGCATGAATATGACGACTGCCACCGGCAACGGACAGATGATTGAGGCCATTGGTCTCAGCAAGTTCTACGGCCCTTTCGCCGCCACGCGCGACGTCACATTGCGGTGCCGCGCCGGTCAGGTGGCGGCCTTCCTCGGCCCCAACAGGCATGGGAAATCCCGACGATGAAGCTCTGACCGGCTTCCTCGCCCCCAGTGAAGGACCGCCCGCATTGGCGGACATGATGTGGCGACCGATCGCCTCGCCGCCGCACGGCTCATCGGCTACCTGCCGGAGAACGGTCCGTTATACCTCGAGATGACGCCGCATTCCCTGCTGCGGTACTTCGGCCAGGCCCGCGGCCTTACCGCCGCCAAACTCCACGACCGCCTGGAATACGTCGCCGACAAGTGCTCCCTCGGCGACGTCTGGGGCAAGCCGATCGGCAAGCTCTCGCGCGGCTATCGGCAGCGCGTCGGCATGGCCCGGAGCGCTGCTCAATGATCCCGGTCCTGATCCTGGACGAACCGACGTCCGGGCTCGATCCCAACCAGACCTACGAAGTCCGCCAGCTCATCCGCAGCCTCGGCCAGACGAAGACGATCCTGCTCTCCACGCACATTCTTACCGAGGTCAAGGCGGTCTGCGGCCGCGTGATCCTCATCAGCCAGGGGCGCATCGTCCTCGACGGCGACATCGCCGACATGGAAGGGACCGAGCACGACATGGAAGCCCACTTCCGCAAGCTCACCGGCGGTGCCAAAAAGGCCGGCTGATGAGAGAAGTCAGAGGCCAGACGACAGACGTCAGTAACGATGGCGCGTGCTGCGTTGTGTTACCGACAACCGACAGCTGAATACCGACAACCTCCAAGTCCTGACTGCTGATAGCTGACGGCTGACAGCTTTACTGACAACCGAAGACCGACAACCTCACCCCATGCGAAGCCACGTCGTTTCTGCCGTCTTCAAGCGCAACGTCGCCAGCTACTTCTCCGGCGTCCTGGGATACCTGTTCATTGTGGTGTTTGTGATCGCCGGCTCGCTGCTGGCGTTCCGGTCCGAGTTCTTCGCCGCCAACCAGGCGAATCTCGATCCGCTCACTGAATGGTATCCCTTGCTGCTGGTGTTCATCGTTCCCGCCGTCACGATGACGGCCTGGGCCGATGAGCGCAAGCTCGGCACCGACGAGTTGCTGTTCACGCTGCCCGCGACCGACGTCGAGATTCTGCTCGGCAAATTTCTGGCCGTCGTCGCCGTGTACTCGGCCGCGCTGCTGTTCTCGCTCACGCACGCGATGGTCCTTTCCTGGCTGGGCGACCCCGACCCCTGGCAGATCACAACGACCTACCTCGGCTACTGGCTGGCCGGTCTCGCCCTGATCGGCGCCGGTCTGTTCGCGTCCGTGCTCACCAACAGCGCCACCGTCGCGTTTGTCCTCGGAGCGCTGTTCTGCGCCGCTCCCGTTGGACTGGAACTCATCCCGAATCTTCCCGCCTGGGTTCGCGGGCTGACGATTGGCGAGCAATTGCGCTATTTCACGCTGGGCATGATTCCGCTCAGCGGCGTGCTGTATTTCCTGTCGCTGGCCGGGTTCATGCTGTACCTGAACGTCGTGATGATCGGCCGTAGGCATTGGCGCGGCGAGAACGCGATGAGCGTCTGGCTCGACCTGCTGCTGTGGGTCGCGGCGTTTGCCGGGTGCCTGCTGGTCGCCTATCAAAGGCCGGACAGCGAGTGGGCGATCGGCGCCGTTGCGGTCCTGGCGGTAGTGACTTTGTACGCCGTGTTTGCGTTGCTGCTCGGCAGGTCTCCGGGACGGCATTTTGCCGTGCGCATCGCCGCACTGGCGGTTGCGCTCGTGAGCGTCAACTACGTCGCGCAGGGGGCGCCCCGGATCGATCTCACGCAGGAGCGGCTGTTCACGCTCTCGCCGACCACCCACCAGATTCTCGCGAAAGTCGACCGCGACAAGCCGGTTACGATCCAGGCCTACCTGAGTCCGCAGGTTCCTGAGCAGTATGTCGATATCCACCGCCGGCTCCTGGGTCTCTTGCGGCAGATCGACCAGGAAGGTGGCTCGGCCGTGGACGTGCAGATCAACATGATCGCTCCTTCCAGCGCGGAAGCGGCGCTGGCCCAGCAGGCCGGCATTGTGCCGCGCGGGGTGCAGTCGGAGCGCGGCGGGCGGATCACGATCGAAGACGTGTTCCTCGGCGCGCTCGTGCAGGGTCCGTATGCCGAAGTCGTGATTCCCTTCTTCGACGTCGGCACGTCCGTCGAGTACGAGCTGACCCGCTCGATCGGCACCGTCTCCAACGCCGAGCGCCCGACGATCGGCATCCTCCAGACCGACGCCAAGATCACTGGCGGCTTCGACATGCAGTCCTTCCGCCAGCTTCCGGAATGGCGGATCGTCCAGGAGCTCAAGAAGCAGTACAAGGTCGAAGAAATCCTGCCGGACCACGCGATCGACGAGAAGATCGATGTCCTCATCGCCGTGCTGCCATCTTCGCTCACGCAGCCGCAGATGGAGCACTTCCTCAACTACGTCCGATCCGGCAAGCCGACGCTGATCTTCGATGATCCGTTGCCGGTCTACGGTCGCGGGACCGGCATCCAGCTGGCGCCGCTGAATCCGAAGCCATCCCAGGGGGGCGGCATGATGGGCATGCAGCAGCCCTCGGAACCGAAGGCCGACGGGGGCCGGCTGACGGGCCTCATGCACCTGCTGCAGGCTGCCTGGGAGAAGAACGATCCCAGCGAACCTGGTCCGGCCGGCGAGGACTTCCTGGCCTTCGACCAGTTCAATCCGCATCCCGAAATCGCCAGCGTCGTTCGCGCGGAGCTGATGTTCATCAGCCCCAAGAGCGGAACCGCCAGCGCTTTCAATCCTGATAGCGACATCACCAGCGGACTCCAGGAACTGATGGCCTGGTTCAGCGGCACAGTCCGGCCCCGACAGAACAGTTCGCTGGAGTTCATCCCGCTGCTGCGGACCGGCTCGAAGACCGCCGGCCTGATCGACTGGGACGAAATCATGACGAACCAGTCGTTTTTCGGGCCGCAGCTCAACGAAAACCCGCCGATGGTCATCGATCACAACGCGCACGTGATCGCGGCGCAGATCAAGTCGAAGCCGGATGCCCAGGACAAGTTGAACGTTGTGTTCGTTGCCGACGTGGATTTGATCGGCGACGAGATCTTCCGCATTCAGGAAGGGCAGCTGTACGACCTGAAGATCGACAACGTGACGTTTGTGCTCAACGCCGTCGATGCACTCGCCGGGAACACCGACTACATCGCGCTGCGGAAGCGCCGGCCGAAGATGCGCACGCTGACCGAGATCGAGATCCAGAAGCAGTCGTTCCAGGACAGCCTGAACGGGCAGATTCAGGACGCCGAAAAGCAGGCCAAGTCGCGGCTGGACGCCGCGCAAAAGAGGTTCGACGAAGCCGTCTCCAGCATTGAAAAGGACGAATCCATCGATCCGCGGACCAAGGAGCAGTTGATTCGAATTGCTCGCCAGGACGCCCAGAATGTTCTCGATGAGGAAACCAGGGCCATCGAACTCGACAAGAAGCGCGAGATCGAATTAATGCGGGACGAGACGAATCGCAAGATCGCCGCCAAGGAGTTCCGGGCGTGGCTGTGGGGAGTGATCCTCCCCCCGATCCCGGCCATCCTGTTGATGGGCGTCGTCCTCAGTATCCGGCTGATGAATGAGACCACCGGCGTCTCGCCCGACCGGCTCGTCAAGCGTTGACAGTTTATGGTTGATCGATGGGTGCGACACGAGTCCCCCTTGACCGTTGACTGTCAACCGATAGCCGACAACCCCTTTGCTGACACCTGACCGCTGATCGCTGAAAGCTCCCTATGAACCAGCGCACTCTGCGAACTCTGACCTTTGTCGTCGCCGCTGCCATTTGCCTCGGCGGTGCCGTTGCGACCTCCGTTTACAATCGCCCCGCCAGGCTCAACGACGCTGCGCTCGTGGGCGAGGAGTTCTTCCCCGACTTCCAGGACGCCACCAAGGCCACCGCCTTGCGCGTGGCCGCCTACGACAAGGACGCCGCCAAGGTCAACCTGTTCAACGTCGAGTTCAAGGACGGCCTGTGGCGGATCCCCTCGCACCACAACTATCCGGCCGACGGCCAGGATCAGCTCGCCAAGACGGCCGCCTCCGTGATCGGTATCAAGCGTGGTCTCTACGCCGGCAAAACGGCCGAGGACCAGAAGCGCCTCGGCGTCCTCGATCCGCTGGACGACAAGATCACCGGCACCGAGGGCCGCGGCTCGCGCATTACGCTGTCCCAGGGGGGGAAAGCGCTTGTCGACCTCATCGTCGGGAAGAAGGTTGATGAGACCGGCAACGTGTATTACGTCCGCAAGCCGGACGACAATCACGTCTTTCGCGCCGAGCTCTCCGGTCTCAAAGTTTCCACCAAGTTTGCCGACTGGATCGAACCCGACCTGCTCCAGCTCGACCGGAACAAGCTCGTCCAACTGGTCATCGACCGCTACCAGGTGGACGAACAGCGCGGCAGCATCAATCAGGGAGAGGTCAGCGTCCTCACGAAGAAGCCTGGCGACGCCAATGCGAAATGGGAGCTGGAAGGCCTCGACGCGGCGAAGGAAAAGGTGAAGGAAGCGACGGTCAATCAGATGACCTTCGCGCTCGACGACCTCAAAATTGTCGGTGTGCGCGAAAAACCGGCCGGTCTCGTGGAAATCCTGAAAGGGGTCGAGGGAGCGGCGCTCAACCAGATCGAACAGATCCAGATGCAGCGCGCGGGTTTCTTCCTGACGCGCGACAGCCAGCTCGTCTCCAACGAAGGCGAAATCCTGGCCGGCGCCGACGACGGCATTCGTTACAACCTGCGGTTCGGCGAAGTCCTCAGCGGGACTGACGCGGAGATCGAAGTCGGCTCCGCCGCCGAGACCTCCACCGATGCCGCCAAGACCGACGGAGCCGATAAGCCCGCTGAAGGCGCCGACAAATCGGCAGCCGACGCCGACAAGCCCGACGACAAGAAGTCTGACGACGCGGTCAAAAAGAACCGCTATGTGTTCATCACGGCCACGTTTGATGAGTCCCTCCTCGGCGAACGTCCCACCGCCCCGGCGAAGCCTGAGCCGCCTTCCGGAGTCGAACCGCAGCCCGCTGCGCCCGGTGCCGCTGCCGAAAAACCCGCCGACGGCGCCGCCGCAGCCGACGAATCCGAGAAGGATCCGCTCGACAAAGCCGCAGAAGAAGCGGACGGTGAAAATGCCGACGACGCTTTGGGCGACGCCAAAGCCGATTCTGGCGACAAGCCGGCCGAGCCTCCCGCGGCAACGGGTGATGCCGCGCCGGCGGCGGACAAGCCCGCTGCCGAGGCGGCCACTCTGCCAGCTGCGACCGACGCCGCCGCACAACCCGCCGCAAGCGAATCGCAGCCTGCCGAGCAGCCGGCAACGCCGCCCGATCCGAAGAAGGAGTATGAAGCGGCACTCAAGAAGTACGAGGCCGACCTCGCCGACTACGAGGCGAAGAACAAGGCGTTCGACACGAAGATCGAAGACGGCCAGAAGCGTGCCAAGGAACTCAACGACCGCTTCGCCCCCTGGTACTACGTGATCTCGGCCGACTTGTTCACGAAACTGAAAGTCGAACGCAGCGAACTCGTCGAGCCCGCCACACCGCCGGCCACTCCGGCCGCCGGCGCCGGAACAACGCCCCCCGGGCTCCCAATCACATTGCCACCGCCGGCGGGCGACACTTCCACCAAGCCGGCCGACGAGACGGAGCCTGCCGCGGAATCAAAGCCGCAAGCGCCGAGTGATACCAATCCCGCCGAGCCGGCCGCACCCGATGCCAAGCCGGAAGAGAAAACTCCGGCTGAAGCGTCAGAACAGGCTAAGGGCGACGCAGCGACTGAAGCGAAACCGGACGCTGCGAAGTCCGATAAGTAGACGACCGGTTTCCGACCGGATCGAATCTGCCCTGCAAGAGCAGCACTCGACAGCCCAAGGTCGCGAGCAAAGCGAGCGCACCCTGGGTGGCAGGCGACCCGCTACCCGCGGCTCCAGCGCACGCCCTCCTTCCCGTCCTCCACGACGACATTCAGCGACTTCAGTGCGTCGCGAATCTTGTCCGCCACGCCCCAGTTCTTCGTCTTCCGCGCATCCGCACGGATATCGAGGATCAACTGCATCAGCCCGTTCACGAGCTCGTCGTCCTGACCAGGCGATTTCTGCTGGGGCTGGCGAAACACCCCCAGTACGTTCGACAGCTCCTTCAGCCGCGTCATCGCCGCCAGCAGCGCTCCCTGCTGCTCCGGCTTGGCCGACTCCTCGAGTTTCGCGGCATTGATGTAGCTGTTGATGCTCCGCCGCATCTCGAACAGCACGCCGATCGCCCCGCCCGTATTGAAATCGTCGTCCATCGCCTCCAGGAACCGCTCGGACAGCAGCTTCAGCTCCGCCGCAAATTCCGGCGCCACGGCGGCGACGTCGGCCAGTCCCGTCGCGGCGGAGTCCGCCCGCCGGCTTGGCGGCACCAGTCCGTAGAAGCTGCGGCCGGTGATCCGTTCGCACGTCTCGAACAGCCGGTAGAAACCGTCCATGCTCTTGGCGGTCGCTGTAATGTTCTCCAGCGAGAAGTCGATCAGGCTGCGGTAATGCGTCGACAAGAGGAAAAATCCGCCTACCCTCCGGCGCTGGTGCGCGAAACACCGCCGTCTTCACCGACTCCGCCCCCGCCGACCCCGCCGAAGCACCGGCGATCTGCTCGGCCGCCGCGTCGGCCGCCGGCGCATCCACGGCGATCGTGCTGCCCCCCACTTTTGCCGCTGCGCAGCGCCGGCTACGCATCAGCCCGTTGTGCAGCCAGTACCGCACAAATGGCCGGCCGCTCGCCGATTCCGATTGCGGCAACTCGATTTCTCCATGGTGCGGGAACATCAGGTCAGCCGCCGCCGTGGACCTTCGATCAGGTCCCCAGCAGCTTCAGGCTCATTGCCGAGCATTCGATGTACCACCCCGGCCGTCCTGGCCCCGCAGGCTGTCCACGCCAGCTCCCCCGGCTTCGCCGATTTCCAGAGCGCGAGAATGGCCGAGGTCCACCGCGCAGTCGTTCGCCTCGACGCCCTTGCGTTCCGCCAGCATTTGTTCGATCGACCCGCCGGCTCAGCTTGCCGTAGTCGTTGTCACCATGACGCTGAAGCGCACGTCGCCGTCGACCGCGTAGGCCCGTCCCGTTCTCGATGAGCCGCCCGATGGCCTTTCATCTCGCCGATGTAATCGGTCGCATACGGGAAGTGGTCGATCGTATCGACCCCATCGGCGCAGGTTGTCGAAGTAGTCGGCCGTCATCTTCTGTGCCAGCTCTTTGACGCTTGTTCCCAGCTCGGCCGCCTTCACGATCAGCTTGTCGTCCCGTCGAGTGATGTTGATCACGAACGTCACTTGGTACCCGGAGTGAGTGAGATACCGTTTGATCGTGTCGAAGATGACCGGCCCGACCATGTGGCCGATGTGCGGCCGGCTTGTAGACGGTCGGCCCGCACAGGTACATCGTCGCGGCCGGGCTCGAGCGTGCGGAAGTCCTCTTTATCACGAGTCGGTGTGTTGTAGACGCGCAGGGGCATGGCACTGGGAGGAGGCGGAACGGGGATCAGCGCGGACCGTCGGCGTCCGTCGCGCCGCAAAAGATAGCGAAATCCGGGACAATTGCATCCCCGGTTTCCGTTGGAGTACCGCCCGTTTGAGTTCCGCCTTCAGTCCTCCGAGCGTTACTCAGCAATCGGGGTGGCACATCGCGTCGCACAGCGAAGGGTGTGGCGATTCCGCTTTTGTGCCGGGTGCGACTGGCTTCGCCTGTGCATTTCCAGCCGAACACTGAACGGAATTCGCACTGGCAGAGCCAGTGGCACCCTGAAATCTTTGCGTGTCGTTGCACTACAGCCGGAACGACAGTGCCAGCAGCACTCCGAGGATCACTCCCATGAAAAACAACACCTGCAAAAACAGGCGGATCGCCCGGTTAATGATCTTGCTGGTCGATTCATAGCGCGTCGCGCTGTACACCAGGCTGATCGCCGCAGCCAGCGGAAACAGATACCACGTCAGGCCGATGTTTGTGAGCATCGTCAGTTCCGTTTCTCTTCCCCCCTCTCCGCCGCGAACTGTCCGGAGTTCAGCAGAAGCTTCAATCGGGGGAGTGGCACCCAGAGGGTAACCGGGTAAGGGGTCTTTCGAAGCATCTCGTAACAGACTCAAGTTCGGGCCGCTAAACCGGCGCCGTCGCGCGCTCCGGCTTGGCCGTCCCGCTCGCCCGTTGTTTTTCGTCCGGCGCCGATTCATTCAATTCGTCGCCATAGCCGTATGCCGGGCCCTCGAGTGCGTCCCAGACGGCCAGAATGTTCAGCAGTCCGGCCACCCAGGTGAACACCATCGCCAACTCGTGAAACTTGCCAAGTCGCTGGTGCATCCGTCGTTCCTGCTCCGTTTTTACCGGAACGACAAACCAGTCGTAGAAGGGACGTGGAATGTCGCCGTCCAGCTTGCCGATCACCTGCAGCGAATCCCCCTGGGCCTTGACCACGTCGACTTCCAGATCGCGCCCGCGGCTCGCATTGATCGGCTCTTCCAACTCGAAGCTCTCGCCGAGCTGCAGCTCGACTTCGTGGCCGTCGCGATCATGGCCGTAAAATCGTCCTTCAACGGACTTGCCGAACCGGCCCTCCGTCGGCGCGAGTTCGATCGTCCCTTGAATCGGCACCTCGGCTGCCCCGTCGTTGGGCCGGTATTCACCGTCGAATGACGCCGTCAGCGGAGCATTGAGCGAGTCAGTCTCCTGGTTCTCCGGAGAGTAGAACCTCCGGTTCTGAACGAGCGCGCAGACCGCCGGCAAGCCGACTCCCGCCTGCGCCAGGAACTGCAACGTGTGTGCCTTCCCTTGCGGCTGACGGTTCCCCGGACGATGGATGTACACCGCCTTCCAGTCCGCCATCAGCATCCCCGTCGAGTACAGGCCGAGGATGCAGAAAAAGAACACGGCCGATTTGAACAACCGTCCCTGGTAAAGCTGACCCGCGCCCGGAATCAGGAAACTGAGCACGCCGGCGATCCAGGGGTTCTTGAGCGACACGCGAGGATCGGGCATGGAACAACTATCCTGCTCTAGTTTCCGGGCTGCGGCGCAGCATGCCGCCGAAGTTCTCCTGTGCGTCGATTCTAGGGATTACCCGCACACCTGACCAGCGGGACTTTCCAGCTCGGTATGACGTGCGCGAAGTGCGACGGGATCAACAACACAGGCCGCGTCTTGCGACGCGGCCTGTCGAGAAATTCGAGTCCTTAAGCTCTCAGACTACGGCAGCACGCTCCAGCCCCACGGCATGGTGTCGAAATCGGCCAGCGGAGACGTGACCGCGGCACTGGCCGCATCGACGCCCTGAGCATCTGTGAGCGGATTCACATACGGTGCGACATCGAGGACGAAGCCATTCCCGCCGGTGAACACGTTGTTGATGTTCTGCACGCGGAACGAACTCGTCCCCATGCCCGAGAACAGGAAGGCATTTCCGGCCGTCATTGTCGGCGGCAACGCGCCGCGGAATGCCAGTCGCTGAGCATTGCGATCTCGCGTCGCGCTGATGAAGGGGCCCTGACCATCCGCCCCTTCGCCGCCGAGAGCATTGGTCCGGGACTTGAACTGCGCTTCCGGATTGTATGCGACGCACCCCCGTTCGTTCCGGCCAGGTTGTCGCCGGTGTTGTTCGAGAACGTCAGGTCCAGCCGCGCGTCGGGTCGGCTCGATAGGTCCCGACCGAGAAGACGTCGTCGCCGGGGACTCCATTCGTGTTGTTGTCCGTCCAGGTGCCGGCGGTCGTCACCGGGTTGACGGTCGAGCGGAACGAGTCGGAAGTACACATCGGCAGTCGTGTTGGTCGTGAACGTGTTGCTGTCCATCGAGGCCACTACACCGCCCCGGCCGCCCGTCGCTGTGCCGCCGTCATCCGTAAAGCTGGTGCCCAGCGTCGCTGGTGCCGACCCGCAGGACAAAGCCCCCTGCGGCCACCGTCGTCGCCGTCGCGCCGTTGTTCGTCACGGTGTTGTTGTTGAACACCAGGTTCATAATCGGCTTGGCGTTGACTGCCCCGTTCGCCGCCGGTCAAACCCGATTCGGCCGACGGGTCGTCGAGGCCGTATTCATGATGTACACGCCCTCATGCTCGTTCGAGTCGATCGTGTTGGACGACGCATTCAGGCTCATGTTCGCGTTGCCCCGGTTCAGGACGTTCATGCCGCGGCTCACGTTGGTGTTCATCTCGTTGAAGGTCGCCGAGATGTCGACCCGATTGGCAGGCACTGCGGCCGACGTATTGACGATCCGCAGACCGTCCCGCGTGTTCAGGTCCAGTGTGTTGCCGCTGATGCTGATGTCGTGCTGTCCGCTCCGTTCACATCCGTCAGCGCGAAACTCAGGCCGGACTGGCCGTTCGACTGCAGGAACGTGTTGGACACGGAGATCGGGGAACCGCTCACGTTGTTGAGCGTGCTGTTGGTGATGCTGTACAGAATGCCGTTCTGACCGTTCCCCTCGGCGAACAGGTTGCTGGCCGAGGCCCGCGCCACGTTCGAGCCCGTGATGTTGAACAGCACGCCGTTGTTGCCGTTGCGGCTCATGTCATTGAATGACCCGTTCACGGACAGATCAGCACCGGACGCCGTCTGGTTCGTGATGTTGAATTCCATGCCGTTGGTCGCGTTGTTCGACGCCCCGCCGGCAATGTTCGCCACGATCTGGGCCACCGCGGTCGCGTCAATCCGGACGCCTGCACCGTTGAGGCTGTTGTCAAACGTGCTGGCGCCCGAACCGGTCACCTGGGCGATCGTAGTGCCCCCCGTCGCGGTGAGCAGCAGGCCGTTGCCGGTGTTCGCCGAGAAGGCGGAGGTGCCGCTGACGGACGCCTGGAGCGTCGCACCGGTGTCGGCGATCAGGTTCACGCCGTTGCCGCTGTTGCCGATTGCCCCGGTCGAGATGAAATCGACGTTGGCGAGAGACCCGGCGCCATGAACTTCAACGCGTGCACCATCGCCGATGTTGTCAAAGAAGTTGGTCGTGTCGATGTCGCCGTTGAATGTGCCGCCGTTGAGCGTCCGCGACCAGAGACCAAGAAATTGAGTTCCGGAGGAGTTGGTGACGTCCGTCTGGAACATATTGAGGTTGGTCGTCGAGTTGTCGGCGAAGATGCCGATGCCCCCAAATCCAACAAGGGACTGGTTGTTGCTGCCGATCACCGTGCCGGTAATGTTGGTTGTCGCCGTGGAACCGTTCTGCGCCTGGATCAAGACTCCGTACTCTTGAGACTGAGTGATGTTCGAATTGTTCACCGTCAGCGTCGCTGTGCTGCCGTTGTTCACGAAGCCGTTGATGCCTTGGAATCCACTTCCTGTAATCGTCACGGCATCCAGGTTCGCGAAGAGGCTGGATCCGTTGTTCACGTCGAATTCGAATCCACTGCCAGTTACTGCGCCGCTCAAATCGGAGGGATCGACATTCAGCGTCAGGGTCGACCCGCCGTCCACATTCGTGAAGATGTTGTCAATGCCGTTGTTGTTAATCGTGCCGGTGTTGAAATTCGCCGTGAACTGCGAGCCATTGAGCGAATCGATATACAACCCCACATTAGTGTTGTCGTTCATCGCTGTCTGGAAGAAGGTGATGCTGTTAGTCGCGACTGCGTCATTGTCAGCTCTCAGGTAGACCCCCTGGTCTCCCGAGTTGGAGAACGAGCTCCCCCCCAACGTGGTGCCGCTAACGGTGCCGGTCACATCAGCGCCATTGAGCATATAGACCACAAGCCCCAATACAGCGGCATCGTCCGCCTTCACGTCGGTGAAGTTGAATGACAAGCCAGCACCGTCCGCTTGCAAGTCGATGCCGTTGGCTGTCGCGTTGTTGAAGGACGCGTTGGTAACAGCGAGGCTGATGTCTCCGGAGTTGGACGATCGGGCTATAAGCCCTGCGTTGCTTCCGGAATCGCGAATGTCGGAGACCGTGGCGTTGATCTGAGAATTGTCGGCTTTGAAGAATATTCCGATAGAACCGCCAGTCACGTTCGGCGTCGTCCTGGCGAGGTCCCCGCGACAGTCGGCGTCAGCGGCAGCGGTGTATATTCTGCGCAATCAGGCCGCCCGGGGTATTGTTCAGCATCGCCGCATCCGTGATCGTGCCGACGCCGCTCGCATTGACCGAGTCAATGCCCCAGCCACCGTTTCAAGCTGGCGTTCGTGCTGCCGAGAGTCAAATGCGACAGTGTAAAATTGTTGATTCCGTTCCCGTTGATAGCGCTCGCGGACGAATCCACGATGTTGAAGATCCGGCCACCTGGTTATTGTTGGCCAGGTGATCTGTTGCCGCTCGGATTGCTGAGGAATGGATGCACGCCGGTCGTGTTCCAGCCGGGCACCAGCGAGGTGATCGCATAGTTCCCCGCGCGCCGGTGCCAAAGCCGTTCCCATTGATGACGACGTTGAAGTTGAAGCCTTCGCCGTACACATGATCTGGTTGTTGGCGAGCGTGATGCCTCCGAGCGCAGGTTCGCCTGCGAGCTGGCACCATTCCGCACCAGGATGTAGTCCGCTCCCGCCGCGGCTCGGCAGCAGGTTGTGGAACGGATTCTCAAATGTGCCATCGCCGGCGGCAGTTGGAATTGTCCACCCACACGACATTCGGCAGCGTGCCATTGGGCCCAGAGCCGCGGCAGTGATTGAGCTTTGGAACCGTTCGGTGGCGATGCGGTATTGCCGGACGACGGGCAGAAACATCTTCGCCCGGTTGCTGATGTCGCGGTTGTTCAGGTTCGGGAGCACCCGGCTCCAGCCGCGAATGTCGACGGCCATCGTGACCATGTCTCCGTTGACATCGTCGTGCATGAACGCCGCGCCGATCGTCACGTACTCGTTGATGTGGTCTTCAATTCGCGCACGGGCGCCGATCTGATCCTTTTTCGCTCCGTCGTACCCGTAGCCGCCGAAATAGACCCGCAATCGACCGAAGGCCGACGGATCAAACAGCGGAATGCCGATTTCCGCATCGCCCCCCACCATGGTCTTCTGAAACAAGGCCTGCCCTGTGAACAGCGCCGTATTGCCGCTGAAAAAGGGCGTGCTGCTGACGGAGTTCAACCTGACGAAATGCTGATCCGTGTTGAGTGGGAAGTAGCCGTTGGCTCGGAAGTCCCACATCGGGCCCAGGGTCTCGAAGCCGATGCCAATCTGCTGATTGCTGAAACCGGACTGCGTGTCGTCGAAATCGAAGAACCCGTAAGCGCCGAACACGCGGTTCGCCTCTTCGGCGAAGTACCGGGCGCCGCCTCCCAGGTTTCCGCCCACCTGGCCGTCGTCGGTGATGAACATCTGGCCCTGGCCGAACAGGCCGCCGTTCGGCGTGAGCATCAGAGGCTGGAATCCGCCAATCGTCGAGAAACCCTGGCGGTAGCCGACACCGTTATTGATGTCCTTCCGGAAATACAGGTATCCGCCCTGGCCGATCCCAATGGTCCCCGTATACGTGTCAGTGCCGTTGTAATTCACGGCGGCCGGGGAGGCCGGGACCGCTTGCGACGTCACTGCCATCGGAGACGCGGCATCCTGCGCGACCGCCGGCAGGATCGGCGCAATGACTATTGATGCCAGACCGATCAGCGCACCCCACGTTGACCTCATGATTGTCTCCTGGTCGCACTCCGCCCCGAGTCCGGCAGTGACAAACTGCCCGCACATCATGGCCATGCCCCGCCACGCGTAACTTCGCTGGGGTCATCCACGATGATGAGTTTTCTTTGTTTTCGGTGCGCACCGGTAATGCGGATGAGACCTTTCGTCCGGTCTATGCCTATTTCGCCAGAAGCAATGACGGTTGCGCAATTCGCGGAGACAGCGCATGCGCCGATTGCAACGATTGCGCGGCCAAAGTTGCCCAAATCTGCGGCAAGATCTGCCGCTCAGAGAGGATTCAGGAGCTCGGATTCAGGATTCGGGGATTCGATGGACAGTCAAATTCGCGCCGAGGATTTCGAGTCGGCGTCGCTCGAGTCCTGGATCCGGAATCCTCCCGCTCACTCCCCCAGGCAGTAGAGCCATTCCTGCCGCTGGTCCCCGTCAATCGTCGCGGCGCGATGGTAGATTCGCCCGCCGGCAATCACCGGGGTCGCGAACACCTCCTGGGCGAGCTGGTTCTCTGCCAGCGACTCGAACTTCTCAGGCGACGCCTTGAACACCGTCGTCCGGCCCGACTCGTCCGTGGCGTAGATCCGGTCCCCCGCCAGGACCGGCGACGAGCTAAAGGTTCCTCCCAGCCGGCTCTTCCACAGCTCTTCACCGTCGTCCACCCGCCAGCAGGCCGCCACACCGTCGTCGGTCACCAGGTACAGATGCCCATTCTTCAGGAGCAGCGACGGCACATAGACGCGGACCTTCTTCTCCCACGCCACCTGGGCCGAACCGTCTGCCACGACCGCCTGCACGTGGTTCTGTGGATAGCCACCCGTCGAGAAGACCACACGGCCGTCCGTCACCGTGGAGGTCACGCATTCAGTCGTGCTGCCGGCGAACTCCCACAGCGGTTCCCCTGTCAGCGGGTCGTAGCTGGCGACTTTGTTAC